>NZ_CANLMB010000001.1:0-600000 GCF_947492365.1 uncultured Erythrobacter sp.
ACGCGGACACCGCCGATGAGCGGTCTGTCTGCTTAGTCAGGTCGCCACCCAGAAGCGGATCGGCTGGTCACGACCCAATCCGAGACTTTGGCTCCTGAATTCGCGGGTTCCAAATGCGGACTTGCTCCGCGCCTAACTGGGTCGGAGAAATCAACCCAAAATCGCAAGAGCAAGATCTGCAGCAAGAAACCCAATAGTCATCGCTACAACGAGCAGCGCGCCAAGCAATTTCGGCGGCGCTGGAAGGGGCAGATCAAACCACCTACATCCATATCCGATGACAAAAGCGAGGAGAAAGCCGACTGCAGTCGTCACCTCCCGTATCCCCTATTTGTTGGATCATCTGCCAAACCCTCATCGCCAACGTCATTTCCAGTGCGCCGGGCGATCTGCTTGTCTGCGGCCAGATGTCCGAGCGTCATCGCCAGTACAAGAAGAGCGCCAACCAGGGCCGGTGGTGCTGGAAGTGGTATGCCAAACATCCGCGTGGCCGTTCCAATTGCCAGTGCGAGCACAATTGAAAGCGCAATCTTCATGCGTAGAAATTGTCCCCCGGATAGTGACGCACGGAATGCTGGTTGCGCATCATTCGACGACCCTCACCACAATATCTCCGAGGTTGCTGGAGCCGTATTCCACAATGTCTCCCGGCTGGAGATAGTGTTTGCTCGCAAGTTCATTGGTGATGAGTGTCCTCCGTGCGACATCCATGAACTCCTCGCTTGCCAGTGGTCCGCCCTGGCCGAGATAAGCCATGATCGCCTCGATGATGTCGCCGCGGGTGGGGGGAGTGAAGATTGTCCCTTCCGAGGTTCCAGACATCAACGTGGCGGACGTGGGGATCGAAGCTTCGGGCATCAGTTTGACGTAGCCGTCGCGATAGAGGAAACGCGGTTCCTTCATGTCACCGAAAGCTTTCTCGACCAGCGACCGGAAGTCGAGCGTCATTTTCCCACCGCGCGCATCCTGACGCGGTGAACCATTGACCGAGGTGGTCATACGGACATTCGAGATGAAGGCCTTCCAATCGCTGGGGATGATCAGAAACGGTCCGGTCGGAAAGAAATCAGGGCCGCTCTTCGCATCGCTGAAGCCATGGCCAGAATCCAGATTATCAGGGTCGGCGAGATTGATCAGTGCATTGCGGTTGGTGAAGTCACCGCAGAGGAAGAAACCCTTCACGGCTTGGTCGAATTCCGCAGATGAGGTGAGCTCTCGGTCGAAGCGCACGCATAGCTCCACCTCATAATCGAGCAGGATACCGGGATTGGCGCGAACCGTTGTGCGTGCAGGGGAAGCCGAGCCGAATTTCGGAAACTGGAAGACCGAAGTGCTGTTCGCCTCTTCGGCATGTTCGGGGAAATTCGTGCCTGTCCCAATATGCTGCTCGCCGCCCGGTCCCGAGGGCAGGAGGTCGGTCATGGCCACGGTAGAGATTGGCAAGCCTTCGAGTCGACCAGAACGAACCGCAGACAGATCGGCTCCGCCAAGTGCCGCGAAAGGATCGTCCGTTACGGGTGCTCCCAGCTGTTCAAGATCGATGCCTGTTGCGGTTTCGTCGTCCCAGCTCGTGACGAGCATAGTGTGTGTCCCACCATCATCGTGCGCGAACTGGGCAAGCGTGATCGCTTCATCGAGTGGGGCCAGCCCCAGTTCGAGCGGCTCCTCCTCGAAGCTCGCCGGATTGTAGCGCGGATCGGACGAGGTCGCCCAAGCCGCGAATATGCCAACAGTTGAAAGGGCTACTAGTGCTACCGACCATTTTCCAAATTTGTTCATGAGCGCTTCCTATCACCGGGCATTTTCGCAAGCAGCACAAGCGCAATCAGGTAAACCACCGTCAGGATGGAGAAGACGAAGACGTTCTCGTCCATTCTCAGAATCGCGACATGGTGCTCTGGATCGACGATCGCGCCACCGTAGGAATCCACGGCTATCGTCGCGACCCAGAATCCGGCGAGATTGCAGGCCTGCCAGATTGCGGGAATTCTGAGGTCCCGGCGTTTATTTTCAGCCGGCCGCCAGATGAAATAGAGGTTCGCCAGTCCCGAAAAGACCATGAACCCCAGCAACCAGGCTAGGTGCAGTCTTGCGTGACCGACCCAGCTGGCATTGAAAAGGTGTGAGTGACTGATGTCCCTTATTGCCGGGCCGAAGAACTCCAGTGCGGTGATTGTCAGAAGGATTTGAATAATGCGCAATCTGGATGGCATCAGATCAGCTCCTCTTTTGGGGCATCCACGTCACTGCCCATTGGCCATTCTTTCCAGGCTGCAAGCGATGCGCCGCTCACTCGTCGGAAGAAACGGTAGATCGGGGATAGAATGCGAAGTGAGAGCGGCCCATTGTTGATTTCGATCCGAAATGCAGGGCGATCGAGCATCCGGCGATAGTGTTCCCTGACTGCAGGGTGTCGCTCCAATGGATAGCCCGCAAGGGCGGCGCGATGAATATTGATGAACCAGGCGATGTCGACAACCGTGGGGTGGTCAGTCACCAGCCATTGGCTGCCGGCCAGGTGTTGCTCAAGCCGCGAGAATGCGTCGCTAAACGCGAGGACAGCCTTGCGCACCTGCGTATTGCTCACTCCATTGAGGGCAAATTCGCGCCACCATTGAACCTGACGCTTACGATAGGGATCGTCCGGCCCATTGGCGAGATAGACTTCAAGCTCGGCCTCGCTCTTCTCCATCATCTTGCGCGGCGCAAGAAAACCCATGGTGATCGCGCGTAAATGGTCATGCAATGCGCTTTCGAGCTCCAGCAGTTCGAGCGCGGCCTGCCTTTCGCTCTCCCCTGATGGAATCCAGCTTTCCTCGCTTGGATAACGATCTTCGAGATATGTGAGGATGTCGTTGCTCTCGATGTGGACATCGCCATCGTCGATCAGCACCGGCACAACGCCGCGCGGGTTGATGCCAAGATACCATGGCGTCGTGTGCTCTAGCTTCTTGAGATCGATTTCACGCGACCGATAGGGCAGCCCCTTTTCCCGTAGCAGGATGCGCACTTTCTGCGAGCAACTGCTCTGGGAGAAGTTGAGCAGGTGCAGGCCCTCCCACCCAAGCACCTCCTTTGTCTGCAGCTGTGCCGGATCAAGCAACACGTTCCGTTCTCCATTTCGGGTCCGCGATCTGGCGAATCCAACAAATTTGACACATGTTATAAAAATGCTATTTAAAGGCACATGTCAAGGCGAGAAGAAGCGAAAGAATTCAACCGCGCCCGCATTCGTGCGGCGGCCGAGGAGATCATCCGGACTGAGGGCATGGAAAAACTCACCATGCGGCGGCTGGCCGAGCAGGCCGATGTCAGCCTGCGCACACCGTACAATCTGTTCGGCTCCAAAACCGACGTCCTGATCTCGCTGATGGAGGAGGCGGAGTTCGAGCTGTCGCCACTCGGCGCGGGCGAAGAGAATCTCACGATTATTGAACAGCTGTTCGGCTCGCTCGACCGGATCGAGGCGTTCTTCGAAAGCGATGAAGATTACTTCCGCGGCATCTACGCCAGCATCATGACCTCCGATCACCCGGAGGCGCGCGAAACAGCGGTCTCGCGCAGCGTCGGACTGGCGTGCGTCCGTCTGCAGCAAGCCGCTGAAAACAGCGAGCTGGTCCCCGGCACTGATACAGACAGCCTTGGCAGACATCTCGCTATTCAGCTGTTGGCTGTGTTGGGGATGTGGGGGTCGGGATTTTTCTCCAACCGCGAGAGTATCGCGCAGGTTCGCCAGAGCTGGTGCGCGGCGCTGCTTCAGCATTGCAGCGAGACATCGCGCCCCTTGATCACCGCCGCCTATCGCGCCGCCATTGAAACGAAAGGCTGAAGCATGACCCAGCGCCTGCTTGGATATTCGGAGCAAGAACTTGCACAAAGCCCCTATGCACGCTTCTTCAACCCCGAGCTCGATCCGCTTCAGCCGCAAGTCGCCGAAGCCCTGTTGGTCGGGCCGCAGGCGCATGAGCTGTTTGCACCGGCCACGGATGCCTCCACGATGATCGAACCAGGGTATTGGCCGGTGGAAACAGGCTATGCACGCCCACCAGACGGCTCCATCCGGGTCTTCTGCCTCACCAAAATGCCGCGTGTTACTCCGCAGATGTGGGACTGGTGGTTTGGCTGGCACGGCTGCGAAGCGCAGCGTTACAAGCTGTGGCACCCCAAGGCACACGTCAATGCTCAGTGGGCCGATGGTCGCAGCGACGAGAGCTATATCGGCCGTGTTTCGCACATTACCGAATATCTCGGCCCAAAACTCGTGAAAGGGGCGATTGGCTTCGTGTCTCCTTCGGTCATGGGTTTCGATGAAGCCCGGCTGGCGAAGCAGGGCGAAGTCGCTATCTGTGCACGGGTCGGCCTGCCGGGCGCTCCGCTCAAGGCCGGATGGTTGCTGCACCAGCTGCGCCCAGTCGAAGGCGGGAGCGAGATGCGCTCGCGCATGTGGATGGGCGGTGAAAACGTTGCTCTGGGTGACAATCCCGGCGCATTGGGTCGCGGGTTTGCCAAGGGGTTGCGCCCCATCGCAGGCAAGCTCCTGCCATCCCCAGCGGATCTCCTCGTCCACAACGCGCAGGAAATGGCCCATCTGGCAGGCTTCCTGCCCGAACTGTTTGAGGAGTTCGGTGCTGCCTATCGGGAGCGGCAGGCATGAAACGACCCAAGGGCAAAGGACGCATATGGCGGCGCGGAGAACAGGGGTTCGACAAGGCGGTCCTTGCCACCAGTTTCAATGCCCGCGATTCCGGTGCGCGCCCGGACCTGCTGGTCGAAGCAAATTCGGCGGAGGATGTGCAGTCGGCACTGTTGCAGGCACGCGAGAAAGGCTGGCAAGTCAGCATCGTATCCGGCGGGCATAGCTGGGCGCAGAACCATCTTCGCGAAGGCGGTTTGCTGCTGAGCATGGCGCGGATCAACCAGATCGAAATCGATCCGCAAGCTGGCATCGCCAAGGTGGGGCCGGGCTGTTGGGGCCTCGACCTCGACTGCGCGCTCAAAAAGCACAAGCTGTTTTTCCCGATCGCTCATGCCCCCGATGTCGCGCTAGGCGGCTTCCTGCTCCAAGGCGGCTTTGGTTGGGGCAGTCGCGATTTGGGGCTGGCAACGCAGAGCGTGATCGGCATCGATCTCGTTCTCGCCGACGGCAGCCGCATCCATGCCAGCAAGAGCGAGAACGCGGACATCTTCTGGGCCGCGCGCGGATCGGGACCGGGCTTTTTTGCTGTCGTTCTGCGCTATCACCTGCGCCTGCATCCGCGGCCGAAATTCACCGGCATGAAGGTACAGGTGTTCCGGCAGGAACATCTCGACGATGTGTTCCGCTGGGCCGATGATGTCGGGGCCAGCGTCGCGCGCTCGGTTGAGTTTCAGATGTTGATCACGCCCAAGGCGATGGGTATTTTCAAGCCGGGGATAGAGGTTTTTGCGCCGGTCCTTGCCAATAGCTGGAAAAAAGCACGCGAAGCGGTTCGCTTCATCAACGACAGCCCGATCCGGAAGCTCGCCAGTTTTACAACCCCGCTCATTCCATCGAGCACCAGCATCCTCTCGCAGACCGCAAACATCACCCACTTCCCGCCCGATGTGCGCTGGTGCGCGGACAATATCTGGACCGATGCGCCGATTGACGACCTGCTGCACGGCCTGAATGCCATTGCTGATACTATGCCGCCTGCTCCAAGCCATGCTCTGTGGCTCAACTGGCATCCGCCCAGGGAACGGCCTGACATGGCGTTCTCGCTCGAGGCCAATCGCTATCTCGCGGCATATGGCGAGTGGAAGCACGCTGCGGACGATCACAAATATGAGAACTGGGCGACCGAACGCATGACAGCGATGCAGGACCACGCGGTTGGCATTCAGCTTGCGGACGAAAATCTCGGCAAGCGCCCCGCGCGCTTCATGAAGGATGAGAATTTGGCCCGACTCGATAGCTTGCGCGCCAAATACGATCCCTCAGGGATGTTCAGGCCATGGATGGGCCGCCCGGATCAAGCGAACTGATATGCCGCGCATTTCCCGCAGGACCGTAATGGGGGGCGCTGCGCTGGGGGCTTTGGGCGCAGCTGGTTATGGTCTGGGCTGGTTCACTCCCAAGGAAGCGCCCGGGACGCGCGGGGTGAATCGTGATGCGCCCGTTCCCAAGGGCCGCAAGGACCTCAACCTGCTGGTGATCATGGTGGATCAGGAACGGTCATGGGAAACGCTTCCCACGAGCCTCGATCTGCCCAATCATCGCCGGATTGCCGAGCGCGGCACCTATTTCTCAGGCCTGCAAGTGACCTCTCCGCTGTGCACGCCCTCTCGTTCAGTCTTCTGGACCGGTCAGCACGTTCAGCACACTGGCGTGCAGGACAATACCAATGTGCCGCTGATGGGCAGGCCGCTCGATCCGGCCATCCCGACCCTTGGTCACATGCTGCGCGATGCTGGCTACTACACGGCCTACAAGGGCAAATGGCACTTGCACGAATTGCCGCAGGATGAAGCCTGGGAAGGCGCTGCCGACCGCCCCGATGCGCTCGAAGCCTATGGCTATTCCGACTACGGTTGGGGGCCGGAACTGATCGACTCCCAAGCTGGCTGGAAGTTCGATGGCCGGATAGCGGGCGACGCCGCAAAATGGCTGACCGGCAAATCGCGCAATTTAGAGCAGCCATGGGCGCTGACGGTCAGCTTCGTCAATCCGCACGACATCATGTTCCTCGATGCAACCGGCGAGCAGGCGACGACACGGGTGCAAAACACCTTGCCGGGACCGGTCCTGCCGATACCCGACGATCCGCTTTACCAGATTGCCAAGGTTGCCGACCTGCCGCGCGATTTCAAACCTGGCGGCTACCAAGGACAGCTTCCCGCGCAGGCTGACTACGATACCTACATGGACTATTTTTACGGATCCATGCCGCATGACAATGTCGAAGCGTGGATCAGGTTCTCTCAATACTACTACAACTGCATCCGCGACGTAGACCGGCATCTGGGCACGGTGCTCGACGCGTTGGAGAGCAGTGGTCAGGCCGACAGGACGATCATTGTGCTGACGTCCGACCATGGAGAAATGGGCGGCGTGCATGGCCTGCGGCAAAAGGGCCCGTGGATGTTCCGCGAGAACCTCAATGTGCCGCTGGTGATCTCCCATCCGGATTCGCGAACGCCAAGAACAAATGATGGGCTCGTTTCTGCCGTTGATTTCACACCAACCATACAGGGGCTGGTCGGCATTGAAGAACAGATAGTCAGGGATCGCTATGCGGCGATCAGCGGCCTGGACATGTCGCAAGAACTGGCGAGCGGTTCGACCGAACGCAGCCACTCAGTCAAAGGCGCGCTGGTCACCTACAGCGTTAGCCATCATGCGGACCCTGACTTTGCCAAATCCGTTTTCGAGAACCAGAAGATCGATTCTGCCATTGGCAGGTTCGGCAACAGCGTCGGCGCTGGTCTGACACCAGATTTCAGCGCCCGCAGCTTCATGCGCGGCGTGGTGACCGACGACTACAAACTCGCGCGCTATTTCTCTCCGCGTGAACACCATGTGCCGCGAACGCTCGAAGAGTTGAAGGCGCGCAACGATCTCGAAGTCTTCGACCTGAAACAGGACCCGGGCGAGACCCGCAACCTGGCCGCATCGGAAGCGGTTCCGGATGAGGTGCTCGAAGATCTAAACACGAAACTGAACGCGCTCATCGATACTGAAGTCGGACCAGACGACGGGCGAGACATGCCGGGGCCGGGGTTCTACTGGAAGGGCTAATCTTTAGCTCCATCGCCTAGTTCAAATGCGGGTGACGTTTCCCGAAAGCAGTCTGTCAGCAAACACCTCCAATTGCAGACATTGAACGGTGACTGGAAGTGGGCCGGTTGCGGAATGTCTGCTCATTGGGCTGTGAGCGCGAAGAGCCGCCATTCCGCTAACGACCCCATGAGCGGTCATTTCCAAACGTACCGAAGCCCCAAATTGACGGCGATGACCACATAGTTGGCATGTGGCCTCTGGTTCGGTGCGTATCTTGCGAGGTTCAGTCGATAAATCTCGGTGATTTCGCCGCATGGAGCCGCCTGCAGCAAAACCAACACCGGTTAGCTATTCTATCCTTATTGAAGCACCTGGTTAGCCGTGTAGCGATCTCAAGCTGAGAAGTTTGGAGAGCGACTTTGACCACCACAAAGATTCCGATAGCAACAAAGCTTGCGTATGGTTTCGGAGCTATCGCCTATGGGGTTAAGAACAACGGGTTCGATTTCTTCCTGTTGTTGTTCTACTCACAGATTCTTGGAGTTGAAGCAGAACTGGTCGGGCTGGCGCTGCTTATCGCACTGGTCTTCGACGCATTCTCCGATCCGTTTGTCGGCTATCTGAGTGACAATACCCGCAGCCGGTGGGGGCGCAGGCACCCATGGATGTATTTCGCTGCAATACCGGTCGCGATTGCCTATTTCTTCCTTTGGAGCCCGCCTGAGGGCATTTCGGGCAATATGCTGTTTGCCTATCTGGTCGTCCTATCGATCCTGATCCGCACTCTTATCACGCTCTATGAAGTGCCAAGCTCTGCGCTCGCCGCGGAACTGACGCGCGACTACGACGAAAGAACGTCACTTATGGCGTGGCGCACATTCTTTGGCTGGATCGGCGGGACGCTGATCGCCGTCTTTACGCTGGCTGTCATTCTAGCGCCCAATGAAGCCAATCCTAGTGGCCTGTTCAATCGCGACGGCTTCACCACCTATGGTCTGATCGCCTCCGCAATGATCTTTGTTTCGATCATAGTGGCAAGTCTCGGCACGCACCGTTTGATCCCGACCTTGCCGGCCGCGCCCGCGAAACAGCCCAAGAAGCTGGGTTTGATATTCGCTGAGATT
Source organism: uncultured Erythrobacter sp. (assembly GCF_947492365.1). Lineage (NCBI taxonomy): Bacteria > Pseudomonadati > Pseudomonadota > Alphaproteobacteria > Sphingomonadales > Erythrobacteraceae > Erythrobacter > uncultured Erythrobacter sp. The sequence goes on from NZ_CANLMB010000001.1 coordinate 8,863, forward strand.
CTCGAGACTTTGACAAGCAAGTCGTTCTTCGCACTGTTTATGGCGACCGTCCTATCATCGGTTGCCACCGGCCTTGCGATGAGCCTCAATCTCTACATCAATTCTTTCTTCTGGGGCTTCACGCAGGAACAGATTAGCATACTGATCCTCGCATCGCTTGTCGGAGCGGCACTTGCGGTGGTGATTGCACCGTTCTTCACCAAGCAGTTCGGTAAACGCAATGGAGCGCTTATCGCGGCAGGCGCGACATTGTTCATGTCACCCGTGCTGATCACCCTGCGCTTGCTCGGCGTTCTGGAGCCGATGCCGGTAGATGGGCAATCGTTCCTGTTGCCACTGATTTTCGTGGTCGCGGTGATCGAGATGACCCTGATAATCTCATTTCAGGTGCTGATGTTCTCGATGATCGCCGATCTGGTGGAAGAAAGCGAGGTTAAGACCAAGCGACGGTCAGAAGGTGTGTTCTTTGCAGCGATCACTTTTTCGGCAAAGGCAACGCAGGGTTTGGGGATTTTCGCTGCATCGCTGGTGCTTGCCGTTGTCAACTTCCCTGAGGGAGCCGAACCAGGCCAGGTTGCAGACAGCACCGTGCAGGAATTTGGTAAAACTTACCTGATTGCGATTGTGGGGCTTTGGGTCCTGCGACTGCTCTGCGTGCGCCTCTACAAGATCGACCGCGCCGCGCATGAACGCAATGTCGCGCAGACCCTAACCCCGGCTGATTGAGAGGAAGATCGAGTGTTCAAGCGTGATCCAACCAAGAGCCACATGATGCCGGCACATTTCGGCGCGCGCTATCACGGTCCGGGCAGTTCCGGCTGGTATCGCGACGTGACCGCGCTGACTGTTCCATATGTAACCGATGGCAGCCAATTGGCGCAGTTGCTTCCGCAAGGATTCGAGCCAGCTGCCGAGCCGATCATCTCTGTCTTCTATGCCTGCAACCGACAAGTCGATTGGCTCGCCGGGAGAGGATACAACATGATCGGCGTGAATGCCGACGTTACTTATCGCAGTGATGGCGAATCCCTTGAAGGGACCTTTGCGTTGGTCATCTGGGAAAATCTGACCGATCCAATCCTGACTGGGCGCGAGTTACAGGGAATTCCCAAAGTCTATGCCGACATTCCGGATCACAGCGTCTCCAATGACGTCTGGCGCTGCAATGCGAGCCATTTCGGACACACGATTGTCGATATTGAAGTCTCTGGACTGCGCGCGCCTGAACTTGAGGAGATTGCCGCCAGTGAGGAAGACCGCAAGGGCAAAGATAATCCAATGGGCTGGCGCTACATACAGCAGGCTGGATCATTTGAACCCAAACTTGACGAATACACAACTTTCCCGAGCGAAAACCACATCACTCAGATCATGCTGGGCGAAGGCAAGGTCGAGTGGAAAAATCTGAGCTGGGAGCAGAATCCGACTCAATTCCATATCGTCAATGCTCTCAAGTCGCTGCCAATTCTTGATTATCGGCCTGCTGCGTTAACTAAGGGCAGCACCAATCTGATCCTTCCTGGTCGTCTGCCCAGGCCGCTCAAATGAGGCCTCACGGCGAAGGTCATGTCTGCTTCATCGGCGGCGGCACGATGGGGTGTTACAACGCGCTCTTAGCCGCTCTGGCTGGCTACGACGCGGTGGTTTACGACATTGCATGGGACTCCCTGCTCGAAGTGCCGCAGCGTGTATCTGAGATAGCCGGAGAGATGGCGATAGCAGGACTTATCTCGCCCAAAGCCGCGCAGGACGCCTCCTTACGGATCGCGATCCAGAAAGATCTGAAAGCGGCACTTTACGGTGCAGGGCTAGTCAGTGAATCCATTTTTGAAAATCTCGCAGTGAAGCGCGAATTATTCGCCGAATTGGAGAGATACGCGGCATCCGATACGATCCTTACCACCAACAGCTCATCTCTCTTGGTTTCGGATATCGAGGACGCGGTTATTGATGGAAGCCGCTTTGCCGCGCTGCATTCGCATCTGGGAGCGATGTTGTTTGATATCGTGCCCGGTCCGCGGACGTCACCGGCTACACTTTCACGTTTGCAGGACTATGTGCAACACCTCGGTGGAGTGTCGCTTGTCCTCAAGAAAGAGAACAAGGGGTATGTTTTCAATGCTATGATCGGCCCTGTGCTGGCGGCTGCTATGCTGCAGGTCATCGATGGCGCAGCGAGCATTGAAGAGGTTGACCGGGCGTGGATGAAGCGCACGGGTTCTCCGATGGGGCCGTTCGGGATGATGGACCTGTTCGGCACGCGGCTGATCTATGATAGCTGGAAGAACCGCCCGGCGATGCCGGAACAACCATTGATGGATCTGATGAGGCGTAAGGTCCTGTCCTTTCTCGCACCTGTTGTGGGGACGGGGCGATTTGGGATGAGGAGCGGTCGCGGATTCTATACTTATCCTGCCCCCGCTTATGCCGCGCCCGACTTTCTCCAAGCTCATCCCGAATCGTCTCTGGCCGACTATGCTCTGACATCGGCATGGACTCAGAATGCAGTCTTGATCGCCACCAATGACGTAGCGCGGCCCCATGATGTCGATCGCGCTTGGATTGCAGCCACCCGACAGGCCAAAGGACCTTTCGCTATCCTAGATGAAATCGGATTGGATCGCGCATTGACACTGTTCCACGTGACAGGACCACTTGCAGGGCCGGAGAATGCAGGCAAGGTGCATAAATGCCTGATCGATCAGCTTGCGCAAGGTCGATCCGGCTTGCAGGTGGGCAAAGGGTTTTATGAGTATCCAGACCCAGCCTATGCTGCTGTAACTTTCCTGTCGGGGAGTGTGATTTGAAAGCCAGCGACTGGTCACAATCTTGCGGCTCCTTGATCGAAGGTGTCCAACTGGCCGATGCCAGCGATTCAGAAATCTATCAAATGCGGCAATTGCTAGCGCGACGCGGTGTCTTATTCTTTAGAGATCAGGACTTTGCACCGGCAGCGCATTTGGCCTTTGCGAAGAGTTTCGGCGACCTCGTCCTCAACAAATTCTTCATGCCGGTTGAAGGGTTTCATGAGATTGCCGAGGTGCGCAAGGAAGCCAACCAAACCACGAATATCGGCGGCGGCTGGCACACTGATCACAGCTATGATGTTGCACCTGCGCTTGGATCCATCCTTGTCGCCCGAGAATTGCCGACAAAAGGCGGCGACACGTTGTTTGCCAATATGCACGCCGCATGGAGCGCTTTGCCTGATCCGCTCAAACAGCGCGCAAAGCAGCTAACAGCGGTACATTCCAATGCCCATATCTATGGACGGGACGGCTATTATTCGAGGACCGATCTTGCCAGCTCTCTTAAGGGTTCGGATGATGTCGGTTCGGCGACTCATCCGGTGATGGTGCGTCATCCGCAGACGGGCGCGGAGATCCTGTATGTGAATCCGGCACACACAATTGCTTTGGAAGGATTGGCGCGCGAGGAAAGCGAGGAATTTCTAAGAGTCTTGTTCCACCATGCTCAACAGCCGCAATTCCAATGCAGGTTCAATTGGCAACCAGGCTCGGTTGCGATCTGGGATAACCGTCTAACCTGGCATCTTGCCGAGAATGACTATGATGGTGAACGCCGCTTGATGCATCGCATCACACTGGCCGGAGAGCCATTTCCTTTGCCTACATAAGGGCATTGCACATCATTATATGGACGTGGCCTCGCGCTTCATCCTTCACACAAATTCAGCTCGATCGGCGACGTCCGAAGGTTTGCAAATCCACCTCCGGACGCACCGCATCTTGTCACTCCAGCTCAAAAGCTGAACTGAACCTCTGCGCCAAAACTGCGCGGCGGAGTGTAGCTCAACGTCTGGCCAAAACGCGAAGACCGGCTTCCTTCCAGTGCATCTGCACCGTCATAGCCAAGCGTATCGAAGACATTGCGGACATAAGCGATCAAGCGGATGTTCCGGTCGGGTGCCACATATGTCGCACGCAGATCCACCTGATCCCAACCCGGAGCGCGGTAGTTTGGATTGTCAAAAACACCGTAGTAGGCGTTTGAGCGATAGACGTAGCTCCCCGCAAAGAACAGGTCCCCCTGAGCAAGCGGCACGTCGATCAGGCCTGACACGGAAAGTTTGTGCTTTGACGATGCCGGCAAGCGGTTGCCATCAATGCTGATCAGATTGTTGCCCGGCAGATTTGGATCATCAAAGAGCATATCGATCTGAGTGATCCGCGCATCGAGATAGGCGTAGTTGGCATTGAATTCGAACCAGTCGGTGGCTTCCCAGGATGTCTCAAGTTCAAAACCGGTCGACTTCGACGTCGGCACATTGAACAGATTGCCGAGGCCAATCCCGCCGGTTTCGACCTCGATCGGAACTTGCAAACCATCATAGACGTAATGGAATGCAGTCGCATTCAGCGTAAAGCCGTAAGCTGGACGGCTCTTGATACCGATTTCAAACGCATCGACTTCCTCTTTGTCGACCACAGCATTTTCGGAATAGACACCAAGATTGAAACCGCCGGATTTGATGCCGCGCGAATAGCTGCCGAATATCAAAGTGTCGGGATTTGGCGCATAATCAAGGCCAAGGCGCCACGAAAGTCCGCCCCAGTCATCCTCGAATGAACGGGTTTGGGCGCCAGATCCAGTCAAGCCCGGAAATACTGTGTTGAGGACCGGAACGGTCACATCGAATGCCGGCGTGAAAGGCCCGCAACCAAACCCGAAGCAGCCAACCGGATCAACCGTCGGATCGGTGGGGTTCCAACCGACAAGACGGAAAGATTCATCGCCCTTCTTCTCGTCACGCGAATAGCGCAGGCCTACCGTGAGCTTTAGCCCATCCGACACCTCGAAATCCGCCTGACCGAAAGCAGCTAACCCGTCGATCTCGAGATTGCTTCTGCCTTCGTAAAATGAGCGGCGGGGATTGGTGGCACAGGTCGCGGTTGGAATGCCAAACTGGCCCAGACAGATCGGTGCTACGATCGCGGCACTCAGATTGTCTGACCCATCTGCATCGACGAATTGGGTGATCGGCTGTGAGAAATCTTCGTGATATTGGTAGAGGCCAACGATCCAATTGAACGCGGCTGGGTCGCTGTTCGATAGGGTGATCTCGTTGCTATAGTAGCTCTTGTCCTCGATGTATTCCTGCACATAGGTCGGGTTGTAAGTGTAGGTGAATGCAGCAAAAGCGGGGCTCAGCGCAGCCAATGTTCCCGCACCAGTTGTGACAGAATCCACGCTCGTGAAATCGTAGTCCGAAATCTGCTCGTAAAAGTACTGCGAATAGCCACCGACATATTTGACAGTGACACCGCCCATATCCGCGGTCAGGTGAGCGACGATATTGTGGTTGTCCGTTAGTTTTTGGCTGGCGCGGGTATTGGCATCGAAAGACCGCGGATCGGTCACACCCGGAGACGCAACCGCATACCCGAAGGCCGCACTCGGCACGAGTCCTTCGGGCAGAACCTCGGTTGTAGAAAACGGCGTAACCAAGCCTCCAGTGCGGTTGTGGTCATCCCATTCGGCGTGGGAATATTTTAGCCACAATTCGGTGCTGTCTGAAATGTCCCATTCCAGTTGCCCCTCGACAAGAAACCGATCGAGTGTCCCTTCGTCTTCGAGGCCGGAAATATTGGTATACGGCTCGTCAAAAAAGCGGGGCCCGACCTGAACGCTGACACGCGCTCTCAACTCATCAGTGATCGGACCAGAGAGATAGCCCTCTCCGATCCAGAAACCCAAACTTTCGACAGTCGCGCGCACTTCGCCTTCAAATTCGTCGGTTGGGCGCTTCGAGACGACATTGAGCGACCCGCCGATCGAATTTCGTCCATACAAAGTGCCCTGAGGCCCACGCAGCACTTCGACACGCTCAACAAACATCGGCGTCTTGGACGCCTCGGCGGCCGAAGCCGTGTAGAAGCCGTCATTGTAAGTAGCTACACCCGGGTCGGTGCCGATAATATTGGTCAGCCGGCCAATGCCGCGGATCGAAAGCCGATCGAGCGAAGCCGAAAAGCTGAGTCCGGGGGTGAAGTTAGACATGTCCTGAATCGTGCGAATTCCCAGACGATCGCGATCTTCATCGGAAAAGACCGAGATGGCGATCGGCACATCTTGAACGTCTTGTTCGCGCCGCTGGGCAATCACGAGAATTTCATCGCGCTGTTCGGATGCAGGCACACCCTCCGCGCCTTCGCTGGTTTCGACTGACTGTCCGTAAACTGGTTGGGCGGCTGCCAAGCCGACGATAGAAACTGTTGTGAACAATGCGCTTTTCATATCCCGCTCCCTTGAATGACACTTTCCTGATCGGCGCGGTAGGCGCGATCGGTTCATTTCAGAATTGCAGGATCATCAATCTATCTATTTCAGGCAATAAGGTTAGAATAGCTATCCAATTGGAGTGAGTGATGGACGAACTTTGGAGATTTAGGCAGCTCATAACTTTGGCCGAACTGGGTAATTTCCGGCGTGCTGCAGACAAACTTGGCATCACCCACGGTGCACTGAGTCAAACCGTTGCCAAGTTCGAAGAGCAATACGGAACCCAATTGTTCGAACGCAAAAAGCGCAAGACCACACCGACAGCATATGGTGAGCGCCTCTTGGTCGCAGCGCACCAATCGGTTGAATTGGTTTCACAGGCAAGGCGCGACATCGCCTTGATGGAAAACCTCAAGCTGGGCCGGCTTATCATAGGGGTCGACACTGCGATCACAGAGGGCCTGCTTGCTCCCGCAATGGCCGCCCTGCTCGCAAAATTTCCGGAACTCCAATTCACGACCCTAGAACACAACTGGCGCTCGATGGAAGGCGATCTTTCGAGAGACAGAATCGATATGTTCATCGGACTGTCGCCGGACCGTCATAGCGATCAATTCGACTATCGGAATTTTCCATTGGTGCCGCCAATTTTTGCTTGCCGGGCGGGACATCCGCTTACCAAAAAGAGCACTTTCGAAGTTTCAGACCTTATCTCCTATCCTTATGGAGGGTCCGAGGTGCCGGACTGGTTTCTCAAGCAATTCGTTGACGCATTTCCCGCGCAGTTTGAATCGATTTCATCTTTGAGAGAGATCTTCCTGACGACCCATGAGCTTGGCCTGCTTCGCCAGTTGCTGACCAATACCGATATTTTGGGCCTACTCCCGGAGGCTGTGATCAGGCAGGAAATTCATGCGGGCAAAGTAGCAGTGCTCTCCACGCTGGATCAGTTGATGCCTGTTGAAGTCGCTGGGACGATAGTCACACGGCAGGACCGGTCGCTCCCGCCATCCGCTATTCATCTCTCTGCCATTGTGGAGGATATGGCGCTACGTGGATTTGGTGCGTACCAGAGGCTGGTTCGTTAGCGCCTTGGTAAGGCCATCCAGCTTCATTTTTCGATAGTCGATTTTCTAGCTTCCGTCCGTTAGGCGACCAAGATTGATTGTAAGCGGACGGTCAGTCAGCACTCCCGATAGCGGACGCCAGCCGGGTCGTGGCTGGCGCCCAGCAGCGGTCAGATTTCGGTTTTCTCGGCAAGAGTGAGGGCGTCCTCAATGTCCACACCCAAGTAGCGAACTGTGTTTTCGATTTTTGAATGGCCCAGCAGGATCTGGATCGCGCGGATGTTTCCGGTCGCCTTGTAGATTATCGAGGCTTTGGTGCGACGCAGCGAGTGAGTGCCATGCTCCTCGGGCCGCAATCCAATAGCTGCCACCCACTCATCAACAAGCCGAGCGTATTGTCGCGTGCTCAAGTGGCGAGCGGGATCAACTCGGCTCGGAAAGACAAAGTCCTCGACGTCACCGCCTCTGAGCTCCAGCCAGGCAAACAAGCTTGCACGCGCGTCAGCTGCGATCTCGAACTGGACTGGCCTACCTGTCTTTCGCTGCGTGATTGTTGCTCGCGTCCTGATGTCCGGACCGCTGACCAAATCGCCGATTTTCAGCTCAACGAGATCACAGCCTCGCAGCTTGCTATCAATCGCCAGATCGAACAGCGCTCGATCGCGAAAGCGCTCTTCGCGATCTAAGAAGAAACGGATCGCCCAGATCTGCTTCTGATTGAATGGACGCTTAGGCCCGATCTTCGCTCCAAAATTCCACGGCACTCGATTTTGAGCAGCGGGGTCAAAGTGTGAGTAGGTCATTTTCATTCTCCTTGGCCGGAATGGCCTCGAAGAATGTCTGCTTTCCGGAACTAAGATCTCGGATGCTTACGTCTTGGACTGGGGCGCATTGCTGACGTAAGAAACCGATGCTCGCGGCCGATATACCAGATTTGACCAAGGCATTTGCTTGCGTTTGCGGATTGCTTTGCCTTAGCCACGAACTCATGGCGATTGAATGGATCAAGGCAAATCTCGCACTGAAGTACGCCGCATATGGCGACGATGAGTATTCGGTTCGCAGGGCGATTATCGAACGGGCCAACGCCGGAATAATCGCTGCGAAGGCGCAGAAGCTCATTCTGGATGGCACTGAGGAAAGCAATCGGCGGATACCACCGGCATTCTGGCGCACCGATGACCTCAACGACGATTTAATTGAAGATTGGGAGCGAGGAGATTTCCAACGAAGTGACCGCTACCAGAATGATGAACAAGCGTTCGGAGTCAGCTTTGATTTCTTGGCGCTTTCAGAGCTAGTTCCGTCACATCGTCAAGCCGCTGCTATGCGGGAGATAAGCCTGTCTTCGAACCAAGATTGGATAAGTGCCCGCGACCTTCACAAGAAGATGCTTGAGCTTCACAATCCTGCCAATGCGGGAAGTGCAATTGTTGAGGCCTGCCAACTTGGCCACATTGCCGGCCGAGCTGAGAGAATGACCGGAGAGGAATCCAGTGGCTCTAGCAAACTTGATCCAGTCTCAAGATACGGCGCTTTAGCTTGGGACATTCCACTTTGGTTTTGGCGCGATTTCATCAAGGACGCCCGCACTCAAAATTGGTCTCTGAACAAAGTTCGGGGCGACGGTCGTCGCGAAGGCAGGTGGATCAAGCTCGAGCTTCAAGGTGTACACTTTCATCGCTCGGGTTTGGTCAACCTAGGGCTTGAAGGCTTTGGAGAACCCGAATCGCGACAGGCAAAGGGTGGACGCAAGCCTACATACGATTGGCTCGTAGCTTGTTTGGCAATTTTTGGCGAAATACATAGAGGTGATCTGAAGCCTGAACGTCAAGCTGACGTTGAGCGCGCATTGATGTCGCACCTAACTCGCGGTGATAAGTACCCCTCCGAAAGCACGGTTCGCACCTACGCCAAGAAAATCTGGGACGAATCGCAAAAGGCCTGAAATAGGTTGCCACCCAATTCCCGGCCCGTTTTCGGCCTTATCGTCCGACAGACTGAGGTTTTTCACCGATGATTCCCTGCGCCCGCTGGCATTCGCTGGCACCAAGCAAGGAATATCAATATGGAACCCCTCCTCGTCTCAATCACCGAAACTGCCCAAACGCTGAACCTTGGTCGCACGTCGGTTTATGCCTTGATCAACGAGGGCAAGCTCGAAACCCGCAAGATGGGCCGCCGCCGTCTCGTTACTGTAGCCTCGATCCGCCGCCTTGTTGGCGAACAGGGCTAGAGGGGGAAGGCGATGAAGCGGATCAATCCGCGCCTTGCCAAGAAGCATCGCTCTTTCACCGTGACCGAGCTTGCCGACTTGCTAGGCGTTCACAAGCACACCGTGCGCGGGTGGCTCAAAAAGGGTTTGCCAGCAATCGATGGAGCAAAGCCTACCCTTATTCTTGGCGTCGAGTTTCAGGCATGGTGGGGCGAGCGGCGCAAAGCGGACAAACGCCCATGCCAGCCGGGGCAGATGTTTTGCTTCAAATGCCGAGAGCCCAAATCTCCTGCGCTCGGGATGGTCGAATACGCTGCGACAAACGCCGCCACAGGCAATCTCAAGGCCCTGTGTGAGACGTGCGACACCTTGATGCATCAGAACATCCGGCTGGCCAATGTTGAGGCTAGAATGCCCGGTATTGACGTTCAAATCACGCAGGCTTCATCAAGCATAAGTGCGCGGGTGCATCCTTCCCTAAACTGTGACAAAAAGACTGGAGCCTGAGGCATGGCAAAGCACAATGCGGCAAATACCCGGATCAAGCGGGGTTACTTCGACTACCTGAAGCACGCGCAACGTCGTGATGAGGCTTCAATCGATCAGGTAGCACGCGCCCTTACACAGTTCGAGCAATCGACCGGGCACAAGGACTTCAAGAAGTTCCACATAAAGCAGGCAGTCGCGTTCAAAACCAAGCTGAGCGAGCAAAAGAATGCCAAGACTGGCAAGCCGCTCTCACGAGCAACGGTGCATTCTACATTGTCCGTTTTGCGTGCTTTCTTTAACTGGCTCGCTGACAAGCCCGGCTACAAAAGCCGGATTGGCTATTCCGATGCGGACTATTTCAACCTGTCCGAAAAAGATGTGCGCATCGCTAAGGCGAAGCGTGAGAAGCCTGTTCCTACTTTGGATCAGGTGCACCACGTTATTGCGACAATGCCAACCCGGAGCGACATTGAGAAACGCAACCGGGCGCTAATCGCGCTTGCCTTGCTGACAGGGGCGAGGGCAGCCGCGCTTGCTAGCCTGAAGATGAAGCACATCGACCTCAATGAAGGGTGCATCGATCAGGATGCTCGCGAGGTGAACACCAAAAACAGCAAGACCTTCAAAACTTGGTTTTGCCCGGTGGGCGGTGATGCGCTCCAGATCGTCACTGATTGGGTTGAGCATCTACGCGAGCAATTGCTTTGGGGGGATGATGATCCGCTTTTTCCCAAGACGCTGGTTGGGGTCGGGGGGCAAGGTGGCTTTGAAGCTCTTGGCTTGGCGCGAGAGCACTGGAGCGGAACCGGATCGATACGAACGATCTACAAACGAGCCTTCGAAGCAGCAGGCTTTCGCTACTACAATCCGCATTGTTTCCGTCACTCGCTCGCGAGGCTAGGCGGGCAGATCTGTCCGACAATTGAACACTACAAGGCATGGTCCCAGAATATTGGCCACGAGAATGTGCAGACCACCTTAATGACTTACGGCAAAGTGCCCGAAGAGAAACAGGCCGAACTAATCCGGGGATTGGGAGAGGGGCAGGCTGAGAGTGAGGAAGCCCAGATTACCGCAATCGTGGCAGAAACCATGCGCCGGATGCGGCAGGTCCGATAAGCTCTTCCAGCCGCGCCGGTTTTCCTGTTAGGCGCATCTTCCGACACAAAATCCGCGCATTCTGCACACCGCGTTTTTCATGTTTTTTTCATGGAAAAATGCACCATCTTCCCTAAGGTATTGAAAAGATGGTGGGCGCGGCAAGGATTGAACTTGCGACCCCACCCGTGTGAAGGGTGTGCTCTACCACTGAGCTACGCGCCCGTCCTGATCCGGACAGGGGCGCGCATCTACTGCGAGCCTCTGTGCATTGCAAGACTATTGCGACCTGCGATTGGCGCCAGATCAGCGGGCGAAATAGGCCGCGATCAGCTCCATCAGGCTGCGATTTTCAGCGCTTGTCGCGGCGCGCGGTTCGGAAGGGCATTCAAGGCAATAGGCCTGAATGCCGCGCGTGCCCGCCAGCATCTGCGCATCGCGGGTGAGCTGCGCGAACAGCGCCTCGCGCCGGAACGATGCCATCGCAAACAGATCGGCGTTTCGGGCTTCGGGAGCGGGTGCAGCCGAACTCGTCACTAGCTGCCGGATGAGCGAATCGTAGCTTGCCTCCTGCGCGCCCAGATAGCGTGCGCGCCAGTCATCCTCTTCAAGGCCCGCTTCGCCTGCGACCCATGCGAGCGCTTCGTCCATCCCGCCGAACTGGTCGACAAGGCCCAGCTGGCGCGCCGTGCCGCCGTCCCAGACGCGGCCCTGTGCGATAGTATCCACTTCCTCGACGCTCTTGCCGCGCGCTTCGGCGACGCGGGTGAGAAAGTCGGAATAGGTATCGCTGACAGAGGCTTGCAGTATCGCGTCCACTTCGGGCGTGAAGCCGCCGATAACATCAGGTTGGCCCGATAGAGGCGTGGTGCGGAAACCGTCTGCATTCACCCCGATTTCGGCTGCCGTATCCTCAAAAGTCGGAATAACGGCAAAGACGCCGATCGAGCCGGTGATCGTCTCGGGCTGGGCGAAGATACGGTCACCTGCGGTCGCGACCCAATAGCCGCCGCTGGCCGCGACATTGCTGAACGAGATGGCGACCGGAATGTCCTTGGCGCGGTAGCGCTCGATGGCGCGCCGGATTTCCTCTGATGCGAGCACCGATCCGCCGGGAGAATTAACCCGAACGACCAGCCCTTTGATCCTGTCATCGGACAAAGCATCATCGAGAAGGCCCGCGATCCGCGCGCCGCCCGCGCTGCCCGGACCGGCATCGCCGTCGACGATGATGCCGGCTACGGTCACCACCGCGATCTGGTTGCTGGAGGATGCGTAGCCGTCACCCACATCGGCGAGGAAGGGGGCAAGCTCGCTGCGCGCATAAGCGCCGGGCTTTTCGCTCCAGCCATCTTCGCCTGCGATTTCCGCCACTCGCTCGCCAAATTCAACGGAATCGCCAAGGCGGTCGACCAGACCGGCCTCAAGCGCAGCCTCTGCCAGATCGCCTGCCGATGCTTCGACCCATGCGACCGGATCGCCGGTTACTCGGTCAAGCTGGATCGCGGGACGCGCTTTGGAGACGTTGGCCTGCCATTCCTCCCACAGCGCGCCGTAAAGCGCCGCGCGGTTTTCGCGCGCGGCCTCGGATGGAGCGTTGAGGATGTAGGGTTCGACCGCTGACTTGAACTCGCCGACGCGGTAGACGCGGGTGTTGATGCTGAGCCGTTCTAGCAGCTCTGCGTAATAGAGGTTCGACCCGCCCGGTCCAGCGATCACTGCGCCGCCAAGCGGATCGGCCCAGACTTCGCTCGCATGGGCGGCCAGGTGCATGTGGTCATCGCCGTAAGCCAGCGCGTAGGTGAGGACGGGCTTTTCGGCCTGCCTCACGCGGTCCATCGCCTCGCCAATGGCTTGCATATGGACCTGCCCGCCGCCTGCAAACGCCGACATGTCGATCACAACCGAATTGATCCGTTCGTCGGTCGCTGCCGCGTCCAGCGCGCGCACCAGATCGCGCGCCTGATGTTCGATCGGAGGCGCTTGCCCGCTCAGCAGAGTAGCTATCGGATCGACCGCCGTGCGCTCTTCCACGATATAGCCTGACAGGTCGATATAGAGCGCCCCGTCGCGCACCTGCCCGGGATTGGGAGTGGCGGAAAGGATGCTGAACAGCGCGAGGAAAAACAGCAGCATAAAGATAAGGACCAGCGCGTCCTTGATCCCGACGATCACTTTCCATGCCTTGCCGACGAAGCTCATAATGCGCGAATTCCTGCTTGATAATTGCGTGTCTTGGCACCGACCTAGGCGCAATATGGTGAAACTTCTATATGCAAGGGGCATTGTAAGGGTTGAGCGGGCGACTTTGCTCGACTAAGGGCGTGGCTTTAATGGACAACTCGGCACCTACACACACGGACTCGCGCTTTCCGGCGGGCCGTCTCGCCTTTCCGCATCGCGATCTGACCGGCATCGGACAGCTCGAGCGGCACGAAATCCTCTATCTGCTGGCGCAGGCCGAACATTGGGTCGAGCATAACCGCCGCAGCGACAAGCATTCGGGCCTGCTCAGCGGCCTGACCATCATCAACGCCTTCTTCGAAAACTCGACGCGCACGCTGCTGAGCTTTGAGATTGCGGGCAAGCGGCTGGGCGCGGATGTCGTCAACATGCACGCCGCGCAGTCGAGCGTGAAGAAGGGCGAGACTCTGATCGACACCGCGATCACGCTCAACGCGATGCGCGCCGATGCGATTGTGATCCGTCACGCTTCGAGCGGCGCGACCCAGCTGATTGCGGACAAGGTCGATTGCCCGGTTCTCAACGCAGGCGACGGACAGCACGAGCACCCGACACAGGGCCTGCTCGACGCGCTGGCCCTGCGCGAGGCATTGGCCAAAAGGGGCGAGGCGAGCGAGGACTTTACCGGCCGCACGATCACCATTTGCGGCGATATCCTGCACAGCCGCGTTGCGCGCTCCAACATACTTTGCCTGCAAGCTTTGGGCGCAAGCGTGCGCCTGTGTTCGCCGCCTGCGCTGATGCCAGCGGGCGTTGAAGCCATCGGAGCCGAACCGTTCCACGACTTTGACGCTGCGCTGGATGGCGCGGACGTGGTAATGATGCTGCGGCTCCAATCAGAGCGGATGGCGGGGCAGTTCATCCCTTCCGAGCGCGAATATCACCACCTTTACGGCCTTACGAAAGCGCGGCTCGAACGCGCTGCGCCCGATGCGTTGGTCATGCATCCGGGGCCGATGAACCGAGGGGTCGAGATCGACAGCGATGTCGCCGATATGCTCGACCGGTCGATCATCACCCAGCAGGTAGAGATGGGGGTCGCGATCCGGATGGCGTGCCTCGATGTGCTGACCCGAAGCGCGCGCGGTGTGGAGGGCTGGTCATGAAGCAAATGCAACCTCTCACAATTACGCGCGGCAAGATCGTGACGGCAGACGGAATCGCGGATGGCGCGGTGCGGCTTGTCGATGGCTTGATCGAAGCAGTCGGCGCGGATGTTGCCGCGCAGGATGGCGATTCTATACTCGACGCGAAAGGCAAGCTTGTCGCGCCGGGCCTTGTCGATTTCGGCGTGTTCGGGATCGACAAGCCAGCCTTCCATTTCGGCGGGATCACACGGGCTGCGCTGATGCCGGACCAGTCTCCGCCGCTCGATTACCCCAGCCGCGTTGCCTACACTGCCAAAAGCGGCAAACCCGATCTGTGGGTCCACCCGCTCGCCGCGGCGACGCGCGGGCTCGAAGGCAGCGAACTGGCCGAAATTGCGCTGATGCGCGATGCCGGAGCGAGGGGGGTCGCGACAGGCCGCAAATGGATCGCCGATAGCGGCGTGATGCTGCGCCTGATGCAATATGCCGCGATGCTCGACCTCGTGGTCGTTGCCCATGCCGAGGACAGCGCGCTGGTCGGCGAGGCGGCTGCGACAGCGGGAGAGATGGCCACGCGGCTTGGCCTGCCAAGCGCGCCTGCCGAGGCCGAAGCATTGGCACTGGCGCGCGACATTGCGCTGGCTGAAATGAGCGGCGCGCGGGTCCATTTCCGGCAAGTGACCACGGCGGCAGGTTTTGATCTGGTTCGCGCAGCCAAGGCGCGCGGGGTCAATGTGACCTGCGGGATCACGCCTGCGCATTTCATGCTCTCCGACCTCGAAACAGCGGAGTTCCGCACTTTCGCGCGCCTCTCACCGCCTTTGCGCTGCGAAGCCGACCGGCAGGCGGCGCGCGCGGCCATTGGCGAAGGCGTGGTTGATGTCATCTCCAGCGGACACGATCCGCGCGGGCCGGAGGACAAGCGCTTGCCCTTCGCAGACGCCGCGCCGGGAATGGCGGGGGCGCATACGCTGCTCGCCATGGTGTTCAATCTGGTGCGCGAGGAGGTGATCGACACCGCGCGTGCTTTCGAGTTGCTCGCAGGCAATCCGGCGCGCTTGCTGGGCGTTTCGGCAGGCGCGATCGAACCGGGTTTGGAAGCCGACATCGCGCTCATCGACCCCGAGGCTCCATGGATCATCGACCGCACCAAGATGGGCGCGCATGGCGATAACACGCCTTTTGACCGTCAGGGCGCGCAGGGACGCGTGCTCGCGCTGATCAAAGGCGGCGTGAGCTTAGACCTCTAACGAAAAATGCCCCCGGTGCTTTCGCGCCGGGGGCAGTTTCGCTGAAGCTCTCAAAACAAGAGCGGAGAAATGTCTTAGCGTGTGCGGGCAGCAATCCGCACGCCGCGATCAACCGCGCCGGCTGGCGGGCTGGATGCGGCATAGGCAAAGCAGGCGCGACCCGCCGATTTCACCGTGTTGCACAGGCTGCGTGCGCTGCGGGCACCGAAACCGGCGGCAGCTACGCGGAAGAAGGTGCGACCGTTCACGACAGCTTCGGTAATCACGACATCGTGATCGGCGAGCTGCGGGAAGCGGGATTTGATCTCACGCCATTTTGCCTCGGCGACGGAGCGGCTGCTAAAGCTGCCCAGCTGCACCAGGTGGGTCGCGGAAGACCCCGTTGCGACGGCTGAGCGGCGCTGGGGCGCAGGAGCGGCACGTTCGGGCGTGGTGGCCGGAACAGGCGTGCTCTGGACCACAGCGTTCGAGACGAAGCGCGGCGCTCCGCGCGATGGTGCAGCGGCTGCCGCCGGCATCGAAACGGGTGCTGGACGAGCTGCCGGAGCAGGCCTGTCAGCCGGTGCCGGTGCAGGACTTGAGGCTACACGCGGCGCTACACGTGCCGGAGCACGCGAAGGTGCGGCGGCGACACGGGTCGGTGCGCCATCGACGGTCTGGACAACCGGATTGCTTTGGAAGCGCAGTTCGTTGCTTTCCCGAACCGCCAGTGCTGGCGCTTCATTGGCGCGCGGAGCAGCGACCGAGGCCGGAACCGGAGCGGTTTCGACTGCCGATGCATCGGCAACCTGCGGAGCAATGTCTGCATTGACTTCACCGGCGCGCATATCCTGCGCTTCGGCAACCATCATCGTCTGGCTCGGGAAGTTGGCGAGCGCGAGCATTTGCGGTTGGCCGCCATCGCTGACAGGCGAGACGCCCAGCAGGTTGGCAACACGGACCTGGTAATCTTCCGGACGCGCGGTTGCTGCCCAATCAGACAGGCGCGTATCGAGCTGATCGACCGGCACGTCTTCGGCGGCCATCACCCGCGCTGCACGCCAATTGCCCGCCAGCGCATAGGCATAAGCAAGGTTCTGGCGCGCCTTGGCGCTGTTTTCACCGTTGCGAACGGTGTTGATCAGATAGTGGACGCCGCGCTCGGGCTGACCTGCGAGCGCCAGTGCAAGGCCCAGATCGGCTGAAGGGATAGCGGCTTCGTGCTGGGAAAGCTTGTTCAGCGCCTCGGAATTGTTGCCCGACGCTACCTGCGCAAGAGCATAGCTCAACACCGTGCGCGGATCGCTGTCCCCCAGTTCGATCGCATCGCCAAAGGCGGTTGCAGCCGATTGGAAACGGCCCGATTCAAGATAGGCAGCGCCGAGCATGGCGCGGTAGGCTGCATTGCGCGGCTCAGCGAGAACGGCAGCTTCGGCATGGGTGATCGCGCGGTCGACATGGCCATCTTCAAGCGCGGCCTGAGCCTTGTTGAAAGACAACTCTGCAGGCGGTGCAGACCCCGCGCAACCTGCCAGAGCGAGGCTGGCAAGAGCGGTGCTCATGAAGAGACCGATCTTGGGACCGGTAAAGCCTTTGTTACGGCGGGCCATGTGCATTTCCCCTAAATTAACCATGATAATCTGCGTCTTGGTTGTTGGTCGGTTGGTTCAAAAAATTCAGTGACGTTTCATTCGCGTGGCGAGTGCATCGAGATCGTCGATCTCGCTCAGCAAAGTATCGAGAGCTTCGGTCACCAGTGCCTGTGCGCTTTTTCCCTGCATGGTCGCAGCGAGGCGCAGTTTGAGGTGACGGTCGGTATCAAGACGCAAGGTGAAGGCCGCGCGCTTGGCGCTCTTGCCCGTTGCAACCTTTTGCGCCGGCTTTGACGCTGCGTGCTTCTTTTTCTTCTTCTTCGAATTTGGCTTCTTCACCACCAGAGGCTCTGCCGGTGTGTCGTTCAGAAGATATTCGGCGAGACGTTTTTGCTCACGCGCGACCAGCGGGCTGTCTCCGCCCAGATTGTCGGCAAGAATGCTGTCCAGGCCGTCCTCATTGGCGGCCTTGCGCGGTGCACGGGTTTTCAAGACTGGCTGAATCGGAACAACGTCCGAGTTCTTGGAGGCTGCTTCTGCTTCCTCCTGACCCATGTCGTTCCAGCCCAGATCTTCGAGCTGTTCGGGCTCAACCACTTCGGGAAGCGGGGCGAGCTGCGGACGCATGGCGGGTTTTGCGCCGCCCTTGCGTGCAAGCAAAGTCGGTCCAAGCGAGGCAAAGCTGGCTTCGGACATCGGCCTGCGTCTCCCTTACTGTGCCACTCGGCGGCCAAAGCCGCCCGCGGGGCGATGCACGCCATTGGCCTGCACTTGCGGGCTGGTGCCCGGTGCCGAAAAGACAGTGCGGCGGAAGTTCTTTTCCAGGCGATCCGAGATGTATTTCCACAAAGCGGTGATCTCAGCCGAGCTGCGACCTTCGGGATCGACTTCCATCACCGTGCGGCCATCGATCATCGAGGCGGCAAAATCGGTGCGGTGGTGAAGTGTAATCGGAGCAACGGTGCCGTGCTGCGAAAGCGCGACTGCGGCTTCGGAAGTGATCTTGGCCTTGGGCGTTGCGGCATTGACCACGAAGACAAGCGGCTTTCCGGCACGCTCGCACAGGTCGACCGTCGCGCCGACAGCGCGCAGATCGTGCGGGCTGGGACGAGTCGGAACAACGATAAGCTCAGCCACACCGATCACCGACTGGATAGCCATGGTGATGGCAGGCGGCGTATCGATCACCGCAAGTTTGAAGCCCTGCTGACGCAAGGTCGCAAGGTCATTCGCAAGCCGCGAAACAGTGGTCTGGGCAAAGGCGGGATATTCCGCCTCGCGTTCATTCCACCAATCGGCGAGCGACCCTTGCGGATCGATATCGATCAAGACGACCGGTCCAGCGCCAGCGCGCTGGGCCTGGACGGCCAGATGTCCGGATAGGGTCGTTTTGCCCGATCCGCCTTTCTGCGATGCCAAAGCGAGTACACGCAACGCTCGGTCCCCCTGATAAATAGACCATAAGTCGCCGCCCAATTGCGGCTGGATGAGAAGGGGGATCGCAGACTACCCCTAATTTTGGGTTAACGCGGGGCCACACAAGTCCGTCGAATGATGGATGGCGGCTGGCAGCTCAGCGTCCTGCAAAACCTCGCTAGGCGGCAGAAACGAAATGCTAACCACTCCTTCACTATAAGTAGGCGCATCCGATTTCGAAGGAGTGCCAATCGATGGCTATCAAAGCTCTAACCGCCATTCGCCCGCATGCCGCTTTGCGCGCTGCAACCTTTGCATGCGCCGCTGCTTTTGCCGCCCTTACCGTCCCTGCCGCTGCCGATGTGCGCGAGGGCGTAGAGGCGTGGAGCGCAGGCGACTACGCGACCGCCGTTTCCGAATGGCGCGGCCCTGCACAGGCGGGCGATCCCGATGCGATGTTCAACCTTGCGCAGGCCTATCGCCTGGGTCGCGGGGTCGACGCAGACATCACTCGCGCCCGCGAGCTTTATGCCGCCGCCGCTGATCGCGGCCATGTCAAGGCTGCTGACAATTACGGGCTGCTGCTGTTCCAGCAGGGCGAGCAAGACAGCGCCATGCCGCTGATCCGCTCGGCAGCCGAGCGCGGTGATCCGCGCGCGCAATATGTTCTGGGCCTTGCCCACTTCAACGCAGATTATGCCGAGAAGGATTGGGTGCGCGCCTATGCCTTGCTGACGCTCGCCAATGCTGCGGGTCTGCCGCAGGCCAGCACGGCTTTGTCGCAGATGGACCAATACATCCCGCTGACGCA
The DNA here is from genome assembly GCF_947492365.1 of uncultured Erythrobacter sp. NCBI lineage: Bacteria > Pseudomonadati > Pseudomonadota > Alphaproteobacteria > Sphingomonadales > Erythrobacteraceae > Erythrobacter > uncultured Erythrobacter sp. The sequence continues at coordinate 28,355 of NZ_CANLMB010000001.1, forward strand.
GCGCCAGCAGGCCCAGTCGCTTGCGCGCAACCTTGATGCAGAGGCAGAGCAGCGCCGCGCAGCTGAGCTGGCTGCGCTTGATCTAGGCACCCAGCAACCCGCGGCAACGCGTCCGGCCGCTTCGGCTCCGGTGCGCACCGCAGCTGTTGCGCGCTCCGCTCCGCAACCGGTGCGCGTTTCGCAGCCTACCCGGCCAGTGCCGGTTCCTGCGGCACAACAGCCCACACAAGCCCGTCCTGCCGCCTCTCGCATGAGCGGCAATTGGCGTGTTCAGCTCGGCGCGTTTGGCGTCGCGGGCAATGCGGATCGTCTGTGGGCGCAGCTTCAGTCGAACCCGGCGCTTTCCGGCACCCGGAAGGCTCTGGTGCCCGGCGGTAACGTGACGCGGCTTCACGCGGTCGGCTTTAACAGCCGCGCCGAAGCACAGCAGGCCTGCGACGCGCTCGCGCGGCAAGGTCAGGCCTGCATGGTCGCGCGCCCATAAACCAACATAGTTTTTCAGGTCCGGCTTCCCCTGATCCCGCTTGCTGCTAGGATAGCGGCATAGGGAACAAGGGAATTGGACATGAGTGACGCTCAAGCAGCGACGCCGGATCAGACGGAATTCGCAGAAGAAGCCGCTCCGGTAACGGGCAAGGACCGGATTGGCTCGCTCGATTTCATTCGCGGCATCGCAGTGATGGGCATTCTGGCAGCGAATATCGTCGCCTTTGGCCAGCCTTTCGCGGCCTATATGTATCCAGCCGCCTTCCTGACCGAGCATGGAGAAACCTCCAACTGGCTGACGGTTGGGCAATATGTCCTGATTGATGGCAAGATGCGCGGGCTCTTCACGCTGTTGTTCGGAGCAGGCCTGTATCTGTTCATGGAGCGCGCCTGGGCGCGGGGAAGCTCGCGAATGCTCCAGATGTGGCGGCTCGCTATCTTGCTCGTCTTTGGCCTGATCCATTTCTTTGTGATCTGGATGGGCGATATCCTACTTTATTATGCGATCATCGGATTCATGGTGGTCCCGATGCTGAAGCTCGGGGCAAAATCGCAATTGTGGCTGGGTCTGATCGGCTACATGGCGGGTGCGCTCTTCTATGCCGGGTTCGTTTCCATGCCTTATCTAATTGCGGAAACCCCAATGGGCGACACTGCAGAAATGGCTGACACCCGCGCGGGAATGGAGGCGGGTATAGCCGATGCCTTGGCTGACGGGGAGTTGGAAACCGGACTTATTCAGTCGGGCGACTTCGTTGGTCTTGTGACGCACAAGCTGCAAGAACACACTTGGGATCCGATGTTGAATATCGGTCTGTTCATCTGGGAGACGTTGCCCTTGATGCTGATCGGCGTCGGGCTTTATCGGCTGGGTTTCTTCAGCGGCGAGCTCTCGCGGCGCAAAATGATGCGCTGGGGCTGGGTAGGGTTCGCGGTCGGAGGAGCGATGTTCCTTGCTCTCGGCCTATGGGTCAAATCGGTCGGTTTCACCTATTACGCCATGCTGGCAGCGTTCGTTGCCTGGAGCGCGATACCCCAACTGCTGATGGTGCTGGGCATGGCGGCGCTCATGGTCGCCTATTCGCCCGCATGGACCGGCTGGCTGGGTGAGCGCGTGCGCGCCGCCGGGCGCGCGGCCTTCACCAATTATCTCGGCACTTCGATCGTTATGCTGTTTATCATGCATGGCTGGGCGCTTGGACTGTTTGGGCAGCTAAACCGGCCTGAGCTTTACCTGCTGACCGCGCTGATGTGGGTTCTGATGCTGGCATGGTCAAAGCCGTGGCTTGACCGTTTCCGTTATGGCCCGCTCGAATGGCTGTGGCGCTGCCTGACCTATCGAAAACTGTTCCCGCTCAGGCGTTGAGGCGCTGGGCCGCGCCTATTCGGGCGAGAGCATATAGGCCGCCAATTCAGGCTCGACATCGTCGGGCAGGGCGGCGAGTCCCGAATAGACCGCTACCCCGATCTCGCATTGTTCGGCCGGCCCGAGCGCGGCCATGGCTGCGTCAGAGCCAAGCGCGGCTTGCAAATCGGGGTCGATGCCCGTGTCTGCGATGGAATCGCCCAACCGGCCAAAATCTGCATCATCGGGCTCGGCATATTGCTGCGGATTGTCGCGGCCAGCGGCGGCAGAACGCACCATGGCCGCATTGCGCCGCGCTATCGCGCCAGTGACCAGAGTGTTGCTTTCATCCACGAAGATCCACTGCCCCATCGTCATGGCGGCGCAATCATTGACCGAGCTGCGCTGGAGCACGGCGTAGAGTTCCTGTTCGCTCGCGCTCCATTGCAGCAGTTGTTCGGCCGGAGCTTTGACAGAATCGGGTGCGATCTTGCCGAAGAATTCTTGCAACCAGACCTTGCCGATCTCCTCGCTAACGCTGTCATCCCGGCGCTGGCTGAAATCGAGCGCCTGCAACCGGTCGATCAGATTGCCGAAATCCTCGGGATATTCGCGCTTGATCGTCTGCCATAGCTCTTGCCCACCCGGCGTTGTGAGTATCCCCTCCTCGATCGCCGCGCGGTCCTGTTCGGGTGTTAATCCGCAGGCGGCTAGCATTATGCTGGCCAGTCCGACCATCGAGACCCGGCGGGCGTGTTTGAACCAATTTGCCTTAGTCATTGCGTCCCCTGTCACGTCCAGTGTGTCGCAGTGAAGCGACGTTCTGTCCCTTTCTAGGCAGCCAAGTGGACGGGGCAATCGCAAAATTTCCTTGCTATTGCGATTTATTCTCATATCTATCTATTGCAAGCGCCTCGCAGGAGTGATTCTACACCCATGTATATCTGCATCTGCAACGCAATTCGTGAAGCCGACCTGCGCAAAGCTGCGCTGACGTCGGCTGGCGATGCTGAGGCGACCTATGCGACGCTGGGCAAGCGCCCCAATTGCGGCCAATGCCTTGTGAAGGCTGGCGAAATCCTCAGCCAGGAACGCGCGCTTCTTTCTTGCGAGAACGTCGCATTATAAACTGACCGCGCGCAACTGCGACTGGATCGCAAGAGGCTGATTTTAAAAGAAAAAAGTTGAACCTCCCCTTGCCAGTGTGGGGGGTTAGCGCCTATCTACACCCTTGCAAGCGCCGCCGAATTGATCTGGCGCAAAGTCGAAATTCAGCAAGGGAAACTGACCCATGAAGGGCGATCCGAAAACAATCGAATTCCTCAACAAGGCGCTCACCAACGAGCTGACTGCGATCAACCAGTATTGGCTGCATTACCGCGTGCTCGACGATTGGGGTGTGACCAAACTTGCCGCTTACGAGCGCAAGGAATCAATCGAGGAAATGGAGCATGCCGACAAGCTCGCCGAGCGTGTGTTGTTCCTCAACGGCCTCCCCAACTTCCAGGCGATCCACAATCTGCGCGTGGGCGAAACGGTTGAGGAAATTCTTCAGGCCGACATGAAGCTGGAAGAAGATGCCATCCCGCTGCTGCGCGACGCGATCGAGCATTGCGAAAGCGTGCGCGACTATGTCAGCCGCGATCTGTTCGCACATATCCTCGACAATGAAGAAGAGCATGTCGACTTCCTCGAAACCCAGTTCGACATGATCGAGCGGATGGGTCTGGAAAACTACGTCCAGCTGCAGAGCAAGGCTGCGGGCGAAGAATAAGCCACCACATCTGGCTGGAATAACGGGCGGGGCAGCGATGCTCCGCCTTTTTCGTTTTGGGCGTTTTTCGTAACCGGCAGACTAACCGCGCGGCTTGAGTGTGCCCTTTGCCGCCATGCGTGTTTCGATCAGAAAGAAGATCAGACCAACCATCAAGAGCAGCATGGTCAGAACCCACAGGCCTGCGATCACAGTGCCGATCTGCGCCTCGATATAAGCTGAGACGAACAGCAATCCGATCACAAGGCTGATGATAACCGCGGCGGCGGTCGAAAACATGATCGCGGTTTGCGAGGCGCGGCGGCGCGCTTCGAGCCAGCCGAGCTCGTGGAGCTGTCGCTGGCTGCGGTCTTCACCGGGGACTTCCTCGATCCGCTCGATCCGGCCCGCGATCCAGATCATACGGCTCATGATGACATTCATCACCGCGCCGATCCCGCCGAGCAGGAATGCCGGGGCCAGGCTGAGCTGCACCACTTGCTGCACGCGCGGGGTCGAGGCGGTCCGTTCCAAAATCTGGAAAGCCAGCGGCTGATCCACCTGCGCCAAGAATTCAAAGATCATGTCTTGTTACTCCCCCCGGAATAGTTTCCGCCTCCGCCCTTGTTGGCGTTGTAGGGGTTCTTGGGACTTTTCAAAGTCACCCGCACCGGAACCGCATCAAAGCCCAGCTTGGAACGGATGCCATTGATGAGGTAGCGTTCATATGACTTGGGCAGAGCGTCGAGGCGGCTGCCGAACACCACGAAGCGCGGCGGGCGGGTGCCGACCTGTGTGATATAGCGCAGCTTGATCCGGCGTCCGCCGGGCGCAGGTGGCGGATTGGCGTCAAGCGCATCATCAAACCAGCGATTGAGCGCAGCAGTCGGCACGCGCTTTGACCAGCTTTCGCGCAATTCGAATGCCGCACCCAGCATCGTGTCGAGACCTCTGCCAGTCTTCGCCGACACCGAGAATAACGGGACACCGCGCACCTGTGCGAGCCCGTCAAACAAGGCCTGCTTGATCCCGTTAAACAGGCCCGATGGAGTGTCAGTTCCGCCTTCGCCAGCAATATCCCACTTGTTGATCGCGACCATGAGGGCGCGGCCCTCTTCAAGTGCGAGCGCAGCGATCTTCAGATCCTGATGCTCCAGACCCTGCGTCGCATCGAGCAGCAGCACGACAACCTCGGCAAAGTCGACCGCGCGCCGCGCATCGGCAACCGACAGTTTTTCCAGCTTCTCGACGACATTGCGTTTCTTGCGCATGCCTGCGGTGTCGATCAGGCGGATTTCGCGGGTCTCGCCGCTCTTCGGGTCGGTCCAGTTCCAGTCAACCGCAATCGAATCGCGGGTGATCCCGGCTTCGGGACCTGTGAGCAAACGATCTTCGCCCAGTAGCCGGTTGATCAGTGTCGATTTGCCCGCATTGGGACGACCGACAATCGCAAGCTTGAGCGGGCCAAGCGGCGCGTCTTCATCGTCCTCTTCGCCCAATTCGGCGGCGGCTTCGGCTGCATCGGCCTTTTCGCCAATTATGGGCCATAGCGCGCCGAACAGGTCGGCAATGCCTTCGCCGTGCTCGGCAGACAAGGCGACAGGCTCGCCAAAGCCGAGCGAGTAGCTTTCCAGCACCCCGCTTTCGCCAGCCGCGCCTTCCGCTTTGTTGGCGACCAGCACGATGGGAACATTGTGCTCACGCAGATAGCGCGCGATTTCGTTGTCGAGCGGGGTCAGACCAGCGCGCGCATCGACTACGAACATAGCCGCATCGGCGCCTTCAAGGCTGGCCTCGGTCTGTTTGCGCATGCGGCCGGGCAAGGAGAGCTCGTCCTCATCCTCCCAACCGGCGGTATCGACGACGGTAAACTGCAGTCCAGCAATCTCCGCATCACCCATGCGGCGGTCGCGGGTCACCCCCGGCTGATCGTCGACCAGCGCGAGTTTCTTGCCCACGAGCCGATTGAACAGCGTCGATTTGCCCACATTAGGGCGGCCGATAATGATGACCTGAGGTTTCATATACAGTGCCAAGTGGCCGCTTACCCGCCACTTGGCAAGGAAACGAGCGGCTCAGCCCTTTTTCGCGACCGGAGGATTATCGCCGAGATCTTCGAACCACGCCTCAACCGGGCCGGTCAGCTTGATCGTCAGCGGCTGGCCCTTGCGGTCGACGGTCTTGCCTGCCTGCACGCGGACCCAACCTTCGGAGATCGAGTATTCCTCGATATCGGTTCGCACGCGGTCCTTGAACCGGATGCCCACGCCGCGCTGAAGCACGTCGGCGTCGAAGGCGGGGCTGCGCGGATTGACCGAAAGGTGATCCGGCGGCGTATCGTTTTTCTGTTCGTCTGACATGGCAAGCGCCAATAATCGCGCTTTGCTCTACCGACAAGCGCTGAATGCTTGCCCTTTTGCGCATGGCGATATAGAGGGCCGTCAAACGCGCGCGGGCGGGCTGTCAGGCTTTCCCGCGCGGCTTCGTTCGGGCATTGCGGGCGTGGCGAAATTGGTAGACGCGCCAGATTTAGGTTCTGGTATCGAGAGATGTGGGGGTTCGAGTCCCTTCGCCCGCACCAAATTCGCCCCGTGGCAAGGCCCGGTTTTCGGTTTCTCGGCATTCACTAGAAGGCTTCAGTTTTACTCTCATGCAGACCAAGCAGACCACCAATCAAGGGCTCAAACGCGCCTATCTGATCACGATCACTGCGGACGAAATCGCCGCCAAGGTCGATGCCGAAATCAAGAAGATCGCGCCGCAAGTGAAGATGCCCGGTTTTCGCCCTGGCAAGGTTCCCGCGAACCTCGTCAAGAAGATGCATGGCGAGCAGCTTCACGCGCAGACGCTCAACGACACGATCCGCGAATCGGTTGATTCGGTGATCAAGGACGAAGAACTGCGTCCGGCGATGCAGCCTTCGATCGCGCTTAATGAGGGCTATGAGGAAGGCAAAGACGCCGAGATCACGATTGAACTCGAAGTTCTGCCGCAGGTCGAAGCGCCTTCGACGGATGGCCTGAAGCTCGAAAAGCTGACGGTTCCGGTTAGCGATGAGCAGATCGAGGAATCGATCGCTGGCATCGCAGGCCAGAACAAGAGCTACAAAGATGTCGCCAAGACCAAGAAGGCGGTCGACGGCAACCAGCTGATCATCGACTTCCTCGGCAAGCTCGACGGTGAGCCTTTTGAAGGCGGCGCGGCTGAAGATGCGGCTCTGGTTCTCGGTTCGAACACTTTCATCCCCGGCTTCGAAGAGCAGCTGGTTGGCGTGAAGACCGGTGATGAGAAGACCATCACCGTGACCTTCCCCAAAGAGTATCAGGCCGATCACCTCGCCGGTAAGGAAGCGACCTTCGACGTCACTGTGAAGGCCGTGAAGACCGAGACCGACACCAAGGTTGATGACGAATTTGCCAAGCAGCTCGGTCTCGACAGCCTCGAAAAGCTGCAGGAGATCATGAAGGGTCAGCTTGAACAGCAGACCGCTGGCCTGACCCGCACGCAGATGAAACGTTCGCTGCTCGATCAGCTTGCATCGGGTCACGATTTCGAAGTGCCTTCGACCATGGTCGATGCCGAATTCGAACAGATCTGGGCGCAGCTTCAGCAGGAAGCCACCAAGGAAGAAGACCCCGAGGCGGCTCTCAAGCAGATCGAAGACGAGAAGGACGATTACAAGGCTATCGCGGAACGCCGTGTGCGCCTCGGTCTGCTCCTTTCGGAAATCGGCCAGGCCAATGGCGTCGAAGTCACCGGCCAGGAAATGCAGATGCTGATCCAACAGGCAGCGCAACAATATCGCGAGGAAGATCGCGAGCGCTTCATGCAGTATATCCAGCAAGACCCGATGGCTGCCGCTCAACTGCGCGCGCCGCTTTACGAAGACAAGGTCGTCGACTTCCTGTTCGACAAGGCAGAAGTAACCGAGCGTGAAGTAACGATCGAGGAACTTCAGGCCGCGATCGAGGCTGACGAGGAAGCCGAAGTCGCCAAGGTGAAGGCTACGCCGAAGAAGAAAAAGGCTCCAGCCAAGAAGGCTGCTGCGAAGAAGCCGGCGGCGAAGAAAGAGCCTGCGAAAAAGGAAGCTGCCAAGAAGGCACCGGCTAAGAAAGCTCCAGCCAAGAAAGCAGCGGCAGAAAAGGCCCCCGCCAAGAAGCCTGCTGCAAAGAAGGCTCCGGCCAAGAAGCCAGCAGCCAAGAAAGCGCCTGCCAAGAAAAAGTAGGCCTCGGCTTAGACCTTATGAAAAGGGCGGCAGGTGCAAACCCGCCGCCCTTTTTCGTGCCTGCTTGGCTTCTGCGGGCCTTGCAGCCGCTTAGAAATCGCCGCTCACGCTGAAGCGGAAGATCGCGCCGATCCTGCGGTCCATATTCTCGTTAAAGAGCACGGGCGAGTTCGGCCGCGGGCCGTCAAAGACTGTGCGGTCAAACTTGTTGCGCGCTGACAGGACATTGGCCCAGCGCGCGCGCACAGTCAGACCGAACACGTCCTTGTGCTCAACAAAGAGGTTCGCAAAGGTTGGGCCTTCATGTTGCCGCCCGATCTCAGTCAGGCGCGAATAGGGCGCGTTTTGGTTTGTGAACAGGCCCGCGCCATAGGCGATGTCGCTGCCCGGAATGTCGTGGCGCAAATCGACCTCGAGCAGGTCAATCAAATCCTGCGAGAAAGGCCGATCTTCGCCGGTGAACGGATCATTGATGTTCATCCAGCGGCGGATCGCCTGCACGTCCAGCTGCACCCCCCTAAGGCCTATGGGTTCGCCTTTGAGCGTGGTGTTGATCTGGAAGTGGGTGCGCCGCGCACTGCCGATATTGCCACGTGCCTCGCCGCCGGTTGGCAGAGGGAAGAAGTCGACGAAGTCTTCAAACCATGCGTGGCGCAGCTCGACTTTCACCGAACCCCATGCGCCGAGCCCCTTGTTCATCTCAAGCTCGAGATTCCAGCTCTGGTCGGGCTGAAGTTCGTTGTTGCCGCGGTTCTCGTTGTCATCGTCGAGCGAGACGCTGGCGAGGAAGTCCCCGAAGGAAAGCTGACCGACCCGGCGGCGGCCCGACAGGGTGATGTCGAAATCGCTGGCGGGTTTCCATGTCAGCGAGAGTGAGCCCTTGGGGCGCTGGAAGGTGCGCGAATTGGCGGCAACGCCGGTCTGCTCGATCTGAGAATATTCGCCCCCCGCAGTGGCCTGTATCGAGAAGGCCGGAGAAATCTGCCGGGTAAAGCTCAATATGCCTTCGAATCGGTCCTCGGTCACGCCGCCTGTGCCGGCGGGAAAGGGGATGTCGACGAATTCGCCTGAGGGATCGAGGACCAGAATTTCAGACGCCCGGTTGAGACGGTTAAACGCGGCCTCTCCGGAAAGCTGCCAGTCGGCGGAGAACATGTTCCAGCCATATTCGAACCGCCCGATGCGCTCGCCTGTTTCGTTGGACTGGCGAAAGATGCTGCCTTCGGTGTCGCGCCCGTCATCAAAGGTGTCGATCAGCTGGAAACTGAAATTGTCGCGCTCGAACCGTTCCAGCCCGATCAGCTTGAGCGAACCGGGCCCAAACGGAAACTCGATATCGCCGCCGATCTCATATTCTGGGCCACGCTCCCTGCGCCGATTGTCTTGCACCCTTGTGAAGCCCGCAACATTGGTCGCAAGCTCGGTGTTGTTATTGAAGAAGTAGTCGCGCCCATAGCTGAGGTTCAGATTGGCGAGCACGTTCTCGGAAAAGCGATAGGCGAGATTGGCCGAGAGCGTGGGATTGTCGAACCCGCCAGAGGATTTGGTGTCCTGCCGCTCGATCAAATCACCGGCTGCATCGGTGATAAGGATCGGGCCATCTGCGCCAAAGCGGTTGTTCCGGTTGCTGAGCGAGACGGTGTAATCGAGCGCACCTGTGCTGCCCGTTATCGACACCTCACCGCCATAGAGCTGCGCTTCGGTGTTATGGGCTCGAAAGCCAGTGTCCCAGCGGAACTGGCCTGAAAGCCCGGTGCTTTCATGGATGACATTGGCGACCAGTCCGGTGAGCCCCGGAATGTCGAGCGAATTGCCATCGACCAGCTCAATCCGGATCACGTCATCCGCCGGAATCCGACCAAGCTGCTCGCGCACGCCGTCTGCCTTGCCGGAAAATCGCTCGCCATTGACGATGACGTTCTGGCTGGCCTGACCAAGGCCGCGCTGGCCGTTATCATTGCCGCCGCTGATCGAAAAGCCGGGCAATTGATTGACCATGTCAAGCGCGTTGCGCGGGGCAAATTGCGCGAAATACTCAGGAGCAAAGACTCTACCATTTCCGCTTGTATCGGCGGCCTGATCGGGCTCGGCTTCAACTGAGGCCGGATCCGCAATGTCTGATGCAGCTTCTTGCGCCAACGCAGGGCTTGCAAGTGAAATGGCGCTTGCCGAAATCAGCAGCAACGCGACGTTCAAACGGTTGGTATGTCCCATGATTTTTCCTCCACCTGAGGCTCCATCGCCATGGGTGCAGGATTGGGAAAACGCGATTCGACCGATGTTACCGGTCTTCCGATAAAGGTCGAGCCTGGTTTTTGCTCGCAACTCATCTGGCGTTCAGGTTTGCGGCGCGCTTTCGGCGGCGTTCAGTCGGCCGGACGCCACCGCCTGAAGGAAGGCTCGGGCAGTTCAGTCGTGCGCGCTCGCTCATAGGCTGCGCCGACCTTGAGCACGTCGTGATCGGCCCATTTTGCACCGAAAAAGCTGATGCCCACAGGCAGCCGTTCGACCGCACCCATTGGCACGGTGAGGTGCGGATAGCCGGCGATGGCGGCAGGTGAACCGAAGCCGATCGAGCCATTGAAATTGTCCCCGAGCACCAGATCGCTCACCCATGCCGGGCCGCGTGTCGGAGCGACAAGAAACGCGACATCATGCTCGGCAAACAGCATGTCGAGCGTTTCTTCGCCTGCGATCCTGACCGCATTCTCGCGCGCGGCCTCATAGGCTTCACGGTCGGTTGTTGCTTCGGCTTCGTAGAAAATGCTCTGATCGAACCAGCGCATCTCGGTCGAAGCATTGGCCTCGTTAAAGGTGATGAGGTCAGCGAGGCTGCGCGGCGTGTCGCCTTCTTCAAATTCGGGGATCGACCGCAGGTACCGCCCCATCTCTTCTCGCAGTTCGTATTTGAGAACGGTATAGGAATCGCCCCACATTTCAGGGTTAGGATCGAATTCGATATCGACCAGCACTGCACCAGCCCGCTCAAGATCGGCGAGCGCCGCGTCGAACACTCCGGCAACCTGCGCATTGCCGCCGATCTGATTGCGCATCACCCCAATGCGAACACCGTCAAGCGAGTAACCCGCAAGGCCTTGGGTGTAATCACTCACACGCGGCACGCCGACAGTGACGCTGTCAGCCTCATCCTCACCCGCCATGGCAGAGAGCAGCAATGCGGCGTCATAGACCGTCTTCGCCATCGGCCCTGCGGTGTCCTGCGTGGAGGAAATCGGCACGACATGGGTGCGGCTGACCAGCCCGACGCTTGGCTTGAACCCGACAATCCCGTTGATCGAGGCGGGGCAGGAGATCGAGCCATTGGTCTCAGTCCCGATGGCTGCCCATGCAAAGCCCGCTGCAATCGCCGCGCCGCTGCCCGAGGACGAACCGCAAGTGTTGCGGTCAATCGCGTGCGGATTTCGGGTCAAGCCCTCGACCGCGCTCCACCCGCTGGTTGAGTCATTGCTACGGATATTGGCCCATTCGGAAAGATTGGTCTTGCCCAGGATAACGCCGCCAGCCTCGCGTATGTTGGCGATCAGCGGCGCGTCACGGCCCGTCCGGTTCTCAGCAAGCGCGAGACTGCCGGCGGTTGTCGGGAACTCGCTGGTTTCGATATTGTCCTTCACCAGCACGCTGCGCCCGCGCAGAATTCCGGTCGAGGCCAGCCTGCGCGCTTCCACCGGTGCCTCGACATTGTAGTCGATCACCGCGTTGAGCGTGGGCCCATTATCGTCGAGCGCCTGAATGCGCAGGATGTAATCGGTCGTCGCCATGACCTCGGCAAAAGAGGCGCGCATATCGGCGGCACCCTCTGCATCGCTGTCCTGCGCGCTTGCGAAAGAAGCAGCGAGGGCGGTTGAGCCGAGGAAGGTTAGCGCAAGAATGGATTTGGTTTTCATGGATTCCATGCTGCCACTTCCGCCACATTTCCCCAAGCCGAATGTTAATGCCCTTGAAGATTGCTCCCCCGCGTCCGACATAGGCGCTCAATTCTTTGGACGAGGAAACACCCCATGATCGATCTGCTGTCAGATAAAGGCGAAACCCACGGCGCACAGGGCCAGTTCACCACCGACCCGCTGACGGGCGCTCTGGTGCCGGTCGTGGTCGAGCAGACCAGCCGGGGAGAGCGCAGCTTCGACATCTTCTCGCGCCTGCTGCGCGAGCGGATCGTTTTTGTGACCGGCCAGATCGAAGATGGCATGGCCTCGCTCATCACCGCCCAGCTGCTGTTCCTCGAAAGCGAAAACCCGTCAAAGCCGATCAGCATGTATATCAACTCGCCCGGCGGCGTGGTGACGGCCGGTCTGCAAATCTATGACACGATGCAGTATATCAAACCGCGTGTTTCAACCGTGGTGATGGGGCAGGCGGCATCGATGGGCAGCTTCCTCCTCGCCGCAGGTGAGCCGGGGATGCGAGTGGCTCTGCCCAATGCGCGAGTGATGGTTCACCAGCCTTCTGGCGGTGCGCGCGGAATGGCATCCGATATCGAGATTCAGGCTCGCGAAATCCTGCGTATCCGGACCCGGATGAACGACCTTTACGTCAAGTTCACCGGCCGCACGCTTGAAGAAATCGAAAAGGCGATGGATCGCGATACCTTCCTTGAAGCGGAAGAAGCGAAGGAATTTGGCCTGGTCGATAAGGTATTCGAGACGCGTCCCGACAACGAAGAAGATGCGGACGAGGCTGGCTCGGGCGGCGCTCCGGAGTGATGACAGTTCCGGGGGACGCGCGCGGGCTTAACCGCTCGCGCGGCAATCGCCCCATGCCGGGACGCACTGACCGGCCGAACAGGCGAAATTACTAAAGTGGTGCATGAAAACCACTTAACCGGACCGAAAACTTCAGCCTGTATGTTGATTCATCTGTAGCCGAAGATAGACTTGGCGAATCCGGCGTAAATGCGTGTTGCGCGCAGAAGTCGCGGATTTTAGGACAACGGGATGACCAAATTGAGCGGATCTGACAGCAAAAGCACCCTCTACTGCAGCTTCTGCGGGAAGTCGCAGCACGAAGTGCGCAAGCTTATCGCTGGGCCAACGGTCTTCATCTGCGATGAGTGTGTCGAGCTGTGCAACGACATCATCCGCGAAGAGACCAAGGCGGGCATTGCGGGCAAGAAGGAAGGCGAGGTTCCCACCCCGTCCGAGATTTTCGCCACGCTCAACGATTACGTGATTGGCCAGAATTCGGCCAAGCGGAACCTCGCTGTCGCGGTTCACAACCATTACAAGCGTCTGAAGCACTCCGGCAAAACCGACGGAGTTGAACTGGCCAAGTCGAACATCCTGTTGGTCGGCCCGACCGGCACGGGTAAGACCCTGCTTGCACAGACGCTCGCGCGCACTTTCGATGTTCCCTTCACGATGGCGGACGCCACCACGCTGACCGAAGCAGGTTACGTGGGTGAAGACGTTGAAAACATCATCCTCAAACTGCTGCAAAGCTCAGACTATAATGTCGAAAAAGCGCAGCACGGCATCGTCTATATCGACGAGATCGACAAGATTACGCGCAAGGCCGAAAACCCCTCGATCACACGCGACGTGTCGGGTGAGGGTGTGCAGCAGGCGCTCTTGAAGCTGATGGAAGGCACGACCGCTTCGGTTCCGCCGCAGGGTGGGCGCAAGCATCCGCAGCAGGAATTCCTGCAGGTCGACACGACCAACATCCTGTTCATCTGCGGCGGCGCGTTTGCTGGTCTGGACAAGATCATTGCCGACCGTCTGCAAAAACGCTCGATTGGTTTCGGCGCGCATGTTGCCGATCCGGACAAGCGCAAGGTTGGCGAGTTGCTCGAAAAGAGCGAGCCGGAAGACCTGCTCAAATTTGGCCTGATCCCGGAATTTGTCGGCCGTCTGCCCGTGATCGCTACCTTGCACGACCTCGATGTCGATGCGCTGGTGACGATCCTGCAAGAGCCCAAAAACGCGCTGGTGAAGCAGTATAAGAAACTGTTCGAGCTCGAAGATGTCGAACTGAGCTTCACTGACGAGGCGCTCAAGGCCATCGCTGAACGTGCGATCCTGCGCAAAACCGGCGCGCGCGGCCTACGCTCGATTGTTGAAGGCATCCTGCTCGATACGATGTTCGACCTGCCCGACATGGAAGGTGTGAGCGAAATCGTGATCGACGACGAGGTGGTAGCCGGCAAGAAAGACCCGATCCGCGTCCATGGCGGCGACGAAGCCAAGGAAGAAGCGGCCTAGACGCGCGGTGGCAATCGGACTGGCTTTTCGCTTTCCACTGGCGGTATTTCGCACATTGTCGGCGCTGTGCGGCGGTATTTTGCTGTCACACGCTGCGATAGTATCGGCCAATCAGCGGCCAACCATTTTTGTTGCGACATTCGAATCCGACAATCCAAGCGAGGAGCAGATCGCCGATCGGCGCGATAGTCTCGCGACGGTTACGCTGCGACCGCAAGTTGTCGCCGAACTCGAAGACGGCGTGGACGAAGCGATACTCGACGAGCTTGATATTCCCGACGAAGGCCTGGCCGAACCGGGTTCCTATGTCTTTGGCTCCAGCGACCGGCCAAGCCTGTTGTGTTCGACTCTGATCGTTTCCATCTCAAGCAAAGCCAATGCGTGCTTTCGCGACTTCGACCGCAATGGCGACTTTGAGCAGATCGTAAAATCGAGCGTCGACCAACTTCATAGCGATATCATTGTGCCCGACGATGAGGGGACACAATCAGCGGCGTGAAATTCAACCGGCGCAAATCGCTTCCCGATCGAGTGCGCTACAGGATATTGGACGAGGGAGAAGGCCCCACTTTCAATGCGAGGCTGGGATGGATTGTTTCATCGCGCCGCGATGCGCGCCGCGGAGAGCCGGTCTATATCGGGATTAAAGTCTTTCACGACGACACTTCCAGCTCGAATTGGGAGGCAGTTTCGGATTGCTATCAGACGGTCCATTTTACCGGTGAGCCATTGGAAGTTCTTTATCTTGGAAATGTGATCCACATTCTGGGTTTTACCGAGGACGGCGATTTGCGCTTCCGGATCGAGCCAGCTTCTGATCCGCAAGAAGTCGGCTTTGTCTATCAACGCAAGGCGACGGGCCCTTACGACAACATTTTCTTCCGAGGCCACGTCTCGGGTCTAGACGTTTGCAACTGATAATCTCGTAGTTTGACTGAAACCAAAACCCCGCCCGACCTTTTGGAGGAAGGTCGGACGGGGCCGGTGTTTAGCGCCGCCTCTGGGTTGGGAGGGGGATGGGTGAAGCAGCGCTAGCTCTTGAAGGGGTGGGCACGGTCAGCCTGGCAGAAACACGCCGTCGGTCACGTGGATCACGCCATTCGAGGTCTGGACATCGGCTTGGGTAACGGCGGTCGCGCGGCCCTGTGCGTCGGTAATCACAATCGTGTCACCCGAAAGGCGCGCGGTCAGGTTCTGGCCGGCAAGCGTTTCAATCGTGGCCTCGCCGCCATGGTGTTCGATCAGGCGCGCCAGGTCGGCGGACGTCACCGAGCCGGAGACGGCGTGATAGACCAGCACATTGGTCAGTTGGCCCTTGTTCTCGGGGCGCAGCAGCGTGCTCACCGTGCCATCCGGCAGTTTGGCAAAGGCGGTGTCGGTCGGTGCGAAGACGGTGAATGGGCCGGGGTTCGAAAGCGTGCCGGCAAGGTCGGCGGCAGTGACCGCTGCGACCAGCGTGTTGTGGACGCCGGTGCTCTGCGCGGTCTGAACGATGTTCGGGGCGCTGCTTTCCGCGCTGCGATGATGGTGCGCGGCGACAGGTCCGGTCGCGATAGCGGCCAAGCCAGTGGTTGCCGCGACAGCAGCAAGGGTCAGCGTCTTGAGGGACTTACGGGTTACAGTCATTGGTATTCTCCATTGTCTGCAAGCCCTCCCGATCTTGCATTAGGAACTACGCGAGGCCCCACGCAGCGGATGCGCGGCCTAGCAATTTTGTTGGGACATTTCGGTGAGTTGGTGGAGCGGAGCGCTGAGCCGCGCCCGAAACCGCCTGCTTAGACCTGCGAGAATGCGCCTTGCGCGACCACGGGGCCGGGATCGACGCCTTCGGGCTTTCCGCCAATCGGTTCGCGGGTGAGCAAAATCTGTACTCCGTCACCGAGATTGCGCGAAACATCCTCAGGCAGTTCCATGGCAAGCACCTCACCCGGTGCAACCACGCCAAGCGATTGCACCGCGCTGCCATCGGCTGGGACCAGCCACAGCTCGTGATCGTGAACGCCATCTGCGGTCAGGCCGATAGCGCCGATCAGCATCTGCTCACTTTCGGGAACGTAAGTGACGTCGAGGCGCAGTCCGGTATCGCCAATCGGCACCTGCGCGACCAGCGGATCGGCGGCGGCCAATTGCGGGGTATCGCCTGCGGCAGGATTGTCGCCCGGCCCGCTGCCCGGACCAAGCACCATCACCGCTGCCAGCACAGCTGCAGCAGCCGAAGTGAGCCCGGCGGTCCATTGCCAGCGGCGCAGACGGGATTGGAGGTCGATGACCTCGGCTCCAGCCTGGCCCGCTTGGCTATGTATGTGGGCCGCAATCCGATCCCAGACATGCGCGCCCGGTTCCATGCCGGCAACCTCGTCGGTAAGGGGAGCAAGCTTTGCATCCCACCAGGCCTTGCGCTCTGCAAAAGCTGCATCGCTCGCAGCTCTGCCGCGCGCGCGGAGAAGCTCCTCGCCTTCCAGCAGACCGAGTGCATATTCAGCCGCGATCACATCGTCATCGCGTTCGATTTCAGGAGTGTCGTTCGCGCCGCTCATGCCGCGTCTCCTGCTTCCAGACAGGCGCGCAGCTTCTGCAAGCCCCTGCGGATCCAGCTTTTCATCGTGCCCAGCGGCACATCGGCGGCTTCGGCGAGCTCGGCATAGGTGTAGCCATCGAAAAAGGCGCCGCGAATGTGCTTGCGCGCATTGTCATCAAGGGCCGAAATGCAGGCGTGGACCTGTGCTGATTTCTCTGCATCAATCAGCAGCGCGTCGGCCAGCGGAGCCTCGTCAGGAAGCGGATTGGCCTCCTCAACCGGCACCGCTCCGCCGCGCACCTTGCCCGTGCGCAGCCGGTCCACCGCGCGATTGCGAGCGAAAGTAGCTAGCCACGAGATCGGGCTCGCCCGCGTCGGGTCGTAACGGTCGGCACGTTGCCAAAGATTGACGTAGACGTCTTGCAAGGCGTCCTCTGCTTCCTTTCTGTCACCCAAGATACGAAAGCAGATGCCGAAGAGTTTCACGCGCGTTGCGTTGTAGATTTCTTCCAACGCCGCGCTGTCTCCGTCGGCGAGACGAACCATCGCTGCCCGCAGACGTTCGCGGGCAATATCAGCGGATTGGGTGTTTGCATCTGCCATCAACAATCATTTCCGCAATCGGCAATATCGCCGCGTTCGACCTGAATGGTCGCATGGCCGATGCCAAATCTGTCTTCAAGGCTGTGGGCGATCGAGTGGAGAAATTCATCCGAGCACGGTGCGCCCGGCATCTTCAGATGCGCTGTCAGAGCCGTCTCGGTTGTCGACATTGGCCAGATATGCAGATCGTGCACTTCTTCCACCCCTTCCAGTCCGGAGAGATGCGCGCGCACTTCGGCGACGTCAATCCTTGCAGGAACTGCAAGCAGGCCCATCCTGAGGCTGTCCTTGGCCAGTCCCCAGGTGCCCCATGCGATCATCGCGACAATAGCAAGACTGACCAGCGGATCGATCCACCAAAGTCCAGTGAATAGGATCACAAGTCCCGCGATCACCACGCCGACTGACACCAGTGCGTCGGCGGCCATGTGGAGATAGGCTCCGCGTATATTGAGGTCTTCCTGCCCGCGCATGAACAGCATTGCTGTGCCTGTGTTGATCGCAACGCCGATACCCGCGACCACGATCATCACCATGCCTTGCGGCTCTTGCGGTTCGAACAGGCGGTGCACAGTCTCGAACAGGATCGCTCCGATAGCGACCGCCAACAGCAGCGCATTTGCGAGCGCGGCGAGAATGGTCGAGCTTTTGAACCCGTAGGTGTAGCGGTCGGTTGGCGCGCGCTTAGCCGCGATACTTGCACCCCATGCGAGCAGCAGGGCGAGCACGTCGGACAGATTGTGTCCTGCATCCGCAACCAGCGCCATCGATCCATAAAGAAAACCAAACGTCGCCTCGAACACGACAAAGGCGATGTTGAGCAGGGCGCCAATAGCAAAAGCGCGCCCGAAATCCTTGGGCGCGTGGTGGTGCCCGTGGTGATCGTGGAGGCCGTGACAATCGCTCTCGCCCGTGCCGTGCGAGTGCACATGGTTTTCCGGATCTTTGTGAGTGTGCGTATGCCCCATCCGGCTTACTCGTAGACGCAAGCGGCGAGCCCGTCACGTCTGACGATGCCTATCCGCCTTTCGATCGAATTGCCGTGCCGCGCCAGCCAGCCGCCAGGGTTCACGACCGAGCGTTTCTTGGGCTGAGGCAGAGCGGCGGCCATCCGGCTTGCTTCGTCTGCGCTCAGGCGGGCAGCGGATTTGCCGAAGTAACGCTGCGCACCGGCCTCTGCGCCATAGGTGCCGATGCCGGTTTCCGCGACATTGAGATAGACCTCCATGATCCGCTCTTTGCCCCAGATCAGCTCGATCCAGAATGTGAACCACGCTTCCAGCGCTTTTCGGAAATAGCCGCCACCTTGCCACAGAAAGACGTTCTTGGCCGTTTGCTGGCTGATCGTGGAGCCTCCGCGGATGCGCCCGCCTTGCAGGTTCTCGCGCGCGGCTTGCTCGATTGCTTCGGTGTCAAAGCCCCAATGTTCGCAGAACTTGGAATCTTCGGCCGCGATCACCGCTGCGACCAGATTGGGGTCGATATTGTCGAGGCTTTCCCAGTCTTTTGTGATCCCGTTTTCGTCCATCACCATGGTCGCGGTGACGGGCACGGGGATCCACTTGAACGCGACCACCAGCAGCAGCGTAAGCGCGATGAACCACAGAATGATCTTGGCAAATATGCGCGCGATGCGAAGGACCATTTGCAGCAGATAATCGCTGCCGCGCCATGCCGCAATCGCTGTCTTAGCCGCTCACCCGCTTTGCCCATGCAACACGGCGCAAGGGGCCTGGCTCATGCGTGTCGAAAGGGAAACAGGTGGTGAGCGCGAGCAGGCCCGTCTCGCTTCCCGCAGGATAGGTGAACTCGTCCCATCGCACGGTTTCCAGATGCGTGACCTCGTAGCGCTCCACGCTGCCATCAATTCGGGTGAAGGTGAGCGCATCACCGGCTTTCAGATCGCGCATAAAGGTAAAGTGCGTGTCGCGGTGAGCGGCGAGTATGGTCAGGCCGCGCGCGCGAGCATCGACCAGTGCTGTCGGACCGAACGCCATCGCCTCGCCCGATCCGCCCAACAAAACGATCTCGCTCACGCCTTGGCGGGGCAATGTGACTTTAGCCATCGGAGCGGTGTCGGCCCAGCTCCACGGTTTGACCGGAGCGCCGGTGCGCACGCTTTCGTCAAAGGCGTGCGCTAGCATGACCTGCGCAACTTCGGCCTTGATCGGGATATAAAGCGCCTTCGCCATCAAACCCCCGCCGCACAGCATTGCGGTGAGGCACAGGGTCAGGTGCCAGTGCGCAAAGAGGGCGCGCAGGAAACCTCCTTTCGTGAGCGCGCGCCCGGTCCTTGCGGTATTGGCGGGAGCAGCCGGCATCAGGCTGCCAGCGGTCGGAGGCTGCGCTGGGCAGGCCCCTTGACCAGCTGCTCCCGCCGCCACCACCACGCTCCGGCGGCGCCAGTCAGGAGAAGCAGCAGGCCGAGCGTGAGGGTGAGGACAAAACCGGTGGATGTGTTGGGCAGTTCGAGCCGCTGGCGCTCTTCCTCGCGCTCGGCTGGCGTCAGCCGATCTGCTCGGGCGAACTGGGTGCCGAACAGGTGCTCGAAGTCCCAGCCAGCGGGCAGAAGCAGCGGCAGCTCCTCGCGGGTCAATCGCGCGCCGTCAGGACGGCTGGGCGTGTCATCGACCGCGATCAGACTGGTGCGGCTGGTGACGAGGTGGAAGTCCATGCCCAACTCCTCGATACTCTTATTGGCACGCTCATAGGACATTTCGCCCGACCAACGCTCGGCCTCGACCTCGGCGATCCGGCGATAGGCCCACAGTTTTGCCACAACGTCGCTTTGGGTGGCTTCGGTCAGGTCGATGCTGCGCGACCAGCGCTCGCCTTCGACCAGTCCGCTGACAGTGAGCGTGCCCTGAAGGTGGCGAGTGCGGCCCATCAGGACCAATGGCTCGCCTGCATAGAGGTCGGGCAGATCGCGCGGCGCGAAGTCGATATTGCCGCCATCGACGCTGGCCGTAAGATTGGTCGCTACAGGACGGGCCAGCCGGTCGAGCAGGCGCTGCATCTGGCTTTCCGCCTCGTCACCCAGACTGACATGGGTGAATGTCCCGCGCCCGGCTTCGGCCATGCGGCGCATCAGATAGGTGTTGGGAGCGGAGCCGATGCCGACCATGAAGACGCGGCTGCGGCCGCGGTTCTGGCTGATCTCGCGCATCATATCGGCTTCGTTGGAAAGGCCGCCATCAGTCATGAAGATGATTTGGCGGACGGGTCCTTCGCGATTCGAGATGCCATCGCGCAAGGCTGCGGAAAGGGCAGGCAACATTTCGGTGCCCCCTTCCGCCTCCAAACTGTGCGTGAAGCTCTTGGCCTGCTCGATATTGCGACGGTTCGCAGGCACAGCGCCGTCAAACAGCTCGGTCATCGTGTCGTCGAAGCGGATGATGTTGAACCGGTCCTGCGGGCGGAGTGTGTCGAGCGCATAGAGCAGGCTTCGGCGGACTGCGGGCATGCTTTCGCCCGCCATCGAACCCGAATTGTCGATCACGAAGATCATCTCGCGCGGCGGTGCCTCTCCGATCCGCTGGACCGCGGGAGGCGTAATGGTGGCCATCACATAGTCCAGCTCGCCATGCGTCTCGCGGAACAGGCCGAGGCTCGGTGCATCGCCCGCCGCACTCCAGCGCAGCTCGAAGTCGCGGTCGGCTGGCACGGCTCCGTCGGCCAGCGTCACAGTGCGCGTTGCGCCTTCACCCGCTACATCGACGCGGTGATAGGGGCTGGAGATAGCCTCAGCTGTAAAGCCGGGATCGAGATTGACGGTGATCGAGACGGGGTTCAGCCCTCCGCCAGCCCGCGCGACCATTGCCGGGTCGGCGGTAGGCGCAAGGATGTCAGCCGAACCGGCGAGCATCGCTGCGCGGCTTAGAGAGCCATTCGCATTTGTGGCGCCAGCAATATAGCGCGGGCCGACCACCAGCGGCATGCGCAGCGAGTAATCGCCCGCGACCTGACGGATCGGCGCCTGGAACTCGATCTGCACCAGCACCGTTTCGCCTGGCCCGACATTGGCGATTGAGTTGCGGAACATATTGGGGCGGCTCTGTTCGACCAAACCTGCCTTCTGTCCGTTCTCGAGCGCTTCCTCATAAATCTCGCGCGCTTCTTCCTTGGGTTTGATCTCGCCTTCGAAAATGCGGTCGCCGACCACCATTTTGAGCGTATCGACCGCGCCATTGTCGGGCAGCGGGTAGAGATAGGTCGCTTCCATCCAGTCGTCCGATGTGTTGCGGAAGGCCTGCGTCACCGTCACGCGCGCGGTCTGGCCGGTGACATTGGCGACGATATCGGTGCCCAGCCGCATCGCGGGGACCGAGGTTGCAACATCGCCATTGGTGCTGCGCAGGACGAGACCGCCTTCGGATGCGGGCGAGCTGCGCGGAGCGGTGCGATGGTCCGCTACCATCGCCGCAATCGCGTCCTCGACCGCGTCATTAGAGGTGTTGGCGGTGGCGGGGGTGGAGAAGGTCGAGCTGGTCAGAGCAAGCATCGCGACCACCCCCACAATGAGCATCACAGTGAGTGCATCTCGGTCTAAAGATATTGCAATTCGTCGCATGTCAGCCTCCATTCATCGCGGTTCACTATCCCCCTATCGGGCGATGCTCCGGACGCGCCAGCGGCATAAATGGCCGATTTCTGCCGGTCAGGCGGACAGACCGGAGGTGAATTGAGGTTTTGTGCGGATTTGTACGGTTTTGTCAGGACAGAGGAGGTGAGAATGGGGTATGCGGCACTGATGAGCGACTTTGACAATGCGGCGGTGGCCTTTCGGCTGCGCGAGGAAATTGCGCGGCGGCGGCTGTCGCGCGCGCGGCTGGCAGAGAGTGCGCGCCTCTCGGTTTCGACTTTGGAAAAGGCCTTGTCAGGCCGCCGCAGATTCACGCTAGCGACGATTGTGCGGCTCGAAGAAGCACTGGGCGCAAGCCTGCGCGAAGAGGCCGAGATTGAGGCCAGCACCCCCGCGCACGCCCCTCCCGAAATGGGTTCCTACGCGCGCCCCGCTGTCCGCTGGATCGAAGGCGAATATCTCACCCTGCGCGCCAGCTTTGGCGAGGAAGGTGCAGTCTATGCCTACCGCACCGAAATCCGCTGGAGCGCCGCCAAGGGCCATCTGGTTTTCGCCGAAAGCGACCGCGTTGACGCGACTTTTCAGCAAGCGGGCTTCGTCTCGATGCCGAACATGTCGGGCCACACCTATCTGATGACGAGCGAAGAAGGGCAGTACCGCATGATCATGCTGGGCCGAGCGACGCGCGAACAGCGCATGTTCGGCCTGCTTTCGACACTGCAGGTCGGTCATGGCTCGCAATTGGTCCCGGTTTCGTGCCCGGTAGCGCTGGTGCCAATGGAGCAGATCGACGAGCCGGTGTTCGGTCTGGTGCGCGAGGGCGATGAGCGCTCAGACGAATATCGCGCAGTGCTCGATACGGCGCTGGAGGGTGATTATTGCCGCCTCAGGCAGTAAAGCCAGACCGTCATGATAATCGTCGTCGAAGGGATCAGCGCAGCTGGCAAGACCACATTTGCCCGACAGTTTGGCGACGGACTGTGGCTGCCCGAGATCGAGGCGAAAGGGCAAAGGCCCGATGCCGATGCTCCGTTGATTGACCATGCGCGTTTCTGGGCTGGTCACAACGCCATGCGTTTCCAGATGGCGATGGAGATCGAGGCGAAGCACGGCTTTGCCATTTGCGACACCGATCCGATGAAGGTCCACTTTTCCTGGTGCATGGAGCGCGCAGGGTTCCATTGGCCCGACAAGTTTGAAACAGCTGTACCGATTGTGCGCGAGACGATCCGCGAACGCCGCTTAGGCTTTGCCGACCTCTATCTGGTCAAACAGATCGAACCCGCCATCGCCCGCGCTCAGAAGGAAGGCGATGCCACCCGTAGGCGCGGCAACTTCGAGCAACATCTGGCCTTGCAGCAGCATCTGATTGCGTGGTTCACAGCTTTGTCTGAAGCGTTACCGGACCATGTTCGCTGGGGTCTGCCGTCCAAAGATGCCCTATTGGCCGAGATCAAAGAAAAAGCGCCGGAGGCGAGCCCCCGACGCTTTGATGTTTCGGTGTTCGACGCTTTGTTGGAGCGTCTTCCGGACTAGCCCTTAAGCCACCCCAGGCAAGAGCCGCTCTCCCGCAATCCGCTGCATCGCTTTTTGCAGCTTCTCGAAAGCGCGCACTTCGATCTGGCGGATGCGTTCGCGGCTTACGTCGTAAACCTGCGAGAGTTCCTCCAGCGTCTGCGGCTTTTCCGTCAGGCGGCGTTCGGTGAGGATGTGCTGTTCGCGCTCATTGAGCGAGTCCATCGCCTCGACCAGCATTTCGTGCCGGACCTGCGCCTCTTCGGCGTCGGCAACCGTTTCGTCCTGAAGCGGATTATCGTCGGTCAGCCAGTCCTGCCATTCGCCCGAGCCGTCCTCGCCATTGCGCATCGGCGTGTTGAGCGAGCCGTCGCCGCCCATCATCATCCGGCGGTTCATATTGACGACTTCCTGCTCCGGCACGCCCAGATCAGTAGCGATCTTGGTCACGTCTTCGGGGTGGAGGTCTGAATCCTCGTAAGCCTCAAGCTGTTTCTTCATCCGGCGAAGGTTGAAGAACAGTTTCTTCTGCGCCGCGGTGGTGCCCATTTTTACAAGGCTCCACGAACGCAGGATATATTCCTGGATCGACGCCTTGATCCACCACATCGCATAGGTGGCGAGGCGGAAGCCGCGATCGGCTTCGAATTTCTTGACGCCCTGCATCAGGCCAACATTGCCTTCGGAAATCAGGTCCGAAACAGGCAGGCCGTAGCCGCGATAACCCATCGCGATCTTGGCAACGAGCCGCAGGTGGCTGGAAACGAGCTGGGATGCCGCTTCGGGGTCCTCATGCTCTTCATAGCGCTTGGCGAGCATATATTCCTGCTCTGCCGTCAGCACCGGATATTTCTTGATTTCCGACAAATAGCGATTGAGGCTCTGCTCTCCGCTCAGCGCCGGGACTGTTTTAGCTTTGCTCACTTCTTCCCTAACCTTTCTAGTGTCGACCGCTGCTGCCAGACCCCTGATGGGCATCCGGTCTTTTGGGCCACGTGGTTACATATAGGTGATGCGCATGGGGTTTGCCCATAGATTTACACGCATTTTATCGATTAAAACGTCCAAGTTGGTCGATTAGTTCCCGCATATCCTCCGGTAAATCCGCGCAAAAGCGTAATTCTTGCCTCAAAACCGGGTGTAGGAAACCCAATTCTGCCGCGTGAAGCGCTTGGCGGGCGAATTTTGCTTCGGATAGCAGGTTTTTCAACGCCTTGGGTGTTTTGCCGTAGAGTGGGTCTCCTAATAAAGCATGACCGATTGATGCGCAGTGAACGCGCACCTGGTGGGTGCGCCCGGTTTCAAGGCGGCATTCGAGTAGGGAACTCAATCCTTGGGCACTCGATCCGAACCTCTTGAGGAGCTTGTAATGGGTGACGGCGTGTTTGCCGCGTGAGGAATTCTTGTCGAGGACGGCCATTTTCTTTCGGTTGGCGTCGCTGCGGCCCAGTTTGGCCTCGATTGTTCCCGCAGCCGGGTTGGGGTGGCCTGCGCAAACTGCGAGATAGCGGCGATGGACGGAGTGCTCGGCGAATTGCGCGGCGAGCCCTTCATGCGCGGCGTCAGACTTGGCGACCACCAGCAGGCCTGACGTGTCCTTGTCGATCCGGTGGACGATTCCGGGGCGTGCGACCCCGCCGATGCCCGAAAGGGTGCCGCCGCCATTTTCGGCGCAATGATGGAGCAGCGCGTTGACGAGCGTGCCGTCTGGATTTCCCGCAGCGGGGTGGACGACCATGCCTGCCGGCTTGTTGACGACGATCAGATGCTCGTCCTCGTAAGTGACGTCGAGCGGGATGTTTTGCGGGCGTGCTAGCGCCTCGGCAGCGGGCGGGACGGTGATGGTGAAGGTCGCACCGGCGGCAATTTTGGCGCTGGGAGAGGTCGCGGGTTTGCCGCCCACTTCGACGCGTCCTTCGCCGATCAAGGCTTGAACCCGCGCGCGCGACAGATCACTCGCATCAGCAAGCGCCTTGTCCAGCCGAGCAGGGGCGGCGACGGTGCCAGTGATGATTTCATCCGCAGACATGTCTATGGCCATGGTCGATGGATATTGCTGTGACAAGAGAGGCGCTTGAAGGCATGGAGCGCGCTGCTGCTGAGGCGCACCCGCGCGAGGCCTGCGGGCTGTTGCTGGGCGAGGGTGCGAATGTCGCCAACTTTGCCCAAACCGCCAATGTCCACTGCCGCCCCGAGACGCATTTCGAGCTCGACCCCCAGGCTTTGATCGACGCGCATCGAGCGGCACGGGATGGTGGCCCCCAAGTGATCGGCTATTTCCACTCGCATCCTGTCGGCGCAGCGGCGCCTTCCGCAACCGACCGCGCTTCGGCGGCAGGTGATGGCCGGATCTGGGCGATTTGGGGAGAAGGTGAGCTGGCGTTCTGGCGCGATGACCCGGCAGGCTTTGCCGCCCTTTCCTACTCGGTGCAGGAACGCTAAATTCGCCCCATGAATGCCGCGTTTCATCCGAAAATGAGTGGATTGCAGGCCAATGATCGCGCCAGTGGTAGAAGTCTCTCTTTTTTGCTTCTAGACCGTGTAACATGCGGTCCATGTCTCAATAGTCATTCAGGAAATACCCTCGTAAAATGAACTCTCAAACTGATCTTGCCGCAATGTTGTGCTCGCGGCTCTGCCATGACCTGCTCTCCCCTGTGGGGGCCTTGTCAAATGGGCTGGAGCTGCTGGCCGACGAAACCGACGCGGAAATGCGCGCGCAATGCATGCAGCTGCTCGAACAAAGCGCCAAGATCAGCACGGATAAGCTCAAGTTCTTCCGTCTCGCCTTTGGTGCGGCTGGCGGGTTCGGCGAGTCAGTCCCGGTCGAGGAGGCCGAGGAAGTCGTGACCGCGCTTGCCGCCGATGCCAAGCGGGTCACGCTGAACTGGGCAATTGCCGATGCGACCTTGCCTAAGCCTGCGGTGAAAGTGCTTCTCAACCTCTCGCAGATCGCGCTCGACGCGCTGATCCGTGGCGGCACGCTTGATATCGGGGCAGAGCGGCGACCCGATGGCAATGGCCGCAACAATGTCGAGATCGTCGCGCGCGCCACTGGCGATCGCATCGCCTTTGACGAGACAATCGGCAAGGCGCTTCAGGGAGAGATCGACCCAAGTGACATCAGCAGCCGCACAGCCGCCGCTCATATGATCGCCTTGCTGGCAGAGGAGATGGGCGGGGGGCTGCAATATGCGCTGTCCGATGATGCGCTGGTGCTCGGCGCGGTCCTGCCCGAAGCCGAGGGCATGATCGGGTGAGCGGCGCAGGGATCCCTGAAACAAGCGGTCCCTGGCAAGATATGGAGACCAGCGAGCTGGTCCACCGTGTTGTCCCGTCCCCCAACTTCAACGACCGCGCTCTGCCGGTGACGATGCTGGTGTTGCACTACACCGAGATGAAGCCGGTCGAGACCGCCTTGCAGCGCCTGACCGAAGCCGAAGCGGGCGTCTCTGCGCATTACCTCATCACCGAAGAGGGCGAGGTCATCCAGCTCGTGTCCGAGGAAAATCGCGCATGGCATGCCGGCGCGTCCTATTGGCGCGGGTCCAAGGATGTGAACTCGGCGAGTATCGGGATCGAGCTGGACCATCCCGGCCATGCGGGCGGCTATCGCGAATTTGCCGATGCACAGTTTGAAGCGCTCGTGCCGCTGGTCGCCCGGATCGTGAAGCAATACGACATTCCGCGCGCAAATGTTGTCGGACATTCCGACGTCGCGCCCTTGCGCAAGATCGATCCGGGTGAGCTGTTCCCGTGGGATCGCCTCGCCGAGTATGGTCTGTGTCTGGAGCGCCCGGAGAAGCTCGAACAAGCAGACCCGTTCCACAATGAAGGCGCTTTCATCCTCGCGCTTGAACGCTTTGGCTATGACATCACCGAGGGGCGCAAGGCGATCGAAGCCTTTGAGCGGCGCTGGCGGCCGGAGAGGATCGAAGGCAAGCCCGATGCGCAATTGGGGGCGATCCTGTGGCACCTGCTGCTCGAACGCGACCGGGGTACTGCGCGGTAGGTCGCTCGGTCTGGAGCTTACAATTCGGTACAGCACATCCTTCCAAAATGTGCTGATAAGAGGGCGGAGTTACAGAAGAAGACGGGAGGGACTGGAAATGATGAGGAAACTTACCGCCGAATTTGTCGGCACATTCTGGCTGGTTTTCGGAGGGTGCGGTTCGGCAGTGCTCGCTGCGGCATTTCCGGAATTGGGGATCGGCTTTGTCGGTGTCAGCCTCGCCTTTGGTCTGACGGTCCTGACGATGGCTTATGCCGTCGGAGGCATATCGGGCGGGCACTTCAATCCCGCCGTTTCGCTCGGGCTTGCTCTGGGCAAGCGGTTTAGCTGGGGCGAATTGCTGCCTTATTGGGCCGCGCAGCTCCTTGGGTCCTTTGTCGCGGCTGGCACGCTCTATGTGATCGCAAGCGGTGGTCCGGACTTCAGCGCAGGCGGCTTTGCCTCGAACGGCTTTGGCGAACTGTCGCCGGGTGGCTACTCGATGCAGGCTGCTCTGCTGATCGAGATCGTGCTCACAGCGGTGTTCCTGATCGTCATTCTGGGTTCGACTTCGGCCAAGGCACCCGCTGGCTTCGCACCCATTGCGATTGGCCTTGCGCTCACGCTGATCCACCTGATCTCGATTCCGGTCACCAACACCTCGGTCAATCCGGCACGCTCGACCAGCGTAGCGTTTTACGCTGACACCGCCGCCGTGCCGCAGCTGTGGTTGTTCTGGGTTGCGCCGCTGATCGGGGCGGCTATCGGAGCGTTGATCTGGAGCTATCTGCTCTCGCCTGATGAAAGCCTCGAAAACATTGGCGGACAGGAAGACTAAGCTCTCCGCCACAATCACAATCGAAGGGCCGGCTTTCCTACAGCCGGCCCTTTGTGTATGCGGCCCCTTGTCAGGGGGCTGAGGCAGCCGCGTGGTTTCGACTGCGAGGAAAGTCCGGGCTCCACGAAACAAGGGTGGCGGGTAACGCCCGCCGGGTGAGGCTTTCGGGCGCAAGCTCAGGGCTAAAACTCAGGGAAAGTGCCACAGAGAGTATACCGCCGATGGAGGGAGACCTCACAGGCAAGGGTGAAAGGGTGCGGTAAAAGCGCACCGGGGCGCTGGTAACAGAGCCCGCATGGCAAACCCCACCCGGAGCAAGGCCAAATAGGGGCCTCGCGCTTCCTTTACGGAGGCAGGAGCGTTTCGCTCCGAGAGGTCCGGGTTGGCTGCTAGAGCCGTCTGGCAACAGGCGGAGCAGATGAATGGCTGCCACCGCGTGGCAGGTCTGCCCCATATCATTTGGGGCAGATACCGCGCGCGGCTACAGAACCCGGCTTATGATGCCCCCTGACACCAACAGGATCGAGGCGGTTCAAATCGTTTTTGGCTAAAAGCGAGTCATTTGAGTCACTTAGCTGGCATTGACTAACTAGCTGATTCTGATAGATTTTCAGTATGGATGCGACATACAATCTTGACGGTGGTTTTAAGCCAGCCACCAAACGCTTTGCCGATATTTCTGGGCCGGATTTCTTTCCGACGCCTGCTTGGGCAACGCATGCTTTAATCGACAACGAACCGTTCCATGGAGACATTTGGGAATGTGCATGTGGCGATGGGGCTATGTCAGAAGTGCTCAAAGAGAGTGAATGCCAGGTGGTTAGCTCGGATCTCTATGATCGGGGCTATGGTGAAACTGGAATTGACTTTCTTAAAAGCGAACGGAAGGCGACCAACATAATTACGAACCCACCGTACAATTCAGCGGAAGGTTTTGTTCAACGTGGCTTGCAGACCGTCGATAAGAAATTTGCCCTACTTTTGCGATTAGCATTCTTGGAGGGGAAAAATCGGCAGCATACAATCTTCACGAAAGCGCCACCGTCTAGAGTCTGGGTGTTCAGTGAACGTATTACTTTCTATCCGTCAGGAGCTAAACGGAAAGGATCAGGTACCACGGCATATGCTTGGTTTGTCTGGGACAAGGACTCGGCCAACCGAACGGAGCTATGCTGGCTGCCGACCGGTTATAAAGCCCGATTTTCTTAGAGTCCCATTGCAACAAGTCGATTTCGGCCGGATTGAGTGATCGCAAATCCAACACGAGGTACGTGGCTCAAGTAGCCTAGGGCAATGAAATTCCCATCAACTTGGTCATGCGATTTGATGTTTCTCAGGAGTTGGTGCCACATCGGCTCGCCTGGTCGTGTTACCGAGGGCGCAAGATTTGCATTGTCTAATGTAACTAGCTGAGGAACTTCCCTTTTTGCGCGGTGATAGGTTGCTATGCCATTTGGTTGCACTGATGCAATTCGCATCACCCCCAGCGCTATGTCGTTTTCGTCCGCCAAGTAATCCTCCTAAACTGCTCAAGATTCCAATGCAGCTTATCTAGTCAAAAAGTTTAGACTAAATCTTTGCAAATCTATGCTAAATTTAGGTGCGATTTTGGCCATTTCAAGTAAAAGTTGTTGTTAATTGAAGTTCCGCCTCGCTTCCTACCGGCGGGTACAGCTCGTCCAGCGGGCGTGAGCGGCCATCGGAGCAGACCAGGCGGACATGGAAGCGCTTCATCTGGCGCGGTCCGCGAACACCCACGCTGTGGGCGATTACGCCCACTTCCTTGCGCATCGCCTTGACGAAGCTAGCCACACGCTCTGCCTTGTTGGTCGGGTCGAGGCCGCGCTGGAGCTTCTTGTCGTGCGTGGTGATGCCGGTGGGGCAGGTGTTCTTGTTGCACTTCATCGCCTGGATACAGCCAAGCGCAAACATGAAACCGCGCGCTGAAATGGTGAAGTCCGCGCCTGCGCACAGCGCCCATGCGACCTCGCTCGGGGTTACCAGCTTGCCGCTGGCAACAATGCGGATACGGCTCTTTAGTCCGGCCTTGTCGCGCAGATCGGTGAGCATCGGGAGCGCCTCGCGCAAAGTCAGTCCGACATTGTCGATCAGCGCCAGTGGGGCGGCGCCGGTTCCGCCATCACCGCTATCGACAGTGATGAAATCGGGAGCACTTTCCGGCCCGCGCCTGTTGATCTCGGCAAACAGCTCATCGAGCCAGCCATAGGCACCGATCACCGTCTTGAAGCCGACCGGCTTGCCGGTAACTTCGCGAATATGAGCGATCATATCGAGCAGTTCGCCGATATTGCCGATATCGGGGTGGCGGTTGGGGGAGATCGAGGCCTCACCAGCCGGAATGCCGCGGATCGCTGCAATCTCTTCGCTCACCTTGGCGGCCGGAAGGATGCCGCCTTTGCCCGGCTTTGCGCCTTGCGACAGCTTGAGCTCGAACATGCGGACCTGTTCATGCGCTGCGACTTCGCGCAGTTTCTCGTCGGACAGGTTTCCAGCTTCGTCACGCACGCCATATTTGGCGGTGCCGATCTGGAAGACGATGTCGCAGCCTCCTTCGAGATGGTAGGGTGACAGCCCGCCTTCGCCGGTGTTCATCCAGCACCCCGCCTTGGCCGCACCGTTCGACAAAGCGCGCACGGCTGGCGTGGAAAGCGCGCCGTAGCTCATACCCGATATGTTGAAGAAGGACTTGGCCTTGTAAGGAATGCGCGCCGCACCTTCGCCGATCACCATCGGGCGCGATTCCACAGCATCGCGCTCCAGCATGGGCCAAGGGCAATTGACGAAAATCGGCGTGCCAACTGGTTCCAGATTGCGGGTCGAGCCGAACGCGACATTGGTAGATTGACCCTTGGCTGCTTCGTTCACCCATTCGCGCTGGGCGCGGTTGAAGGGCATCTCCTCGCGGTCCATCGCAAAGAAATACTGGCGGAAAAACTCGCCAAGATCGGACAGGATATAGCGCATCCGCCCGATCACCGGATAGTTGCGGCGCACAGTGTCAGCGGTCTGGTAGCGGTCGATCACGAACAGCACGATTAGCGCAAGGACAATCAGACCCACCACAAAGATGAAAAGTGTCGTCAGGCCGTCCAGAATGGCGGTCATCATTGGTTCCTCCCGAATTGTCACTCGCTTGCTATTCGCTCGCACACCCATTGCGGGTTACACTCAGCTTGGCTCCCAATGCAAAACTGCCGGACCTTGCGGATCTTGCAAGGCCCGGCATTTTTGTACGGCATTAGAGTGCTGCAGTGGGCGTTAGAAGCGCCAGCCCAATGTCACGCGGCCTTGATCGTTGGAAAGCGCGCCGCGGCCCATATCCGAGGTGAAGGATACAGAGGCGGTGAGGTTCGTGCCCACGTTCATTTCTGCGCCTGCATTGACCGATATCCATTGCGTATCGAGCGCGTTGGCGATGGTGAAGGGCGTATCCTCTACACCGAAGAAGCGCGCCGTTACGACATCGGCTGTGTCTGCCAGCTCGCGCGCATAAGCGGCTGAGCCAAAGACCCGGATCACGCCCGACTGACCCGTGCGGATGTCGAGGCTCGCCATCGCGCCAAGTTTTGCACCCAGCGAGGTGAAGCTGCGGTCAGCAATTGACAGACCGAAGGAGCCAGCGCCGACTTCATCATATCCGCCGATTTCGTTGCGGACATAGTCCATGCTTACTACCGGTCCGGCTTCGAGCCCGCGTGCGAGATCGAACGCGTAGCCGAGCCGCATACCGCCGAATGTCTGGCTGCCATCAGCCTGACCGATGGCGTTGGCATAGGAGCTGCGGAAATCGCCTTGCGAGGCACGCTCAACGCCGAACTGCAAGTCCGCCGTTCCGGCATAGCCATCGGCGAACATGCCGCCGTCGGTGTAGGTCATGTAGATCGCAACCGACTGGCTCGTGTCCGCCTGCGCTTGCAAGGTGCCGGTGGATTGCTGCGAGTTGCGGATGTTGGACACCGCAACGCCGAAGCTGAAGCCATCCGTCACGCGCATATCGGCGCCGATCGTGACTTCGCCAGCTTGGGTGATCGCTGCCTGTTCGAGGGCATTCGCACCCACTTGCACCCCGCCAACACCATTGCTGGTCTGGCCCGACAGGTTGACGCTGCCGCTTCCCAACAGGCCCGAAGTCTGGCCGCCATTGAGATAAACTCCCGATGCGCTTCCAAACACGCCAATCCTGCCGGTTTCAGCCGGAGCCGTGCCAGCGATCGCGTAGCTCGCATTGCCAGCTGCGGAGAATGTCCCCGCTGCCCGGTTGCCGCCGCGCAGCGCCAATGTGCGTTGTCCGATTTGGCCGGTGAAACGCTGCGAGAAGCTGTTGGCGGTGAAGGTTTGGCTGAACGCGCTGGTCGGCGTCAGCGAAACAAGCGTTGCCCCCAGCGTATCGACTGTCGCGCCATCGACCACGTCGAACATATCTGTGAAGCCGGCGAAGTTCGAGGTGCGCAGCGCGTCGAGCGCGGCCCCCAGCGAACCGAGCGAGCTGTTACGGCCAACAAGATCGCGAATACTGCGTGCGGTGATCTCGACGACAATATCATTGCCCTCGATCCGGTGGACCGCGTTGAGGATCGGTGAACGGCTGAGCACTGTCACCGTGCTGAAATCGCCATCGATCACGTCGGCAGACAGGATCGTGAACTCGCTTCCGAAGCGCACGCGGCGGTTCGTGGTGGCAATCACCAGCGCGCCATCGAGTACGGCAGCGCCTGAAATGTTGTAGAAGTCATTGGTGACCGAACGCCTGCGCCCAACCGAGAAATCGACCCACAAAGCACCGCCGCTGGTCTGGACGTAATCACCATCAATGGTAAGCGTGCCGAAACCTTCGACCCCGCCCGCGCTGAGCAGTCCGTTGAGGTTGAAGAGTGCATCGACGTCAAGTGTGCCTTCACCTGCCAGCTCGCCCGTGCCGAGCGTGTAGATCGGTGTGTTGAGCAAGCCGTCGATCTGCGCGTAACCGGCCAGTTGCTCGACGCCGATAAGGCTCGAGAACTCCCAATCAGCTCCCACGATGAAGCCAGCTTCGTCATTGTCGAGGATCAGGCGGTCAATCTCGACATCCAGATCAACCGTCGTGGTGCCCGAGCGGTTGAGGAAAACCTCGAAATACTGCGCCGGATTTTCGAACGCGGTGCCGGGTGTGCCATCGGTGTTCTGCGGCACAAACCCGGTTGAACCCGGGCCGAGCAGCACGGAGCTTTCGGGCAGATTGCCGCCGAAATTGGGCGTGCCTTCTGGCGGCAGGTTCGGTGACTGGTCATCTGGAAATCCGGTTATGTCGATGCCCAGAATCGTGCCGAGATTGGGGCCGGTGGCAAAGACACCTTCCTCTTCTCCGGTCGGGATACCATTTACCAGCGTGCCGGTGCCGTCATCAATGAAGAAGCCCGGATCGAGTTCCTGCGTCCAACGTGTCGGATCGGACCACACGCCATCACCTTCGACAGCCGAAACGTACTTGTAAGGCGTGTTCTCGGTCAGGAATTGGAAGAACGGATAGAGCGGGTTGTAGAAGCTGATATCGCCATAACCTTCGGGCACGCCGAAGAAATCGAACCCGCCCGAAAGCACCGCTGTGATGATCGGGAAGTCGTAAAGCTGGTCAACGATCAGCGGAGAGCCGCTGTCGCCGCCTGCGGTCGCGACTTCGTTCGGCAGCGCGTCATCGTCGAAATAGTCGATCGCGCGCACAGCTGCGAGACTGTTGCAGTTGATCCCGCCCGGATTGAATGTGCAGCCGTCGATCTCGGCCTGAGTCCGGTCAGGGTTGTCGAAATCGGTAAAGTAGTAGTTCTGCGTCTCGAAACCGAAATTGCTGGTCGGCGCGAAGGCTGGGAAGACCGAGTCGCCCAGATCTGCTGGCGAGGCGATTGCACCCAGCATATTCTCGCCGACGCGGCGCAGGAAACCGAGGCCGACAGCACCGCCACCTGCGTCTCCATTGGCCGTGCCGAATGTGCCGTAACCGACTTGCACAACATGCGTCAGCTCGGTCAGCGGAGTGAGCAGGAGCGGGAGAGCAGGTACGTCTGTGATCGGCTCGTCAACCGCGATCAGCGCGATGTCGGCCCATGGAAATGTGAGTCCGCCATTATCCTGATTGGATGAGGGGTGGATGATGACATCGGTGGAGGTCGCAACCCCGCCTTCGGAATAGCTCGCTCCGCCAAGATAGGTGAAGAAACGGTCCGAACTGTCGACTCCGGTTGAGACAAGGATTGCTTGCGGCGCCGCGCCGGGCAGGCCGTAGCTTTCCGATGAACTGCCATTGACGCAATGCGCTGCTGTCAGGATCGTGCGTGGGTTGATGACCGACCCGGTGCAATTGAAGAAGATGCCGCCGGTAATGTTGTTCTGACGAAACAGCTGGACGACCGATGGCTGAGTGTTGTTGATATCGACCGAACCTTCGACACCGACATCATCGCGTGAAAGGATCTCAGGATCGGGCCGCGTGACTGTGGCGACAATATCGCCGGTGAAGCGCGGCAGGGCGAGGTCCATCGAGCCTTCGAACGCGGCGACGTAGCCCTCCGAATTGATCCCGTCGAATGTGTCCAACACCGTAGGGGCCTTGTCGACGCGATAGACATAGGTGTCATCAAGAACAACCAGATCATTCACTGCCGCCCGTTCGCCATTCTTCGGCGGTGTCGTCAGGCGATCGCTTACAATCGGTTCCAAATCGCGCGTCTCAACCGGACCAAAGGTTTCTCCGACAACGCTGCGCTCTCTGGCCTGTGCAGGCGCTGCCGCAAGTGCTCCGGAAAGCGCGACAAGGCCGACGCCGGAAAGGAATGTAAGTTTGCTCATGATTGCCCCCGTTTGCGAAATTGCACGAGTCGGGAGGCTAAACATTCGTGCGGCGAATCCAAGAGGGCTTGGACGGATTTTCTTAAATTGGGACAGTCACTTGCACGCGTTGCAATCTAGGTGCTTCAGGCGCGAGTCCTGATGGAAAAGCGGTGCTTGGCGAATGTGTCGCCAGGCACCGCCAATACTTGTAACTTCGTGCGCGTGTCAGGCGCGGCCTATGCTCGCATAGGTGAAGCCTGCGGCCCGCATATCCGCAGGATTATAGATGTTTCTGAGGTCCACCATCACCGGCGCCTTGGCCAGTTCCTTGACCCGGTCAAGGTCGAGTGCACGGAATGCATCCCACTCGGTTACGATCGCAATCGCATCGGCGTTCTCGATGGCGGTGTAGGGATCATCGCACATGGCCACTTGCGGCATCATCGGTGCGGCAAGCTCCATGCCTTCCGGATCATAGGCGGCCACACTGACGCCTGCATCGGTTAGCGTCTGCGCCACCGCTATTGCCGGGGAGTCGCGCATATCATCGGTGTTGGGCTTGAAGGTCAGACCAAGCAGCGCGACCTTCTTGCCGCGTGCGTCTTCTGCCCCGCCAATCGCGTCGAGAACCTTGCGGCCCATCGCGCGTTTGCGGCTGTCATTCACATTGACGACCGCTTCGACGATGCGGGTGGGGCTGTCATAATCCTCTGCCGTCTTAAGCAGTGCGAGCGTGTCCTTGGGGAAGCACGATCCGCCATAGCCTGGGCCAGCATGGAGGAATTTGGAGCCGATCCGGTTGTCCATGCCGATCCCTCGGCTGACATCCTGCACATCTGCGCCGACTTTCTCGCACAGATCGGCCATTTCATTGATGAAGGTGATCTTGGTAGCGAGAAAGGCGTTGGCGGCGTACTTGATCAGCTCACTGGTGCGGCGCGAGGTGAACAGGATCGGCGATTCATTGAGGAAGAGCGGGCGATAAACCTCGCGCATGACGGCTTCGCCAAATTCGTCCTCGGCGCCGATCACGATCCGGTCGGGGCGCTTGAAGTCGCCGATTGCCGCGCCTTCACGCAAGAATTCGGGGTTGGAAACGACTGCGAACTTTTGCGCCGTGCCGGTGCCAGCAATAATCCGCTCGACCTCGTCGCCAGTGCCCACGGGCACGGTCGATTTGGTCACGACCACCGCGTCATTTGCAAGGTTCTCGCCCACTTCCTTTGCCACTGCGTAAACAAAGGAGAGGTCAGCATGGCCATCGCCGCGTCGGCTCGGCGTGCCAACCGCGATGAAGATCGCAGCTGCATCCTTGACCCCCTCGGCCAGCGAAGTGGTGAAGGACAAGCGGCCTGCTTTCACGTTGTTCTCAACCAGCGCGTCAAGGCCGGGCTCGTAAATCGGCATCACACCTTCATGAAGGCGGTCGATCTTGCTCTGATCCTTGTCGATGCACACAACGTCATGGCCGAAATCAGCGAAACATGCGCCTGATACGAGGCCTACATAGCCCGAACCCACCATTGCAATTTTCATGGCGTCTTGCCCTTATGAATTTCTGTTGTCGCCGCGCCCCTTAGAGCAGCGGCCATTTACAACCGGTTTAGGCCCGTTCGCCGTGGAAGA
Source organism: uncultured Erythrobacter sp. (assembly GCF_947492365.1). NCBI lineage: Bacteria > Pseudomonadati > Pseudomonadota > Alphaproteobacteria > Sphingomonadales > Erythrobacteraceae > Erythrobacter > uncultured Erythrobacter sp. Next base: position 64,880 of record NZ_CANLMB010000001.1, read on the forward strand.
CCTCTATCGGGCCGCCATCGGTTTGGCTGGCCTGAAGGATCCGCCGCTGGTCGGCTTCGAGCACGAGCGCGGTAAGCACACCTGAGCGAAAAGCGCCAGTGTCAATCCCGATCCGGTTGCCGCAATCCATCACCTTGTTGAAGATCGTATGACCATGGACCACAACCTTATCCAGCGGCCCCTCATGACTGAGGAACCGGTCGCGGATCCAGAGAAGGTCACTGCGTTTCTGTTCGGATAGCGGCACCGCAGGATCGACCCCTGCATGCACGAAAACATAATCGCCCGCGATGATCATCTCCTCGAAATCGGTGATATAATCGCGGTCCGATTGCGGAATGAGCGTTGGCATTAGTGCAAAAAGCTCTTCGAGGTTCATCGCGTTGAACTGCTTCTTTGACAGGCCATAGGAAAGGATCGTCTCGCGGCCACCATGTTTGAGGAAGTGGCGCAGCACTTCCGGCTTGGAAAAGGCGTTGAGGAACATTTCTTCGTGATTGCCCGCCAGGATGCGGACCTTGCGCTGCGCCTGCCAGGCGCGGGTGCGCGCGACCACTCCGGCGCTGTCGGGACCACGATCGACTAGATCGCCCAGCAGGATTACCTGCGTATCGACTTGCGGACGCGCTCGGTCATCCTCGTCGATTGCGGCGATCATCGCATCATAAAGGTCAAGCCGTCCGTGGATATCCCCGATCACATAATAGCGCGTGCCATCCGGCACCGCGGCTAGGCGAGGCTGGGGGCGGGGGCGAAAGAGTTTGTTCAGAGCCTTGAACATGGACGGACTTTGCGAACTGCCTGACTTTACATGTTGAAGGCGGCGTGGCTCCAACATTTGTGGCCTAAATCGGGCCGGCCTCTAACAATTCCGGCCCACCGCGCCGGAGAAGCGCTGGCTTTAGTCCGATAGTGGCTGAACGGCAACTGAGCAGGGCGCGCGGCGCGTCTGCATTGTGATGCAAATTTCCAACAATCGCGGCCGCATGCCCGGCCTGTTGGGTTGCATTGCGCAATTTGTCTTGTGCATTGCAGCATAATTGTGCAGGTTTGTTTCACATCTGGTCGAGATTGCATCAATAAGATTCGCAGCCGCTGGATGTGCAGGTGGGACGAAGCATCAAACCTAGACAAGGAAATTGTCATGCTCACGTCCATCCGCGGCCTTACCGCCGCAACTCTTACTGCCGGTCTTTTTCTTACGGCAGCTCCCGTATTCGCTTCGGAAAATCCGCCCACCGTTTCGCTTGCTGACGATCCTGTCAGCGAGGAAAACGCGGCGCATGAAGCCGTACTTTCCACCAACACTTCGCGCGTAAACGAACCGGTTGAACTGGCATCTGCCAGCGAAATGGGCGGCGAAAGCGGCCTGACATTCTCCGGCAATGTCGCCTTCACCACCGAATACCGTTTCCGCGGTGTCGATCTGTCGGGCGGTGACTTCGCCGTGCAGGGCGGCTTCGACGTCGCTCATTCGTCCGGCTTCTATGTCGGCACATGGGCGTCGAACCTCGATGAAGACACTGTCGGCTACGGCTCGACCGAACTCGACATCTATGGCGGCTGGAGCGGCGATCTGGGCGGAGTTCTTTCCGCCGATGTCGGTGTGATCGGCTATCTCTATCCCGATGCAGGTCCGGGCGATTTCGACTACATCGAATTCTACGGCTCGCTCAGCGCAGAAGTCGGACCCGCATCTGTGACCGGCGGCGTCGCCTATGCGCCTGATCAGGACTCGCTTGGCGGAACAGACAATCTCTATCTCTACAGCGACGTGTCGGTCGGCCTTCCCTCGACGCCGATCACGCTCAACGCGCATGTCGGCTATACGGACGGTTTCCTCACCTTCACCAATGACGGCGAAGCGATCGACTGGTCGGTTTCAGCGGATGTCGCGGCTGGCCCGGTGACTTTGTCGGCTGCCTATATCGGGGTCGAGGGCGACGCTCTGATCGATCCGGGCAAGGTCTTCACCGATGATGCTATCGTCCTGACCGTATCGGCTAGTTTCTAAGGCGAGAGTCCGAACAGCCCGTGATCAAGCGGGAGGACAAAGGAGCGGGAGCCTACCGGGTTTCCGCTCCTTTTTGTTGCGTCATTGTTGCGGGCGCGGGATGCGAGCCTTAGGTCTTGGCCGCGAAAGGATTTCTCCATGGTCAAATACCTCCACTCGATGATCCGCATCACCGACCCGCAGGCGACGGTCGATTTCTTCAAGTTGATCGGGCTGGAGGAAGTGCGCCGGTTCGAAGTCGAGGCTGGGCGCTTCACGCTCATATTCCTCGCCGCGCCCGGGCAGGAGGGGTTGGCCGAGGTAGAGCTCACGTATAACTGGCCGCCCGAAGACGGAAGCGCGCCGGAGGAGTATGATGGCGGACGCAATTTCGGCCATCTCGCATACCGGGTTGAGAATATTTACGAGACCTGCCAGCGGCTCGCCGATGCAGGCCACACAATCCATCGCCCGCCTCGCGACGGGCATATGGCCTTCGTGAAATCACCCGACGGCATCTCTGTCGAGCTGCTTCAGGACGGCAATCTCGAACCGCAAGAGCCGTGGGCCAGCATGGAAAACACAGGCAGTTGGTAAGGGCGGCAATCGCTGCAGCATGTTGCCGACGGCAGGCAAAGCAAGCGGAGCCGCGTTGATCGGCTCCGCTTCGCAATGCCGGGCTCAATCGTCTTTGTTGTCCAGTTGAGCCGTTTCCTCAGAATGCTCGGTTGAGAACCGCAGCACTAGATACCCCATCACCGCGGAAATTGCCGATCCGGTCAGAATGCCGATCTTGGCCTCGTCAATCAGGAACTGATTGCCCTCAAAGGCGAGCAGGCCGATGAACAGCGACATCGTAAAGCCGATCCCGCACAGTATGGTTATGCCCCAGATTTCCTGCCAACTGGCATGAGCGGGGCGCGCGGCAAAGCCGGTTTTTTCGGCGACGAATATCGCGGAGAAGATGCCGAGTTGCTTGCCGATAACCAGACCGGCAGCGATCGCGACGGGCAGCGGATCAAGCAGATTGTTGATCGTCATCCCAGTGAACGAGACGCCTGCATTGGCAAAGCCGAAGACTGGCACCACCAGATAGGCGCTCCACGGTGCAAGGCCGTGCTCAAGACGTTCGAGCATGGAATTGCCGTCTTTGCGATGCATCGGGATCGTCAGCGCGGCAAGCACACCTGCGATCGTCGCATGGACACCGGTATTCAGGACGCACCACCATAGCAGCAATGCGAGCAAGATATAGGGCCAGAACTGACTGACATGCATCCGGTTGAGCATGACCATGAGCGCGAAAACCGCTGCCGATGCAGCAAGCCAGAACAGAAAGGCATCGCCGACAGTGGTATAGAAGAACGCGATCACAAGGACGGCGCCTATGTCATCTACGATCGCAACCGTGAGCAGGAATATCCGCAAGGATCCGGGCACGCGATTGCCGAGGATGCCTAGCACGCCCATGGCAAAGGCAATGTCGGTCGCTGCCGGGATCGCCCAGCCGCGGGAATACTCACCGCCGCCTGACACTGCCATAAAGACCAAGGCTGGCACGACCATGCCCGCGAGCGCCGCGACAAGGGGCAAGCGCCGCGACTTCGCATCCGCCAATTGCCCGACGATCAGTTCTCGTTTGACCTCAAGGCCCACAACAAAGAAGAACACCGCCATCAGCCCGTCATTCACGATGTAGTGCAGCGAGCTCAGCTTTGCATGCGGGTACCAATCAAACTTGCCGTTGATTAGCGTGTCATATTCCTGCGCGAAGACGGAATTGGCTGCCAACATTGCAGCGGCCGCGACCAGGATCAGCAGCACACCTGCGGACGCATCGCTTACGAAGAGTGCACGGACCGGCGCAAAAATCCGCAGCAGCGGCTTCGGAGCATTGGAAGATGTATCGGACATATCGTGCGCTCCTTTCCCGAAAAGTCATCATGGTTGCAAGGTTAATCCGAGCGCGTTAGGCTGTTTTTCTAGCAGGGAGAGGGGTCGCCTTGGCTATTTGGACTTGGGATCTGTGGCAGTGGCTTGCCGTGTTCCAGCACGAGCTGCTTCTGTTTGCGGGCATATTCTTTCTGATCGGTGCGCTGGATGATCTGGCGGTTGATCTGACATATCTGTGGCTAAGGGTGATTGGACGCGGTCAGACTCCGCAGGTCAATCGCAACGAGCTTCAGCAGCGGGAACTGCATGGCGGGGCGGCGGTGTTCATCCCTGCTTGGCAGGAATCAGAGGTCATCCGCGAAACGATCGCGCATTTGCTCGCTGCCTGGCCGCAAGAGCATTTGCGCCTTTATGTCGGCATATACCGCAATGATCCTCAGACGCTGGAAGCCGCGATGCGCAGCGCGCCCGGCGATGCGCGGCTTCGGCTGGTCATCCATGACCGCAACGGGCCAAGCACCAAGGCGGATTGCCTCAACCGGCTCTATAATGCGCTGTGCGATGATGAGCGGCGCATGGGCCAGACCTTCAAGTCGGTGATCTTCCACGATGCCGAAGACATGGTCGATCCGGCTGCGCTGGGTCTCCTCGACAGTGTGATTGCCTCTGGCGCGGACTTTGCCCAATTGCCTGTCGAGCCGCTCCCGCAAAGCTCGCGCCAATGGCTCGGCAGCCATTATTGCGAGGAATTTGCCGAAGCGCATGGCAAGGCGATGGTCGTGCGTGATGCAGTGGGAGCTGCCTTGCCAGCAGCGGGCGTGGGCTGCGCGGTAGCGCGCGATGCGCTTGACCAGCTGGCAAAGGCGCGCAGCAAAGATGGACCGTTCGAGCCTGAATCGCTGACCGAGGATTACGAGCTGGGTCTGATGGTCGCCGGAAATGGCGGAACTTGCCGGTTTGTTCGCGCGCGCGGAGAGGATGATCTGCTGATCGCAACGCGCGCCTTCTTCCCTGCTCGGCTCGATCATATTGTCCGGCAAAAGACACGCTGGGTTCACGGGATCGCGCTTCAGGGATGGGACAGGATCGGCTGGGGCGGCGGCGTAATGGAAAGATGGATGCGCGCCCGCGACCGGCGCGGACCGCTTACGGCTCTGGTGCTGCTCGTGGGCTATATTCTGATCGCGCTTACGCTCTTGATGGTGGTTGCAGCGAACTTCGGCTGGACCCAGCCGATTGCCATGTCGCCGATGCTCAAAGTGCTGCTGATCGCCAACCTCGCTTTCTTCGTTTGGCGCGTCGCATGGCGCTTTGCCTTTACCGCGCGCAATTATGGCGTGGTCGAAGGAATATTTGCAGTGCTGCGCATTCCGGTCACCAACGTGATTGCGATTATGGCCGGACGGCGCGCGGTGAGCGCTTATCTTTCGACCCTGTTTGGCGGCGGGATCATCTGGGACAAAACCCCGCATAGCCGCCATCCGGTGCGGTTTGAAAATGTGCGCGGCAGGCAGCTGGTATCGACCTCAAGTGTCGAGGCATTGCAGCTATGAACAGCGATGCCGCAGTGAACCCGCCGCGAAGCCGCCGCGGCGGTCCTTTGGCTATGCTCGGCGTGTTGTTCGCGGTGTGGATCATGGGGCGTGTGGTTCTATGGGAAAGCCCTTTCCCGATCGAGCCAATGGACCTGCCCGGCGCCGAATTATTGCTGGCTGAGAGCAGTGCCAGCCACAATGTGCCCGACCAGCGACAGGCAGTTGATGAAGGCGCAGAATTAGTAGCATTGCCAGCCTACGGGATTGCTAGTGATGCGCCGCTGACTTTGCCTGTCCAACCCGGCCGAATTGCATCCGGGTGGCAATTGGCCCCGTTTTCGAATCAAGCGGCTCCGCGCGCAAGTGACAATGCTTTCATTCCATCAGATCGGCCAATGAACAGCACGGTGGCAGGCGGCCATCAATTGCTGATGGCTGCGGCGTTTCGAGTGGATTGGGCGGTCGAGGCGGCGATGGCGCCAGTTCCGGGCTCTCGCTCTTCCGGATTGGCCTACGCACCTTCCCGGCGCGCCTCTGTCGATGCAGCGCCGCTCCCGTTCTCGCCGCCCTTCGTCGAAGGCGGGCCCGAGCTTGATCGTTGGTCGCTCGATATGTTTGCTTACTACCGGCAAGGGTCCAATTCCTCGCTGATTTCGCAAGGACGCGCTCCGCTTTACGGAGCGAGTCAGGTGAGCGCCAATCTGCAATATCGCATCGCCCCGCGATCAGGGCATGATCCGCGCGCCTATCTGCGGGCCTATCGCGCGCTTGTGACAGGCGGTGAGAGCGAGATTGCCGCCGGTTTCTCGGCGCGGCCTGTGCCAGCAATACCCGTGCGGCTCGCAGCCGAGATGCGTGTGACCGATAATGTTTTTGGTGTCGTGCGACGTCCTGCTGCCTATGCGGTTACAGAGATTGCGCCGGTAGTCCTGCCGCTTGATTTCCGGATCGAAGCCTATGGCAGCGCTGGCTATGTCGGAGGACGAGGCGCGACCCCGTTTGCCGACGGACAGGTTGCGCTGACCCGCGAACTGGTGCGCTTTAACGGACCAGGGGCGCAACCCATTCGCTTCAGCCTGGGCGGCGGCGCATGGGGCGGCGCGCAGGAAGATGCGAGCCGCGTGGATGTCGGCCCGACCATGCGCGTTGATCTGTCCGTCGGCCAAGTGCCCGCGCGGCTTTCGGTCGATTGGCGCGAGCAGGTGGCCGGTGATGCAGCGCCGGCTTCGGGCGTGGCGGCAACCCTCTCGACCCGCTTCTGATCCGTTCTTGAGGCACTTGGCCCTTCTAGATGCGGGGATCGGCGCTTTGTGTGCCTTCCAACACTGGCGCGGCTAGGCTAATCGCATTGGCATGGATGTTTACCTGCCCATTGCGAATCTCTCGGTGAACGGGCTGTTCATCGTCCTGCTGGGCGGGTTGACGGGTATCCTATCGGGGCTTTTCGGCGTTGGCGGCGGGTTTCTGACTACACCTCTGCTGATCTTTTACGGCATCCCTCCCACCGTTGCCGCTGCTTCGGCCGCGACGCAGGTGACCGGCGCAAGCGTTTCGGGCGTGATCGCGCATGGCAAGCGTAAGGGCGTCGATTACCGGATGGGATTGGTCATGGTCGGCGGCGGCGTTGTCGGCGCGCTGTTGGGGGCCGTTCTGTTCCGGCTGCTGCAATCATGGGGGCAGATCGATGTCGTGATCGGTGTGCTTTATGTGGTCATGCTTGGCACGATTGGCACGTTGATGATGCGCGAAGCGCTCGAAGCGATGTCACCGGGGACGGTACAGGGGGACGTTCGTCCGCGCAAACGCCGTCATCATCCGCTTATTGCAGGCTTGCCGTTCCGCACGCGCTTTTACGCATCGGGCCTCTATATCTCCCCCCTCGCGCCGCTGATACTGGGCGTGATTGTCGGCATTCTGACCATGCTGATGGGAGTTGGCGGCGGCTTCATTCTGGTCCCTGCGATGCTCTATCTGCTGGGTATGAGCGGCAAGGTCGTTGTCGGCACCTCGCTGTTCCAGATCCTGTTCGTGACTATGGTGACGACGATGACCCACGCGTTGACGACCAAGGCGGTCGACATCGTGCTTGCCGGTCTGTTGCTGCTCGGCTCGGTGCTGGGCGCGCAATTCGGCACGCAGATCGCGATGAAGGCGCGGCCCGAGGTTTTGCGGCTGGTGCTTGCAGCCATCGTCATTCTGGTGGCGCTCAGGATGCTGTACGGATTGGGCGTTCAGCCTGACGAGATTTATACGGTCAGTCCGCTGTGAGGCGCTGGCTGGCTCCGCTCGCACTGCTTGCCGTAGCGCCTGTCTTGATGGGCCAGCGTGAGCCGATATTGGTGCCTGAAGTCAGTCAGGATCGCGTCGAAGTGCGGCAGGGCTTCACCGGCGCAAATCTGCTGCTTTACGGCGCGGTGATCGATCCGGCTGGGGCGGCAAGCAACACGCAATACGACATTGTCGTTGTGCTGAAAGGCCCGACCGAGCCGATCCGTCTGCGTGAGAAGGACCGGATTGCGGGTATCTGGATGAATGCAGGATCGACCGATTTCCGCTCTGCGCCTTCCTTCTTCGCGGTCGCCTCCTCCAGCCCGATTGAGGAGATCGTCGACCCGCGCACCGCCGCGATTTACGAGCTTGGCACCGAGTTTATCCAGCTCAGCCCAACCGGCCAGATCGAGCCGGAAGAGCAGTCGCGTTACGCCCGCGGGCTGGTTGAAACCCGCGAACGCGCAGGCCTGTATAAAGAGGAAGCGGGCGGCGTGCGGATCAGTGAAGGGGTGCTTTATCAGGCGCGCATCGCGCTTCCCTCAAACGTGACCACCGGCGAATACACCGCCGAAACCTTTGCCATCGCCAATGGCCGCGTTCTCGCCAGTGCGACCGCCGATATCGAGGTCGTGAAGGTCGGACTCGAAGGATCGGTGGTCTATTTCGCCAACCGTTTTGCGCTGTTTTACGGGCTCGGAGCGATCCTCTTGTCGGTTTCGATGGGTTGGATGGCCGGACGATTCTTCGCAAGGTCCTGATTTTTAGCGATTTCGCTCAAATGTGCGATCAACATTGTTGACGCGATCTTAACCTCAATCCCGCAAAAGCCGGGGTGTCAAACACCGACCGGGTCGCGCGAGAACCCGGCGGGCACTCGATAGGGGTTAAGGAAGACTCACATGACCGATATGGGCAATCACAATTTCCCCGCCGCCGAAGGGGCTGAAAACGCGCCCGGTTCACGCGGCGGTTCACAGGGTGCTCCTCAGGCAGAAAAAGCTGCCGACAATGCCCGCCAGCCGATTGGTATCGTGCTCGAAGTGTCGGGTGCGGGCTCGCAAATCGCGCTCGACATCCAGCGACTCAACGAATGTATGGGGGACACCGATCCCTCGATCATGCTGGCCGGACAGGTTGGCAGCCAGATCAAGATCCGTGTTGGCAATGCGTGGCTGCTCGCCAATGTCCGCGATCAGCGCAAGGATAGGCGCAGCGAAAACGGCATCATCGCGCATATCGACTTTCTCGGCGAGGGCTCGGAAGAAAAGCTCACTGGCCGCATCCACGGGTTTAAGCGCGGTGTGACCCGCTATCCGGTGCCCGGCGCGATGGTCTATCCCGCAACCACCAAAGACCTTGAACAAATCTACGCCAGCGATGGCCGCGCCAATATCACGATAGGCACGGTTTTCCCGACCAAGGATATCCGCGCGGGCCTTTATATCGATGCAATGCTGGGCAAGCACTTTGCGCTGCTGGGGTCGACCGGTACGGGTAAATCGACCAGTGCTGCGCTGATCCTTCACCGCATCTGTCAGGCCGCACCCGAAGGCCACATCGTGATGATTGACCCTCACGGCGAGTATTCGGCCGCGTTTCGCCAAACGGGCCATATCCTCGACGTGTCGAACCTCCAGATGCCCTATTGGCTGATGAATTTCGAGGAACATTGCGAGGTGCTGCTCACCAGCGATGGCAATGAGCGTCAGGTTGATGCCGATATTCTTGCCAAGTGTCTGCTGCATGCCCGTTCGAAAAACCGACTGGCCGAGAAGATGGGCAAGATCACGGTGGACTCGCCAATCCCCTATCTGCTCTCCGACCTTTCGACCAAGATTCAGGACGAGATGGGCAAGCTCGACAAGGCGACCTCGTCAGCGCCCTATATGCGGATCAAGGGCAAGCTCGAAGAGATCAAGGCCGATCCGCGCTACCAGTTCATGTTCTCCGGCATGCTGGTCGGCGATACGATGGCCGACTTCATCTCCAAGGTTTTCCGCATGCCCGGCAATGGCAAGCCGATCTCGATCATCGACGTTTCGGGCGTGCCGTCCGACATCACCTCGACGGTGGTCGCGGTGCTTTCACGGCTGGTGTTCGATTTTGCGATCTGGGGCCGCGAGGAACGCACCCGTCCGATCCTGCTCGTGTGCGAAGAGGCGCACCGTTACGTTCCCAACGAGAAGAACTCGGACGGTTCTTCGGTTGCAAAGATCCTCAGCCGGATTGCCAAGGAGGGCCGTAAATACGGCATCTCGCTCGGCCTGATTACCCAGCGTCCGTCCGACCTTGCCGAAGGCGTGCTGTCGCAATGCGGCACGATCCTGTCGATGCGCCTCAACAATGACCGAGATCAGGCATTCGTGAAGGCCGCCATGCCCGAGGGCGCGCGCGGCTTCCTCGATTCCATCCCGGCCTTGCGCAACCGCGAGGTGATCATCTGCGGCGAAGGTGTCGCAATCCCTATCCGCGTGAACTTTGACAATCTCGAAGAGCACAAGCGCCCGGCCTCCGAAGATCCGAGCTTTGCCGATCTGTGGCAGCAAGGCGGCGGCGAAGAAGAGATCGTCGATCGCGTTGTGCTGCGCTGGCGTTCGCAGGGTTGATTCAGCCCGCTATTCCGCTCCGCTAATATAGGCGCCGGTCAACAGCGCGCGCGGCTCTTCCTGAGGCTGCGCGCGGATCGCGCTGACCAGTTCGATTGCCATTTCGCAGGCGAGCGGTGCGCCGATACTCGCTGGGTCAGCCTCGCCGAAAGCCACCGCGATCTGTTCTTCGTTGAGTCCCTTCTCGCGCATCGTTGCGACCAAGGCCTGCCAATGCGCCGGGGTTAGTCCCAGCCGCAATTGCTGGTTCGTGCGGCCTGCCTTGATCGCGGCAAAGCGCGCTGCGACAATCTCACCACCGGCGATGTCGAAGCTCTCGGGCAAAGGCTCTTCCTGCGCTTCGCCCTTGGCATAGGCCGCGCAGGCATATTCGTCATGCGCCCGCAGCTCTTCCAAGAAGGTCTGTTGCAGCGCCATCACGTGATCGAGGCTTTCGATCGGGGCGGCGGCAAAGTCGCGGTCGTGGCTGGCGAAGAAGTTAAGCGCCCACAGATTGGCCGCGATCAGCACTCTGTTCTCACCGCCCGGACCGCGCGCGGCTCTGCCCAATGTCTCGGTCAGATCGTCATAGGCGCGAGGGAAATCGGTCTGGAGCTGCTCAAGCAACACTTCATTGCCGGGATAGGCCTCCATCTGGGCGACGACTTCGTTCTCCACCGCCTTGCCGGGAATGAGAAGGTTGTCGAACCCGCCAGCCCACCAGGCTCGCACCACCAGCGATACGACAAGCGTGATTATGACCATGCCGACCATACCGCTGGCATGCTGCTGTTTCAGAAAACCCATAGATTTCGACCCGAGCTCTTATTGTTAGTTGCGTGCGATTTCGCGTCCCAGCAGCGCGTCAAAGCTCTCGATCTCGGTCCAATTGGTCGCGCCGGGATCGTAGCTGAGATTGTAGAGCGGGCGCATCCCGCCGGCAGTGCCGCTGTTCTGGCCCCAATTCTCGCCATCGCCGGGGAAGGTGATCTCTCCCGTCACCCCGTTGAAGCGTTGACCGCGCAGGATCGCAACAAGCTCTTCTGCACGCACTTCGCCTTCGATCTGGGTGATTGCCTGCTTGACGACGAGGCCGCTATCATAGGCAACTGCCTCTTGTCTGAGTGCAGGCGTCAGCACGCCGAACTCTTGCTGGAACCGGCGCGAATCGGGAAGGGCGCGGGTGTCAGCGGGGCTGCGATAGACGTCGGTCATATCGAACAGGCGGGTGTGCTGGACCGGCAATTCTGCGCTGATATCGCGCACTGCCTTACTGGTGTTCCATCCGCCGAGCAGAGCGGCTCTACGCGGCTGTCCGGCACCATAGAAGTTCTCGACCAGATCCTTGTAATCGCTGCTCAGCCCAACAACGACCACCATCTTGTTCTGGTCGAACAGGCCGCTGCGCTGCGGACTGGAGAACGAGTCCATGATCGAGCCGCGCGTATAGGAGATGCTGCGCACGCGGTTCTGGTCCGACCATTCGCGCCATTGCGGCAGGCGCTCGGTAATGCGGCGGAAGAACAGCTGGCCGTAGGTGGTTTCATTCGGGTCGGTGTTCTTCTCATAGGCGAGCACCAGTTCGACCCCGCTTGCGACGGTGTTCTGGGCGAGCCGCGCGAATTGCTCTGCGCGCTCATCCACGCCCGATCCGACGCGGAACAGCGGCAAGTTGCTATCGTCCCAGCCAATATCCTGGCGCGATGCGGCGGTGGTCAGCACGATGGCCGGATTGCGCCCGCTATTCTCGACCACTTCGAGAACTTGCGGGGTAAACTCTGTGATCGAGGGACCGACAATGGCAACCACATTGCGTTCGGCCAGATAGGTCTTGAGCCGCTCAATCAGTTCGGGGGCCTCGCGCGCCTTCATCGCATCGAGTGAAGCCGAAAGCTCTACCACCATCACCTGCGGCATGTCGTTGAAGGCCGCGTCGAGACCGCGCGCCTGATCGAGTCCGAAGCTCTCATTAGGATAGATGCCGAGCACAACCGGCGTCATGTCTTCAGGATCATCGGGTGCGGTGATCGAGCCGCCGCCGAACAGCTGGAGTGCAAGCACACCGGCGACCAGAAGCCCGAAGATGCTCGCCGCAGCAGGCCAGTAGCGCTTCCACACGGGCGGTGCGGATTTGCTCTCCGCGGCGGGCGCGGGCGTAGGCGAGGGAGCCGCAGTTGCAGTCGCCGCACGCGACAGGGCCTGCGCCAGCGGATCATCAGGAGAGGGCGTGCCTTCGCCTTCGCCCGCTTGTTTGCGCACACTGTCGAGAAACTCGGGCCAATTGATGCTGTTGGTGGGGTTGTCGCCGCCATCCTGCAATTCGGCCGCTTGGATCCGGCGGAAACCGCGCGGGATCGTCACCGGATCGATTGTGATCGGCACCAGCGTATCCGCCTCGACGCCGTCCTCTGCCTCTTCCTTGACCCAGCGGCTGTCGATCGAATGCTTCGACCAGACCACGATAATGGCCTTCGATTTCTTGATCGCCTTGTCGATGACGTGATCGAACTCTTCGCCTGCGCGAATGTCGCGGTCCCACCAGACCGAGTAGCCCTCAGCCTCAAGCCCTTTGGCTATATGATTTACGCGCTCACGGTCTGACCGTGAGTAGCTAATGAAGATATCCATACCTTGCCCCCGGATGAACACTATGTCGCGCGCATGTCTCCGTAAAGATGAATGTGCAATCTATCAGACATACGCAGTCCATTTTCGAGACACACAGGCGCGAGCCATTGCTGACGATCGCGCAGAATCTCGCTCGATGTGCCCTCCGCCATCAGGAAGACCCGTTCCTTGTTAAGCCGGTATGTGGCGATCAGGTCTAGCACTTCACCGACATCCTCGCGCGCGGCGATCACGAACTTGAAGTATGCGCGCGGATCGGCGGCGAAGTGGTCGAGTCGGTCAGGAATCAGCGCCAGTTCGGCGGCATTGCCCGAATGCGCAAGTTTGGGGCTGACGTTGAACTGGTCGATCCGTATGTCAAGCCGCGCGGGCGGCTTCACCGTCCCGTTGGTTTCGATCTCGATATTCATGCCCGGACTGATGTCTGACAGATGCTCGAGCATCTCGCTTAGCGCACCCGCCTGCAACATCGGCTCCCCGCCGGTGATGACGAGGCGCTCTTGACCCAGCTCCGCGATCCGGCTTGCCGCGTCCCACACTTCGAGCGAGACCTGGTTGGCCTTGCGCGCGTAGGTCACGCCGCCCCGATGCGGGCGCTCGTCATCGTCGAAGTGCCATGTGTAGGGCGTGTCGCACCAAGTGCAGGCGAGGTTGCAGCGCGAGGTGCGGATGAAGGCGACAGGCTTGCCGGTGCTTGCGCCTTCGCCTTGCAGCGCGGCGAAGATCTCGGGCTCCCCATGGTCGTCGGTGGCGAGAATCAGCGCCATTCCAACATCCTTTGATTACAGAGCCTTACCCGAGACATGGACCGCATGTTACACGGTCTAGAAGGAAAAACCTGCGGCATTGCGCACAGCGCGCGGATTCGCGCTGCCAACGGGCCAAAAAGTTGCGCTGCAATGCTCATTGCGCCCTTGTCGCACACTGGGTGCAAGTAGGAAACTAGCCCAACCGCGCCAGCGCGCCTTCGAGCCGTTCGGCCTCGGCGGCGTGGTGTGCGAAGTCGGCTTTGGCCTTTTCGACCGCTTCAGGCTTCGCACGCTCGACGAAATTGGCGTTGGAAAGCCGTCCTTCGAGGCTCTTCGCTTCCTTCTGCGAGACGGCGAGCGCCTTTTCGAGGCGGGCTTTCTCTTCTGCGATGTCGATGATCCCTTCGAGCGGGATCACGAACACATCGCTTCCTGCGGTCACCTGCATCGCCGGTCCTGCGGGAGCCTCGCCGATAGTGACCGGCGTCAGGCGCGCAAGCCGCTCTATGGCTGCGCTTGAGCGCTCGATGGTCGAGGTCGCGAGGCTCGAAGCGCTCGGCAGGAACGCCGCCAGCTTTGCGCCCGGCGAAATGCCCAGCTCGTTCTTGGCCGAGCGGACATTGGAGGTGAGGTCGATAACCCAATCAATCGCGTCGGTCGCTTCCTTGGAGACTTCGGCGCGCGGGCTGGGCCATGCGGCAGTTATGAGGTCGTATTTGCGTGTCCCCCCCTGAAACTTGGCCTGGGCGTGCCACAGCTCTTCGGTGATGAATGGCATGAAGGGGTGGAGCATGACCAGAATCTGGTCGAGCGCCCACCCGGCGACCTCGCGGGTTTCGCTGGCGGCAGCCTCGCTTGCGCCCTCTGCAAAGACCGGTTTGATCAGTTCCAGATACCAGTCGCAGAACCGGCTCCATGTGAACTGGTAAATCGCGTTCGCCGCCGCATCGAAGCGCAGATCGGCCATTGCGGCCTCGATTTCAGCGCAGACATTCTGCACTTCGCCGATGATCCACTGGTTGGCGGCAAGACGCGCGGTCGACGCCTTGATCGTCGAGCTCTTTCCGATCCCGTTGGACTGGCAAAAGCGCGTCGCGTTCCACAGCTTGGTGGCGAAGTTGCGGTATCCCTCGACCCGCTTCTCATCCATCTTGATGTCGCGGCCCTGGCTTTCCATCGCCGCCATGAAGAAGCGCAGCGCATCGGCGCCATACTGGTCGATCAGGCCGAGCGGATCGACGACATTGCCCTTCGACTTCGACATTTTCGCGCCATCGGCTGCGCGCACAAGGCCGTGCAGATAGAGCTTGGGCCAGGGCGCCTGCCCCATATTGTACTGCCCCATCATCATCATCCGCGCATCCCAGAAGAACAGGATGTCAAAGCCGGAGATGAGCAGGTTGTTGGGGAAGTGCTTTTCGAGCAGCGGCTGCCCTTCTTCCGGCCAGCCAAGCGTTGCGAAAGGCCAGAGGGCGGAGGAGAACCATGTGTCGAGGACGTCGGAGTCGCGGGTCAGCTCGGTGTCTTCACCGGCCTGAGCCTTCGCGGCCTCTTCGCTTTCCGCGACGAAGACATTGCCGTCTGCATCGAACCAAGCCGGAATACGGTGCCCCCACCATAGCTGGCGCGAGACACACCAAGGCTGGATGTTCTCCATCCAGTTGAAGAAGGTCTTCTCCCACGACTTCGGGACAATTTCGATAGTGCCGTCGCGCACGTCCTGAATGGGTTTTGCGGCGAGCTTTTCGGCATCGACATACCATTGGTCGGTCAGCCACGGCTCGATCACCACGCCGCCGCGGTCGCCGAAGGGGGTTGCGATCTGGCGCGGTTCGGCGTCGTGTTCGACTTCCTCGCCCTTCTTGGTCTTGGAGACGTGCGGGATCAGGTAGCCCTGTTCCTTCAGGCGCTGCACAACCAGCTCGCGCGCGCCGTCTTTGCCGTCGCGTTTGAAACGGTGAAGGCCGAGATATTCCTCCGGCACCAGCCCGTCCGAAGTCTGGCAGACATTGGCATCGCCATCGAGCATGTTGAGCATCTCGCCCGCAGCAAACCCGGCGCGTTTGCCCACGTCGAAATCGTTGAAGTCGTGGCCCGGCGTGATCTTCACCGCGCCCGAGCCAAGCTCGGGATCGGCGTGTTCGTCAGCCACGATCGGCACGCGGCGGCCGGTGATCGGCAGCACCACATGTTTGCCCACGACGCTCTTGTAGCGCTCATCATCGGGGTGGACCGCAACCGCCATATCGGCGAGCATCGTCTCGGGCCGCGTGGTCGCGACCTCGATGTAGTCGCGCCCGTCGCTCAGCGTCACGCCATCCTCCAGCGGATAGCGGAAATGCCAGAAACTGCCCGGGATGGTCTGCGTTTCGACCTCGAGATCGCTGATCGCGGTCTTGAGCTTGGGATCCCAGTTCACCAGACGCTTGTCGCGGTAGATCAAACCGTCATTGTAGAGGTCGACAAAGGTCTTAAGCACGGCCTTGGTAAAGTGCTCGTCCATCGTGAACTGCTCGCGCGACCAGTCCATCGAACAGCCCAGACGGCGAAGCTGGTTGGTGATGGTTCCGCCGCTTTCGGCCTTCCATTCCCACACCTTGTCGACGAATTCCTTGCGGGTGTAATTGGTGCGCTTGTCCTGGCGTTCTTCAAGCTGGCGCTCGACCACCATTTGAGTCGCAATGCCCGCATGGTCGGTGCCAACCACCCACAACGCGTCCTTGCCGCGCAGGCGCTCGTAACGGATCACGATGTCCTGCAACGTGTTGTCGAGCGCGTGGCCGATATGAAGCGAGCCGGTCACATTAGGCGGCGGGTTGACGATGGTGTAGGGCTCGGCGTCAGGGCGCTCGGGGCGGAATCCGCCGGTCTGCTCCCAATGGGAATACCATCGCGCCTCGATTGCGACGGGGTCGAACGTTGTGTCGATTGTCTGAGTCATGTTGCCTGGCTCGCTAACGCGCGTTGTTTGTTTCTGAGTTTGTTTCGGGCCGGGGCCACCCGCTCCCTCCGCCCTTCCACCCGGATTATCACACCGGGTTACGATCCGGGTGGAAGGGCGGAGGGAGCGGGTGGCATGGCACCCAAGTTAAAAATGCCATGCCAAGCCATTGGGTGCAGTGCAACAATTCTCGCATGTGCATGCCCACTTGAGCCTGCAACAAAAACACCGCATAGCTTGCCGGTTATGGACGCTGATGCGCACTTTTCTCTCGAAGATGACGGGGCGGGCGGGCAAAAGCTCCTGCTTTCCGGACCCTTATTGGTTTCGACAATCGGCCGGATAGAGAATGATCTTCAGGCAGTAAGCGAGCCTCTGAGCGCGATCGACCTGTCGGGTGTGAGCGAGATCGATACGGTCGGCGCGTGGATCACCTGCCGCTTGTCACGCGCGCATTCAGCCAGCGTCACCGGAGCCTCCAATCAGGCGCAGCGATTGCTCGAAGCGGTGGAGAGCGCTGGCAATGATGCCGAGATGCTCCCCCCGCGTGTGCCGGTGTGGAAGCGCGTGCCGGAGGCGATGGGCGAGCAGGTCTTCAACGCGCAGGCCGGTATCATCGGTGTGGTCGGCTTTTTCGGCCAGATCCTGATCGCTGCGGCGAGCCTTGCGCGGCACCCTTCGCGTTTTCCTATGCGGTCGGTCGTTCGGCAGATGGAGCTGGTCGGCGTCGCCGCGCTGCCGATCATCGGCTTGATGAGCTTTCTCATCGGCATCGTAATTGCGCAGCAGGGCGCGGTGCAGTTGTCGCAATTCGGTGCCGAGACGCTGACGGTCAATCTGGTCGGGCGGATCACTCTGCGCGAACTGGGCGTTCTGATGACCGCAATCATGGTCGCAGGCCGGTCAGGCAGCGCCTTTGCTGCGCAGATCGGGACGATGAAACTGACCGAAGAGGTCGATGCGATGCGCACCATCGGTATCTCGCCGATAGAGGTGCTGGTGATCCCGCGCATCATCGCCTGCACTGTGATGATGGTGCTGCTGGGCTTTTACGCCTCGGTCGTCGGGATCATCGGCGGCGCGGTGATCGGGCAGGTCGCGCTGGGCATACCGTTCTTCACCTTCCTTGAGCGAATTCAGGAGGTTGTGCCGCTGCACGATGTGTGGGTGGGCTTGGTCAAAGCGCCGGTCTTCGGGCTGATTGTTGCGCTGGCGGGCTGCTATCACGGCATGCGTGTGCAGGGAAATTCGGAAGAGGTCGGCCTGCGCACCACGATGGCGGTCGTCTCGGCGATCTTTGCGGTGATCGTGCTCGATGCCTTTTTCGCGGTGTTCTTTACCGAGATCGGTTGGGGTTGAGCGATGTCCGATAACAGAACCGCCTCCCACGAACGCTTCAGCCCCGATCCGCCGATTGTGATCGAGGGGCTGGTCAACAAATTCGGCGATTTCACCGTGCATGACGGGCTTGATCTGGAGGTCCGCCGCGGCGAGATTCTGGGCGTGGTCGGCGGTTCCGGCACTGGCAAATCGGTACTGATGCGCTCGATCATCGGCTTGCAGGAGCCAGATGAGGGCCGGATCGACGTGCTGGGCGCGACCATCACCGGGGTCGATCCCGATCAGGATTTCGGCGTGCGCTGCCGCTGGGGCGTGCTGTTTCAGGGCGGTGCCTTGTTCTCCACGCTGACCGTGGGCGAGAATGTCGAAGTGCCGCTCAAGAAGTTCTTTCCAGAAATTGACGACGAGCTGCGCCGCGAAATCGCGCGCTACAAGGTGCTGCTGTCGGGCCTTCCCGAAGAAGCCATTGCCAAATATCCCAGCGAGCTATCGGGCGGGATGAAGAAGCGTGCAGGCCTCGCCCGGGCGCTCGCGCTTGACCCTGAACTGCTGTTTCTGGACGAGCCGACTGCTGGTCTCGACCCTATCGGCGCGGCCAAGTTCGACCGGCAGACGCGCGAGCTTAAAGAGACGCTGGGCCTCACCGTTTTCCTCATCACCCACGATCTCGATACGCTTTACGAGATTTGCGACCGCGTGGCTGTGCTGGCGGACAAAAAGGTTATCGCGGTGGGCACGATTCCCGAGCTGATGAAAATCGGCCATCCGTGGATCGAGGAATATTTCAACGGCCCGCGCGGACGCGGCGCGCAGGCAGCGCAGGCGCGGTGTTAGACTTATGAATAGCAAATCATGGACATATCGGCGCTTAGGCGTTCATAGGAGCGGGTGATGGAGACGAGAGCCAATCATCTCTGGGTCGGGACCGTGGTCCTAGTATTGTTGCTCGCGCTTGCGGCGGCGATCGTGTGGATCGCGCGGCTGGGGCAAGGCTCGCAAAACGAATTCGACATCTTCTACTCACAGGCCGTTTCGGGCCTCGCGAATGGCAGTCAGGTTTCCTATGCTGGCGTGCCGGTTGGTCAGGTCACCAGCATTGCCCTTTCCGAAGACGATCCGGAATTCGTGCGTGTCCGCGTCAAGGTGCGCGACGAGGTGCCAATCCTGGTCGGGACGACCGCGACAATCCAGTCGAGCTTTACCGGCGTTTCGACCATCCTGCTTGACGGCGCGCGCAAGGATGCGCCTGCGATCACATGCGAGACAACGGCCTGCCCCGAAGGGCGCCCGGTCATCCCGCCGCGCGATGGCGGGATCAACGCGCTGCTCAATTCCGCCCCGTTGCTGCTGGAACGGCTGGCGACACTGACCGAAAATCTCAACATCCTGCTCGGCCCTGAAAACCAGCAGCAACTATCGGGCATTCTCGCCAATTCGAACCGGCTGACCAACGAGTTGGCCGATGCTGCACCGCAGATGGCGACCACGCTGGCCGAGATGGAAGTGACCTTGCGCGAAGCGGGCGAGGCGCTCGATGCTTTCGAGCAAGCGACGCTGACGACCGACCAATTGCTCAATCAGGAAGGGCCATTGCTCGCGGCCGAATTGCGCGGCACGCTCGCCTCGGCGAACGAGGCGGCGGC
The DNA here is from genome assembly GCF_947492365.1 of uncultured Erythrobacter sp. NCBI lineage: Bacteria > Pseudomonadati > Pseudomonadota > Alphaproteobacteria > Sphingomonadales > Erythrobacteraceae > Erythrobacter > uncultured Erythrobacter sp. The sequence continues at coordinate 84,459 of NZ_CANLMB010000001.1, forward strand.
ATCGCTCGCGGCGACGCTGGAGGATACGCGGCCAGCCGCGCGGGCGCTGCGCGAGACGACCTTGCCCGCAGCCGAGGCAACCTTGCAGGATCTGCGCACCACCAGCCGGAGCCTGCGCGCGATTACCGAACGGCTCGAAAATCAGGGTGCAGGATCGCTGATCGGCGGACAGTCACTGCCGGATTACGAGCCATGATAGGGACACGAGACATGAACCAGTTCCGCACTTTCGCGGTGCTCGCGGCGGCAAGTCTGACGCTTTCCGGCTGTATCAGCCTAGGCGCGGCGGAACCGCCTGAGAGCTTGTTGACGCTGTCATCGACTGCGACCGCTCCTGCCGGATCGGGCGCGGTGACGGGGACCGAGGGAAGCGAAGGCGCGATTGCTGTGCTGACACCTGAAGTGCCAGCAAAGCTCGATGTGTTGCGCGTGCCGGTCAATGTGACCGATACCGAAGTCGCCTATCTGCAAGATGCGGTCTGGATCGAGAAGCCTGCGCGTTTGTTCCGCCGCCTGCTAGGCGAAACCCTGCGCACGCGCGGTGCGGCATTGGTGCTGGACAGCGACGACACGCCGACCATTGCAAGCCAGACTGTGCGCGGGACGCTGATCGAGATGACCTATGACGTGCCGACATCTTCGGTCGTAGTGCGCTTTGACGCGCTGCGGACGGGTGAAGATGGCAGCGTCACGTCGCGCCGTTTCGAAGCGAGCGAAAGCGGGCTTGCACCCGAAGCGTCATTGGTTGGACCGGCGCTCAACCGCGTGGCCAATCAGGTTGCGGGCGAAGTCGCCGATTGGGTTGTGAACGGCGACTAGTTCGCTCTGGCGAGCAATGTAAGCTGATGCGCTGAAAGGAAATCGGCCTGCCGCTTGGCGCGCCTTTCCTCCGCCTCATAATCGCGGCCCCACAGATCGGCCTGCCATTCCTCTTCGAGACACGCCGCGCGCCACAAGGCGAGCGCTTCGGCCGGATCATCGGTCTCATAGGCGGAAAGCCCGACAATGAGCGAGGCGGCGAGATTGGTCATCACCTCGACGCCCGCCAGAGCAAGCGGGTCGAGCCGCATCAGCCGCGCGCGCAAAGCCGCCTGCGCGGCCTCGTCCTGATCGCGGTGGATGATCCCGCTGACACGTGTCAGCTTGATCCCTTCGCGCGTCTCGAATGCGGTGACGACTGGCTCCCACACTTCGATCTGGCGGGCATAGAGATGCTCGTCAGGATCGGCGCGGTAAAGCAGCGTATCGGTGTCTCCATATTTGGTGATTGTGTCCACAATGCTCGCCGGATCGGGAGTGATGACGTCGATGGCGTAATCCACCGCGTCGCGCAGGGGGAAGCTCTTGGGATCAAGCTCTTCACCTTGCGCTGACCACTCTTTTGCGAGTTCAGCCGCAAGCGCCTCGGCTCGCACCACTTGCGGCGTGCCTTTGACTGTCTTCAGCCCGCGCCCGTCGAGTGTCACCTGCCACCCGCCCGCAACTTCGCGCGTGCCGACTTCATCGTAAAACCGCTTCATCATTCGCCCGCGTCGTTGGCCCTATCTTGCGCTTTCCATTTCTTGGCGAGCATGGGCGGGGCAAAGAAAAACGCGACCACCCCGATAACCGCCAGCGCCACGCCGATCGGATAGGGGGCCGCGACAACACCTTGCGCGATGGAAATCCCTGCAACAACGCCGAGGATCGCGGCGAGGCGGATACCGCTCATGATCTGGTACCGCCACGCCGCGCGGGTCGCATCGGCCTCATTGTCTTTCGGTAGCTGGCTCATCACAATCGCTCCAGTTCAGCGCGCAGTCCGGCAACATCTTCGGCAACCATCGCCGCGCCGCTTTCGGTCAGTTCCTGCGCGTCGTGATAGCCCCACGCGACCCCGAGCGGGCGCACGCGCGCGGCTTCGGCCATGACCATATCAAACGAGGTATCACCGATCATCACCGCATCGACCGGCTGCACACCTGCCTCGAACAAAGCGGCTTCCAGCATGGCCGGATGCGGCTTGGACGGGTGGCGGTCGGCGGTCTGGAGCGAGACGAACAGGTCTTTCAGGCCGTGCCCGTCGAGGCAGGCATTGAGCCCGCGATCCGATTTGCCCGTTGCGACCGCCAATTGCCAGCCGCGCTCGTGCAGGTCGCGTAGAAGTTCGGCGATTCCGTCGAACATAGGCTCATGCAGCAGGCCCTGCTGGCGGCGCTCGAAGTAGAAGCTCCTGTAGAATTCGACCACATGGCCGACCCGCTCATCTTCGAGATCAGGTGCGAGCTGGCGGATTGCCACCGGCAGGCTCAGCCCCACAATTCGGCGCACTTCGTGGCGGCTGGGCGGGTCGAGCCTTGCGCGGGTGAAGGCGTGCTCCATCGTGTCGCAAATATCGGCCTGCCCATCGACCAGCGTCCCGTCGCAATCGAAGACCGCGAGTTTGCCGCTCACTTGCGGGTGCCCTTGGGCTTGCTCTTGGCCTTCGCCGCTTTCTTCGCTTTCTTCTGGGCCGACACTTTCGAAGTTGCGCGCGATTTGCGTTCGCCTCGGCGGTCCTTGCGGTATTGCTTGGCGTGGCGGCGCGCGGCCTGTTTCTTCTCCGCAGGCGTGCGCTCGGGCGCTTCGTCGCGCACCGGCGAGGCATCGCTCAGGCTGAGGTCAAAGCCCATGGCCTCCATCGTAGCGGCAAAGTGTTCGGGCAGTTCAGCCGTCACGTCGAGCTTGCCGCCGGTCCCTTTGGAATCGGGCGTGGAGATAATCAGGCGCCGCGCATGAAGGTGCATCTTGCGGCTGATCGCGCCGGTCAGGAAAGCGTCCTGCCCGCCATATTTGCCGTCTCCGACGATCGGGTGGCCGATCGCCGCCATATGGACGCGCAGCTGGTGGGTGCGTCCGGTCAGCGGCTCCAACTCGACCCACGAGGCGCGGCTGCCGGCGCGTTCGACGACGCGGTAGCGGGTCTTGGCCAGCGCTCCGCCTTCTTCATCGACATGCATCTTCTCGCCGCCGGTGCCCGGCTGTTTGGCGAGGGGAGCGTCGATTGTGCCTTCGCGCACTTCGGGAACGCCGACGACCAGCGCCCAATAGACCTTGCGCGCGCTGCGCCCTGCGAAGCGCCTCGAATATGCCGCTGCGCTGCCCGGAGTGCGAGCGATCAGCAGGACGCCGGAGGTGTCCTTGTCGAGCCGGTGGACAAGGCGCGGGCGGGGTGTGTCTTCGCCTTCAACGAATGCATCGAGCAGGCCGTCGACGTGTTTGGTGGTCTTGCTGCCGCCCTGCGTCGCCAGACCCGGCGGCTTGTTCAGCACGATTGCGCTGGGCGTTTCACGGATCACCATGTCGCGCGCTTCGGAGATTTCCTCCGCCGTCAACTCCCGGCGCTGCTTGGGTGCCTTGTGCGGGGCTTCACCGCCCGGCGGCACGCGGAGGACCTGACCTGCGGCGAGGCGATCTTCGGGCTTCACCCGCCCGCCATCGACACGCACCTGACCCGTGCGCGCCCAGCGCGAGATCGTGGCAAAGCCGATCACCGGCAGATTGCGCTTGAACCAACGGTCGAGCCGGATGCCGTCATCGTCTTCAGTGACGGTGAACTGGCGGACTTCTTTGGATGGTTCTGGATTGGAAGATTCGGAACTCATGCTGCACCCCGCATCGCGACAAGCCCGATATAGAGCGCGGCGAGGCCTGCCACGACGGACACCAGCGCATAGGAAAAGGCGAGGGCACTCGATCCGCGCTCGATCAGCAGCATCATCTCAAGGCTGAAGGCGCTGAATGTGGTGAAGCCCCCCAGCAACCCGACGCCGATCAGAAGCCGCAAGGCCTCCGAGCTTTCGCCGCCCGATGTGTGGCGCGCAAGCCACCCGGCCAGCAGGCCCATCGCGAGGCTGCCGATGATGTTCGCGCTGAGCGTCGCCCAGGGAAAGCCGGTGTTTGGTCCCGCAATATGCGTCACCGCGCGGCCAAGCTGGTAGCGTGCAACCGCACCGACCGCGCCGCCAAGCGCGACATAGAGCGATCCGACAAGGGGGGAGAGAGCTAATGAAGTCATTGCAAAGGGCCTTTAGACATGGCGGCGGCTTCTGCCTAGCTTTGCGTGCATGGCTGAAATTGCGTCGAGCAGCGCATCTTCAACCCATTGCGATCTTGCCATTTTTGCCGGGCGGGGTTAAGAGCGCCCCAGTTCGAGCGTGATTCCTGCGGGATTCGCGCCGGTTCCAGCGTCAAATTTACGCGTCTTCCCGCGTTGTTCTTGCGGGCTAACGTGCTGTATTAGAAAGACAAGGTAGTAGCCGTTTATGCAAATCATGGTTCGCGATAACAATGTCGATCAGGCCCTCCGCGCGCTCAAGAAGAAGCTGCAGCGCGAAGGTGTTTATCGCGAAATGAAGCTGCGTCGCCACTACGAAAAGCCCAGCGAAAAGCGCGCCCGTGAAAAGGCTGCTGCCGTTCGCCGTGCTCGCAAGCTTGAGCGTAAGCGTATGGAACGCGACGGCATCAAGTAGGCCGGGGCGCCGAATTCGGGTGCTTCTCTCTTCGAGAGTGCTTGAATCAGCACAAATGATAAGCCATCAGGGCGCGGAAGAGTTTCCGCGCCCTTTTGCTTATGGGATGGGCGCAAATGCATCAGGGATAATCCATGACCGAAATTACCCGCGTTCCGATCCAGCCCGTCGCCAAGGGCTCGCTCGTCAAAATCTGGCTGGGCGTACTTGTCGCGATTCTGCTCGGCGGCGGCCTTGCCTGGGCGGCAGTGCCCAAGGGATTGAGCGTCGATACGCTGGTCGAAGGAACCGGCCCGAACCCGCAGGAAGGCGACATGGTCTTTGTGAAATACAAAGGCATGCTCGCTTCCAATCGTGAAGTGTTTGACGAATCGCAGGACATCCCGCTCCCGATTGAAGGAGTCTTCCCCGAAGGCAGCCCGTTCCCGATTGAACCCGATGCCACTATCGACGGTTTTTATCAGGGCCTGCAACTGATGCAGAAGGGCGGCACTTACGAACTCTATATCCCGTCCGAGCTAGCCTATGGCGCAGAGCCGCCTCCCGGCGCTCCTATCCCGCCCAACGCCGATCTCATCTTTGAAATCGAAGTGGTCGATTTCATGAGCCGCGAAACCTTCGACCGCAATCTGATGATCCTGCAACAAGCGATGCAGGGCGGTTTGGGCGCTCCTGAGGGTGAAGGTCCGCCAGTAGCCGAGTAGCTCCTGCACCCGGCAAAAGCGCCCGAATGCGGTTTTGTCCGGTTCTGTGCCGGGCATTTCCGCTTCTTGGAAAACCTGTCCCCTTTTGGCTGCGCTCGCTTCGCGCTAGACTCGTCTCTTGAATTCGGGAGAGGTCGATGAGCGATAATGCAGCCTTGCCAGCGGATGATGCCGGTCTTGATAGCAGTCTGAACGGGTGGAACCTGCGCCCATGGGCGCTTGCCGCGATGCTGGCGCTTGCCGGATTGCTGATCCACTTTGCCAGTGATGGCGGCGAAGATGTGCCGTGGCGCATGGCGTTGACTGCGGCGCTGGTGTTCGGATCGGGCGCAGCGGCTTTCACCCTGTCACCCGAACGCTGGAAGTCTTCCGCGTTGTTTGCAGGTCTTGTCGCGCTCGTCATGGCGGGCATTGCCTGGCGCGCGACGAGCGCGGGCGATCACTATGCTGATGAGGGCTTCTGGGTCTTTTCCGGCATGCTTGCAGTCACATTGGCGCTGCCTCTGTTCCAGGCGGACTTCCACCGGCTGCGCTGGAGCACCAGCTACAAAGACACCCATTTCCATGTCTGGACCGACGCCATCACCGGTGCAGGCGCGTTTGCCTTTGTCGGGCTCAGCTGGGCACTGATATACCTCCTGTCAGAACTGTTCCGCGCGATACAGATCGACCTGCTCCATGACCTGATCGATCAGGAATGGTTCGGCTGGGTCTTTTCGGGTGCTGCCTTTGGTGCGGCATTGGGCGTCTTGCGCAACCAACTCAAGATCATCGGCACTTTGCAGAATGTGGTGCTGCTTGTCCTGTCGATCCTCGCGGTTCCGCTGGCGATTGCGCTGGTGCTGTTCCTGCTCGCGGTGATTTTGTCGGGGCTTGATGTGCTGTGGGAGGCCACCCAAAGCGCAACGCCGCTGCTGCTGGCAATTGCGGTGGGCTGTTTCGTGCTCACCAATGCTGTGGTGCGCGACGATGATGAAACCGCGAGCAACTCGCGGGTGCTCAGGATCGCTGGCTTCGTGCTCGCGCTGGGCATTCTACCGCTGGCAGCGATGGCGGCCCTGTCGATGGGCACGCGGATCGGCCAGCACGGGCTTAGCCCGGAGCGGCTGTGGGCGTTGGTCGCGATTGCGGTTGCTGTGGCTTACGGCGTCGCCTATTTCGCCTCTGCCATTCGCGGGCGCAAGGAAGGCTGGCGCGGATATTTGCGCCAGTCGAACCTGCATCTGGCGGTGCTGACCTGCGCGATTGCGCTCATTCTCGCTTTGCCGATCTTCAATTTCGGCAGTATTTCGGCGAGCAACCAGCTTGCGCGGCTTGAATCGGGTGCGGTGAGCGTCGAAGACTTTGACTATGCCGCGCTCAAGTTTGATTTCGGCGATGCCGGTCGCGAGGCTCTCGCTGAGCTGGAGGCAAGCGAGGATGCAGAAATCGCGCGGCTGGCTTCCGAAGCCGCGATGCTCGAACACCGCCCCTATGGCCTGCGCATTGCAGAGCGGCGCGAGATTGCCGAACAGGCTGACCTTAGCGGCTTTGACGAGCCGACCGCTGAGGCGATCCGCGCTTATTTGCGCGATGAAATCCGCCTTTGCCGCGAAGCCTGTCGCGCGGTGTTGCTGCGAGAGGATGATGAGGGTCAGTTGATTGCCCTGCTAAGCGACAATGAATGGGGTGCCCGCTTCATCCTGCTCAATGTCGAACCTGGCAGCGCAAAGGCCGTCCCGCAGCGGATCAATCGCGGACAGCTGGAAGGCCAGAATTCAGGCGGAATCGAACGCCCTGCCTATGAAGGCGAGGTCGAATTGCGCCCCTTTGAAGGCCAGCAGCTCTACATCGATGGCGAACCGGCGGGTGAGCCCTTCAATTAGAGGCCTTTCACACGCAACTCGCGCTTGAAGGGCGCCGCGGCGGGCGCTAACGCGCGCCTATGTCAGTCAACAAAGAAACAGTCGCCAAGATTGCCGGGCTCGCCCGCATCAAAATGGGCGATGCAGAACTCGAAAGCCTTGTGCCCGAGCTGAACGGGATCCTCGATTGGGTCGAGCAGCTGGGCGAGGTCGATGTGAGCGGGGTCGAGCCGATGTCGGCGGTGATCCCCAACACGCTTCGCCTGCGCGATGACGTGGTCGATGCCGATCCGCAAACCGGCGGCGGAAAGCGCGACGCAGTGCTCGCCAATGCACCCGCTGCCGAACATGGCTTTTTCGGCGTGCCCAAGGTGATCGAATAATGACCGATTTCACTTCTTTTGGCGTCAAAGCCATCCGCGACGGCGTGGCCGGCGGAGACTTCACCGCGCGCGAAGTGGCGGAGAGCTTCAACGCGGCCGTCGCTTCGGCGGCTGAACTCAACGCCTTCATTGTCACCACTCCCGACCACGCGCTCGCCGCAGCCGATGCGACTGACGCAAAGCGCGCTAAGGGCGAGGCACTGGGAGCGATGGGCGGCGTGCCGATCGGCATGAAGGACCTGTTCGCCACCAAGGGCGTGCAGACCACCGCCGCGAGCCACATCCTCGAAGGCTTCAAGCCCGAATATGAAAGCACCGTCAGCCAGAACCTCTGGAATGCGGGTGCGGGCATGCTGGGTAAGCTCAATCTCGACCAGTTCGCGATGGGTTCGTCGAACGAGACCTCTTTCTTCGGCAATGTCTCTTCGCCTTGGCGCAAGGAAGGCACCAATGCGGCAATGTCGCCCGGGGGTTCCTCGGGTGGCTCGTCCAGCGCCGTGGCCGCACGCATTGCGCCCGCTGCGACCGGCACCGACACCGGCGGCTCGATCCGTCAGCCCGCTGCCTTCACCGGCATTTGCGGTATCAAGCCCACATACGGGCGTTGCTCGCGCTGGGGCGTAGTCGCCTTCGCAAGCTCGCTCGATCAGGCAGGCCCGATGGCGCGCTCGGTGGAGGATTGCGCGATCATGCTTGGCGCGATGGCGGGTTTCGACGCCAAGGACGCGACCAGCCTGAAGATGGACGTACCCGATTGGGACGCCGCTTTGTCGAGCGACCTCAAAGGCAAAAAGGTCGGCATTCCCAAGGAATACCGCATGGACGGCACCGACGATGCGATCCTCGCTTCGTGGGAGCAGGGCAAGGAATGGCTGCGCGATGCGGGTGCGGAAGTGGTCGACATCTCGCTGCCCCACACCAAATACGCGCTGCCCGCTTACTATATCATCGCGCCTGCCGAAGCTTCGTCCAACCTCGCGCGCTATGACGGCGTGCGGTACGGCCTGCGCGACTTGCCAGATGGAGCGGGCTTGCAGGACATGTATGCCGAGACACGCGCCGCCGGTTTCGGTGACGAGGTCAAGCGCCGCATCCTGATCGGCACCTATGTGCTCTCAGCTGGCTTCTACGACGCCTATTACAACCAGGCGCAAAAGGTTCGCGCGCTGGTGAGCCGCGACTTTGAGCAGGCGTTCGGGACATGCGACCTGATCCTCGCGCCGACGACGCCGACCGCGAGCTTCCCGCTGGGCAGCCTCAACGAAGACCCGCTGACGATGTATCTGAACGACGTCTTCGCAGTGCCCGCCTCGCTGGCTGGCCTTCCGGCCATGAGCGTCCCCGCGGGCCTTAACCCCGACGGCCTCCCGCTCGGCCTGCAACTGGTCGGCAAGCCGTTTGACGAGCAGAGCGTGCTCGACGCCGGTCTGGCGATTCAGGAGCGTGCCGGATTTACGGCGCAGCCGGAGAAGTGGTGGTGAGAAACGTTTTGCCTGCGCTTTTGATTGCGGCGGCAACGCTTACCGGCTGTGCCGATTCCAACCTTGGGACATTCAACGCAGGTCCGCTTGCGGCCACCTTTAGTGCGACTAGCGACAAGCCTGCGCAAACGGTTGCACAATGTCTCGCGACCGAGCTTGATGAAGATGCAAGGGTCGAGCGCGAGGGTGATGTATTCGAGGTCTCGGTACCAAGGGGTCTTGGGACCTTGCGTTACCGTGTCACCCAACGCATCGACACCGATGGATCGCTAGTCGAATATGACAGCGAAATGGGCACGGGCGGTGAACTGGACAGGTCGCAGGTGTGCTTGTGACTGACCAAACCGCCCTCACCATCGCCGGGATCGGGATTGTTCTCGCCATCCCATTGACCTTCATGTTCGCCAATTGGGTGCGCAAGAATGTCGATCATGGTGAGGCGCGGTTCGGGCCGGATGGCAAGGTGCTGAAGGACGACAAGGATTAATGCCCATATGCGCTCCTACGAAAGCAGGAGCCCAGCGGCGCAATGATGAATTGGACTCCTGCTTTCGCAGGAGATCACGAAGGTGAAGACAATGAGCACATACCGCATTCAGGGACAGACCGGCGACTGGGAGGTCGTGATCGGGCTTGAAGTTCACGCGCAGGTGACGTCGAAGTCCAAGCTGTTCTCGGGCGCCAACACCGAATTTGGCGCGGAGCCGAACTCGCAGGTCAGCCTCGTCGATGCCGCGATGCCGGGCATGCTGCCTGTGCCCAACCGCGAATGCATCCGGCAAGCGGTGCGCACCGGCATGGCGATCGAGGCTGAGATAAATGCCTGGTCGCGCTTTGACCGCAAGAACTACTTCTACGCCGATCTGCCGCAGGGCTATCAGATCAGCCAGCTCTACCACCCGCTGGTGGGCGAGGGATCGCTGCTGATCGAGGCGGATGAGAAGCACGGCATTCCCGAAGACAAGGTGATCGGGATCGAGCGGATTCATGTCGAGCAGGATGCGGGCAAGCTGATGCACGATCAGCACCCGACCATGTCCTATGTCGACCTCAATCGCAGCGGCGTTGCGCTGATGGAAATCGTCTCGCGCCCCGACATGCGCTCGCCCGCCGAGGCCGGTGCCTATGTGCGCAAGCTGCGCTCGATCCTGCGCTATGTCGGATCGTGCGACGGCAATATGGAAGAAGGCTCGATGCGCGCGGACGTCAATGTCTCGGTGCGCAAGGTCGGCGATGAGCTGGGCACGCGGACCGAGACCAAGAATGTGAACTCGGTGCGCTTTGTCATGCAGGTCATCGAATACGAAGCGAACCGTCAGGTCGACGTGCTCGAAAGCGGCGGCAGCGTCGATCAGGAAACGCGCCTGTTCGATGTTGCGACCGGCACGACGCGCACGATGCGGTCAAAGGAAGACGCGCATGATTACCGCTACTTCCCCGATCCCGACCTGCTGCCGCTGGTGCTGGAGGATGACTTCCTCGCCGAATGCCGCGCGAGCCTGCCCGAACTGCCCGATGCCAAGCGCACGCGCTATGAAACCGAGCTGGGCCTCACCCCCTACAATGCCCGCGAACTGACCGCCGAAGTGGAAACTTTCGCGCGCTTTGAAACGCTGCTGGGCGCCGCGGCGAGCGCTATCGGCAAGCCTGAAACCAAGGTCGCGACACAGGTCGCCAACTGGGCGCTATCGGTGGCTCCGGGTGTCATCAAGTCGGTCGGCGACGAAGCCGATCTGGCTCACGCCACTGCCGAGCGGCAGGCTGCTATCCTTGCGATGCAGGACAAGGGCGAAATCAGCGGCGGACAGGCCAAAGAGATCTACGAGATCGTCCTCAAAACCGGCCGCGAACCCGACGAAATCGCTGACAGTGAAGGCCTCAAGCAAGTCTCCGACACCGGCGCCATCGAAGCGGCTATCGACGACATCCTCGCCAATAACGAGGACAAGGTGGAGCAGTACAAGGGCGGCAAGGACAAGCTGTTCGGCTTCTTCGTCGGTCAGACGATGAAGGCGATGCAGGGCAAGGCGAACCCGGCGGTGGTGAACCAGATCCTGAAGGACCGGTTGGGCTGATCCTAGCCAGCGCGCGAATAGGCTTCGTCGATCCAGGCTTTGACTTCGGCGTCGAAGTCATCTGACGATTCCAGCCGCACGCGGTGGCTGCACATCGCGCTATAGGCTTCCAGACGCCCCGCCGGCTCGTCGCCCTTGAGCGCCAGTCCTAGGTCGATCCGCGTCTTTGTCGCAGGCGTGATGAGCGCAAACTGCTTCTTGCGCCTCAGACTCACGCTCGCTTTCTTGGGCGCGACTTCGATGTCGCTGCCCAGCGCTGCCGCATAGCGGACGATCTCTTCGTAAAGCGGCATCAGGCCAGCCTTTGGTCCGGCATATTGCGCCGCGACGAGATCAATCTCTTCGCCGGTTTCGCGCGCCTTGGCCGCGATCAGATTGGCAAAGCCGTGAGTGACGCCGTGCTCGCCCTTGAGCAGCTTCATGATCTCGCCGTGCTTTTCGAGGCCGCTCTTGCGGACCAGATCGAGCCATTGATCGAGGGTCTTGCCGGTCTTTTCCGGCAGGTTCGCCATCATGCTGGCGAGTTGTTCTTCGGGTGAAGCCATTGTCCGGTTCCCTTCGCTTATAGCTTTTCGATGCGGTCGAATGACCAATTGTCCGAGCGGCAGGCTTTGGGCGTGAAGGGCTGCATCAGCCCCATGACGCCAAGCAGCATCCGTGTTCCCAAGGCCGGCTTGCCTGTTTCCACCACCGACTTGAGCGTGTCGACAATCATCTTGCCGCCCTGCGCCATGCCCTTTTCTGTCTTGGTGCCAGCCGGAACATTGGTGGTGACCAGAGAGAACTCGGTCCCGCCAGCGACCGCTTCCAGCTCATAAGTGACGGTGCAGGGCGGATCGTCATAGCCGGTGAATTTGAAGGTGTGCGAATAGCGGTTTGGCGGGTCAAACTCGATCACCTTGCCCACGACGCTGCGATACTTGCCGTTGGTGGTCTCCATCGCAATCGGCGCGCCCACGGTCAGCTCGCCAGTGGTCTTGCACACCGAGCCGAAGAAGAAGGGCAGGACTTCATCGGTCTTGACCAGTCCACGCCAGACCGCCTCGATCGGCGCTTCGATAAAGACCTTGTAGACGGCCTTGTCAGCCGTTGGACCGGTGTCCGTCATTTCTTCTTTCCCTCCTGCTTTGCCGCTTGCTCTGCGGCGTATTTGATTGACGTCAGGCGAGAAGCGAAGTGGCTGCTATATTCGTCGGTCCAGCGATCATAGACCATCTGGATCGGCACGAGATTGAGATAGAGCTTGCGCGTCCGCCCGGCCTTTTCACTGACCAGCAATCCGGCCCGCTCCAGCACGTCAAGATGCGCCATGATCGCGATCCGGCTGACATCGAAATGGCTCGCCAGTTTACCAACCGTCAGACCCGGCGCGTCACGCAAGTGATCGAGAATCGTCCGCCGCGTAGCGTGAGCGAGCGCGTGAAAGATCTGGTCCATGTTCGAATCGGTAATCATGTAATTACCTAATTACATATTATTCGTTCTCTGGCAATCCCGTTTCCAGCCTAGAAATCACGCGCGCACGAAAAAGGCCGCCGGGATTGCTCCCGGCGGCCCTGAATTTCGCAGTGGCTGCGCGCTTAGGCGCGAGTGCCCGTCAGCGGCATTGCGCCGAAAGCGCCTGCATTGACGTTGCCAGCCAGCGTGTCGCCTTCGATGGTCGCTTCGCATTCGAGCGTCATCGGCATCGGCACGGTCATGTTCATCTTCCAGGTCAGCTGGTTGCCGTCGATCTTGCCTTCTTCGACATCCATCGAGCCCATGCCGCCGGCCATGTTGCCCGAGAAAGTGCCGTCGCCATTGTCGACAACCGTGAAGGTGCCGCTCTGGTCGCCCATCGGGCTTTTGACGGTGGTGGTATAAGCTCCTGCAACAGACATATGTGATCTCCTTTGATCTCTAAATTTGTGCGCATTGCCGATCCTTCGGCCCCGCGCTTGGGCAGCGTTCTTGCACGTCGCACGGGGGTGTTCAACCACTATTGCCCCCGATGCGAGAGGGGCGGGAGCCGCGCATTTGCCGCTCCCGCCCCAATCTCAAGCAAGCCGTAGCGTCAGCGCTGCGGCGAGTTTTTCGGTCAATTATTCGGTGCTTTCAAGCTCGCGAACCTCGATCGGCATTCCGAGCGTTTCGAGCTGCTCCATCACGACCTCTGCATCGCCGACAACGACCCAGACAAAGTCGTCAGCATCAAGTGCTGCGCGCGCCGCTGCATCGAGGCTATCAGCGGTCTGTGCGCTGTATTGGCCGACCAGACCTTCGTAATAGTCATCCGGACGGTTGTAGAGCGCGATGGACTGCATTGCGCCGAGCACTGCGCCCGACGTTTCAAACCGGCCCGGCAGTTCGCCGATCTCGCTCGCAACGTTGCGCGTCAGCTCTTCTTCGGTGACGCCGTTGGTGGTCAGGAATTCGGTCACTTCGCGGAGCAACTCCGACACCGAGTCGCCCGTTCGGTCGGCCTGAACACCGCCCGAGATCGCATAGACGACTGTGTTCTGACGCGCCTGCGTTCCGCCGCGGACGCCGTAGGACCAACCCTTGGTCTCGCGCAGGTTCATATTGAGCCGCGCGAGGAAGTTGCCGCCCAGCGAATTGTTGGCGTTGGTGAAGTCGACATAAGCCGGATCGCTGGCATCCAGCGGGGTGATCTGCGCCCCGAGGATGAAGCTCTGCGGCGAGTTCGGACGGTTGATGAGGACGATGCGCCCGCCGTCAGTCGTCTCGCTGGCGAGGTTGGAGAAGTCCTTCTCGCCCACCGCCATATCAGGAGCAGTCCAGTCGCCGAACGCGCCGTTGAGCTGGCTCACCACCTCGTCCATCGACAGCGAAGAGATCACGAAGACCTCGCCATTGTCCGGACGGATCCAGGTGTCCTTGAAGGCGACCAGGTCGTCGCGGGTGATCGCGCTGACGCTCTCGATCGTTTCGGTGCCGCCATAGGGCGCATCATTGCCGAACAGCTCAGCGCCGATAGCGCGCTGGGCGATCCCGCTGGGTGAGCGCATCTGCTGGCGAATGCCGGTGATGGTCTGCGCTTTGACGCGTTCCAGATCGTCTTCGTTGAAGGCCGGCTCGCGGATGACCTGACGGAACAGGTCGAGCGAGGGTGCCAAGTTGGCCGACAGCGCCGAAAGCGTGAAGGTCGAACGATCATCGCCGCCGCCGAGCGAGATATTGACGCCCAGACGCTCGCGCGCTTCAGCGATCTCTTGCGAGGTTAGGTTGGCGGTGCCTTCATCGAACAGGCCGAGCGTTAGCGTTTCCAGCCCGCGCATATCGACCGGATCGGCTGCGGTGCCTGCGTCGAACGACATGGTAATGTAAGTCGCCGGAACCGCATCGCGCTGAGCATATGTCAGCTGCATGCCATTGGCGAGCGTGGTGCGCTGGAACTCAGGGAAGTCGAGCTGCGCAACGCTGTCAATCGGAGGGGCAGGGCGCTCGACCGAAACGGTGATTTCTTCCGCGGTGCGGTCACGCTCAGAGGCGTTGTCGTCTGCGGCTTCTTCCTCTGCCGCGACGCTGGCTGCCTCTTCATATTCGGCATCGCGCTCACCCGGTTCGAGGACCAGTGTGAAGGCCGGACGGGTCATCCAGCGCTGCATCGCTGCGGTCACGTCTTCGGGTGTGATCGAGGCGAGCAAAGCAAGCTGATCGACCGCAAAGCCGGGATCGCCTGCCAGCACTTCGCCGCGTGCGAGAGCTACGGCCTTGCCGCCAAATCCGCCGACCTGTTCAAGCCCGCGGATCGTGCCTGCAAGGTTGGAAGTCGCCGCGCGGCGCACTTCGTCTTCGCTGGGCCCTTCGGCGACAAATTCGGCGATCAACTCGTTGAGACGCGCTTCGAGCACTTCGGCTTCGACCCCGTCTTTCAGCGTCGCGCCAACATTGATGACGCCGACGCGCTGAAAGTCGAAATTGCCGGCATTGACGCTGACGGCGAGCTGTTCATCGCGCACCAGCACTTCGTCGAGGCGGCTGGAGAGCAGTCCGCCCAGCACGGCTGTTCCGACATTGAGCGCGACCAGATCCTCGCTCATGATGCCGGGCGCAGGCCAGTAAAGGTTGATCGAGGTCGCTGCGACTTGATCGCGCATCACGGTGCGCACGGGAGCATCGAGCGTGGGGATGTCAGCGGCGGCCTGCGTGTTGACCGGACCGCGCGCGATCGGGCCGAACCAGCGCTCTACCAGCGGGCGGGCCTCTTCGGCGCTGATATCACCGGCGAGCACGAGCGTCGCGTTGTTCGGTCCGTAACGGTCGCGGAACCATGTCTGCACAGTGTCCATCGAGGCTGCATCAAGGTCAGCCATCGAGCCGATCACCGAATGCGCATAGGGGTGGCCGTCGGGGAAGAGCTGGTCGAGGATTTCGTAGAAGACGAGACCGCCAGGCTGGTTGTCGCCCTGCCGCTTTTCGTTCTGGACAACGCCGCGCTGATTATCGAGCTTTTCCTGCGTCACCGCGCCGAGCAGATAGCCCATACGGTCGCTTTCGAGCCACAGCGCGCGTTCGAGCGCGGGGCGGGGCACGGTCTGGAAGTAGTTGGTGCGGTCGAAATTGGTGGTGCCGTTGTAGTCGGTCGCGCCCATTTCGGCGAGGTACTGGAAATAGTCAGCGGGCGCGTTTTCTGACCCGTTGAACATCAGGTGCTCGAACAGGTGGGCAAAGCCGGTCTGGCCCTCTGGCTCGTCCTTGGAGCCGACATTGTACCACACAGCGACGCCGACGATGGGGGCCTTGCGGTCTTCGTGCACGATTACGGTCAGGCCGTTTTCGAGCTGAAATTCTTCATAGGGGATGGCGACCTGCGCGACGAGCGCTTCGAGGTCGGTCGCTTCGGCGGTCGCGCCGGCTTCCATATGCGCATCGGCAAAGGCTGGCGTGAACGGTGCGGCGGTCGCAATGGCGAGCGCAGTCACGCTGGCAGTTGCAAAACGTAGCTTCATGGGACTCTCTCCTGAGGGTAATTTTGTTCTAAGCTCGTGATATAGTGTGTTTATCGCGCATTTGTAACCGTGCGCGTGCTTTGGGCAGCGGCGCGAACGTCCTCTTCCCAGAAACGCACCGGTTTCAATTCATGGTCGACAAACAGCTGCATCTGGTCGGTGTAATGCTCGCTGTCGGGCCGCGTTGTCGCAGCGCCGAAAGGCTGGATCGAACGTGAGAACACCCTGCCGCCATCTCTCGGCCATTCGACCCACTGGATAAAGCTGTCGCCATGAACCAGACTTAACCGGCCATCATCGTCGACAACCCAGGTGGTCGAAGCGCGCAAAGTGTCCGACCCGCCATCGAGCGGCAGATCGACATCGCCCTGACGCAGACGCAGCAGCTCGCTCATCGGCGGGTCGATGCGCCCGAAATGCTCCATCAGATGCGCACGTTTATCGAGCAGATACTCCGCCACATCGGGCAGCTCGCCTTCATTCTTGTTGTTATACTCCGCGCTCATAAAGTCGCGGATCATCAACAGGGCGAGGCTGTCCGCCGCGCCTTCATTGTCGGCGGTGAAATCCCATGTCAGCATCAGATCGCGCGCTTCGGCAAGATCGGCATCGTCGCCGGGATCGAGCGCTTCGAGCTGGTCATACATATCCGCGACATAGCCGCGCCGTTCATAGGCGGTGTCATATTTGATCCGCTCCAGCGCCGCGAGGTCGAGAGGCCCCTCGACCTCGCTAAGCAGCCGGTATGCGCGCCATGATCGGTTGGTCTGCTTGCGCTCGATCCCAAGCACCGGCGAGAAATCGTCGGGGCTGAGATCGCTGCCTTCGCCTGCCGCAGTGTAGGGCTCGTTATTGGAATTATAGAGCCAGCCGCTGGCCGGATTGATCAGCTTGGGGATCTCGGCATAGTCAACCGTCCCCTCCCAGATCAGGTCACTGCGCGACCCGTCGAGCACGCCGCGCCAATTGGCCTGCACCTCGTCCAGTTCGGGCCGGTCAGGGATCGCGGCGTTATAGACATAGGCGATATTGCCCTCACGATCGGCATAAATGAAATTGGTCGAGGGGATCGCCATGCGGGCCATCTGCGCCTGCCACTCCTCCAGATTTTGCGCCTTGTTGATGCGGTAATAGGCGTCGAGTTGATCGACCGAATCCATCCCGCCATAGCGGACCGCGAAAAAGCCGTTGTCGTTCTCGATCACCGGTCCGTGGACGCTGCGAAGCACCGTGCGGCGCACCGGCAGCGTGATGGGGCCCATCTTGACCGGCAAAGTGACCGTCGTGCTCTCCAGATCGACCCATTCGCCGTCGAGCCGGTATTGCGTCCCATCGTCATTCATTTCGAGCTGGTAGATATCGGCCATGTCGGGCCGGTTGACCGTGTTGGTCCAGCCGAGATTCTCATTATGGCCGAGGAAGGGGAAGGGCGATCCGGGAAAGTTCGCCCCGGTAAAATGCCAGCCTTCGCCTGAATGCACTGACAGTTCGTACCAAGCGACCCCTCCGCGCAAGGGCTGGTGCGAATTGGAAATCAGCGTAGTCGGCCCACCTGAACGCTCAGGTGACACCGCCCAGGCATTGGAGCCAAGATGGTCGGCTTCTTCGCCCCATGGCAGGACGAGGCCATGAATAGCGGTTCCGCCCGGTTCCGCCTCATCGACCGGAGCCGATGCGTCCG
Source organism: uncultured Erythrobacter sp. (assembly GCF_947492365.1). Classification (NCBI taxonomy): domain Bacteria; kingdom Pseudomonadati; phylum Pseudomonadota; class Alphaproteobacteria; order Sphingomonadales; family Erythrobacteraceae; genus Erythrobacter; species uncultured Erythrobacter sp. The sequence goes on from NZ_CANLMB010000001.1 coordinate 102,069, forward strand.
GAGCAGAGCCGTCACGCGGGAAACCCGGAATGTCAGGGCCAAATTCGCGCCGCAGCTCATCGCCTGCAACCAGCGGCCCGATCACATTGCCGAGGCCGTAAAAGAACGGCTGGCGTAGCACGAAGCCGGCAGCGATATCCTCTCCGTTGAGCGGGAAGAGATTGGCCAGCTTGACCTCGCCGGGATGCTCATCGGCAAACTGGTTGAGGCCTGTTGCATAGGCTTCGAACAGGGCGCGCGTGTCTTCGGGCAGGTCGTAATACTTGCGCATCGCCGTGCCGCGCGCATCGAGCAGGTGATAGACATAGTCAAAGGTCGCGCCATCCTGACCGGCAATCGCGCCATAGCGCCCGCGCGACATCGCCGCGACATCTTGCAGCGTGGAGAAATCGTCCTCGGCATGGGCGATGGCGACACCGTAAGCGACATCGGCGTCAGTCTCGCCATAGATCATCGGCACACCAAATTCATCGCGCACAATCTCGGCCGAGAATTCACGGTATTCTGGAGCCTCGCTCTGATGCGCGAAGTATGGCTCCCAACTGGCCAGCGCCACAAAGGCAAGAACGAGCACCACTACCAACGCAAGAGCGCTGCGTTTCAACCAAGCCATGCAATCTCTCTCCAAGTGCTTTTGACCGACCTAACCGTTGTGCGGGGCAAGGGGAAGGGGAGGCGTGCTGTGCCAATTCCGGACAAGGTGGTCATCGAGCAGGTTGGCGATACCTGTTGGTGTTAACCTCTCAGCTGCCGCATCGTTGCGGGTGTCCGGTCGGATTGCGGGGGTGGTATGGCTTCGAGATATGACAAGTCGTTGGGCAGCGAATTCTCGCGCTCATCCTCGAGTATGAGCATTTCGTCATCAGTATTGCGCTCGAGCGGATCCTCGAGCAGCAGCGAAGATGAAGAAGAGGCAGCTGCGCGGTCAATGCCGCCGATCCACTCGTTTCCTGCAAGTGCATTGAGCAGAAGACGATCATTCGCCGCTGCCTTCGACGAGGACGAAGATGCCGAGGAAGAGGAGGACGTCGAGGAGAAAGGGGGGCTGGACCTGGAAGCCGCGTCAAGCTCGGCCTCGCTGGCGGTCCAGAGTGGCTTCAAGCTTGGTCGTAACCGGTTCAAATCAACACGCGATGAACTGCAGAAGGAACTGCAAGCAAACAAGACCACGGGAACAATGTGGGGCAATCACCCCAAGTTGCGCGAGGCCGCGGTCGATAAGATCATGGAATGGTCCAAAGGGCATTACCCGTTCGACAAGAACCCAGGATCATATAAAAAGCTGTTTGATCGAGCGCTAAGAGCAGTGAGTGCTGACATGGCTGCGGCTCGTCCACCAGAACCGCCACTAACATCTAAGGTGGAACGACGGAGGTCAGGGCGCATTGATCCGGCCCCTGCGCTTGCGCTGGAGCAAGCCGAGAAAGTAAGGCGGCAGGCCCTCTTTAACGCTGAAGCATCAGATGAAGAGCAATTCGAGCTGAATGGGCCGCGCATTGCAGTGACGAAGGTCAAGCCATTCAAGCACAAAGATGGCCCTGAGCCCTACACCGTCACAGGGCCCGGCAACATGCTTTACGGTGGTCCGCCCGTTCACAAATACAAAGACATGTTGGCTCGTATGAAGGTAGCTACCCAGCGGAACGACAAGCAATTGGCTCAGCATCTTTTGGCCGTGCTCGACGGTGGTGATGCCAAAGGTAACGAAAATAAGCTTGTCCGCAAATTTGCGATGATAGCCAGTACATCCGAGTTTTTCCGCTCTGCGATCAATCCGGTCGCTTTGCGAGCTGCCCTTAGCGAAATCGCTGCAGATGGCGGTGATATATACGAAAAATTGCTCGAAAAAGTGCTGTATATTCGGAGCGATGGCGGATCAATACAGTCACAGTTCCATCGCAAAACGGTAGAGGGAGAGGAATACAAGAAAACTGCTGCCGCACAGCATGATAGTTTGATGAAGCAAGCTGCAGAGCTTGGATATGATCCGTCGAATATCGAAGAAGCCAAGACCTTTATACGGCGAGCGTCTCGGTCTGCTCGGCACGGCCGCAATATCATGCTGGGATTGGGCGCTGGCGAAGCGCAGCAGTCTCCGGATGCAGGTGGCTCTTCCTCACCACAACCGATCGATCAAGAATTGTCTTTGAAGAGACCAGCTCAACAATCCTCGCCTTCAGCGCCGCCGCAAGCTCGGGACGGGCACGATTTTGATTTAGAGTCACAGCCGGAAGAACCTAAGAACAAGAAGGGGAAGCTCATCAAGAAGCCAAGGGCGGGCCGTCAAGACGGATACAGTGAACTCGAAGAAGAGGAGGCTAGCGAATCTGGTTTCAGCCCCCGACGTGCTCCTAGATCCTCACCAGCGCAGCTGAAAGCCTCGAAAAAACCGAAAAAGCGTGAACGGTCGCCAACCAGGAGGCATTCGGTTGAAAGAGTTGGTCTGCTGGCAGAAGAACGCCATTCCGATGATGGCACAGGCGGCCCAGAAGGTCGGGGTAAATCTCCTCTTCAAAAGTTCAGACGTCAAGACTCACCCCGCGAAGCGTCACCACGAGGTGCATCACTTCGCCTGAAGAAAAAGCCACCCAAGAAGCGCAAATAGGTGGCATGTGATCGCTGCAAAAAAAATCAGCATGACTTGAGTGTTGCGCGATGCGCATTACATCGGTGTCCTAGGAGGATGATACACCGATGAATCTCGACAAGTTCACCGACCGTGCCAAGGGCTTTTTGCAGAGCGCGCAGACAGTCGCGATCCGTATGAACCATCAGCGCATCACTCCGCTGCACCTTTTGAAGGCGCTGCTGGAGGATGAAGAGGGCATGGCTGCCGGGCTGATCCAGCGCGCGGGCGGTGAGGCTTCGCTGGCGGTGAGCAAGGTCGATCTGGGGCTTTCGAAGATTCCGGCTGTGACCGGCGGCGGCGCGCAGGACACGCCGGGCCTCGACAATGACACGGTGCGCGTGCTCGACAGCGCGGAGCAGCTCGCGGACAAGGCGGGTGATGCCTATGTCACGGTCGAGCGTTTGCTCACTGCATTGGCGATTGCTCCCGAATCCACCGCAGAGGCGATGAAGGCGGCCAGCGTTACGGCGCAGGCGCTCAATTCGGCGATTGAAGACCTGCGCGGCGGCAAGAAGGCCGACAGCGCCAATGCCGAAGCGAATTACGACGCGATGGAGAAGTTTGCCCGCGACCTCACTCAGGCGGCGCGCGACGGCAAACTTGATCCGGTTATCGGACGCGATGAGGAAATCCGGCGCACGGTCCAGATCCTCGCCCGCCGGACCAAGAACAACCCCGCGCTGATCGGCGAACCCGGCACTGGTAAGACCGCGATTGCCGAAGGTCTCGCGCTGCGCATCGCCAATGGTGACGTGCCCGACAGCCTCAAAGGCCGCACGCTCATGTCGCTCGATATGGGCGCGCTGATTGCGGGCGCGAAGTATCGCGGTGAGTTCGAAGAGCGGCTCAAATCGGTGCTCGACGAAGTGAAGAACGCCGATGGCCAGATCATCCTTTTCATCGACGAGATGCACACGCTGATCGGGGCGGGCGCGAGCGAAGGCTCGATGGATGCCTCTAACTTGCTGAAGCCCGCGCTGAGCCGCGGCGAACTGCATTGCATCGGTGCGACGACGCTCGATGAATATCAGAAATATGTCGAGAAAGACCCCGCGCTCCAGCGGCGTTTCCAGATGGTCTATATCGACGAGCCTACGGTCGAAGACACGATCAGCATCCTGCGCGGGATCAAGGACAAGTATGAGCTGCATCACGGCGTGCGGATCACCGACAGCTCGATTGTCGCCGCTGCAAAGCTCTCCGACCGCTACATCCAGAACCGCTTCCTGCCCGACAAAGCCATCGACCTGATGGACGAGGCGGCAAGCCGCATCCGCATGGAGGTGGAGTCCAAGCCTGAAGAAATCGAAGCGCTCGACCGGCGGATTATCCAGCTCAAGATCGAGGAATCGGCGCTCACCAAAGAGAACGACAATGCCTCGAAAGACCGGCTGGAAAACCTGCGCAAGGAACTGGCAGAGCTGGAGCAGGAATCGTCGGAACTCACGACCCGCTGGCAGAACGAGCGCGACAAGATCGAGGCAGAAGGCAAGATCAAGGAAGAGCTCGACCACGCGCGGCTCGAACTCGAACAGGCGCAGCGCGAGGGCAATCTCGCGCGCGCAGGCGAGCTTTCCTACGGTACAATCCCGGAGCTTGAGAGGAAGCTCGCCGCTGCCGAAGGTCTCACCGAAAACGCGCTGCTGCGCGAGGAAGTGACCGAGGAAGACATTGCCGGCGTCGTATCGCGCTGGACCGGTATCCCCGTCGACAAGATGATGGAAGGCGAGCGCGAGAAGCTGCTCGAAATGGAAGCGATCCTCGGCAAGCGTGTGATCGGGCAGGAACAGGCGATTGTCGCGGTGTCAAAGGCGGTGCGCCGCGCGCGTGCTGGCCTGCAAGACCCCAACCGCCCGCTTGGCTCTTTCCTGTTCCTCGGCCCGACCGGCGTCGGCAAGACCGAGCTGACCAAGGCGCTTGCCGGGTTCCTGTTCGACGATGATCAGGCGATGGTGCGGATTGACATGAGCGAATTCATGGAGAAGCACTCGGTCGCCCGCCTGATCGGCGCGCCTCCGGGCTATGTCGGCTATGATGAAGGCGGCGTGCTGACCGAAGCCGTCCGCCGCCGCCCCTATCAGGTGGTGCTGTTCGACGAGGTCGAGAAGGCGCACACCGACGTCTTCAACGTGCTGTTGCAAGTGCTCGATGACGGGCACCTGACCGACGGGCAGGGGCGCAAGGTCGATTTCTCGAACACGCTCATCATCCTCACGTCCAATCTGGGCAGCCAGCATCTGGCGAATCTCGGTGATGACCAGAAGGTTGCCGAAGTCGAAGACAAGGTGATGGACGTCGTGCGCGGGCATTTCCGCCCCGAATTCCTCAACCGGCTGGACGAGATCATCCTGTTCCACCGTCTGGCGATGGAGCACATGGCGCCGATCGTGGAGATCCAGGTCAAGCGCGTGCAGAAACTGCTCGATGACCGCAAGATCACTCTCGACCTGACGGACGCCGCTTTGCGGTGGCTCGGGCGGGTCGGATATGATCCGGTCTACGGCGCACGGCCCTTGAAGCGGGCGGTTCAGCGTTACCTGCAAGACCCGCTCGCCGAGATGCTGATCGAGGGCAAGGTCAGCGACGGCGCGACTCTCAAGATCGACGAAGGCGATGGCGAGCTGCAAATGACAATCGTGTGAGTTTTAACACCGGGCTCGCCTCGTTTTAGAATCTTGCGCGTAGAAGCGGCTATCCGACATATTCGGAAAAGTATCTTTGGTTTCAGATGCAACCTTGTGGGATTCTCGCAACACATAGGCAGAAACTGGGGTGAAACCCCCGCGCAACCTGAACCTCTCATTTACATTGGCCCCTGTCCTATTGCAGACAGCGCACACCGCAGGGGCTTTGTCGCGCCCTCGATAGGGGATTCTCTGCCCCGCGCGTCCCTAGACGCAAAGGAGCAGAGGGTGGATCGGGAGCGACCAAAGCTCTGGTTGTCACAACTGGAGTGATCATGAAGAAGTTTCAAAGCAATTCGATGAAGGCACTTGCCTTCTCCGCATCGGCCATCGCATTCGTGATGGCTGGCCCGGTCAACGCACAGGATGAAGGTGCCGACGATCAGGCTGAAGAAGAAGAGGAAGAAGAGCAGGTCGATGTTACGACCGGCGCTTCGGGCCAGCAGCAATCGGCACAGGGCGGCATCACCGTTACCGGTTCGCGTATCGTCCGCGACACCTACAGCTCGATTTCGCCGCTTCAGGTTCTCTCGACCGAGAACCAGCAGGCTGTGGGTGCGTTTGACCCCTCGCAAATTCTTCAGCGCTCGGAAAGCGCTGCCGGTACGCAGATCGACGCGACCTTCCAGGGCTTCGTTCTCGACAATGGCCCGGGTTCGCAGACGCTGAACCTGCGCGGCCTTGGTGCTGACCGTACGCTGCTCCTCCTCAACGGTCGCCGTCTGGCTCCGTCGGGTGTGGAAGGTGCGCCGGTTAACCCGTCGCTCAACCTGATCCCGTCGACTCTCGTTGATCGCTACGACCTGCTGCTCGACGGTGCGTCCTCGGTTTACGGTTCGGACGCTGTTGCCGGTGTGGGTAACCTTATCCTGCGCAAGGACTTTGACGGTCTTGAAATCCAGGCCAACGGCAACCTCAACGAACAGGGCGGCGGCGACGATTATGTTGTCAGCGCGGCATGGGGCCTGAACCTCGACCGCGGCTTCTTCGGCATCGGTGCGGAATATGCGTACCGTGACGAAGTGCGTCTGCGCGACCGTGACTTCCTGTCGGGTTGTAACACGCATTACGAAATCGACCAGGACGGTAACATCCTGACCACCGGCCTGCGCGACAACGCTGTTGTGCGCGATCGTACGCCTGGTGTGACGCTGTCTGAAAGCGAATGTAAGATCTCAGGCATTTCCGGCCGTGTCTTCATTCCGTTCACGCGTGTCGGTTCGGTCTACTTCCCGGCCAATGGCAACATCGCCAACATTCCGGGTCTGGGCTTTGGTGAATCGACCAATGCCAGCGGTATCGACCTCGATACGGATGGTGATGGTGTCCGCGACGTTGACTTCCAGAACGTCAACACCAATGCGGCAAATCTCGATCAGACCTTTATCTCTGAGCAAGAGCTGATCAACGTTTTCGCCTATGGTGAGTACACCTTGCCCGGTGATGCGAACATCACGCCCTATTTCGAAGCGAATTACAGCCGTGCTGAAATCCGTCTTCCGAATACCGGCATCCCGCAGATTTTCCCGTCGGTTCCCGACTTGAACCAGTTCAACCCGTGTAACTTTGTAACGGGAACTGGTGTTGACTGCCGTGCTGCGGATAACGCGCTGCAGGCCGCGACATCGCCGAACCCTCCTGCGCCGCTTTCGACCGGTTTTGCACTGCCGATTTCGCCGATCTTCGCTATTGAGGGTGATCGGAACAACGTCGACGTTACGCAAGAGCAGTATCGCGGCGTGTTCGGTGTGCGCGGTGACCTGCCCTTTATCGGTTCGAGCTGGACCTTCGATTTCTCGGGTGTTTATTCGCGCTCTGAAGGTTCGTCGACGCGCTTTGGTGTTCGTGAAGATCGTCTTGCGCTCGCACTCGGTCTAGATCCGACGGCTGATTACGACGGTGACGGCGTTATCGACAACAATGGTGACGGCATCGCTGATGACTACGATCCGAACCTCGACGTGTTCGGTGCCTTTGGCGACACGCAGTTCATCGGTGAATGTAATACGGCCGGCCTTGCTAACCCTGACCTGGCTGCGCCGGGTCTTAGCGACGGCTGTGTTCCTGTTAACCTGTTCGCGCCAAGTGTTCTGACCGGTGCAATCGGTAACTTCGCTTCGCAGGCGGAGCGTGACTACCTGTTCGACACTCGTTCGTTCGACACCAGCTACGAGCAGATCATCCTTTCTGGCTTTGTCACCGGTGACCTGTTCGAACTTCCGGCTGGCCCGGTTGGCGTCGTTTTGGGTGCTGAGTGGCGCAAAGACGAAATCAACTCGGTTCCGAACGACATTGCCTCGAACGGCCTGTTCTTCGCGTTCTTCGCGGATAGCGGCGCAAGCGGTTCGCGCACTGTTCGTGAAGCGTTTGGTGAGCTTGACATCCCGCTCATGGCTGGTGAGCCTCTTGTTGAAGAGCTGACGGTCAACGTTTCGGGTCGTATCACCGATGACGAGTTCTACGGCACCAATGGTACCTTCTCGATCAAGGGTGGTTGGCGTCCGGTTTCGTCGCTGCTGTTCAAGTTCAGCTACGGCACATCGTTCCGTGCGCCGAACCTGCGCGAGCTGTTCCTCGACAACCAGACGGGCTTCCTCACGCTGTTTGACCCGTGTGCGGTTCCCGATGACGCGTTTGTCAACGGTGCCTACAACGCGGCGACTGATGATCGTGACCAGTTCGTTCTCGACAACTGCACGCGTGAAGGTCGCGACCCGACCCGTGTCGGTATCGACGATCAAGGCCTGAACACGTTCCAGAGCCCGAGTGTGGAAATCGCTTCGGGTGGTGTTATCGCCAGCGGATCGAACCTCGATCCTGAAACTTCGCGTTCGATCACGACCGGGTTTGCTTTCGAAGAAAACTTCCCGAGCGGTTTCGATATGTCGCTCAACTTCAACTATTATGACATCAAGTTGAAGCAATCGATCATCGAGCCGAGTGCGCAGTTCATCATCAATGACTGCTTCACGCGTGAAGAGGATGTTCGCAGCCAGTTCTGTGATCGTATCTCGACCGAAGGCACCAACCGCCTGCTGATCAACAACATCTTCCAGGGCTTCCTGAACCTCGACCAAGAATCGGTCCGTGGTATCGATCTCAACGCGACCTTTGGTAAGGACGTGACGATCGGCGGCGAAGTCTTGGATGTGTCGCTGAACCTGCGGGCCAACCACCTCATCGAACGTTCGAGCCTGTTCACCAATGATGACGGTTCGGTCCAGTTTGACGATGATGCTGGTGAGTTCGGCTTCCCGAGCTGGACTGGTCGTGCAACGCTGGCGGTCGATTACAAGGACTTCCGCTTCACCTGGCAGACTCGTTATATTGGCGATGTCGAACAGCAGGCCGATGGTATCGACCCGCTTGACGATGCCTTTGGTAACCTCGGCACTGGCTTCTTCGGCGATACCTGCCTCGGTGCGGGTTCTGCGAATGTTACCGGTGACGGCGTGACCTGCCGTGACGTTGGCTTTGCCGATGAATGGTTCGAGCACACTGCATCGGTGCGCTGGGATAATGGCGATCTGCGTGTCATCGTGGGTGTGACCAATATCTTTAACAACGAACCGCCGCTGATCGACACCAACGAAGTGTTCGGTATTTCGAACGTCGCGATCGGTAACGGCTACAACCTCGACGGACGCGAGTTCTTCGGCCAGCTGCTTTACCGCTTCTAGGTCGAACGACTGCTCAATAGAGTGAGAAATTGCGGCCCCCCGGCACTTGCCGAGGGGCCGCTTTTTCGTCTATCTGTGCACCATTGCGGGTCTGCCGATTTGGAGGTGACGCAGACGCGTGTGGGGGACCACTGGAAACACCAACGGGAAGAATATTAGCCATGAAGTTTTTGAAGAAGCCAATGATGGCAGCCATGGCCGGCGTCGCAGCGCTGGGGCTTACAGTCTCAGCACCCTCTGAAACACAGGCGACATCGGCTGTGCCGATCGATGTCTGGTCACTGCGCGATGTGGTGAGCCAGGTGCAAATTTCGCCTGACGGCCAGCACCTCCTTGTTGTGATCAATCCCAGCCGCGAAGGCGATAATCTGCTGCAGATCTATAAGACCAGCGATTTGACCACGCCCTATCGCACGCTCGCGGCTGATCCGATGGAGATTACCTCTGCAAGCTGGGTCAGCGACAACATCATCGTCGGCGGCGCCTGGGAACAGAAACGCAGCCGCGTGCGCAGCCAGGAAGACGATACGCGCAATTACGCGACCTATTTCTACAACCTGGAACGCAACAAGTTCAGCAAGGTCGACGAAAACCTCGACATCATAAACCGGCTTCCGAATGATCCGGACAAGATTCTTGTCGCGGCCGCAGAGCCTAATGGTACGCTCGGAGTAGATCCGTTCCAGCGTTTCCGTCCGCGCAGTTACTACAAGCTTGACCTGCGCAGCGGTTCCAAGAGCCTCGTTTTGCGCGGCTCGAGAAAATATGCGCGCATCTCTTTCGATAATGAGGGCAACCCCCGCTATGCTGAAGGACGCGATTCAGACAACAAGGTAAAGACATATTACCGCCTGCCGGGTGAAGGGTCTTGGACCCAGTTCGGGGAAGTCTACGACGAGGACGATCACGAAAACCTCTATCGTTTCGTTGGCGGTGTCTGGGGCTTTGCTGGCCTTCACGCCACTGACCCGAATATCGGCTATTTTATCGATGCCCGTAATGGCGCGGACAAGGGTTCGCTTTGGGAATATAACTTCTCGACCGGCGAATATGTTCGTGAACTGTTTGCCAGCGAAGATTCGGATGTTCTCGGCATTGGTACACACTCGATTCCCGGCAATGACACCCTCGCATTCGCGGTCTATCCGGGCGCGAAATACGAACGTCACTGGTTCGACGAAGAAGAACAGGCGCTTTACGAAGCGCTCGGACAGCAGATCCCTTATGCGCACCAGCTGAGCATTTCGAGCCGTTCCTATGACGGGCGCTCGATGGTGGTGACCAATAGTGGACCGCGCGATCCGGGCTCGTTCTGGCTGGTTCAGAACGGCCAGCTCGCCAAACTCGGCAGCCGCAATCCGCTGATCGACCAGGCAGCGCTCGCTGACGTCCAGTACATCCGTTACACGGCGCGCGATGGGTTGCCGATGCCTGGCTACATCACCATTCCGCAGGGCGAGGGGCCGTTCCCGCTGGTCGTCCAGCACAATGGCGGACCGCACGTTAACGCGGTTCAGGGCTATTCGGAAATGGGTCAGATGTTTGCGAGCGCCGGATACATGGTGTTCTACCCGCAAAACCGTATCTCGACCGGTTGGGGTAAGCGTCACTTCGACGCCGGCTATGGCGAGCACGGGCTTGCGATGCAGGACGACAAGGATGACGGCGTCAAATACCTGATCGAACAGGGTCTGGTTGACCCCGACCGGGTCGCTTTCTTCGGTTGGTCCTATGGCGGCTATGCTGCGCTTGTGGCGCTGAGCCGTGAAGAGCAGCTCTACCAATGTTCGGTTGCGGTCGCTGCGGTGGCTGATCCGGCGAAGAGTTTCCGCCTCGGCGGAGGTCGTGCCGGTTCCAGTGCGCCCAAGGCGATCATCGATTGGTCGGAACGTCGCGGATCAATCGGCATCAACCCGATTGAGGAAGTCGACAAGGTCAACATTCCGCTGTTGATGGCGCACGGCAATGTCGATCGCCGCGTGCTCTACTACCACTTCACCGACTACAAGAAGGCGTTTGAAGACGCTGGCAAGACCGGCGAATTCCTGACCATGGTCGACGCTGATCACTTTGGTAACACGCTCATGTTCAACCACCAGCAGCAGCTTTACACCAAGGTGCTCGACTTCCTCGCCAATGATTGCGGACCGGGCGGTCTCTGATCACTGACGAACACGGAAATCAGGAGGGCCCCGATCGCAGGATCGGGGCCCTTTTTGGTTGGCAGCGCACTTTGGCGGTGGGATTTGTCGGCAGGGCAAGCTTGCGCATCGGTGACATCCGTCGCATGATCGCGCGATGATACGAGCCACATCAATCATTATTGCGACCTCGGTGTCGCTAACTTTCAGCGCGGCGGCCGCAGCGCAGAACAGTGACGAGAGCGTCTACGCACCCTGCGCCCAGATCGCAGACGATTCTCAGCGTCTTGCGTGTTTCGATGCAACCTATGCGCGTGAGACCGAACTTCTTGCGCAGCAGGCCGAAGAGGGGCGGCAGGAGACGGCCGCTAATTTTGGCCTGTCCGCCGTGCAGATCGAACAGCGCAATATTGCGGAGGGCAATCCGGACGCCGTGGCCGAGAACGGTCAGATTTCGGGCAGCGTCGTGGAAATCTACACCGATAACCGCTCGAACAAGCGGCTGTTCATTCTCGACAACGGGCAAATATGGGCGGAAACTCAGGTGTCACGAATGCAGCGGCATCCGCGGCTTGGAGCGCAAGTGACCGTCAGCGAAGCGAGCTTTGGTGGCTATCGCCTGCGGGTCGACGGGCGGCGCGGCTATGTCGACGTTCGCCGCGTGAGATGATGCGATCCGCGAGCTGTTGCTTCGCGGCAAGCTTGCCATGGGTTCAAGATGAGCAACTCCTTTCTCGAAAGTGCTGGCAACTGGCCGCATCGCTTTGACGAGAATTCGCGTCTGATCGGTTTCATTCCGCTCTCACGCGAGGTGCACCGTAGCAGCACCTTCGCCACTGACGAGCACTTGCCGCCAAACTTGCCGGTCACGCCTGTCAAGATTGAGGAGATCGAGGCGGCGTTCGCAGGGCGAGAGCGGGTTGCCCATTTCGTGTTCCATTCCGCCTATTGCTGTTCGACCATGGTCGCGCGCGGTTTCGACGTTCCGGGAGTGTCGATGGGATGGAAAGAGCCTCAGATCCTGAACGACTTGCTCGGATGGCGCCGCAGGGGCGCTTCGCAGGACGAGATCCGCAGGGGCTTGGAGAGCGCGCTGTCGCTTCTGGCGCGTCCGTTTGAGGCAGGCGAGACCAATGTCATCAAACCGTCCAACATTGCGACCCCGCTCGCGCGCGATTGCCTGACGCTGGTTCCACGTGCGCGGGCGATACTGCTTTACGCGCCGATCGAATCCTACCTTCAGTCGATCGCAAAGAAACAGCTTTGGGGCAGGCGGTGGGTCCGAGAAGTGCTGATCGGCAATATCGCGGATGGGATGTTGCTGAGCGGTTTTGAAGAGCAAAACCTGCTTGAACTCACCGATCTGCAAGTGGCTGCACTGGGCTGGCTTTCACAATTTGCTTTGTTCAAGCGGCTCGAGAGCGAGTTCGGCGCGGACAGGGTGATAATCCAGGACAGCGCCAGCCTGCTGGCTGACACGCGCTCGACCATGAGCAAGCTGTACAGCCATTGCGGGCTCGAACTGACAGCGGACCAGTTTGAGGCGGCGCTGACAGGCCCGGCCTTCACCACCCACTCCAAGGATGCCTCTGCAAGCTTCTCTGCCGATGATCGAGCCAAAGAGCAGGCCGACATGGCGAAGCTGCACGGTGAGGAGATCAGCCTCGTGGCGCAGTGGAGTCAGGCTGTGGCTCAGAGCCAAGGCTTCTCCATCACATAGGTCTGCCTCGCGTGTGTGCGAGCTGCCGACTGAGTGCAGTGATCCTAGTTGTTGGGAACTGATGTCGAACGCATATCGTCGACGAGTTCGTTGGAGAGACGATTTCCGTTACTCGCGACTTCAGCCCATTGACGGTTGGTCAAACAGACCCGCCTGCGCTGTGCACGTGAGCCAATAACGGCTTCGCGGCGACAGCGAACGTAGTCGGGATGTGATCGATCGGTAATTTCTACAGGTTCGGCAGGTGCTTCTGCGGCGGCAGGTGTTTCGGCCGGCGCGGCTTGAGCCGATGCTTGCTCCTGAGTTGCGGCTGCCTGCGTGGTGCCTTCATCCTCTTCCTGAGCCAGAACCGCAGGTGCGACCAGAGCCAAAGACACAGGGGCCAGCACTCTGGCGATCGAAGTGGCGAAGTTGCGAAGGTTCATGTGACCGTATCTCCCATCTGTACGGGCGTAGCCTAGCATAAGGCCAGACATGAAAAAAGGGCGGGAAAAATCCCGCCCTTCCTTCATTCAAGTCTGATCTAGGATCAGAAGCTGAAGCGTACGCCAGCGCTGTAACGGCGACCGATCGCGTCGTAAGTCGACGGATAGGTGTTACCGCTGTTGAACGCTGTCGAACCGATGTTGTTACCAACAACTGCCGGCGAATTGTCGAACAGGTTGGTCACAGTCAGGGTGAACAGAACGTTCTCCATCACGTCCCACTGACCGGTAAGGTCGAAGTAGTGTTCCGCAGAAATGTTCTGGAAGTCCACTTCACCAAACAGCGGTGAGGTGCCCTGGAACGCCGGGCCGTTGCCGTTTGCGATATCATCCGGCTCCTGCTCGGTGCCGCTCAGGTAACGCCAGCGCAGCGACAGACGGACGAAGTCGTCGAACGACAGCGTGGAACGCTGCGAGATGACGAATTCCGGCTGGATCGAACCACAGTTGACCGAGTAGAACCCGACGCAGTCGCGGTTAAGCGACGCAGGGTTCGCAACGTTGGCATTGAAGATGTTCTCGTTGGTCCAGGTGGCATCGAAAGTCATCGACAGGCCGATATTATCGGTCAGATCAGTGCGATAGTTCGCGCTGACGTCGATACCGTCGGTCTGAATAAGACCTTGGTTCGACAGCTGCAGGATCAGGCCGGGAACTTCATTCGGCGCGCCCGCAAGTGCACCAGTGGTGCGCGAACGCTGAATGAGGTCCGTACAAACCGGATCGGTTGCACTTGCTGCGGTAATGCTACCGAAGCAACCGTTGATGATGTCACCAACAGCCGGAGTACCGATCGCGCCTTCGACCTTGATGTTCCAGTAGTCCATCGAGAACGAGAAGCCAGGAATTGCATCGGGCTGGGCAACAAAGCCAACCGTCCACGTATCCGCGGTTTCAACGCCGAGGTTCAGGTTGCCACCGGTGGTGACATTGATCTGACCAGCGGGAGGCGGCTGAATGCTGCCAATCGCACCAGCAGGTGCGCCCTGTGCGAGACAGACTGCGGTCAGCGCGGCGTTGCCGACAGGCAGAGCCAGCTGACAAGGGTCAGTCTGAAGGTTGCTCAGGCCGGTCGAGACCGGAGTGAACAGCTCACCGATGTTCGGCGCACGCGACGAACGCTGGTAGTTACCACGGATGGTCAGACCAGCGACTGGTTCCCAGCTACCGCCTGCTTTCCAGGTGAACTCGGTACCTGCAGTTGAGTAGTCGGAATAACGACCACCCAGTTCAAGCGTCAGGCTTTCCGCACCCGGAACGCCTTCGAGCAGCGGGATGTAGAGTTCGCCGAACATGTCGAACACGTCATAGGCACCGTTAATGTCAGGTGCGGCACCGCCGCCACCAACAACCGCGCCCGGAGTCTGCGAAGCTTCGTCCGAGTTACGTGTCGAGGTGAACTCACGATATTCAGCACCAACAGCGAAGCTGACCGGCGAGGTCAGAAGACCTGTGTCAATGTCACCGGTGATCTGAGCGTTTACGGTACCGATCGTGGTTGCGGTGATGACCTGCTGGGTCAGAGCGAACGTGTAGTCGATCTGATCCTGGGTCAGCGTGCCGAGCGGGCCGAAAAGGTTGATCGGAACACAACCAGCTTCAGCGGTTGCACCAGCCTGTGCCGAGGTTGCGCACTGTGCGCCACCAGCACCGTCCGGGATAGCAATCAGAGCGTTTTGCAGACGTGCAAAGCGAGCAAAGCCGCTCTGACGCTGGATACGCTCGGATTCACCGTAGGTGCCCGAAACTTCCCAATCGATGTTGTCGGTGATGCCACCGCGTGCGCCAACAACGAAGTTGAACAGCGTCGAGGTGAATTCCGAGTTACGCGTGCCGGCTTCGACCGAACGACGACGTACCTGCGTGCCGACTTCAACGTAGTCAGGGTTAGCACCACCACCGGCAAGCGTTTCGCCGTCCGGAGTGTTGATGGCAGCAGTACACTGAGCAGCGGTGAGACCCAACGCGTCGCAGAAGCGGTTAGCGATAGCTACCGGCAGGAGCGGGTTGTTGAGGTTCAGCTGGTAGGTGTTGAAGAACGAACCACCCGGTGCGATCTGCGTCGAAACAGTCTGCTTCGAGAAGACGCCCTGCGAGAACACTTCGAGAGCTTCAGACAACTCGTAATTGGCGGAGCCATACATGTTGAAGCGCTCGAACGGGAGCTGGTAGTAGTTGAACGGGTTGAAGTTGAACGGACCAGCGTCGCTGTTAACACCAGGAGTGATGTCGGTACCAGCGTCGTTGATCTGACCGATCACGTTGCTGACCGGGCCAACAAACACGATGTTGGACGGAACAGCGTTCGACGAACCACCAGGGTTGCCCGAGAACGAGCTCACATTGTCCGAACCGGTCGGACGGTCGCCCTGAAGAACGTCGCCCTGGTCCTGATAGCCGATGCTGAACACGGCGTTACCACGACCATCGTCGAAGTTTACGCCAGTGGTCAGTTCAATGCGGTAGCCGTCGGCGTCGCCTTCTTCAGAAATGGTCGAGCTGAAGTTGGCTTCGAGGCCAGCAAAGTCGCGACGGGTGATGAAGTTGACAACACCCGAAACAGCGTCAGCACCGTAAGTGGTGGTTGCACCACCGGTCAGGATGTCGGTCCGCTCGATCACCGCCAGCGGGACCGAGTTGAGGTCGACACGACCAGTCGTATCAGCCGGCACGAAGCGACGGCCGTCAAGCAGAACCAGGTTACGCTGCGAGCCGATGCCGCGCAGGTTGACGAACGACGAACCGCCGTTGCCGTTGTTCACTGCCGAACCGATGCTCGGAACAGCAGAAGGCAGTTCGCGGAGGAACGATTCTGCGACGTTGGTCTGACGCAGAGTGAGTTCTTCCTGGCCAACCGCAACAACCGGGCTCGAAAGCTCAAGGTTGGGGTTGGTGGTACGAGTACCCGTGACGATGATCTGCGAATCCGTATCCGCAGTTGCGGTATCTTCACCAGTCTCGCTGTCCTGGGCGAACGCGGGGTTCGCTGCCAGTGCCAGCCCGACTGCCAGCGAACCAGCGCTGAGTCGAAGTTGCGATGAGATTTTCATATAGTAGTTTACCCTTATGAACGAGTGCCCCCCGCTCTCGCCGGGACCACGTTTAGGGTGAATGCAGTTTAGCAGCACGTTTAAGTGTGCAGCCTCTCTCCACCCCTCCATCGGGCTGTAATTGAGTCCGGAGCCCCACGCGGAAAATGCGCAGCACTCTGGTTTAGACAGTCCCTGGCGAGCGAAATACGCCTATGCGGGCCCAGATGGGAAGTGGGTTGGTCCGGAAATACGAAATCAAGATACATATGTAACACAGATGCAACACGGTTGATCCTGAGGCCACAATCACCATCGGCCGTTCTTGTGCGTTTCCATTGTTGCAGTCGGGTCGCCTGGCGGCGCGGTGTTCATCGCAAACCCGATTCGATCTTTCGTGACACAGACGATGCTCGATTGTGTCGCTTGACGAGTGCGCAGGCGGTGCTAACCGGTCGGTGACATTCAATCAGTCTCCAAAGGAAACCGATCATGCCCACAGCCTATATTGTCGATGCCGTCCGCACTGCAGGGGGGCGCCGCGGCGGCCGTCTTGCCGGAGTTCACCCGGTCGATCTGCTCGCCAAATCACTGGATGCGGTGGTGGAGCGCAGCGGGATTGATCCCAAGGCGGTTGACGATGTGGTGACTGGCTGTGTGACGCAGGCCGGTGAGCAGGCGATGCAGGTGGGCCGGATGGGCGTGCTCGCTTCCAAGCATTTGCCGCAAAGCACCCCTGCGGTGACGATTGACCGCCAGTGCGGCTCCTCGCAGCAGGCGATCCAGTTCGCCGCGCAGGCGGTGATGAGCGGCACGCAGGACGTGGTGATCGCCAGCGGCGTTGAAAGCATGAGCCGCGTGCCGATGGGCTCGAATGCGACCTTTCACATGAAGGAAGGGCTGGGTCATTACATGTCGCCTGACCTTCAGGCCAAATATCCCGGAGTCCAGTTCAGCCAGTTCATGGGCGCAGAGATGATCGCGCAGAAGCATGGCTTCTCCAAGGACGATCTCGATGCCTATGCCTTTGAAAGCCACAAGCGCGCGATTGCCGCGACCGAGGCGGGGGCGTTCGCCGATGAAATCGTACCGGTTGCCATCGAGACGGCTGAAGGCGAGGAAATGCACACCGTCGATGAAGGCATCCGTTTCGACGCGACGCTTGAGGGGATTGCCGGGGTCAAGCTGATCTCGCCCGATGGCCGCGTGACCGCTGCGAGCGCGAGCCAGATTTGCGATGGTTCGTCGGCGGTTATGGTCGTGTCCGAAGAGGCGCTGAAAGCCCACGGCCTCACACCGCTGGCGCGCATCCACAACCTCACCGTCACCGGCGGCGACCCGGTCATCATGCTCGAAGAACCTTTGTTCGCAACTGACCGCGCGCTCGAACGCGCTGGTATGAAGATGAGCGACATTGATCTCTATGAAGTCAACGAAGCCTTTGCTCCGGTGCCACTTGCATGGCTCAAGCACACCGGCGCGGACCCGGACAAGCTCAACGTCCATGGCGGCGCGATTGCGCTGGGCCACCCGCTGGGCGCTTCGGGCACCAAGCTGATGGCGACGCTCGTCCACGGACTGAAGCGTCACGGCAAGAAATACGGCCTGCAAACGATGTGCGAAGGCGGCGGTGTTGCCAATGTCACCATCGTTGAATCGCTTTAAGCGTATTCACGCTTATTGGCGTTGAATCGCTTTAACCCTCTCAAAACACGAAGGAAGTTCTACAATGGAAGTATCTGCAAACACACCCGCCGTTGTCACTGGCGGCGCTTCGGGTCTTGGTGCAGCCACCGCTCGCGCACTGGCGGCCAAGGGCGCCAAGGTCGCGATCTTCGACATGAACGAGGAAAAGGGCGAAGCCATGGCTGCCGAACTCGGCGGCATCTTCTGCAAGGTCAATGTGACCAGCGATGAAGACGTCGATGCCGGTTTCGCCAAAGCGCGCGAAGCCCACGGACAAGAGCGCATCCTCGTCAATTGCGCAGGCATCGGCAACGCGATCAAGACCGCCAGCCGCGACAAGCAATCGGGCGAGATCAAGCACTTCCCGATTTCGGCGTTCGACTTCGTCATTCAGGTCAACCTGATTGGCACCTTCCGCTGCATCGCCAAGTCAGCGGCAGGCATGATGAGCCTCGATCCGATCAACGAAGACGGTGCGCGCGGCGCGATCGTCAACACCGCTTCGGTCGCTGCCGAAGATGGCCAGATAGGTCAGGCGGCTTACTCTGCATCGAAGGGCGGCGTGGTCGGCATGACGCTTCCCATCGCGCGCGACCTGATGCGCGAAGGCATCCGGGTGAACACGATCCTGCCCGGCATCTTCAACACACCGCTGATGAACGCTGCCCCGCCGCAGGTAAAGGAAGCGCTCGCCGCATCGGTCCCGTTCCCCAAGCGTCTGGGCTACCCCGAAGAATACGCCAAGCTGGCCATGACCATGATCGAAACCGGCTATTTCAACGGCGAAGACGTGCGCCTCGACGGCGCGATCCGCATGGCTCCGCGCTAAGCGCGAGCGGCGCCATTTCGGCACAAGGAAAACGCCGCCTGCATTCCGGTGCGGGCGGCGTTTTTCGTTCTGCGACCCGGACGGACCCTTAGCCGCGCGACGGCAACATCCGGCCAATCAGACCGTCACGCTTGACGAATTGATGATAGAGCGCCGCGCCTGCGTGGAAGACAAACAGCGCGAGCATCACGCGACCGCCAATGCCGTGCGGCATGCGAGGTTTGTAGTCCCAGAAATCCGGCAAAGCCTCCACCGTTCCGCTGAAGATTGTGGGGCCAGCGCCGGACACTGCCAGCATCGCAATGCCGGAGATCGCCATGCCCAGGATCACGACGTAAAACAGGACGTGGATGCTCTTTGCGATGAAGTCCTGCCAATCGGGCATGGCAACCGGCGCAGGCTTGCTGTCGGCAAACATCCACCAGATGAGGCGCAAGATCGTAAGGATCAGCACGCTTACGCCAAGCGGGATGTGAACCCGCAAGAACGCGGCCTTGGAAGAGGCATCCTCGATCCCGCCCGCACGCATTCCGCTTGCCAGCAAAGCGATAATAAGCAGCGCGCTGATCCAGTGAATGGTGATGGCGACGCTGCCATAATGCGTCGGTGTGCTCTTGATCGGCATTGTCCCCCTCCCGCGCCTTAGGCGACGCAATGGCCGGGAACGGCCATTTTTGTGAACAGGTGCGGCGAGACAACCGCGCTATCGGGATAGCGGGCAATGCGCGCCTGAAATTCGGGATTGGTGAAGGCGTTGCGGAACGTCTCCACGCTCTCCCAGACCGCGTAGTTCAGATAGGTGGGGCTGCCGCCTACGCCCTTGTGCATCTGGGTCGAGATGTAGCCGGGCTGTTCTTTCATAAAGGCGGCATCGTGCGCCCATGCCGCGATCAGATCGTCTTCGTCCTTCGGGTCGATTGTGAAGACATTGATGAGCACTACAGAGCCATCATCATTGACCTGAAACTGGTCCATCAGGCTGACGGTATCGTTGAGCTGTTTGAGCTGCGGCATGGTGCAGGTTTCCTTCCTAGTCTTGTTTTTCGAGTGTGTTTCGCAGGGATTGGAGCAGTTCGAGCGCCTGCGCGATTTGCTCTGGATCGTGATTTTCGGCGAGCGAGTTGACCCACTCGGCCTGTGCGGTGTTGACTTGGCTCATGACTGCTTCGCCGTGGGCGCTGATCGAGAAGAGCGGCGCGCGCTTGTGATCGATATTGGGCTCGGCCTTGAGCAAGTCGGCCTTCTTGAGATCGTTGACGATGCGCTGGACCCCTTGCCGGGCAAGACCCATGCGGCGCGCGATCTGCGAGACGGTTAGCGGCTGACCTGCCTCGTCAATGGCGCCGATAACCTGCCAGCGAGCACTTGTGAGGCCAAACGGCTTGGTGAGCCGATTGCCTGCGCTGAGCAGCTCCCCGTTGATCCGGAAGGTTTCCAGAATCAGTGCAGTGAGTGCTTCGCCTTTGGGGTTTCGAATCGTCATTGGTGCGTGATAGTCAAAACGACAATATGTTGTCAAACAATGTTTGACGCCTGTCACAGTGACGTGAGCGACGTCGCCACCGTCAGCTTGCTCTCCCGCACTTTCCTACAAGGGGCCAAAAGCCTATCGAATTGGGCGATGTAACAGCGCGCATTTTCTCGCCAGATATGGGCCAGAATTGCGCGGAAATGGAAGTTGACACTCTGAGCGTGCAAGTTGACACTTTGGGGCACGCAAACCCCTTGAAACGGGCGCTTTTCTGCGGTTTTGCGGGGAAAGACAGTTTCTTAAAGTGGGGACTTGCGTGGTCCAAGTCTCCGCGCAAACCGATCGAATGGAAGAGAGAGCCGCATGACCGAATTCACCCAGATCCTCCTCGACAAGCGCGATGGCATCGCCACGATCACGCTCAACCGGCCGGAGAAGATGAACGCCTTCACCCGCACGATGGGGGCCGAGATCATCGCGGCGATGGACGATATCGATGCTGACGACGCGGTGCGCGCGGTGATCTTCACCGGCAGCGGAGAGCGGGCCTTCTGCGCGGGCGCTGACCTGACGCCGGAGGGCGGGGGGCACGTCTTCTCCGACCCGAACGAGGTCGATGACCTGTCGGACGAGCGGGTGCGCGATGGCGGCGGCACGGTCACTCTGCGCCTGTTCGAAAGCACCAAGCCGCTGATCAGCGCCTGCAACGGTGTCGCGGTCGGGATCGGTGCGACGATGCAGCTGGCGATGGATATCCGCCTTGCCGCGAGCCATGCGCGTTACGGCTTCGTCTTCGCGCGGCGCGGGATCGTGCCAGAGGCGTGCTCGAGCTGGTTCCTGCCGCGACTGGTCGGGATCAGCCAGGCGCTCGAATGGTGCTATTCGGGCCGTGTCTTCGATGCGGAGGAAGCCAAACAGGGCGGGCTGGTCCGCTCGATCCATGCGCCAGAGGATCTGATGTTCGCAGCGCAGGGACTGGCGCGCGAGATCGCCGACAACACCTCCGCCGTCTCGGTCGCGATGACGCGGGCGATGATGTGGAGGTTGATGAGCGCCGATCACCCGATGGAGGCGCACAAGGTCGACAGCCGCGCCATCTATCGCATGTCGCGCGGGGCCGATGCGAAGGAGGGGATCGCGAGCTTCCTCGAAAAGCGCAATCCGATGTATCCGGGCAAGGTCAGCGAGGACATGCCCGACTTCTACCCATGGTGGCAGGATCGCGGGTTCGAATAGGCCAGAAGGGGTCTGGAGCGGCTTGCGCGGAAGGTGGTTTCATGGGAAACCAGTTGACATGAACGACATGACGAACAGGCCTGCAAACGAAACCGGTGCGGGAGCTGCCGCTGGAACGGGTGAGAGCGAATACGAGCTTTCATCCTTCCTGCCCTACCAGCTCTCGATCGCGTCCAACGCGGTGAGCGCGCTGATTGCAGAGCGTTACCGCAAGCGCTTCGGCCTGAAAGTGCCCGAATGGCGGGTTATGGCAGTGCTCGGCGACGCGGCGAGGCAGGGCATTGGCAATGGCGGCAAGCTGACCCAGCGCGACCTGACCGAGGCGACTCTGATGGACAAGGTCGCGGTTAACCGGGCCTGCAAAGTGCTCGAAAGCCGCGGGCTGGTGGCGCGAGCACAGAATGTGAACGACGGCCGCTCGCATCTGCTCGAACTCACGGGCGAGGGCGAAGCGATCCACCGCGAAGTCATGCCGCTCGCCAAGGCAACCGAGCGCGAGCTGTTTGAAGGCTTCGCGCCCAAGGAAGAGGCGGCTTTGCGCAGCATGCTGGAACGCATGCGCAACCGCGCCGGACGGCTGGCGCGAGAGACGGACTGACCTTCAAGTGCAGACGTGAAAACGGGGCTGATCCGCGCCTATTGGATCAGCCCCGCTAACTTTTGTGCTTTCCTACACGTGGTGTGCAGGGTTACTCCCGGTTGATCAGCGCGTCGGAGATCGAGCAGGCTGCCGGACCAAGAATAACGATGAACAGCACCGGCAGAATGAACAGAATCAGCGGCACGGTCATAATCGCGGGCAGACGCGCAGCCTTCTCTTCGGCGCGCATCATCCGCTCGTTACGGAATTCGGCCGAAAGAACACGCAATGCCGAAGCAAGCGGCGTACCGTATTTCTCGGTCTGGACCATGGTGGTGACCACGCCCTTCACCGCTTCGAGATTGACGCGGTAGGCGAGGTTGGCAAACGCCATCTTGCGCTCGTTGAGGAAGGACAGTTCAATCGCGGTCAGCGCAAATTCGTCGCCCAGCTCGGGGTAAGCGCGGCCCAGTTCCTTGGCGACGCGGTTGAATGCGGCGTCAACGGTGAGGCCGGCTTCGGCGCAGATGACAAGGAGGTCGAGCGCGTCGGGAAGGCCCTTTTGGATCTCCAGCGTGCGCTTGGATGCCTTGTTGGAGAGGTACAGTTCAGGGCCTTTGTAGCCGAGGAAAACCATGGCTGCGAAGCCAAACAGCTTCTTGAGTGAGCCGTCGCCAAACTCGAAATAGTCGACCCAATAGAAGATGACGAAACCGATGAGGCCAAACACAATCGGCAGCACAGCGCGCAGACCGATGATGATGACCGCGAGTTCCTTGTTGCGGTAGCCGGCATGGGCCAGCTTTTGCTGGACGACTTCGAGCTGGCTTTGCTGGAGGACATTCATCTTGCCCAGCGAATCCTTCACCTTGTCGGTGGTGTCGGATTTGCGGACTAGGCTGGCGCGCTTCTTGGTGCCGCCAGTGACAATGCCAGCTTTCAGCTCGTCACGCCGGTCGTTGAGCGATTTGACGCGCTTTGCCATCGGGTCCTTGATCGTCACCGCGGCATAGATCGCCATGATGACAGCAAAGGCAGCGAGGCCAGCAAGGATCGTCCCGACGAGAACAACGTCGAAGCCGAGCAATGTGGGTCCGGGGGTCTGGTTAAGCATGGTTCATGTGGCTCCCGGATCAGATCTCGAAACTGACCATTTTGGCCATGATGAATACGCCGATGCTCATCCACACCATGCCGCCAAGGCCGGCAACGATCAGGCGATCTTCGTAGAAGAAGCCGCCGATATAGTTCGGGTTGATCCAGTAGATCAGGCCGAAGACGATGAAGGGCAGCGATCCGACGATGTAAGCCGAGGCTTTCGATTCCGAGCTCATCGCGCGGATCTTGAGCTTCATCTGGCTTCGCTTGCGCAGCACGTCGGCGAGGTTCGACAGGGTCTCTGCCAGGTTACCACCGGTCTCGCGCTGGATGGCGAGTGTGATGCAGAAGAAGTTGAATTCAGGAATGCCAAGCCGGTCAGCGGTTTCCTGAAGCGAATCTTCCATCGTCTTACCGATCTTGATCCGCTCAACGATGCCTTTGAATTCGACGCCCACCGGGCCATCGACTTCCTGCGCGACAACGCCGAGCGTTTCGGTCACCGGAAGGCCTGAACGCAGACCGCGCACAAGCAGCTCGATCGCGTCGGGGAACTTGGCGTTGAAATCATTGGTGCGCTTGTTGATGAAAAAGCCGACCACCAGATGCGGCAGGCCAAGCCCGATCACCGAACCAATGCCCAGTGACAGCAGAAAGGCTCCGCTGCGCAGATAGATCACAACAGCAATCGCAAGGATAAGGCCCAAAGTCGCATAGATGTATTGCGATACGGTCCAGCCTTTGCCAGTCCGGTCGAGCCGCATTTCAAGAGCTTCGGTACGCGAGCCAGACCCGGCAATACGATGCGTCTTGGGCTTGCGCGCCGCGATGGCTTTCTTGAGCTGCGATTCAACTTTGGTGTCGGTGCTTTCGGAATGGCGGAAGCGCAAGGAATCGAGGCGACGCTTTTGCGCTTTACCCGCGCCCGATCCTGTCACCAGCAGATAGCCAGCCACCAGCACCGTAAAAATCACCAGCGTGATGATCAGGGTGTCAAAGAATTCCATATCGGTTGCTTTCTGCCTGTTCCATTCTCATCGCGCATTGAGCCAAGGCCGCCTGCGCATCGCCTAATCCGTCAACTGGCGCCCAAAACTGATTGGTGCCGGTTAGAAAAGAAAGGGGAGGGTGTGCCCGCATTCGGCAAACGCACCCATGTCACCCTGCCTATTCAGCCACCTGGGCTTCGGACTTGTCCTTCTTCGACAGCAGGTTCTTGAAGTCGAACCCGCCGAGCAGCGATTTCTTCTCTTCGGTGATGGCCGAGAGATCTTCCTCGCTCGCGCCCATAATGCGTTCGGCAAGTTGCTTGATAGCAACCGTCGCCTTGGACGATTTGTTGGCTTCCACGAACACCTGTCCGAGCTTGGCAGCGTTCGAAGCGGCCTTCACATCGTAAGGGACGAGGATGTCGATATTGCGTTCGATCGACGCTTCGAAATCGGCCTTGCTGATCTCTGCAACGCCCGGCTGCGCCTTGTTGGCAACAATCATCGGATGCGCGTGGGCAGCGTTGGTCTTGAGCCACGACAGGATACGGATCGTGTCGCGCGCCGATGCCAGCGTGAGCTCGCAAGTCAGCAGCACAAGGTTCACGTCAGCCAGCAGATGCGGGAAGTTGATCAGCATGTTGCGCGGCAGATCGATGACGGTCATTTCGAACGCCTGGCGGAATTCCTCCTCCAGTTGAACGAAGGCCGCGCCATCGGTCATCAGCGGCTGGCTGATCGGCGCCTCTGCCGACAGGATCGAGAGGTTGTCATTGGCGCGGATCATGGCGCGTTCAATGAACAACCCGTCGATACGGCTTGGATTGTCGATTGCGTCGGTCAGACCGCGACCCGGCTCCAGATCGAGCGCGAGAGCGCCCGTGCCGAAATGCACGTCGAGATCGAGCAATGCAGTAGGCGCCTGATGGTGATCACTGAACAACCACGCAAGCGAAGTCGCCAGCGTCGAAGCGCCAACGCCGCCGCGCGTGCCGACAACTGCAGTCGAGATGTGACGCTTGACCGCTTCGCCATCGCTGCCTTTGGGAGCGGTAAAGACAGCCAGTGCACCGTTAAGCGCATCGTGGATTGCCTGAGCGTTCAGCGGTTTCAGCAGATAGTCGTGAATGCCGCTGGCGAGCAGATCGCGATAGAGGCGCACATCGTTGACCTGACCGACCGCAATCACGACCGTGCCGGGCTCGCAGACCTCTGCCAGAGCGTTGATGTCGTTAAGCGGGTCGCCGCTTTCCGACAGATCGACGATCAGGATTGCAGGGCTTGCGCTAACCGAAAGCGACTGGATCGCATTGCGAAGGCCGCCTTTGTTGCACTTCTCAGGCTGCCAGCCCATTTCGATGACGACCGGACGCAGCACATCGAGCGCGGCATCGTCGCAGATATAGGCGGCAAAGGCGTCACGATTGCCGGGAAGACCCGATTTCCAAGGAGCGTTCATGGATCAGTTTCCTCCAGTTGCGTTTTGAAGTCCGCCAGCGCCGGTCGGTGCGGCATCGCGATAAGTCTGGATAGCCCGCGTGCCGGTGGCGACGACGGTCTCGCCCGAGCCGCGTTGACCTTCCAGGAGGTCTTCCGGATTGGCGACCATCGCAGCAAGGTTGCTGTTGACGGCGCAGCCATAGCCGGGGCTGGTTGCATTGAGATAGTTGCTATCGGCCTGTGCTGACCAGTCAGGGCAGCCCGGAACCGCAGCGCTCGAGCGGGTGATGACGACGCGCGCCTGACCCGGCTGGAGAACGCCCGAAGTGGTCGGAGCAACCGCGCTGACAATCAGACCGTAACGGCCCGCAAGCGAGTTGACTGCTTCAGTCACCGCCGGGTTCGCGGTTGGATCTTCGATCGCAACACGGTCACCATAGCCAAGGTCGAGAGTTTCGAACCAGCCATTGAGGCGTTGCTGTTCAGAGATAGCCAGACCGGAACGGTTGGTGTCGATATCCATCGTGTAGTTGGTGCGCTCAACAACCGGCTGTTTAAGGCTGTAGAGCGAGGTGTTGGTGGCCATGCCGCCGCAACCTGCCACTGCGAGGCCGAGCGAGAGGGCAACTGCGCCCATCAATTTGCTGTTACGTGCAATGTTCATTGTCTTGAACCTTTCGCGGATGGCTTAGAGGCTGAAACCGGGAGCGGCGGCATCTGCCTGACGGTCCCGATTGCGGTTGCGGTTCTCATCCGCGCGGCGCGGCTGAGGTTGCGGGCTGTTTGGCACGATCGCTGCCGGGTCGGCATTGCTGACGTCAGGCAGCGGAGCTTCCTGATCAGCAGCGGTCGGGCCGGGGCGTTGTTCGCCGCTTTCACCCGCATTATCGCGGTAGGTGAGGAGCTGTTCGAACTCGTTCGCGGAGTGGTAGCCATCGGTCGGCAGGCGAATCTCATTCGCGTTCACCGGCTGCACCAGATAGGGCGTGACCACGATCACCAGCTCGGTTTCGCCGCGACGGAAGGAGCGCGAACGGAACAAGTTGCCGAGGATCGGAACATCGCCAAGGCCGGGAGCCTTATCGAGCGAGTTTTGCGCATTGTTGCTGAGCAGACCGGCGATCATGAAGCTCTGGCCGGAACCCAGCTCCACAGTCGTTTCAGTGCGGCGGATCGTAAGCGCAGGGACCTGAAAGCCGTTGAGCGTTACAGCGCCCTGGCTCGACAGCTCGGACACTTCCGGACGCACGCGGATCGAAATCCGGCCATTGGCCAGCACGGTCGGGGTGTAGGCAAGGCTCACACCGAAATTGCGATACTCGATCGCGACGTTGCCGAGGCCCTGCGAAATCGGGATCGGGAACTCACCGCCAGCGAGGAAGGTCGCGGTCTCACCCGAAAGCGCAGTCAGGTTTGGCTGCGAAATCGTGGTGATGAGGCCAAGGCGCTCGGACAGGTCCATCGCGCCGAGAACGTCGAGCCCGAACAGGCGGCCAATACCGCCCAGAGTGGTGCCATTACCGTTGGTGTTGAAACCGGGACCGGTGAAGGTCAGCGGATCGCCATTGGCGTCAAGGATAGGCAGGCCGGTGTTCGGATCGAAGAACGGGCCGACGACCGGGTTTGCGACACCGGGGCCAACGCCGAGCGGACCATTGCGGAAGTCGAACGTGCCCGAACCAAGCTGACGCCCGGTTCCCACCGCACCGCGGAAACCGCCGGTTGCTGCGTCAAAGGTGGTCACATTGCTGCCAATCTCGCGGACGAGACTGCGGCTGACTTCGGCAAACTTCACCTGCAGATTGACCTGCAGAGGAGTGGCCGTGCGAAGGCGGCTGATTACATTGGCATCATCGCCAAGGAAGGCCTGCACAAGGCGCTCTGCCTCGGCTGCGTCTTCAGGAGCGGCAACAGTGCCGGTCAGAAGCACGGTGTTCGTACCCATTGTGGCGACGCTGACCTGTGCTTCAGGCATGGCAAGAGCGAGCATCTGGTCGATGCTGCCGATGTTCGAACCCACACGGATATTGGCTGAGAATATCACATCACCGCGAGCATTGCTGGCGTAGATCGTGGTCTCACCGCCAGCACGTCCGAAGACATAAAGCTGGCGCTGCGACTTGATCTGGACGTCAGCGATATTCTCGTTTGCGACGAAGACATCGGTCATTGAACCAGGGATGGTGACCAGCTCACCGCGGCCGATCGACAGGACAATTTCCTGGCTCGGGCTCACGACTTGCTGAGCGGTTGCGGTGCCGGTCGGCGCTGCCACCATGGGCAGAGCCAGCGCGCCAGCAAACAACGCTTTTGCGAAAGATTTGGCCTTCATTTTAGGACCCCCTGTGAATGTCCTTTTGTTTGCAGCCGGAATATCGGCAGCAACATTTGTGCGTTTGAAAAGCATCGGCATGGTCATTTCCTTCAACGGATCGTCAGGCCGCTGGCAGCCGGAGCGGTCTGGCTGACCTGTCCAGCGCCGGTTGCTGTTGCAGTGCTGATCGAGCCGCCTACCGGCACCTCAGTCGTAGCCTTGCCGCGGGTGACGCGAACGGTCGGGCCGGTGCGCAGCGGAGCGCCATTGGCCGTGGCCGGAACGCCGGGTGCGGGTGCAGTCACGCGCGGACGACGGTTGCCGTCATCCTGTGCGGGAATGTTGCGACGCTGAAAGCGCGAAACATCGCCGCCGGTCGAGAAAGTCGAACCGCTATCAACCGGCTGACCCATCGCGGTGCGAAGGATGCGCTCTTCCTCTTCAGGTGAAGCGTCGTCGGGAATGCTGATATCGCCCGATGCAATTGCACGCTCAAGCTCAGCCTGATTGTCGGCAATCGAACGCAGCACCAAGGTGAGCTGGCCGATGGTCTGGGCGACGGCGACCTTTTCCGCGATCTGCGGGGTCACTTCGAGCGTCACAGTCCGGAAAGCCCGAACAATCGTGTTGCCTTCTTCGTCACTGGCCTGCTCGGTCGTCTGGTCGGTGGCGAGCACGCGCAGATTGCGCAGCACGGTTTCGGCAGCCTTGAGCGGGCGGCCTTCGCCTTCAACGGATTGCGTAAGAACAACGTCAACGCGGTCGCCCGGGAAGACAAAGCCGGCAACACCGGTCTTGGCCGACACCGGAACGGTCACAGCACGCATGCCCGGGCCAAGCGCCGCAGCAAGGAAGCCGCGATCGCCAGGGCTGACAAGCGAGCCCTGGGTTACAGGCTCACCGGCAGTGACAGGAAAACGCACAACAGTGCCGAGCAGCTGGCTCATATCGGATTCGCCTTCGATGAAGTAGGCGTCCTGCACGAGCTCTTCGGGCCACATCTGGTAACCCATCGCATCAGCGGTAATGATCGTGCCAGCCGGTAAAGCGCGGTTCGCCACCAGCACCTTGGGGCCTTGAGGTTCGGGCGCGGCTTCTGCAACAGGCGTTGCATCTCCGGCGAACATACTCCGCGCAAGGAATGCGCTGCCTATCGCTACAACCAGCGCACCAAGCAGCAGTACCAGTTTCTTCCTATCCATGGCTATTTAGCCCCCTAATGTCGGCCCAATTGAATATGCGGGCGGGTATGGTTGCGTTGGTTAAGTCCGAATTGGTTAAAATCGGGTTCACAGCGGCTCCTAAGCAAATGAGGGAACTGCGATGAGTTTGGGGTAAAGCACCCACAGAGCGCCAACCGCGATCGCCACCCCGTAAGGCACAGCGATCCGCTCTTTTTTCTTTTTGAAGATGTGATGGATCCCCATCACCAACGTCAGAGCGCCGCCTGCGATGGCCATGACGATCAGCAATTTCAGAAACGTGTATGGCGCAATCCACAATGCGAGCGCGGTCAGCAATTTCACATCGCCGCCGCCCATCATGTTGATTGCGAATAGTCCGGCCAGAAATGCAAAGGCACCCAATGCCAGCCCAAGCTGGATCGCTACGTCAGGCCAAAGCGCAAGTCCGCTCGACCACCAGAAGACCGGCGCTGCCAGCGCAATTCCTGCATTCAGCCAATTGGCTATCGTACGGCTGCGAATATCGGTAATCGCGGCAAAGATCAGCGCAATTGCCAAGGCAACCAGCAGTCCGTAGGAAATGTAGGTCGTAAGCATGTAGCCCCCAAAGGCGAGCCGCTCGAACGAATGTCCCGTGCGGTCGTTAGTTCGAAGGCGAGTGCTACAGTCGAGTGCTTACCAAATAGTAACCAAACCTGGAGAGATTTCATTAGCAACGCGAACGAGGCAGTGGCTGACATGCCTGCGATCATTGACCGGCGTGTGATCCCTCCTGCTGCAAGCGAAAGCACTTGGACAGCTGCCGACGGGCATGTCTTGCGCCGGATCGATTGGCCGGGTGAAGGAAGCGGCTCGACTGCGCGCGGGTCGGTCCTGTTCTTGCCCGGACGCGGCGATGCTTATGAGAAATATCTTGAGACACTAGAAGAATGGCACCGCGCGGGCTGGCGGGTGACCGGCTCAGACTGGCGCGGACAGGCAGGCTCCGGTCGGCTGGGCAAGGACGCGGTTACCGGCCATATCGATGACTTCCTGACATGGGTCGATGACCTTGCGCATTTCTGGAAGCAATGGACCACCGAAGTGCCCGGCCCGCATATTCTCGCAGGCCATTCGATGGGTGGCCATCTGATCATGCGCACGCTGGTCGAAGGACGGATAGAGCCTGATGCGGTGGTGCTAAGCGCGCCAATGCTGGGCATGAACGGCCCGCCGTTGCCGCTGCCTGTCTTGCACGGGGTGGCAAAGATGATGACCTCCTTCGGTGAGCCTATGCGGCAGGCGTGGAAGTGGAGCGAGAAGCCCGGGGAACTGCCCAAACATCGCGCCAGCCTGCTCACTCACGACAATGACCGTTACGAAGATGAGCAGTTCTGGCGTGAGAAACGGCCTGAACTGGTTATGGGTCCGGCGAGCTGGGGCTGGGTCGAGCGCGCCTATGCCTCTTGGCGCGCGCTCGAAGCGCCCGGCGCGCTTGAAAAAGTCGATGTGCCGGTGCTGATCGTTTCGACCACATCGGATAAACTGGTCAGCCACGCGGCCAATATCCGCGCGGCCGAACGCTTGCCCAATGGCAGGCTCTATGAATTTGGCGAAGAAGCGCATCACGAGATCCTGCGCGAGGTGGACGCAGTGCGCGGGCGGATGATGGAAGAGATTGCTGCCTTCCTCGATGAAGTGGCTCCGGCAGGAGCGTAATGGATCAGCCGCTATACGATTTTGCCGTGATCGGGGCGGGGATGGCAGGCGCAAGCATCGCCGCCGAACTCGCGCCCTATGCCAAAGTGCTTGTGCTCGAAGGTGAAGATACACCGGGCTATCATTCCACCGGACGCTCGGCAGCGTTCTGGGAGGAATGTTATGGCGGGCCGGGCGTGGTTCCGCTGACGCTCGCCTCCGGTACTTACCTGCGCGACAATGGCTTATTGAAGCAGCGCGGGGCGCTCTATGTCGGCCGCGCCGAAGACAGGCAGGCAATTGACGGTTTCTTCGACCGGTTTTCAGGGACCGGAGTGACAATCGAACGCTTGGATCGCGCGGGGCTGTGCGCGCGCGCTCCGCATATGCGTGAGGATTGGTGCGACGCAATCTGGGAGCCGGTTTGTTCAGACATCGATGTGGCGGGGCTGCATCAGCGCTACCTCAGGGCCTTGAAACAGGCAGGAGCCAATCTGGTTTGCCGTGCCCGTGTGGAAGATCTGTCGCGCGAGCAGGGCGGATGGCGCATTACCACGCAGCGCGGCGAGAGCTTTCGGGCTGCTAAGATCGTCAACGCCGCTGGTGCATGGGCCGATACGATCGCCGCGCGCGCTGGCGCACAGCCGCTCGGGATCACACCTTTGCGGCGCACGGTCGCGCAATTGCGGGTTGAACCCAAGGCGCCCGATGATCTGCCTTTGGTGCTCGATATTTCGGGGCGTTTCTATTTCAAATCCGACAATGGCCGGTTGTGGCTCAGCCCGCATGACGAGATTCCGACCACGCCTTGCGATGCTGCCCCCGAAGAGATTGACGTAGCGCGCGCCATCGACACTTTCCAGCAGGTCACTGACTGGCAGATCGAGGCGGTCGAGCGTCGCTGGGCAGGCCTGCGCAGCTTCGCGCCAGACCGGCTGCCGGTCTATGGCCCCGACCCGGTTGTTGAAGATTTCATTTGGTTTGCAGGCCAAGGCGGCTTCGGCATCCAGACCGCCCCCGCCGCCGCAAGGCTGGGTGCGCAGATCATGCTGGGGTTGGAGCCGGACGTGCTCACGGCGCAAATTGATACATCAATTTACTCACCGGCCCGCTTTGTCCGTCAGAAAGCGCTCCAGACGGGCTAGTCACGGCGCTCTCTATCTGTAAGATACATTCCGAAGAGATTCACACCACGAGAGGGAAAACCAAACATGGCTCACAAGTTTGAAATCTACAAAGACAAGGCAGGCGAGTTCCGCGTTCGCTTCAAGTACAACAGCGAAATCATGTTCTCGACCGAAGGCTATTCGAGCAAGGACAGCGCCAAGAACGCCATCGCTTCGATCCAGAAGAATGGCCCCGGCGCTCCGGTAGAAGACAACAGCTAAGCCAGCTGGACAATCACAGATTTTGAAGCGGGCGCGCTACCTTTCGGGTGGTGCGCCCGTTTCGCATTCAGGCGCCGGTGTCTTAGGATTCTCTGGCGATACGTTCAGCCTCGTCGCTGGCTAGCTGATCGACGCGTTCGTTCTCGGGGTGGCCTGAATGGCCTTTTACCCAGTGCCAGCTAATCTCATGACGCGCAGTGGCTTCGATCATTTCTCGCCACAGATCTGCATTGGCAACCGGCTTTTTCGCTGCATTGACCCAGCCACGCTTTTGCCAGCCGTGAATCCACTTGGTGATGCCATCGATTACATATTTGCTGTCTGAATAGAGATCGACCGCGCAAGGCTTTGTCAGTGCCGATAGCGCCCTGATCACTGCGGTCATTTCCATCCGGTTGTTGGTTGTGTCCGCTTCTGCGCCCGAAAGCTCTTTCTCGCGGTCTCCCATGCGCAGCAGCGCGCCCCAGCCACCCGGACCGGGATTGCCCTTGCACGCACCATCGGTGAAAATCTCGACCCTGTTCATGCCGCTCCCTTCGCGCCAAACGTGCAGTCACGCAAATATTTGCGCGCCCTTATCATCGTAAAAGCGCCAGCGAGCGACGAATTGCATCGGGTCTTTGCGCGTCACAAGCGCATCGACGGGCGTGTCGAGCCAGTCCTCCGCGCGGCTGGCGACAAAGCGCAGCGCAGCACCTTTGGCGATTTCGGGAAGCAATGCGCGCTCGGACTCTTCGAGCTTCCGCACCGATTCGTATCCCTCGAGCAGCGCGCTGCCCTTGGCTTCGTCATAGTCGCCTGTTTCATCGTCAAAGCACCACGCCGCATGGGTGGTCGCCAGATCAAGCGCCATTGTGTCGGTGCAGGCGAAGTAGAAGTCGATCATGCCCGTCACTTCATCGCCGAGCATCAGAACATTGTCGGGGAACAGATCGGCGTGGATATTGGTGCGCGGCAGGCCTGACATGTCGAGCGCTGCAGCTGCACGCGCGGGAGCGAGGATCGCAGGCAGATCGGGGTGGATCGAGGCAAGCCCCGCGCTCCCGCATTTCTCTAGCACCGCGAGATTATCGGCAAAGCCCATCGTGTTGACGCGGCTTCGGTCAAAATCAGCGCTCGCCAAATGCATGCGCGCCAGCTCCACTCCGATTGCGCAGGCCTGTGCCGGAGTGGCGCTATCGGGTGAGACGCCCGGCAGAAACTCGATCAGCGCCACCACCTTGTCTCCCACCATCCGGAACGCCGCTCCGCTGCGATCATGGATGGTGCGCGGCACCGGGCAGTTCTTAGCCGAAAGGTGATCGAGCAGGCCAAGGAAATAGGGCAGATCCTCAAGCGTGATCCGGCGTTCATACATGGTGAGGATGTACCGCGCGCCCGACCCGTCGGGTCCGGTCGTTTCGACCAGCCAGTTGGAGTTGGACACACCCTCGGCAATGCCTTTGGCGCTGACCAGATCGCCGACGTCGTAATGCGCGATCAGTCGAGCTAGCTCTTCAGCGCCTAGATGGGTGTAAACCGCCATATGCTCGCCCCTCGCTTGCCTATTCGGTGAGCTGGCGTGGCAGTTTGAACACCATGCGCTCTTCGGTGGTCTTGATAGTCCGCTCGCGTATGGGGCGCAGTTTCGCCAGCGCATC
This sequence comes from uncultured Erythrobacter sp., assembly GCF_947492365.1. Classification (NCBI taxonomy): domain Bacteria; kingdom Pseudomonadati; phylum Pseudomonadota; class Alphaproteobacteria; order Sphingomonadales; family Erythrobacteraceae; genus Erythrobacter; species uncultured Erythrobacter sp. The sequence goes on from NZ_CANLMB010000001.1 coordinate 135,969, forward strand.
CACCACCTCGCGCACCAGAATTTCCGGAGCCGAAGCACCCGCTGTGAGCCCGATTGTGGTCACGCCTTCAAGCCATGCAGGATCAATCTCCGTGGCCCGCTGAATCAGCTTGCCCGGCGTGCCCAGCCGCTCTGCAACCTCGACCAGCCGCAATGAATTGGAGGAATTCGGCGCGCCAACAACCAGCAGGAGGTCGCAGTCTTCGGCTAATTCCTTGACTGCCGCCTGACGATTAGAAGTCGCGTAGCAAATGTCCTCAGCCTTCGGCCCGCGAATATGCGGGAAGCGCGCCTTGAGCGCGGCGATGACTTCGGCGGTGTCGTCGACCGACAGTGTCGTCTGGGTAAGAAAGGCGAGCGGTTCTTCGGTCGCGAAGTCCAGTTTTGCGACATCCTCGACTGTCTCCACCAATGTCATCTGGCCCTGATCGACCTGACCCATCGTCCCGATCACCTCAGGATGCCCCGCATGGCCGACAAAGATGATATGGCGGCCCTTTTCGATCTGTCGCTCGGCCTGACGGTGGACTTTCGATACCAACGGGCAGGTCGCATCGACATAAACCATATTGCGCCGCTCTGCCTCGGCAGGGACCGCTTTGGGAACGCCATGCGCGCTGAACACAACCGGCGCGTCGGTGGGCACTTCGTCCAATTCCTTGACGAAGATCGCGCCTTTGGCCTTCAGTCCCTCGACCACATATTTGTTGTGGACGATTTCGTGCCGGACATAGACCGGCGCGCCATAGCGCTCGAGCGCCTTTTCAACGATTTCGATTGCACGATCGACCCCTGCGCAAAAGCCGCGCGGGGCCGCGATCAGCAGGTTGAGCGGTTCCGCACTGGAACTATCGGACGTTTGCAAGGGTGCGTTCATGCCATGGCCTCTAGCGCTTTGCCGCGTGCCTCGCTAGGGCGAGGATAAATGCGGGATTCTGATAAGAGATACCTGCACAAGATCGATATCGAAGGACGGATTTCAATGTTGTTTCGCACCCGCGCTTTGCCTGCCATCGCTTTGGTCGCTGCCCTTGCTGGCTGCGCGCGCGAGGGTGAGCTGGTGGTCGATCAAGGCGTCGGCATCACCTCGGTTCTGACGACTTGCCCGGCGGTCGGCATTCCGGACTATACCGGCGATGTCACGACATTCCGCACGGCGGGTGATCCGACTTTGGCCAATCTCGACGTTTCGGCGTCGATGACCAACCTGCGCTCGACCTGCAACGACACGAGCGACCGCATCTATACCGAGGCGACGTTCGATATTCAGGCCCGCCGCACCGATGTGCGCGGCAGCCGGACTGTGACGATCCCCTATTTCGTGACCGTGCTGCAAGGCGGCAGCGCAGTGCAGAGCAAGCGTCTGGGCGAAGTCACATTGACCTTTGCCGACGGGCAGGAACGCGCCGAAGCAAGCGCGCGAGCCGGGTCGTTTGTAGATCGCGCCGCAGCCAGCCTGCCCGAGGATATTCGCGAGCGGATTACTCGGCGACGACGGGCCGGCGATCCCGAAGCGGCGCTCGATCCGCTTGCAGCTCCCGAAGTTCGTGCCGCGATTGCGCGTACGCGCTTTGAAATGCTGATCGGCTTCCAGCTGACCGAAGAACAGCTCGCCTACAACGCGACGCGTTAAGCGAGTCCTTGAAAAAACTGTGAGTCCCCGCAAAGGCTGGGGCGTGCTGCAAGGAGGCTCCCGCCTGCGCGGGGGCGCACAGGTATTCTATGTCTGACAAAACACTTTACGCCGCCTATACGGGCATTGTCGAAGAAGCGCTGGGCGCATTGGTTGACGACGGCACTTTGCCAGCCGATGCCTCGTTCAAGAACGTCACGCTAGAGCCGCCGCGAGACCCCGCGCATGGCGATCTCGCGACCAATGCCGCAATGGTGCTGGCCAAGCCTGCAAAGACCAATCCGCGCGCGCTTGCAGAGGCAATTGCCGCCAAGCTCGAAGCGCATGACAGCATCACCAGTGCAGAAATCGCGGGGCCGGGCTTCATCAATCTCCGGCTCGAACCGGCTGCGTGGCTGAGTGAGTTGCAGGCGATTGACGCGCTTGGTGATCTTTATGGCCACTCAGCCATGGGCGCGGGCACGCGAGTTAATGTCGAATATGTCTCGGCCAACCCGACTGGCCCGATGCATATGGGCCATTGCCGCGGCGCGGTGGTTGGCGACGCGCTGTCCAGCCTGCTCGAATTTGCCGGGCATGATGTGACGCGCGAATATTACATCAACGATGCGGGCGGTCAGGTCGACACGCTCGCGCGCTCGGCACATCTGCGTTACCGCGAGGCGCTAGGCGACAATATCGGCGACATCCCCGAGGGGCTGTATCCAGGCGCCTATCTGGTGCTTGTTGGCGAGGCGCTCGCTGGCGAGTTCGGCGACAAATACAAAGACCTGCCCGAAGAGGAATGGCTCGCCATTTTCCGCGCCGAAGCGGTTGCGCGGATGATGGAGCTGATCAAATCCGACCTCGCGCTGCTGGGCATCCACCACGATGTCTTTGCCTCCGAGGCAGCTCTGCACGCGGCAGGCAAACCCGACGCAGCCGAGGCTTGGCTGCGCGAGCATGACCTCGTCTATGACGGCGTTCTTGAAGCACCCAAGGGCAAGGCTCCGCCAGAGGATTGGGAACCGGTCGAACTGCCGCTGTTCCGCTCGACAAAATTTGGCGATGATCAGGATCGCCCGATCAAGAAATCGGACGGCAAATGGACCTATTTCGGCGCCGACCTTGCCTATCATATGCAGAAGGCTGGCGAGGCCGATGAGCTGATCGACATCTGGGGCGCTGACCATGCCGGCACGGTCAAGCGGATCAAGGCAGCGGTCGCAGCGCTTTCCGAAGGGAAGGGCGAGCCCACTCCATTTGACGTAAAACTGGTCCAGATGGTCCAGCTGATGCGCGGCGGTGAGCCGGTGAAAATGTCCAAGCGTTCGGGCAATTTCATTACGATCGCCGACATGATCGAGGAAGTGGGTAAGGACGTGGTGCGCTTCACTATGCTCACCCGCAAGCCCGAGGCGCAGATGGACTTCGACTTTGCCAAAGTGGTCGAAGCCTCGAAGGACAACCCCGTCTGGTACGTCCAATACGCCCATGCGCGGATCCAATCGACCTTGCGCAAGGCGCTGGAAGATGAGGGAATTTCCCCGTCAACCGAGGCGCTTGGCCAGCTTGGCGCTGAGGAAATCACCCTCATCCGCCGCGCTGCGCAATTCCCGCGCGAGATCGAATCTGCGGCAAAGGCGCGCGAACCACACCGGATCGCCTTCTACCTCTATGACCTCGCAACTGACCTCAACGCCTTTTACAGCCTCGGTAACACCGACCTGGAAAAGCGGTTCATCCTGAAACAGGACAAGGCTTTGTCCGCCGCGCGGCTTTTCTTGGCGGAGTCTATCGGGCAAGTGTTGCGCAATGGGCTTCGCGTGCTGGGCGTAGAAGCCGTGGATCGCATGTAACGGGGAACTGGTTCGTTGATCATCGAAGGCGAATACGAAGAGGTTGAGGGAACCGAAGGCGAGCTTGACCTGTCGGAAGATGATAGCCTGCCATGGCTTGAAGCGGACGAGGAAGACGAAGGTTCGGGCGGGATCGACACCGCGCAGATCGTCGGCTTTGCGCTTGTCCTACTGCTTCTGCTTGGCCTGATTGTCGCAGGCGTCTGGTACTTCGCCAACCGCTCCAGCGGTGATGCGCAAGTGGCCGATGGTAGCACTATCGAAGCGCCTGAAGGCCCGATCCGCGAACGTCCCGAAGATCCCGGTGGCCGCGAATTCGATGGCACTGGCAATGTTGCTCCCGTCGTCGGCGAAGGCGGGACGCGCGAAGGCGTGATGGACACCGATGGCAATTCGGGAAGCGGCGATAGCGCCGGAGGAGAGGGCAGCGAGGGTGGCTCTGGGGAGACTACCGGCACAGCAGGCGTGGGCGTCCAGCTCGCAGCCTACAGCTCGCGCGCTCGTGCCGAGCAGGGCTGGAACGATCTGCGCAGGCGCACCAGTGCGCTCGATGGCGCACGCTACCGGATCGAGGAAGGCACTGTCGACATTGGCACCGTCTACCGGCTTCAGGCGGTTGCAAGCGACCGTGCAGCGGCCGATCAACTTTGCGCGGCGCTGCGTGCAGACGGGCTTGATTGTCAGGTGAAACCTTAAACTCGCGCGCTGCATGACCGACGAGACGCGATTCATCGCTTTCTCACCAGATTTCCCCCCAAAATCGCGCAAATCAAAGGTTAGCGCGCTTGCCTGATCGTCCCCTCGCTGCAAGGCTTTGCACATGATTCCGGCGATTTTCGGATGTTCCGGTCCGGTCCTGACCGATGACGAGCGCGCGTTCTTCCGCGAGGCTGATCCTGCGGGCTACATCCTGTTCGGGCGCAATTGCGAAAACCCTGCACAATTGCGCGCTTTGACTGACGATTTGCGCACGATCCATGGGCGCGAAAAGCTGCTTGTTTCGATCGATCAGGAAGGCGGACGGGTCGCTCGCCTACGCCCGCCGCAATGGGCCTCCTATCCGGCGGGTGAGGCGTTTGACCGGCTTTATGCTGTTGCTCCCGCCAGCGCGATCGAAGCTGCCCGCGCAGGAGCAAAAGCGATGGCGCTCGAACTGTCGGCAATGGGGGTCACAGTCGATTACCACCCTCCGCTCGATGTTCGGCAGGCTGGCGCACATGATGTGATCGGTGATCGCTCGCTTGGCAGCGATCCGATGCAGGTCGCAGCGATTGGCCGAGGGATCCTTGACGGATTGAGCGCAGGCGGCGTCACGGGATGCATCAAGCATATGCCGGGCCACGGTCGCAGCATGTGCGACACGCACAAGGAAATGCCGACGGTCCGTGCGAGCGCCGAAGAGCTTGAGCATGACCTCTCACCTTTCCGTTCGCTCAATTCGGCGCTGGTCGGTATGACCGGCCATCTCAAATTTCCGGTCTGGGACACAGAAGATCCGGCGACACTCTCGCGCACGATCATTCAGGACATCATTCGCGGCGAGATCGGCTTTGACGGCCTGCTTCTGACCGACGATATCGATATGGAAGCGCTCGGCGGCTCGATCCCTGAACGCGCCGCAGCCGCGCATCAGGCGGGCTGTGACATCATCCTCAATTGCTGGGCGAAGATCGACGATATGACGGGGATTTGCGAAGTGCTTCCTGAGATGTCGACCGAGGTTACAACCCGGCTTGATCGAGCGTTAGCTGACACACGCATCACCGACACAATCGCTGACGAACAAGGCGAGTTGCTCGCCAAACGCGACGCGTTGCTGGCGCTGACTGGAGAGGCGGCATGAGCGCTGAAGATACCGAAGACGGCTTCATGCTGACCGGCGATGCCGCCGGAATGGGAGATCCGACCGCGGAGATGCCAGACAACTGGCCTGCTGATGATGTGGCGCGGCAAGGCGCAAAGTCAGGCGACGACGCGCTTTATCTTGAGCTCGACGGGTGGGAGGGTCCGCTCGACCTGCTTCTCGATCTGGCAAGGCGGCAAAAGGTCGATCTGCGCGCGATCTCGATCCTCTCATTGGTGGATCAATACCTCACCTATATCGAGCGCGCGCAGGATTTGCGGCTGGAGCTGGCGGCGGATTATCTCGTCATGGCGGCGTGGCTCGCTTACCTCAAATCCGCGCTGCTGCTGCCCAAGGACGAGCAGGAAGACCCAAGCCCCGAAGAGCTCGCGCTGCGCCTGCAATTGCGCCTCCAGCGGCTTGGAGCGATGCGCGAGGCGGCAGCCCGGCTGATGGCGCGCGACCGGATCGGGCGCGACATTTTCCTGCGCGGCGCGCCAGAGGGGCTGCGCACCGATCGCAAGACCCTGTGGCGCTCGGACGCCTATTCGCTGATCCAGGCCTATGGTCAGGTGAAGGCGCGCACGGCGCCGCGCATCTACCACGTATCGGACCGTCCGGTGATGACGCTCGACAGCGCGCTCGACCGGGTTTCGGCAATGCTAGGCGTGACGCTCGACTGGATGGACCTGCGCGACTTCCTGCCCAAACACGCGAAGCCCGAACTGCGCAAATCCGCGCTCGCATCGAGCTTTGTCGCCGCGCTTGAACTGGCGCGGCAGGGCCGGGCGGAAATCGCGCAGGAAGAGGCGTTCTCCCCCTTGCGTATCCGCCGTCTGAAAGAAGGGGCCACAGCGTGACAGAGGATGCACAGAACGTCCCTGACGAGGTCGAACGCGGGCTAGAAGCGACGCTTTTTGCCGCAGACGAGCCGCTAAGCGTCGAACAGATTGCCGCGCATCTGGGCGATCTGGAAAAGCCGGTGATCCGCGACGCGTTGCAAGCTTTGCAAGCGCATTATGCCAATCGCGGCGTGCAATTGGTGGAGCGCGGGAAGCGCTGGCATTTCGAGACAGCCGCCGACATGGCGCATCTCCTGCGCCGCGAAAAGGAGCAGGTCCGCAGGCTCAGCCGTGCAGCGACCGAAGTGCTTGCCATCATCGCCTATCACGAGCCGGTGAGCCGCGCGGAAATCGAATCGATCCGCGGTGTGCAGACCAGCACTGGCACGCTCGATGTGCTGATGGAGGCAGGCTGGATCAAGCTCGCGGGCCGCCGCGAAGTGCCCGGCCGCCCCGTGATCTATGCGACCACTCCAGAATTCCTCGACCATTTCGGCCTCGAATCGCGCCGCGATCTTCCCGGCATGGACGAGCTGAAAGCGACCGGCCTGCTCGATCCGGTTGACGACGCGTTTGAGGAGGCAATGGGCGGGTCGGACGATGAAGCAGCGGCGGAAGAGACAGAATCGCAGGATTGCGAAGCCGTTGAAGAGGACGCACCTGACACGCCGGAGATGGACGCCGAAGAGGGCACGCAGGGTTAGAAATTTCCGCCTAAGTCACGTGCGACTGGCGCGAGCGGGTCTTCATGCCTATATTCAGGTCAAGACACCCCCCGAAAGGGCAATTGAGAGAGACTTCGCATGGGCATCGGCTGGCCTCAACTTCTGATTATCGCGCTCGTTATCCTCGTCCTTTTCGGGCGCGGGCGAATTGCTGAGATGATGGGCGACTTCGGCAAGGGTATTTCGAGCTTCAAGAAGGGCATGACCGAGGACGATAGCGCAAGCGAAGCGTCCAAGGCCCAGATCGAAGCACCGGCAAAGGACGCCGCTTCTGCCGAGACGAAGGCTAGCGAAAAGAGCGAAACTCCCAGCTGATCCATTCGCAGTCGCGCTTTAGGGCGCGCTCCAAAGGCACTCCATGTTCGATATCGGCTTTCAGGAACTGCTGGTCATTGTGATCGTCGCGGTCCTTGTGATCGGGCCGAAAGAGCTTCCGCTCGCGCTGCGCACTGCCGGGCGCTGGATTGGCAAAGTGCGCAAGGTTTCTGCCCATTTCCGCACCGGTCTCGATGCCATGGTGCGCGAGGCTGAACTCGAAGACATGGAAAAAAAGTGGAAGGCGCAGAACGAGGCGATCATGAAGCGCTCTGCCGCTTCCAGCGAGGCCGAGGCGGGTGAGCCGGTCATGACCGGACCGCCTCCGGTAAGCACTGAGCCCAACGCCAAGGCTGTGCCCCCCAAGCCTCCCGAAACGCCGCCTGGTGATGGCGCTCCATCTAAGCCTGCGCCATCCAAGGATGCGGAATAGATGGCGTTTGAAGTCAAGGATATCGACGAAAGCCGCGCGCCGCTGCTCGACCATCTGATCGAGCTGCGAACACGGCTTGTGCGCGCTGTGATTGCGCTGATGATCGGCTTTGCGGTGTGCTTTTATTATGCCGACCCGATCCTGGGTTATCTTGTTCAGCCACTGAAAGACGCCTTTCCTGACGGGGAGGGGCAGTTGATCTTCACCAAGCTGCCTGAAATCTTCTTCGTCGAGCTGAAAGTTGGCCTGTTTGCCGGATTCATGCTGAGCTTTCCGATCATTGCAAACCAGCTCTGGGCATTTGTCGCGCCGGGGCTTTATGCCAATGAGAAAAAGGCCTTTCTGCCCTTCCTTATTGCAACGCCGGTGCTGTTCCTAGGCGGAGCTGCACTTGCCTATTATGTCGTGATGCCCACCGCGTTTCGTTGGTTCCTCGGTTTTGGAGGAGAGGCTGGCGGGCTTCAGGTGCAGGCGCTTCCGGCGGCAGGTGACTATCTCAGCCTGGTGATGCAGTTCATTCTAGCCTTCGGGCTGACATTTCTGCTGCCTGTCTTGCTGATGCTGCTCCACCGCGCTGGCATCGTGACGCGGTCACAGCTCGCTGGCGCGCGGCGCTATGTCATTGTTGGCGTGGTCGCGCTTGCGGCGATAGTGACACCGCCTGATCCGGGCAGTCAGGTCATTCTTGCGCTGCCGCTATTGGTTCTGTTCGAAGGCTCGCTGCTCCTGATGCGGTTTCAGGAGCGGGGTTCGCGCAAGCAGGCTGAGGTTGATGCCGATCAATCCGCAGAGGACAATGCTCTGACTGGCAAATAGGAAAAGAGCTTGCCTGCTCTGACAAAAGAAAAGGGCCCCGTAATCGAGGCCCTTTGAGGAAGTTCCAGAAGACGAGAAAGTTACGGGCTGGTCGGCGTGTCATCATCATTGCTGGAGGCGACGATGATTCCGCCGACAACCGCGGCTGCACCAAGGATTGCAAAAAGGTAGGACGCGTTGCCTTCAAGTTCGCTCTCACCTTCAAGCGGCGCGCTGGCGCGTTCGAATGCGGCTTCAGCAATGGCAGGCGATGCCATGAGCGAGAGCGCTCCTGCAGCGAGGGCGATGGTGCGAATTTTCATCGATTGGTCTCCTTGGGGGTCACTTATAAAGCGTTTTGTTCTGCCAGAATTGCGAACGGGCGCGCCCGCAAAGCATTAGCTTGAACGCACGAGATACCAAAAAATCACGTTAATTCAAGTACCTACGCAGTAGTACGTAGTCTGGCCTCCGAATCCCGTTAAGGAGAAATCTTGCTAACGGGCGAAGACGCGCTGGCCGCCTACCCAGACTTCGCGGATTTCGGTTTCTCGGATGTCGGTGGGCGAAGCAAGCATCGGATCGCGGTCGACGAAAAGGAAGTCTGCGCGCTCGCCCGGGATCAAACGCCCGAATCGCCCATCTGCGAAACCGGCAAAAGCTGCGTCCGATGTGAAGGCGGCGAGTGCCTGTTGGCGGTTGATCGCTTCTTGCGAGCGCCAGCCGCCAAAGGGCTGACCATCCGCATCCGTCCGGCTGATCGCAACCGCGAGGCCGGCAAATGCGTCTGCAGGTTCAACCGGAGCATCCGAGCCGAATGCCAGCCGCCCTCCAACTTCGAGCACGCTGCGCCAGGCATAGGCGCCGCCCAGCCGGTCTTCGCCCAGCCGGGCTTCTGCCATTGTGCGGTCCGAGGTTTGGTGGAGGGGCTGCATCGAAGCGATCACCCCGTGTTCGCCAAATCTGGCAAGGTCTTCGACATCGACAATCTGCGCATGTTCGATCCGCCAGCGCCGGTCGCCGGTATAGGTTTCTGACAGCTCCGCAATGGCGAGCAATACGTCCGCATTCGCAGCATCGCCGATGGCGTGGACGGCGGTCTGGAAATTGTTGAGCGCGGCGAGGCTCATCCGGTTGCGCAGCTGCGCGGGCGTGATGAGCGCAAGGCCGCTTGTACCCGGCTCGTCGTCATAGGGTTCTTTCAGGATCGCCCCGCGTGAGCCGAGCGCGCCGTCGACATAGATCTTGATCCCGCCCATGCGCAGCCGGTCTTCGTAAAGCCATGGGGTCGGACCCGGGCCGCCGATCAGCTCCATCGATTCAACCGAATTGGCATAAGCCATGATCCGGATGCGCAAGGTTCCGTTGTCGCCCGCGCGGCGGAAAGTCTGCCAGTCCTCTATCCCGATGCCCATATCGGCAACCGCGGTAATGCCATTGGCGAGCAAGCGCTCCTGAGCCATGGCAAGCGCGGCGTCGCGGTCTTCGGGTCGAGGGGCGGGAACGATGGAATTGACGAGTGTTTCGGCATTGTCGACGAACACGCCTTCAGGTGCGCCACTGGCGGTGCGGATGATGCGTCCGCCTTCAGGATCGCGGGTTTCGGCTGTGACCCCAGCTTCCTCGATCGCCATCGTGTTGGCCCAGCTCGCATGGCCATCGACGCGGCTCAGCCAGACCGGGCGATCCGAAACGACGGCATCCAATTCAGCGGCGGTGGGGAAGCGGCCAAGGCCCCATTTCTCCTGATTCCAGCCGCGACCCAATATCCATGGTCGTCCAGGGTTTTCCTCGGCGAACAGGGCGATCTTGGCGAGCGCTTCTTCGAGGCTGTTCGTGTCGGACAAGTCCAGCGTAAGCGCGCCAACGCCGATTCCCATCACATGGACATGCGCGTCAATCATGCCCGGCAGCATGACCTGACCTGCGCCATCCATTGCAAAGTCGATATCTTCGGGGCGTTCCTCGCCGCGTTCGAGCGTGTGGGTAATGATGCCGTCATCGTCGAAGACGAGGCTGGTGAAGCGCTTCACGTCGCCGTTCTCGTCGATCGTGACGCCATCGACATTATAGACGAGCGTGTCGGCAAGCACTGGGCTTGCGATCAGCGCGGCGCCAAACATAAGCGGAGCTGCCAGAAGGGTGCGGATCATGCAGGTTCTCACTTGGAATTGGGAGCTTTGGGAAGGCGCGTTATGAGCGCGCTCGTGTCGTGCCGCGCGCCGCCATTGGCTTGCACGTCGGCATAGAATTGATCGACCAGCGCGGTGATCGGCGAACTCAGTCCGAGGCGATTGGCCTCGCCTAGCGCATAGCCCAGATCCTTGCGCATCCAGTCAATCGCAAAGCCGAAATCGAACGTGTCGGCGGTCATGCTCGCCCAGCGATTGTCCATCTGCCAGCTTTGCGCCGCGCCGCCGGCAATCGCTTGATAGGTCTTTTCAAGGTCAAGCCCTGCGCCCTGCGCAAGCCGGATCGCTTCCGAAAGTCCGCCCAAAATACCCGCGATGCACATCTGGTTGACCATTTTGGCGGTCTGGCCAGCGCCGGTCGGGCCGACATGAGTGATCGCCTTGGCATAGGGCTGCATTGCGGGCGTAGCGCGCGCCATCGCTTCGTCCGATCCGCCGCACATGATCGCAAGCTGGCCATTTTCCGCGCCCGCCTGACCGCCGCTGACGGGCGCATCGACAAAGGCGATGCCTTTGGCTGCGCATGCCTCTCCCAATTGCCGAGCCATGTCGGCTGAAGTGGTGGTGTGGTCGATCAGCAGGCTGCCTTCGCGCATCGAGGCAAGCACGCCGTTATCGGCGAGAGTGACGCTGGCGAGATCCTCGTCATTGCCGACGCAAACCATGACGATATCTGCACCCGAGGCGGCTTCGCGCGGGGTATCGGCAAAGGCTACCTCCAGACCTTCATCAGCCCATAATTGCGCCCATTTGCGCGCGCGCTCAGGCGAACGATTATAGGCGGTAACGCGGTGTCCGGCGTTCTGTCCGGTTCGGGCCAGATGGCCGGTCATCGGGCCGCCCATCACGCCAAGGCCGATAAACGCTATTGCTTTGCTGTCTGCTGGATCGCTCATTGGCAGCCACGCCTAATGCGATTTGCACCGATTGCCAACGGAATCGAATTGCCCTTACGCATAGGAAGCCTTAGGTGCGCGGGCACTATGAATGCCCCAGACAACAGCCTTTCGCCCGCTCCGACACCAGCGGACCTGACCATCGACGATGTGCGTGCAGCTGCGCAGCGCATTGACGGCGCGGTGGTCAAGACGCCGATGATGCATTCGATCACCCTGTCGGAGATTACTGGCGCGGATATCTGGCTGAAGTTTGAGAACCTGCAATTCACCGCCGCCTATAAAGAGCGCGGCGCGCTCAATGCTTTGCTGCAATTGACCGAAGAGCAGCGCAATCGCGGTGTGATCGCGGCCTCGGCCGGCAACCATTCGCAGGGGCTTTCCTATCACGGCACCCGTCTGGGCGTTCCTGTCACCATCGTCATGCCCAAGACCACGCCGACGGTGAAGGTCATGCAGACCGAGAGCGTGGGCGGCAATGTCGTCCTTCACGGCGAAACATTTGACGATGCCAATGCCCATGCGCGCGAGCTGGAAATTGAGCGCGGGTTGACCTTTGTCCATCCCTTCGACGATCCGCAGATCGCGGCAGGGCAGGGCACGGTTGCGCTCGAAATGCTTGAGGTGAAGCCTGATCTCAATTGTCTTGTTACGCCGATCGGCGGGGGCGGTCTGATTTCGGGAATGGCAACGGTCGCCCGAGCGCTCAATCCCGATATCGAAGTGGTTGGCGTTCAGGCAGGCCTATTCCCCAGCATGTTTGCCAAGATCAAGGGTGAAACTCGCGATTGCGGCGGGGACACTCTGGCTGAAGGGATCGCGGTCAAGAAACCGGGTGAATTCACCAGTCAGGTGATCGCGGAAAGGGTCGACGACATCTTGCTGGTCGACGAGCCGAGCCTTGAAAAGGCCGTTTCGCTGTTGCTCCAGATTGAGAAAACGGTTGTCGAAGGAGCTGGCGCTGCTGGCCTTGCCGCGGTGCTCGACAATCCGGAGCGCTTCAAAGGCAAGTCGGTCGGGCTGGTTCTGTGCGGCGGCAATATCGATACGCGGCTGCTCGCCAATGTGTTGCTGCGCGATCTGGCGCGGCAAGGCCGTCTGGCGCGGCTGCGCGTAACCTTGCAGGATCGCCCCGGCGCGCTGTTCAAAGTCATGCGTCTGTTCGATGCGCACAACGTCAATATCATCGAGATCTATCACCAGCGCATTTTCACGACTCTCCCTGCCAAGGGCCTCATCACCGATATCGAATGTGAAGCCCGCGATGCCGATCAGGTCGAACGGTTGGTCGCTGCGTTGCGCGATGCGAAATATTCGGTGCAGGTCGTCGAGCTGAATTAGCTCTTCGTCGATTCGCGCGATTTTACCCCCCGATTAAGTTCGCTTAGCTGGCCTGTCCCACTTCGCGACGCGCGCACGGCGCTTTGCAAATCTATGGTCCGATCCGGTGGAATTCCGGCCCGTGAAATGTGCAAAGTAACCCCATATTCACCCTGTTTTGTGGTTAAGGGTCTTTTACCGGCCGTGCCAAGAAGGCATAAGAATGTCTTAACGCAGCATCCGGCGATTCCCGTGAAGCGCCTGTGACATTCACCTAGCGAAGGACTCCGCCAAACCCGTGACGGCACCAATCCGCTTCCCCCGCTTCTTCGTGACAAGCCCTGCGCCTTGCCCCTATTTGCCGGGCAAGAGCGAGCGCAAGGTGTTCACCGAACTCAAGGGCGCGCATTCGGATCAGTTGAACGAGGCACTTGGCCGGATCGGTTTCCGCCGCAGCCAGACGGTTGCCTATCGCCCTAGCTGCCTTGATTGTCAGGCATGCGTTTCGGTGCGGGTGGTCGCAAACGAATTCAGGGCATCGAGCACACAGAAGCGTGATATCAAGCGCAACAGCGACCTTGTCGTGACTGAATGCCGCCCCTGGGCGACGGACGAGCAGTTTGAACTGCTCTCCAAATATCTCGGCATGCGCCATCCCGATGGCGGAATGTCGACCATGGATGAGATGGATTATGCCGACATGGTCGAGCATACGCCGGTCACCAGCACCTTGGTTGAATATCGCGAGCCGACCGAAACGGAGGAGCCGGGCCGGTTGGTCGGCGCATGCCTTACGGATCGCCAGGGCGATGGGCTTTCGATGATCTATTCGTTTTACGATCCCGATCACGAGGAGCGCGCGGGGCTGGGCAATTACATTATCCTCGACCATATCCTGCGCGCTGCGGATAGCGGATTGCCCTATGTCTATCTGGGCTATTGGGTCGATGGCAGCCCTCGCATGCAGTATAAGGTTCGCTATCGCCCGCTCGAAAAGCTGACCCGCGAAGGCTGGCAGCGCATGGGCGAGGATGAGCAGAGCAAACTGATCGCCGCAGCTACAGCACCGCGTGACAAATCTGCTGGCGCAATTGGCGGCGCAAGGGGTAAGGACGGACAGCCCGTTAAATTCCCTGCGAGTTGAGTTTTTGCGATTATTGAGGCTCATTCCGGTCCTTGCGGCCGGGTTGACTGCATCTGGCGTTCTGGCCGCCGATGGTCAGGTTGCGCCCGCAATCGAGGCAGAGCAGCAGAGTGATGAAGCGCGCGATGAGCCGTCAGCGCCTCCGCCCCAGCCTCCGCCCCCGCCTGTGCCGTCACCGGCTCCACCCTCTCGGTCACTCCCGACGCTGGATGAGCTGATACCTTCGAGTGCAGTTGAAGATACTGAGGGTTGGGCAGCTGATGGCGTAGGCACTGATGAGGACTCAGGGTCGCAACCTCCGTCTCCGCCAGATTCTCGACCACTGGCCGGTTTCGATATCGATGCGGCGTTGGACGGTCTTGAGATTCCCGAATTCGAACCTCTGGAGCCTGATGCGGATCGTCCGATATTCGCTCAGATTGAGGCTCCTGACCTCGTTGACCTACCCGAACTCGTCGACCGTCAGATCAACGACACACTCATTCTCGCATTTCCAGCCCAGCAGGGCGCATTCCCCGAAGAGGGGGAGTTCGTAACCCGCTATCGCGCTCTGTCTTCGATCCTTGCACTCGATTCCGCCGATGACACGGTCCCGCAACTGGCCGCGCGTGCGCGTTCGGACGAGCAGCTTTTGGCACAGATCCTTCGCACTTACGGATATTACGATGGCGAGATCGTGCGTCAGCTGTCGGGCGGTCGGCGAGGAGTTGATGCGGCGGAGCGTAACGATGCTCAGCGCATTGCAGAATCCGACCCGAGCGTGCGCTTTGATGTCCTTCCGGGTTCCCAATATCGCTTTGGCGCGATTGATCTGGGAGGGCTAGAAGTCTTGGCCGATCCCGATGGCAGCGATTTGCGTGCCGCATTCGGGATTCGACCCGGCGATCCGCTCTATGCGGACCGGATTGTTGCGCAGCAGAGTGCGCTCAGGCTGGCGCTGGGCGAAAACGGCTATCCCTTTGCCGATCTTGGCGCGCCCGAATTGCTCATCGACCATGCGCGAGAAGAAGGCGATCTCGAGCTGCCTGTCCAGCCGGGCGGCAAGTTCGTCTTTGGCGACGTCATCAGCAGCGATCCGGAATTTCTGTCGAGCCGCCACCTTGCGCGCATTGCGCGCTTCGACGCTGGCGAGACCTATCGCACCAGCCTGCAAGCCGATCTGCGCCGCGCGATCCTCGCAACCGGCCTTGTGTCGAGCGTTGCCATCACAACCCGCGAAGCAAGCCCGCCTAGCGGAGACGCACCCGGCGAAGTTGCGCTCGATGTCGAGCTCGAACGCGCGCCCTTGCGCACCATTTCCGGGGCAATCGGTTACGGCACCGAGGACGGGATCAAGGTCGAAGCCGCATGGGAACACCGCAATCTCTTTCCGCCCGAAGGAGCCTTGCGGCTGCGCGGTATCCTCGGCACGCGCGAACAACTTGCCAGCGTCACGTACCGTCGCAGCAATTTCCGCGCACGCGACCAGATCCTGACGGTGGACGCCTATGCCAGCGACATCGAAACCGAAGCGGTTGATGCGCGCACTGTGGCCTTGCGAGGAGCGTTCGAGCGGGTTTCTAACCTGTTGTTCCAGAAACCGCTCAGCTGGCAGGTCGGCGCCGAAGCGCTCTACACCGATGAGCGCAACCACGTGACCGTCGGCATCGCCCGCCCGCGCCAGACCTATATGATCGCGGGGCTGTTCGGCAGTGCGACAATCGACTCAAGCGACGACCTGCTCGACCCTACCAGCGGGTTTCGTGTGACAGGATTCCTCGCGCCCGAAGTCTCGCGCTCGCTCGGCAATGAAGATTTCTACTTGCGCGCGCAGGGTGATGCGAGCGTCTATCGTGACGTAGGTCCAGCCGTGGTTGCCGCGCGTGTCCGTGTGGCGACAATACAAGGTGCAGACCCGTTCGACATCGCACCATCGCGCAGACTCTATGCAGGCGGCGGCGGATCGGTGCGCGGATACGGTTTTCAGGCGATCGGTCCTCGTGATGCCTTCGATGAGCCCACCGGTGGTGCCTCGCTGGTTGAATTCGCGCTCGAAGCGCGGGTGCAGACCGGATTGCTTGATGGCGCGGTTGAAGTCGTGCCGTTCGTGGATGCAGGCTCGGTTTCCGCCAGTTCGTCACCCGATTTCGGCACCATCCGATACGGCGCAGGTCTGGGTGTGCGCTACAAGACCAGCTTCGGCCCGATCCGCGTCGATGTTGGCGTGCCGCTCAACCCGACCGAGTTCGATGCGCCGGTTGTGGTCTATGTTTCGCTCGGGCAGGCATTTTGATGGCTGGCGAAGCAACCACTTCTTCCGCGGCAAAGGCCAATCCTTCCCGCAAGCGCATCTGGGCCAAGCGGACTGGATGGCTGCTGGCGATCCTGCTTGCGCCGCTATTGCTGGCAGGCCTGTTTCTGAGCACATCGATTGGCAAGCGTTTCGTCACTGACCAGATTGCGCAAGTCTCTCCCGCATCGGGTCTGCGCTTTGAAGTTGGGCGGATCGAAGGCGACATTTACGGCGCAGCGGTGCTGCATGATGTGACGGTCAAGGACACCGAGGGCACTTTCCTCACGATCCCCGAAGCCGAACTCGACTGGAACCCGCTGGCGTGGATATGGAGCGGGATTGATATTCGCGAGCTGACCGCGCGGCGCGGGACGTTGCAGCGTCTGCCTCAACTGTTGCCGGGTGATCCCGACGCGCCGATCCTGCCCGATTTCGATATCCGCATCGATGATTTCACCATCGACAATTTGACCTTGGCAGAAGGCGTCGCGGGTGAGGCCTCTCAACGGGTCGATTTCCAGGCCGAGGTTGATATTCGCAAAGGGCGCGCCCTGATCGATGCCGAAGGTGCGTTCGGCTCCGAAGACACGCTCGACATGCTGATCGATGCCGAACCCGATGGCGACCGCTTCGATCTCGCGCTGGATTACCGCGCGGCGGCGGATGGCCCGATTGCCGCGCTTGCTGGACTCGATGCCGCCTATGAGGCGCGCATTGCAGGCGAGGGTACATGGAGCGACTGGCTGGGCCATGCGCTTGTGCAGCGGCAAACGGATGCTGGGACCAGCCGTGTTGCGGGTTTTCGCCTGACTAATTCCTCGGGTGTGTACGGAGCAATCGGGCAGGTGACTCCGGATTTGGCGAGCGACACGCTGATGGATCGCGCGGTTGGTGATGCGCTTTCGCTGGCGGTATCGGGCACGCTGCAAGAGGCGGTGTTCGACGGAGTGCTTGCCGCTGTCAGCCCCGCGATTGATCTGCGCGGTCAAGGCGCGCTCGACCTTGCTGCTAACAGCGCTGATCCATTCCGACTTCGCGGCAATTTGCGCGATCCGGGGCTGTTCGCGGGCAATGTCCTGCTTGAAGGTCTGCAATTCTCCGCAGACCTCGACGGGCCATTCCGCGACCTTGTTATCGGGCATGAGGTGACGGTGGACCGGCTGGTCGCGGGCGAACTGACGACTGCAAGCGGGCTAAGGCAAACCGGCACAGCAGCCTTTGATGGTGAAGCCTTGCGCGTCCCGCTCGCGGTCACCTCTGCGCAGATCGTCACCGGTTACCCGGTGATCGATCCCCGGCTGCAACAGGGTACGCTTTCTGGCTTGCTCACCCTCACCGGCAGCGATCTGGCGATTGATAACGCTTTGGTCGCCTTTGACGGGCTCAATGCCCAGCTTTCACTGCGAGGGGACGTTGCGAGCGGAGCCTATGCGCTGGCTGGGCCAGTGACGGCGCGGGGTCTGGCGCTCGAAAATGTCGGCTCCGTCAACGCCAATTCCAAGATATTGCTCACTTTCGGGTCGCAAGTGCCGTGGAACCTGAATGCCAATATCTCTGGCGTGCTCAGCGAAATTGCAAATACGAGCCTTGCCAATATCGCAGGCGAACCCGTCCGTTTCGACGGAAGTTTCGGCATGGGCGCGGGCCGTCCGATTGTGATGCGCGATGTGGAGATCGATAGCGAGCGATTGCAAGCGCGGCTCGACAGCCGGATCATTGGCGAGCGCACCACGCTTTCAGGGTCGGGTGAGCACAACGCATATGGCCCCTTCACCTTCGATGCCGAACTGGCGGGCGAGGGCGCGAGCGCGACATTGGTGCTTGCCAATCCTTATCCAGCGGCAGGGCTTTCCAATGTGCGTCTGGGGATCGCGCCGAGCGAGACGGGCTTTGCGATAGCGGCGAATGGCCGCTCCCTGCTGGGTCCGTTCGAAGGGACGCTCGGCCTCGCTCTGCCAGCTGACGCTCCCGCCCGCATCGACATCGAGCGACTGCGCGTCACCCGCACCAATGTCACTGGATCGCTGAACCTGCTCGAAGACTATGTTGAGGGCACGCTGGCCGTAAATGGAGGCGGGCTGGACGGCACAATCGCGCTGGCGCCCTCGTCAGAAGGTGCGCAAGCCTTCGACGTCGAGCTTGCCGCCCGCCGGGCCGGATTTGGCGGAGAGGTGCCGCTGTCGCTTGCCCACGCCGATATCGAGGCAAGCGGTTTCTTCACCCAGAATTCCAGCCGGATCGAGGCGGATATGGAGGGCCGCAGGTTTGCATATGGTGCGCTCTCAATTGACGCCTTCAATGTCGAAGCCGAGGTGATTGACGGACGCGGGAGTGTCCAGGCGGCAATTGCCGGAAGCCGCGCAGACCGTTTCCAGCTCAAATTCGATGGCGATTTCGAGCCGGGTCGGATCGCTGTGATCGCGCAAGGCGAATATGGCGGGCGGCCCATCACCATGCCGCGTCGCGCTGTGCTGACAGCGCTGGACGACGGCGGCTATCGCCTCGCGCCGACGCAGATCGGATATGCGCGCGGCTATGCGATTGCGGAAGGCATGGTCAGCGGCAATGCCGTCGATCTCGACATTCAGCTCGCGCGGATGCCGCTGCGGCTGGCCGATCTTGCAGGCGCTGAGTTGGGGCTTGGCGGGCGGCTTTCGGGTGTGGTCAATTGGAGGATGCGGGGTGATGCACCCCCCACCGGCAGCGCGCGCGTGCGGATCGACGACTTCACCCGCTCCGGCCTCGTGCTCTCTTCGCGCCCGATAGACGTCTTTGTGGTTGCCGACCTCGCACCTACCCAGCTCAGCATCGGGGCGCGGCTGCGCGAAGGGGATAGCGAGCTTGGGCGGCTCGATGCCCGCGTGACAGGGATCACTGGCGGTGCGGACTTCGGGCGCAGGATCATGCGCGGACAGCTTGATGCGCGGCTGAGCTATCAAGGTCCCGCGCAGTCGCTATGGCGCCTCGCGGCAATCGAGACATTCGACCTTACCGGCCCGCTATCGGTGGAGGCCCGCGCGACCGGTACGCTAGACGATCCGCGTTTAACGGGCGACCTGTCGAGCGACGATCTGCGGCTCCAGAGCGCGATTTCGGGCACGGACATCAACGATATCAATGCGCGCGGGCGCTTTGCCGGATCGAGGCTTGAGCTTACACAATTCGCCGGTTCCACGCGCGGCGGGGGAAGCGTGAGCGGCAGCGGCTATGTCGACCTTGCCAATATCTCTGCCAGCCGTGGTCCAGAGATCGACATCCGCGCCGCCGTTACCGATGCACGGCTGCTCAACGCAGCTGGCCTCGATGCGACTTTGACCGGCCCCTTGCGTATCGTCTCGAACGGAGTGGACGGCACGATTGCGGGCCGGGTCACGGTCAACCGCGCGAGCTGGGCGCTGGGTGTTGCAGCCGAAGACCTGCGGCTTCCCACCATCGCCACGCGCGAGATCAACCGGGCGGACAGCACTACGATACAGAGCGCAGCGAGCGGAGGCTCGTGGCGTTACCTCGTCGATGCGCGTGCGCGGCGCGGTATCGCCGTCGATGGCATGGGTCTGGCCAGCGAGTGGGGCGCTGACATTGTCCTTCGCGGGACAGTCGACGACCCGCGCATTGGCGGCGAGGCGCGGCTTGTCCGCGGCGATTACACCTTTGCTGGCACCCGCTTCGAGCTGACCGAGGGTCGGATCGAATTTGACGAGAATCGCCCAATTGATCCGCGCCTCGATATCGAGGCCGAAGCGAGCGCCAACGGCACCAATGTCACCATCGCCATCACAGGCAATGCCCAGACCCCCGAAATCGGCTTTTCTGCCACGCCTGCCCTTCCTGAAGAGGAGATCCTCGCGCGGCTGCTGTTTGGCGGCTCGGTCACTTCGCTTTCGGCGACCGATGCAGTCCAGCTCGGTGCTGCCTTGGCAGCGCTGCAAGGCGGCGGAGGCGGGATCGATCCGATTGGCCAGCTGCGCCGCTCGATCGGCCTCGACCAGCTCCGCATTGTGAGCGCCGACCCAGCGCTGGGCCGGGGAACCGGCGTCGCATTGGGCAAGAACCTGGGTCGGCGCTTCTATATCGAACTGGTGACAGACGGGCAGGGTTACAGCGCATCGCAGGTCGAATACCGCGTGACGAGCTGGCTCGCTTTGCTCGGCACGGTTTCGACCATCGGGCGCGACAGCGTGCTCGCCGAGATTAGTCGGGACTACTAGCTCGCGCCTACTAGCTCGCGCCAATCAGCTCACATAGAGCTTGGCCTCAGCCGCGCGCCTGCGCACCAAACCTTTGAGCACCCGTCCGCCGGCCTTGTTCCAGCGCGCGAATTCCGCTGCAGCGCCGGCATAGTCGCCCGCATTGTGCTTCTTTGTGAGCGTCGCGCGGCTGATCGCGCCGGTGTTGTAGTGAAAGCTGACCATGGCATCGAACTGCTCTTGCGAAGTCGGCGTGTCGCCAATCGCGCGCTCGACATCGCGAGCATAGCGCACCAGATCATCATCGAGCCGTTTGTCGCATTGCTCCTGTGTCCACACCGTATCGGGGCCGATGCGTTCCGTTCCGCCAAGGCCGGGTCCGGTTGCGCCCCAGCCGATGGTCCATGGTTCCGCGCCGGTGCCGGGATCAGGATAGGCCTCTACCAAGCCATCGCGGCGCAACCTTGCGCAGCCTTCAAAGCGTTTGATGAGCGCGGTTCCGGCCGTCCCGATCTTGCGCTTTCTGAGGAAGGAAAGGCGATCCTTGCGCCGTATCGAAGGGACACTTGGACCGCCTGTTACACGGTCCAGAGAGGAAACTTTCGCTGCCTCAGCATCAAGTCCTTCGACTCGGGTTTCGAGCCCGGTGTCAGGGCCCATATCAGGGCTTTCATCGAGGAGGTTGTCGAGCGCATCGACTTCAGATTGCTTGAAGCCGCGCCCGAGCATCCGGCGAACCAGATCAAAGATCGGCTTGCGCGGGGCGGGTTGGGGGGCGGCTTTGGTGGTTGGATTGTGTGACATTGGGGAACCTCGGGAATCTGCGAAAACGAGGTCCACCTATTAGGCACAAAATGCCCCTGTAGGAAAATGGTCAATGAAGAGCGGGCCGCGCGCGTCCTCAGGGTTCAAGTGCGCGCAGCCACGGCTCACACTGGTAGAAGTCCTCTGCGCAGGCTCGTTCAAGCAACGCGAGGCCGCCTTCTAGGTCTTTCTCACCGCCATCGCCGCTGATCATCATCTCGGCGAGCGAGCTGCAACTGTAGACATCGCCCAGCTCACAGCCGCGTGCATAGGCGGCGCGCGAGGCGATCCAGCTCGCCTCCACATCTTCGCCTTCATTCTCGTCCCAGCTCGATTGCTGGTAGCGGGCGCCAAGGAACTGGCACGAGATCGCATTGCCGCCCTCGCAGCCCAGTTGGACCATCTCAAGCGAAAGCGCACGGTCCTGCGGTCCGCCTTCGCCTTGCCCGGCCATGCTCGATGCTGTGGTGCACGCGCTTAGCATGCCGCCGCGACAGGCCGCGACAGCGCTGCTACGTTGGAGTGATTGGTCGATGTCTCCACCGCGGCCGCGTTCCGCGTAGCGGACAAGAGTAACGCAGGCGAGCAAGTCGCCATTGTCGCACATTGTGCTGGCCAGAGTGCGTGATGCCGCCTCGTCGTCGTCGGAATAACTGTTGTTGAGCGTCGCCAGCAACGCCCGGCATGCAGCTGCATCGCCATTGTCGCAGGCTTCGCTCACAATCGCTCGGGCACCGTCATTGTCATAATCAGCCGCAGCCGCCCGCGCGGCATCGATAGCGGGGCTTTGCGCATAGGCGAATGCTGGCGCGAGAAGCAGCGCGAGTGCTGCGAACGGCTTGAACATGGTCACAAATCCTCTCCGATTTTGCGCCTTGATAGAGCAGTTCCCGCAAGCGGAGTTGTAAGAAATGGACGCGAGCTGGGAATTCGGGCGTGCAAAGCAAAAGGCCGCCCGGTTGCCCGGACGGCCCTCTTTTGCGTTTACAGTGAGATCAGATCAGCTGCTGTAATACATGTCGAACTCGACCGGCGACGGGGTCGTTTCGAGACGCAGCTGCTCTTCCCATTTGAGCTCGGCATAGGCCTCGATCTGATCCATCGAGAAGACATCGCCCTTGAGCAGGAATTCGTAGTCTTCTTCGAGCGCTTCGAGAGCTTCACGCAGCGAACCGCAAACGGTCGGCACATCGGCAAGCTCTGCGGGCGGTAGGTCGTAGAGGTTCTTGTCCATCGCATCGCCGGGGTGGATCTTGTTCTCGATCCCGTCGAGGCCCGCCATCAGCAGAGCAGCAAACGAGAGATACGGGTTCGCCAGCGCATCGGGGAAGCGGAACTCGACGCGCTTTGCTTTCTCGCCCGCGCCATACGGAATGCGGCACGATGCCGAGCGGTTGCGTGCGGAGTAAGCCAGCAGCACGGGGGCTTCGAAACCGGGCACCAGACGCTTGTAGGAATTGGTGGTTGGGTTGGTGAAGGCGTTGAGCGCCTTGGCGTGTTTGATGACGCCGCCGATATAGTGGAGGCAGGTTTCCGACAGGCCGGCATATTCATTGCCCGCGAAAGTCGGAACGCCATCTTTCCAGATCGACATATGGGTGTGCATGCCGCTGCCATTATCGTCTTTGATCGGCTTGGGCATGAATGTCGCGGTCTTGCCGTATTGGTGGGCGACCTGCTGCACGACATATTTGTAGACCTGCACCTGGTCAGCCGTCTTGGTCAGCGTGCTGAAGGTGATGCCGAGCTCGTGCTGCGCAGCGGCCACTTCGTGGTGGTGCTTGTCCATGTTGAGGCCCATTTCGAGCATGGTGGAGACCATCTCGCCGCGAATATCGACAGCGCTATCGACCGGCGCGACGGGGAAGTATCCACCCTTTGCGCGCGGGCGGTGGCCCATATTGCCGCCCATGTCGCTGTAATCGGTGCCGGTGTTGGTCGGCAGTTCGATATCGTCGATGGCAAAGCCGCTGCCGGCATAGCCATCTTC
Source organism: uncultured Erythrobacter sp. (assembly GCF_947492365.1). Classification (NCBI taxonomy): domain Bacteria; kingdom Pseudomonadati; phylum Pseudomonadota; class Alphaproteobacteria; order Sphingomonadales; family Erythrobacteraceae; genus Erythrobacter; species uncultured Erythrobacter sp. The sequence continues at coordinate 159,197 of NZ_CANLMB010000001.1, forward strand.
GAAACGGACGTCGTCGAACATGAAAAATTCAGGCTCCGGCCCGACATAGATCGTGTCGCCGATACCGGTTGAAGCGAGGAACGCTTCGGCGCGTTTGGCGGTTGAGCGCGGATCGCGCGAATAGAGCTGGCCGTCCGACGGCTCGACAATGTCGCAGCAGATCGAGAGCATCGGGGTGCTGCTGAACGGATCGATATAGGTCGCGTCCATATCAGGCTTGAGGATCATGTCGCTTTCGTTGATCGCTTTCCAACCCTCGATCGAGGAGCCGTCAAACATTAACCCATCTTCAAGCGCATCTTCGTCCATGGCGACCGCCGCCATAGTCAGGTGCTGCCACTTGCCCTTGGGATCGGTGAAGCGCAGGTCGACCCACTCGATTTCCTCGTCCTTGATCCGTTTTGCGATGTCACTCACGGTAGCCATGATGTCTTACTCCAGCTTTGGTTTTGGTTGCGGCCACGCCTGAACCGGCGCGCCGTTATTCGAATTGAGGGTGTTTGGTCGGGCTAGATCGCGTCGTCGTCGGTTTCGCCGGTGCGGATGCGCAAGGCGCTTTCGATCGGCGAAACGAAGATCTTGCCATCACCGATCCGGCCGGTTTGCGCAGCGGCGGCTACCGCTTCAACAACGCGCTCTGCCTGATCGTCGGAGACGACTACTTCCAGCTTCACCTTGGGCAGGAAATCGACGACATATTCAGCGCCGCGATAAAGCTCGGTGTGGCCCTTTTGCCGGCCAAAGCCGCGCGCCTCGGTCACGGTGATGCCGGACACGCCGATTTCGTGCAGCGCCTCCTTCACCTCGTCGAGTTTGAAGGGTTTGATGATCGCTTCGATCTTTTTCAATTTGCTGCTTCCCTGATGAGCAATGCTTTGTGGCATTTATGAATCAAGAAACGTGCCAATCAGCGCGCGTGCGGAGGGGGCATTGAAAGTGCTTGGATTCCCGCGCCTTGCCGGTTTTAAGCGGCGCGAGGTGGCGCCAAAAACCCTCGTGGCTGCTCATACAAGAGGCTGGATGTGCTTAAAAAATAGGCAGCCTCATGCTGCCAGCATTCAGAGCCGCAAACCGGTGGTTTCGGGCAGGCCGCACATAATGTTCAAATTCTGGATCGCAGCGCCGCTCGCACCTTTGCCGAGATTGTCGAGCCGGGCGATCAGACGGGCTTGGTAGTCGCCTTCAAAAACGAACAATTCCATACCGTCCCAAGGCTCTGCGCTGCGCTTAAGGAGAAGCTCTGGCACGGCCTCGGTTCCGGGATTGACGGTTACGATCTTGCTGTCCGAAAAGGTATCCTGGAGCTTGGCCAGCAAGATTGGCTTCACCGGTTCCACAAAATGCTCATCCGAAATTGCATCAAGTGGAATGGGAACATCGACAATCATTCCGCGATGCGCGGGTATCACTGCCGGCGAAAAGACGGGAGGCAGACCTAACATTGCATGAGCCTGCATCTCGGCAAGGTGCTTATGATTGAGGCCAAGCCCATATGCCCTGAAGGCAATATCCGGTTCATTTTCGAATCGCTCAATAAGCGCATTTCCTCCGCCGGAATACCCGCTCACAGCATTGACGGTATAGGGCCAGTCCGGCTCTAAAATTTCGGCGCGCACCAACGGCGCGACTAGCGCGAGGAAGCCGGTCGGATAACAGCCCGGGTTGCTCACATACTGGGCATTGGCGACCTTTTCTTGCCCGATCAGCTCGGGAAATCCATAGGTCCAGCCATCGGCCACGCGGTGCGCGCTGGAGGCGTCGATGATGCGCGTGTCCGATCCTTCGGCCAGCTCCACCGCATCGCGCGCGGCGTCATCGGGCAGGCACAGGATCGCCACATCCGCAGCATGCAGGGCATCCTTGCGCGCGGCCTCGTCCTTGCGCTGCGCGTCGTCGAGCACGATCAGCTCGAACTCCTCACGGCCATCCAGCCGGTCGCGAATTTCAAGGCCGGTTGTACCGGCAGCTCCATCGATGAAAATGCTTGTCGCCATGGCGCGCAGCCATAGCCGGATCAGTCAGCCAGACAATGGGCTTTCATATAACCGCTCGGGCCATCGGGGCCGAGACAACCCCAGATCCACTCGCCAGCCACGTCGAGAACTTCGACCCGTGTGCCCGCTTTGAAGTGTGTCACAACCGGCGAATCGTCGCGGGTGTTCAGCATGACATCGGCGCCGTCAGACCCGATCACACGCTCATGCGGGATCACGTAATGCGCCGCGAGATGCTTTCCGGCGAGCGCGATATGGGCGAGGTCGCCGCGCAGAGCCAGCGTGCCAGGCGCAGGCCTTTCGACGGGGCCTTTAAGGCCCAGCCCGCCTGTCGGCACCGCATACTTCCCGTTCTGGCTTTCGCCCGCGCTCATCGTTCGTGTTGTCTCCAGCCCCACTCCCCAAGCGGGCTTTTGCCGCGCTTAGACGAGGCGCTTGGCTCGGGCAAGATGACGGCGCGAGTTGCAGACAGCTTAGCTGCTGAACTAGTCGGCAAAGCGGGCCTGCAACATGTGCCATGCAGCGCGCAGGCCATAGGCCGCGCCGCCCTTTGACCGGCCCGGCTTGGGGTAGGGACGCCAAGCGAATGTGTCGAAATGCACCCAGTCGATCCCTTCGCCAACGAAGCGGTCGAGGAACAGACCAGCGACGCTCGCGCCGGCATAGGGGTTGGACTGGGCGTTGACGATGTCGGCGATGTCGGACTTGAGGTAATCGCGATAGGCCTCTGGCAGAGGCAGTCGCCACGGCTCGTCATCATGCGCCTTGCCCGCTGCGATCAGAGCGTCAGCGGTTGCATCCTCGCGCGCCATCATCGCCGCGTAATCGGGGCCAAGCGCGATCCGCGCTGCGCCGGTCAGCGTGGCGAAGTCCATCACCAGATCGGGCTCCTCTTCGCTCGCACGGGTGAGCGCATCGCCGAGGATCAGACGTCCTTCGGCATCGGTGTTGTGGATTTCGACCGAAAGCCCTTTGCGGCTGGAAAGCACATCGCCGGGCCGGAAGGCCGGGCCGGAAATCGCATTCTCGACTGCGGGCACGATCAGGTGGAGCTGCACTTTCAGGCCTGCTCCCATGACGAGGCCTGCAAGCGCCAGAGCATGCGCAGCGCCGCCCATATCCTTCTTCATCAGCCGCATTCCGGCAGCCGATTTGATATCCAGCCCGCCTGAATCGAAGCACACGCCCTTGCCGACAATCGCCAGCACCGGCGCGCCTTTCTTGCCCCATTTGAGGTGGAGCAGGCGCGGCGCGTGTTTGCGATCCGCAGCGCGGCCAACCGCATGGACCATCGGGTATCCCTGTTCGAGCGCATCCCCCTTGGTCACGTCGAGCTTTGCACCATGCGCCTCTGCAAGGCGCTCGAACTCGGCCTCGATCGCTGCTGGCCCCATATCTTCTGCTGGCGTGTTGACGAGATCACGCACCCACATCTCTGCCTGAGCTTCGGCCATAAAAGCGGGCAGGCGGCCAACTTGCGAAGTCAGCAATGTGCGCGGGCCGCTGGCGCTCTCGTCATCCTTGTAGCGGGTGAAGCGGTAATGCGCGGTCAGCCAGCCAAAGGCGGCGGCACCCGGTTCGTGATCGACAAGGCGGTACGTGCCTTCGGGTAGGCGCTCCGCCAGTGCGGACAGGCAATAGCTTGATAGGTTTTCCGGGTCCGCTACCCCGCCGACTGCGACAAAGCCGTCTCCGTCTGGCGCGATCCCGACCGCACCCGGCGATCCGTCAAATTTCTGCGCGGATAGGCTTGCACGCTGGCCTGACGAGAGGCTCTTGGTGAAACTGTCGAAATCCGCCTTGGTGGTGAGGTGGATCGCGATGGCGTCCTGCCCGCGATCGGGCTGGATGAGGTCTTGGATGTCGGTCATTTGGCTGTCCATAATCGCGTGCTTGAGCTTGTCACGCATCAATTGCGGTGAACCGGCACTCGCAAATTCGCAAGTGGGCCGCTATATCGCTGGCTATGACTGAATACCAACTCGTTGAAAGCGACCAGACCGTCTATCGCGACGGCACGATCAAGCTCCACACCGAAGAAGGCTTCGAAGGGATGCGCAGGGCCGGGCAATTGTCCGCGCGCATTCTCGATGAAGTGGCTGACTGGGTGCAGCCCGGTGTTACGACCGAGAGCATCGATACGCGCGTGCGCGAAATGATGATGGATGCGGGCGCGGTTCCGGCGACGCTCGGCTATCGCGGCTATACGCATTCGAGCTGTATCTCGATCAACCATGTGATTTGCCACGGTATTCCGGGACCGAAAGTGCTGAAAGATGGCGACATACTCAATGTCGACGTGACCTCGCTGCTTGACGGCTGGCACGGTGATACGAGCCGGATGTATTATGCAGGCGAGCCGAGCCTAAAGGCCAAGCGGCTGGTCGATGTCACCTATGACTGCCTAATGCTGGGGATCGAGGCGGCGGGCAAACCGGGCGCGCGGCTGGGCGATATTGGCGCTGCGATCGAGGCGCACGCCAAGCAGTTCCGCTACGGAGTGGTGCGCGAGTTTTGCGGGCATGGCCTAGGCCGACTGTTCCACGACGCTCCCGAAGTGGTCCATGCAGCTAAGGCGGGCACGGGGCCTGAACTGAAACCCGGCATGTTCTTCACCATCGAACCGATGATCAATCTCGGCAAACCATGGGCGAAGGTTCTCGGCGACGGCTGGACTGCGGTAACGCGTGACAAGTCGCTGAGTGCGCAGTTCGAACACAGCCTTGCGATCACCGAGGACGGGGTGGAGATTTTCACCAAGAGCCCGACTGGTCGGGACAAGCCACCTTATTAAGGCTTTGGCGCGCAGGTGTTAATCACCGCATAGTCACGCGGGTATGGGCCTTCGCGGCATGCTGCCAAGGCCTGCGCCGCACTCAAAATTAACCGCGAGAGATAACTCTCGCGTCATTGCTGCATGCGAAAAGACGCCCCTCATACATCTGCTGAGGGTCTGAAGATGTCGAAGGTCACGCTTGCAATTCTGTTTGCGGCAATAGTCTTGATCATTGTCGCCACTTATTTCGACATCGCCTACCTTGGCGGCGGTCCGGGCGTGCTTCTGGTCGCCGGGTTGGCCTATTCCTATGTCGTTGCGAAACGCCAGGCGGCGCTTATGACCTATGTGCTGGGCGAAAATCAGATTGTGCCGAAGCAGGAGGTTCGCAAACCCGCGCAGGTGCCCAAAGGGCTTGGAAGCCAGCCGAAGGCGCGCTCTATCTAAACCTCCCGCGCGGCCCTGATCGCCGCCCCTGCTGCAAACGGCGCGAGCGCCACCAGCAGCAGGCTGATCGCTGCCACAAATCCCAAGCTCGCCGCATCCTGCCTCGCCAGCGCGCCTGCGCCGAAAATCAGGATCGGAAGAGCGAGCGGGATTAAGAGGAGGCCCGACAAAGCGGCTCCGGCACGCAGGCTTGCGGTTAGGGCTGCGATCATCAGGCCGATAGCGGCGAGGCCCGGCGTGCCTGCCAGCAGGCCAAGCAGCAGCAGGTGCAATGTCGGCATATCGAGCGCCAGCAGCGCGGCGGCGGGAAATGCGGCTAGCACCAGAGGCGGGCCGAAGCTCAGCCAATGGGCGGCAAGCCGCACCGCCATCATCATCTCTTCGCTCGCGCCGCGCAGCTTGAGCTGATCGAACACTCCCAGCTCGATGTCCTGCGCCACTAGCTTTTCCAGCGGCAGGATCGCTGCGAGCAAGGCGGCGATCCACACGACCCCTCCGCCGGTGCGCGAGAGGAGATCAGCGTCCGGCCCGACTGCGAAGGGATAGAGCATCGCCACCGCGACAAAGAACACCACGGGCAGCGCCGCGCCTCCTCCTGCAAAGGGGAAGAATTTCGCCAGATCGCGCCGGAACATCGCGCCGATCATGACGGTTCCTCGCGCGCGGCGAAATCTTCGATGGAGAGGGTCTTGAGGCCGGAAATCGCGAGCGGCTGGTGCGAGGCGATCAGGGCAATTCCGCCGCCCCCAATATGCAGCTGGATCAGCGAGGTAACCTGCTCGATTGCGCTCGCATCAAGGCCAGATAGCGGTTCGTCGAGCAGCCATACAGGCACACCGCGATTGAGCAGCGCAGCCATGCCCGCGCGCTTGCGCTGGCCGGTCGAAAGGTAGCGCACCGGCACTTCGAGCAGGGGTTCCAAACCGAGCACTTTGAGTGCGCCCGCAGGATCGTTACAGCCATCCACAAGCTGCCAAAATGCCAGCGCTTTGCCCAGCGGTTGGTCGGGATCGAGGGCAGGGCGCTCGTCGAGCAAGCCAAGTTCGCCATGGCTCAAAATCTCGCCTGCAAAAGGCGTCGTCAGCCCTGCCAACGCCCGTATCAGAGTGGTCTTGCCGGTCCCGTTCGCGCCAGTCAGATGCAGCGCCTCGCCCGCGCTCAGATCGAAGGACAGCCCGCGAAACAGCAGCCGGTCGCCGCGGCGGCAGGCGAGGTTCAGCGCGGACAGTTTGGCTTGCATGACCGGCAGCGTTAGGCAAAAGCCTCAAGAGTCTCAACACCCGCTCACAACACGCCGTGCGAAAGGAGCCATTCCAATGGCCACTGTCCCCGAACTCGATGAAGCCGAACGCAGCCGCTTGCTCGCCGATCATCCCGAATGGGAACTTGCGCGCGAGGGCAAGGCGATCATTCGCACCTTTCAATTCGGCAATTTTTCCGAAGCCTGGGGCTTTATGAGCCGCGTGGCGCTGCTCGCCGATGCGCAGGATCACCATCCTGAATGGTTCAACGTCTATGCCAAGGTGGAAATCACCCTGACCACGCATGATGCGGGGACGAGCGGCGGTTTGTCACACCGCGATGTCAAGCTGGCCCGGGCGATTGACGCGCTGGTCTAGGTTAGACCTCGATCCCCATTCCGCTCTTGCGCATTTGCTTGCGAACCATGCCGGGCAGCCAGCGCTTTAGCCGCCGCAGACGGCCCGCTTCGCGGCCGACGGTGTAATGCAGATCGTCGCCATGCACCGCGCGCCACACCACGTCGGGCACGATATCGACTGACGACACTTCGACGCCCTGTTCAATCAGCGCCTCTTTAGCAGTCTGGTTGGTGCCTTCCTGCACTTTGCCGATGATCGGTGTGTCGATGAAGCCGGGGCAGAGTGAGGCCACGGTGATCCCGTCATCGGCCCATTCGGCATCGAGGCTTTCAGTGAGCCCGCGCACCGCCCATTTGGTCGCGCAATAGGCGGCAAGGCCCGGCGCGCCGATGATCCCGGCAAGGCTCGCCGTGTTGAGCAAAACCGATCCCGGAGCGCTCGCGGCGAGATAGGGGTGCGATGCCTGTGCGCCGAAGATCACGCCCTTTAGATTGATGTCGAGCATGGTGGTCAGCTCGCCCTCAGCTTGATCCACCAGCGCTCCGCCTTCACCGATCCCGGCATTGTTGAAGACCACGTCGATCCGTCCACCTGCGGCTTCATTGAAGGCCTTGAGTGCAGCCTCCCATTGCGCTTTGTCGCGCACGTCGAGTGTATGGGTCGATGCGCGGCCCGAGGAGATCATGCCGAGCGTCTCGGCCATTCCGGCCTCGTTGATATCGGCGATCCCGACAAACCAGCCCCTCTCGGCAAAGAACACCGCTACCGCGCGGCCAATGCCCGACGCGCCGCCGGTGATGAAGATCGAACGTGTGGCTTCGCCTGTGGTCATTCTTGTTTCTCTCTCAAACTATTGGCTCGCGCCCAAATCAGCCTCGACCGCCGAGCAGACCGGCGGAATCGCGCTGCTGCTTACGCACACGGCCCGGCATCCAGCGTTTGGCGAAATTGATCCGCTTGGCCGTCTTCCCGACGAGGTAGTGCACATCTTCGCCATGGACGGCCTGCCAGACGGTTTCGGCGACTTCCTCTACCGGAGTGATCTCAAGGCCGGCATCCTGCACGCGGTCGCGGATTTGCTCGTTCGATCCGCGATGGCCGGTGCCGTCGAGCAACGGGGTTTCGATAAAGCTGGGGCAGATCGAGGCGACTTTGATCCCTTCGGGCGCCCATTCTGCGTCCAGGCTTTCGGCGATCCCGCGCACCGCAAACTTGGTTGCGCTGTAAACGCTCATTCCGGTGCCGCCGGTGATACCCGCCGCGCTCGCAGTGTTGATCAGAGCCGATCCGGGCGCGGTTTTCTGCAAGTATGGATAGACCGCCTGCGCACCGTAGAGCACGCCGCGCAGATTGATGTCGAGGCAGCGGTCGATCTCCTCGACCTCCAATTCGGCCAATGCGCCGCCAGTGCCGATCCCGGCATTGTTGAACATCACATCGATCCGCCCGCCTGCTGCTGTGGCAGCGGCTTCGAGAGCAACGTCCCACGCCTTGCGGTCGCGCACGTCGAGTTGATGCGAATATTTGAACCCGCCGCCGATCAGGCCGAGCGTGTCTTCCATCCCCTGAACATTGACGTCGGCCACGGTGACGAACCAGTTGCGTTCGCCGAAATAGCGCGCAACCGCCCGGCCAATGCCCGACGCACCTCCGGTAATGAAGATGTGACGGCGTGGCTGTGCGCCTGATCCAGACATAGGAGGGTCCCTCTTCCCGTTTTTGTTTGAAACGGGTTTAGTGCGGGGAGGCTAGGCTGCCAACCCCTTCACATGCGCTTCGCCTTCGACGATCTCGGCTGTCGATGCGCTGACCACGTCGCCAATCGATTCCGCGCGCGAATTAAGGCATTCGGCGAGGAAATTTTCGGTGATCGCGAAGAAGGAGATTGAATTGACCGGCCTTGCGAATCCGTGCCCTTCGTCGGGGTAAAGCACGTAAGTGACGGGGATGTTGGCCGACTTCATCGCGCCGACGATCTGGTCGCTTTCGGACTGCTTCACGCGCGGATCATTGGCGCCTTGTCCGATCAGCAGCGGCTTGATGATCTGGTCGGCTTTGTAAAGCGGGCTTGCGGCCTTGAGCATCGCGAGCCCTTCCTCTGTGTTCGGATTGCCCATCCGTTCGTGGAAGATTTTCACCATCGGCGCCCAGTAGGGCGGGATGGTTTCCAGCAGCGTTTCGAGGTTGGACGGACCGACAATATCGACCCCGCAGGCAAAGACTTCGGGTGTGAAGGCAAGGCCCGCCAGCGTCGCATAGCCGCCATAGCTGCCGCCCATGATGGCGACCTTGTCCTTGTCGGCAATACCTTGTGCGACTGCCCAGTTCACGGCGTCGATCAAATCGTCATGCATCGCCAGGCCCCATTGATGGTTGCTGGCATTGATGAAGCCTTTGCCGAAACCGGTGGAACCGCGATAATTGACCGACAGCACTGTAAGCCCGCGATTGGCGAGCATCTGGTGGACCGGATTGTAGCCATAGGAGTCGCGCGCCCACGGCCCGCCATGGACCAGCAGCACCATCGGTCCCGGCACGCCCTCCTCGCTTCCCGCAGCACGGGTCAGATAGGACGGCAGGGTCAGCCCGTCGCGGCTGGTGATCTCAACGCACTCCATCGGCTGGAGCGGTGCGTCCGCAAGCTCTGGCCGCGTGACGTAGAACGGGCTGAGCGTCTGCGCTTTTCGGTCATAGATATGGGCGGCAATCGGCGCGGTGCCCGGATCGTTCCACACGATCCACAGGTCATCCGCATCGGTCCGGCTCATCACCCCGTATTCGCCGTCAAACTGCGCGCCCAGCCAATCGAGCGAAGCGCCGATTTCAGGGTCAATGGCGGTCCACTCGGTCTTGAGATAGGTTGCCGAATAGGCCTGCACTTCGCCGGTCTGGTGGTGGCGCATCGTGCTACCGATATCTGCCTTGGCATTCTCCGCGATCAGAGTGCGTTCGCCGCTTTCGGTGTCTTGCGCGTAGAGCGCCGCAGTGTCGCGGCCCCGGCTGTCGAGCCAGTAGAGCACCGAGCCATCGACCGTATAGCCTGCGGGCGAGGTCGTCATCGCGTCTTCCATCGCAGTGCTCTCGAACGGCTCGTCCTCGACCACATTGTCCGTCACACGGTAATAGTCGGTCCCACCATCCTCGTTCTGCGCCATCGCCATGCGCAGCGTCAGCGTGTCATCGGCCATGAAACCGGCATAGGCGTTGTTCTCGTAAACCAGCGTCAGCGCGCCGCTCGCCAGATCGAGCAGATGCACATCGTGCCATTGCGGATCGCGGTTGTTGAGGCCGACCAGAACCTCACGCTTGTTGGTTTCCGAAGAGCCGACAATTTGCACCCGAGTGTTCTCAAACGGGGTGAGGCAGACCTCTTCGCCGCTGGCGATATCGATGCGGTAGAGCAGGAAATTCTCGTCCCCGCCTTTGTCCTGAATATAGCCGACCCCGCTTGCGTCGGGCGTCCAGAAATGTTCGCGGATCGGGCGGTCGGTTGAGTGTGTGACCGGCTTGGCGTCGTCAGGAACGGCGAGCGGCGCGACCCAGATATTCATTACGTCATCATGCGGCGCGAGCCAGCTGAGCCATTTGCCATCAGGGCTGATCTTACCCTGCGCACGGGACGGATTGCCGAACAGATCATCGCGCGGGATGAGAGGAATAGTGTCGAGCGCGGTATTGTGGGCAGTCATGGTCTCTCCGGTTTATCTTGAGAGCCTCATCTATGCATGGCGGTAGCGATTGCCACCCCTCTGCTCGATCAAAAGCCTAGAGCGCCGGATTGGCGTAGAAGTGCCAGGTGAAGATTGCCATCGCGCCTCTGTGCGGAGACCAGCGTTCGCCCAATTCGCGGCATTCTTTCTCCTTGGGACGCTCGGCGAGGTCGAGCAGGCGTTTGACGCCCTCCTGAACTGCCAGATCTCCCGCAGGCCACATATCTTTGCGCCCTTCGGCGAAGAGAAGGTAGATTTCGGCGGACCAGCGCCCGATCCCCTTGATCCGGGTGAGCTCCTCGATTGCCTCTTCATCATCAGCCGGCAGGTTGTCGAAATCCAGATCGCCGGAATCAACAAGCTCGCATAGCGACCGCGCATAACCCTGTTTCTGGCGCGACAAGCCGCAGGCGCGCAGCGTATCGAAATCACGTTCGAGTACGCAGGCCGGGGTAAATTCCTCGCCAACTTCGGCAATGAACTTGTTCCACATCGAAGCCGCTGCCGCGACGGACACTTGCTGACCTACTATCGTGCGCAGCAGCGTCTTGTAGCCGCGATCGCGCAGGCGCGGCTCGGGATAGCCGATCCGCGCCAGCTGCTCGCCAACCCGCGGATCCTTGCTCGCCAGCGCATCCATCTCGGCGCGAATTATTTCGGCTGTCAGACCCACTCTTCATTCCTCTAGGTTGCCAATGGCAATTGAAACACCTAGCTGAACCCCGAGAATTTCCAACAGGGCCGTCTTGCGGCCAATCGAATCTAAGAAGGACTGATAAGCCCATGCCCAAGCTGGTGGTCACCAATCGTGAAGGCGAAACGAGCGAAATCGAGGTCGAAGACGGCCTGACGGTGATGGAAGCCATTCGTGACAATGGCTTTGATGAATTGCTCGCTCTGTGCGGCGGGTGCTGCTCTTGCGCGACCTGTCATGTATTTGTCGAAGCTGGCGACAAGACGCTGCCGGAAATGAGCGAAGACGAGGACGACCTGCTCGAATCTTCGGACCATCGCGGCGAAGGCTCGCGGCTTTCTTGCCAGATCCCGCTCACCGCAGAGCTGGACGGCCTGAAAGTCACTATCGCGCCTGAAGATTAATCTTGTTTGCGAGCGCGGCGCCATGGTCCTAACTCGCTTCTCATGAATATCACTCAACCCTTCGGCGACACGCTCGCTTTGATCGGGAACACCCCGCTTGTGCGCCTTGCCGGGCCGAGCGACGCGGCAGGCTGCGACATTTGGGGAAAGTGCGAATTCGCCAATCCCGGCTCTTCGGTAAAGGACCGCGCCGCGCTCTACATGATCCGCGATGCCGAAGCGCGCGGGGAATTGAAAGCCGGCGGCACAGTGATCGAAGGCACGGCGGGCAATACCGGCATCGGGATCGCGCTGGTTGCCAATGCGCTGGGCTACAAGACGATCATCGTCATGCCCGACAACCAGTCGCAGGAAAAGATGGACACGCTGCGCGCGCTTGGTGCGCAGCTCGAACTCGTCCCGCCGACCAAATATGCCGATCCGTGCCACTTCCAGCATGTCTCTCGCCGCATGGCTGAGGAGACGGAAGGCGCTGTCTGGGCAGGCCAATTCGACAACACAGCCAATCGCCGCGCGCACATCGAAGGCACCGCGAAAGAACTGTGGGAGCAGATGGGCGGCAAGGTCGACGGCTTCACCTGCGCGGCGGGCACCGGCGGGACGATTGCTGGCGTCGGCATGGGGCTTAAAGAAAAGAACCCCGATGTGCGTATCGCTTTGACCGATCCGCATGGCGCGGCGCTCTACAATTACTACGCCCATGGCGAGCTGAAGGGTGAAGGCTCTTCGGTTGCCGAAGGCATCGGGCAGGGGCGGATAACCGCCAATCTCGAAGGCGCACCAATCGACACGCAGTTCCGCATTTCCGATAAGGAAGGGCTGGTCTGGGTCGAAAAGCTGCTGCGCGAAGAAGGGCTGTGTCTCGGCCTTTCCTCCGGCATCAATGTTGCCGGAGCAATCGCACTGGGCAAGCAGCTGGTCGCCGAAGGACACGAGAACGCGCAGGTCGCCACGATTCTGTGCGACACCGGTTTCCGTTATCTGTCGACGCTGTTCAATGCCGAATGGCTGGCATCGAAGAACCTGCCGGTGTTCGGCTGGCTTGTACAAAGCGATTAATCGACAAGCCAGTTTCGCCGCGCTAGGTCAGTGCGCATGAAAGGCGGAAAATTCACACGGCGTCTGGCCAACCGGAGCGGAACCGAAGAGGGCGAAGCCACGCCTGAAGGTGCACCGCTTGGCGGAACCAAGACCGAGGCGGCGCAGCGCTTGCAAGTCGGACTGGCCGGGCTTGGCTCGATGGTTCTGCTGATCGGGCTGGCGAGTGTGCTTGGCAGTCAGGCGGACCTGACTGAGGAGCTCGCGGTGCCCGACGCTGCGCCAACGACCGAACCCACTGACGCCGCCCCGCAGCGCGATCCGCTCGCCGATGCCGGGATCGTGCCGGAAATCCCGACTGAACAGACAGCGGAGCCGGAAGAAGGACGCGTGGACGACTTGCCCAATCCGGTGGTCGAGGATGCGCAGGCCCCGAGCGGCGATGCTGACCAGAACTAGGCGCTGGTTGCCTGCGATTGCTTCGTTACTCGCGCTCGCGGCGTGCAAGGCAGAGCTCGCAGATCAGATCGAAGAACCAGCGGCGGCTCCTTCAGAAACGCTTGGCCTGATGACCAGTCTGCCGCTCTATTGGCCTTTGGGGGCAGACTTTGCCGCGATCGCCAATGGCACTGCCGAAGTGCCTTGGCAGCGCGGTGTGCTGGAGCGCGGCTACGAACTGGTCTTGCTCGACACGCTCTCACCCATTCCCGGCCTGACCCCCGACGCGCCTGAAAGCGATCCGCTGGCTGCAATTGAGCACCTGGCAGTGATCCAGCCGCGCGGGCTTTCACCGGCTGACAATGTGGCGCTGGATGATTGGGTGCGTGATGGCGGACAGCTATTGCTGGTGCTCGATCCGCAGCTGACAGGCGATTACGACCTGGCTTTGGGCGATCCGCGACGTCCCGCGGACACCGCGCTGGTTGCTCCGGTCGTGACGCGCTGGGGTCTCGATATCGACTTTCCGCTTGAGGCTGCGCTTGATGACAGTCTGCATGAACTGCCTCTCGGGTCCGGCACGCTCACGGCCGAGCGGGCTGGCCGGATTGAAATTGTGAACGCTGATGCGGCTGATTGTGAGCTGTTTGCGAACAATGTGGTTGCGCGTTGCTCGATCGGCGAAGGCTTTGTCACACTTGTGGCCGATGCCGCTGTTTTCGAACACCAATCTCTGGCCGGAGCGCAAGGCGAGGCGATCGCAAATCTGCTCCGGTTTGCCTTTCCCTGACCGGCAATCGAGAAAATTGCGGGAAAGGGTAGTTTCCGCAAGGGACTCGGGCGGGAATCTTGCGGGATATTCGCCAGATTCGCATGAAATGATACGGAATCTTATGTGAGGCGGGATGCAGTGCATCCGTTTTTGCACATGATGTTGCAGGTAGAAAATACGGTAAATCAATAATTTACCGTTTATTCCCGTGATTTTCCTAGAAAAACCCTAGCCACCCCGCTGCAAGAGCGATATTACCACCTTCCATCAAACATGCCGGTTTGCCCCGCGTCGCCCATTTGGGTCGGCGCGCTGCTCCCGCTCGCGCGGGTGTGGCGGCGCAGAAGTCATGCATTTGCATGAGCTTTCGCGGGCAATCGCGCGGTTTGGTTGAGGTCAATTGGTCAGCGGGGTGCTGACCCAAGGGGAAGGGGATACGGCGCGTGCCAGCGGCGGGAGCATATAATGGACAGGCCTATTCGCCGATTGGCGATAAGGGCCGTTTTGTCCTGCCCCCGGCATTCCGCAAAGAGGTCAAAGAGGCCTCTGGCGGGAGCAAAGTGCTGTGCCTTGTCGCCCATGAACGGTTCGACTGCCTGATCGGCTTTGGCCTCTCGCGCATCGACAAATTGAACGCCCAGCTCGACCGCGAGGAAGAGCGCGCGATCCGCCTCCAGCTTAATGATTTCGACCGCGACGTGCGCGCCGGTCAGTTGTTCCAGTTCGAACAGATCCCCTTCGATGATAGCGGGCGCTTTGTGATGCCAGATCACTTGAAGGAGCTCGGCAAGGTCGAGGACGGGCTCTATTTTCAGGGCGCGGGCGATTTCTTCTTTGTGTGGAACCCCGAAGAGCTCTCGCAAATGGATTCCGCCTGGAAGGGCGCGCAGGCGACCTGCAAGCGGCTGGTCGCAGAAGCTGAAGCCAAGGCCAAATCAAAGGGAGCGAAGAAATGATCGCTCCTCATATCCCTGTGCTGCTCGACGAAGTTGTCGCGGCCATCGGTCCGAAATCCGGCATGGCGATCATCGATGCGACGTTCGGCGCGGGTGGTTATTCGCGCGCGCTGCTTGAGCGCGGGGCGCGGATTTACGGATTTGACCGCGATCCCAATGCGATTCGCGACGGCGCAGGTCTGGTGACCGAATTTGAGGGCAGGCTCTCGCTGCACGCCGAACGTTTCTCTGCCATGCGCGAAGAGATGGCGCGGATCGGCGTGCCTCAGGTCGATGCGGTCGTGATGGATATCGGCGTTTCCTCGATGCAGCTCGACCAAGGCGAGCGCGGATTTGCGTTCTCCAATGATGGCCCGCTCGACATGCGGATGAGTCAGGAAGGCGAAAGCGCCGCCGACTTCCTCAATTCCGCCGACGAGGCCGCAATTGCCGACGTGCTGTATCATTATGGCGAAGAGCGTCAGTCGCGCCGCGTTGCCCGCGCAATTGTCGCGGCGCGCCCGCTAGAGACCACCGGCGATCTTGCCCGCGTGGTTCGCCGCGCGCTGGGGCACAAGCCGCATGACAAGAAAGACCCTGCGACCCGTAGCTTCCAGGCGGTTCGCATCCATGTGAATGATGAGCTGGGCGAGCTGCGCGCTGGCCTGAATGCTGCCGAAATGCTGCTGCGCGAAGGCGGCGTCTTGGCGGTGGTGAGCTTCCACAGCCTCGAAGACCGGATCGTCAAACGCTTTCTCAAAGAGGCAAGCGGGGCGGGGCGCGCAGTATCGCGCCATCTGCCCGGCGAAGTGCCCGGACCCGCGCCGACTTTCACCAAAGTATCCAAGGCGATCCGGCCCTCAGACGCTGAAATCGACCGCAACCCGCGTTCACGCTCCTCCATTCTTCGCCACGCCATCCGCACCTCCGCTCCAGCTCACGAAAGGGAATTGTCATGATCGTCACCGGTTCGCGCATTCGCCAGATCGGCTGGGTCGCAGTGATGGCGGCGTGCATCGCGATGTTCGCGGTCTTGAGCTTCAACGTGCATGCGGTGAAGAGCGAAGTGCTGCTCGCCGAGCGTGAGATCATTGCGCTCGAACGCGAAACATTGATGCTGGAAACCGAGTTCCAGACCCGCGCGAGCCAGCGCCAACTGGCCGAATGGAACGCGGTCGAGCTTGGCTACAAGGCCCCGCGCGCGGACCAGTATCTCGAAAACGAACGCCAGCTCGCCAGCCTTGGCTTGCCCGCCGGACCGGATGCGCCTGCGCCTATCCGCGTGGCTGCGGTCGATCTCGCCAGCGCTGATGCGCCCCGGCGCGAAATGGTCTCCCCGATTTCGGGAGATGCCGTGACGCTGGCCTCGGTCAGCTCCAGCGAAGACGCCGGCGCGGTCTTCACCGATGCCTTTGGCGACTTTCTGATCGAAGCCTCTCCGATCCGCGCAGCCAGCGCTCAGACGGGAAGCGGTATGGCAGCGGATGTGGCGCTGTTGACAAGCGAGGCGGGCGAATGACAGCCTTTGCCCTCGATGCAGGGCTTGATCCAACTTTCGAAACTGACACCGGCCCTGCGCTGAAGCGGCAGCCGCGCCCGGCGGTCCCCGCTGGCTGCGTGCAGGCGGTGCATATGCGCTACAGCCTGCTGGTCACTGCGCGGATGCGGCTGCTGATTATCATCGCCATTTTCGCATTGGTCGCAGGGCTTGCCGTGATGCGGATCGGCTATCTTGGCGTGGTCGGCGCGCCTAAGGGCCAGACCACGCTCGAAGAAGCTTTGCTGCCCCCGCGCGGCGAGATCACTGACCGCAATGGCACCCCGCTTGCGCGCACCTTCCCCGCCTATGCGCTGTGGTTCAACCCGCGCGCGATGGAGGATGATGGATCGCCGCTGGTGGGTGAGCCAGTTGAAGTGGCCGCGCGCCTGAAGACAATCTTCCCCGATCTTGATGTCGAGCGCACAGTGCGCGTGCTGACCTCTGAGCGCGGCGGCTACATCCTTCGCCGCGTCCTGCCCGAAGACGCCAACCGCGTGTTCGAACTGGGCGAAGTCGCTCTAGAACTGCCGCGCGAATATGACCGGCACTATCCGCAAGGCTCACTCGGCGCGCATATTCTTGGCTATGTGATGGAAGGCGATAACCGCCAGCTGGTCGGTCATTTGGGCATGGAGAAAGTGCTCGACACGCAATTGTCCGACCCGTTGACACGGGCAGAGCCGGTGGCTCTCTCGATTGATCTGCGCGTGCAGGGCGCGCTTGAGGATGAACTCGGGCGCGGCATGCTGGCGACGCAGGCCAAGGGGGCGGCGGGCATCGTGATTGACGTCGATACCGGCGAGATCATGGCGATGGCCTCGCTGCCCGCCTTTGACCCCAACCTGTCTAGCGCGCAGCATTCGCCGAACATTTACAACCGCGCGACCAATGCGACCTATGAACTGGGCTCGACCTTCAAGCCGCTCACTATCGCTGCTGCGATCGACGCGGGCGTGGTGCGCGACCTGAGCGCGCAGTGGGACGCGACCCCCATCGAAATCGCAGGACGGCGGTTGGCCGAACCCAAGGATCTGGGTCAATCGATCAATGTCGCCGAAGCGCTCGCCTATTCCTCCAACACCGTAACCATGCGGATCGCCGACGAGTTGGGCGAGGCGCGTCTGCGTCAGGTGATGATCGACCTAGGCATGAAGGCGCCGCCGCAGATTGAACTTGGCGCGCGCGGAATGCCGCAATGGGCGCAGGAACGGCCCAATGGCACATGGTCGCGCCTTACCAATATGACCGTGAGCTATGGCCACGGCATCGCGGTTACGCCGCTGCACCTTGCGAGCGCCTATGCCGCGATGGTCAATGGCGGGATCTATCGCCCAGCAACCTTGCGCCGGGTCGAGCCGGGAGCAGCACCGCGCGGGACGCGGGTGTTCAAGGCTTCGACCTCCTCGCGCATGCGCCAGCTGATGCGGATGATCTCGATTTACGGCACCGGTCGCAGCGCCAATGCGGCAGGCTACCGCGTCGGCGGCAAGACTGGCTCAGCGGAAAAAGCGCGCCGCGGCGGATATGCCCAGACCGCGCTGATCTCATCCTTCGCCGCTGCTTTTCCGATGGAGCGCCCGCGCTATGTCGTCGTCACCGTGCTGGATGAGCCGCGCGGCACGCTAGCAACTTCGGGTCAACGCACCGCTGCCTTTACAGCCGCGCCAATTGTCGGCGAGCTGATCCCGCGCATCGGACCGATGCTGGGCGTAAGGCCCGATGCAACGCGTGATGTCGATATTTCCGACCTGCGCAACCTGATCGAGGGTCGCCAATGAAGCTGGCGGGGCTGATCGAACGGGCGGGATTGCAGCCGGTGGACGGGGCGGATGTCACCGTGACCGGCTTTGCCATCGACCACCGTAAAGTCGCGCCCGGCACCGTCTTCGGCGCGTTTCGTGGTGAGCGTTTCAACGCGGAAGACTTCATCCCTGCCGCCATCGAAGCGGGTGCGGTCGCTATCGTGACGTCGGGTGACGCCGCGGTCGAAGGCGCGATCCACATCGCCAGCGAAGAGCCGCGCCGCACATTCGCGCAGCTGGCCGCGCAGTTCTTCACCCCCGTTCCTGCCACAGTGGTCGCGGTAACGGGGACCAACGGCAAGACCTCGACCGCAGAAATGACCCGCCAGATCTGGCGCATGTGCGGCGAGCGCGCGGCGAGTATCGGCACTCTGGGTGTGACCACGCCTGACGAGAGCGTCTCGACCGGGCTGACCACTCCCGACATCGTCACCTTCCTTGGCAATATGAGCGGTCTGGCGCGCGAAGGCGTGACCCATGTCGCCTACGAAGCCTCCAGCCACGGCCTCTCGCAGTTCCGCAATGAGGGTCTGCGCGTAAAGGCGGGGGCTTTCACCAATTTCAGCCAGGACCATCTCGACTATCATCAGACGATGGAGGCCTATTTCGAGGCCAAGATGCGTCTTTTTGACGAAGTGATCGAGCCCGATGGTCAGGCGATTATCTGGGATGGCGGTGAGGAAAGCGTATGGTCCTCCCGCGCCATTGAGCACGCTGCTTCCCGAAATCTAAGCGTGCTCACAGTGGGCGAGCGAGGCACGTTCCTCCGCCTCGCCGCCCGCGAGGCGACCCAGCTCGGGCAAATGCTCACTATCGAACATGAGGGCGACACGCGGAAAATCAAACTGCCGCTGATCGGTGCCTATCAAGCTGCGAATGCGCTGGTTTCGGCAGGTCTCGCGCTGGCGACGGGTGCGGATAAGGGGCTGGTTTTCGACGCGGTTTCGCGCTTGCAGCCGGTTCGCGGGCGGCTGGAGCGCGCAGTGATTACGCAGGCCGGCGCGCCGGTCTATGTCGACTACGCCCACACCGCCGATGCGCTTGAGGCCGCGATTGCGGCTTTGCGCGGGCATGTTGATGCGGGCAAAGGCGGGCGGTTGATCGCTGTGTTTGGCGCAGGCGGCGATCGCGATACGGGTAAGCGCGGTCCGATGGGCGCGGTGGCGGCAGCAGCCGCTGATATCGCCATCGTCACCGACGACAATCCGCGCGGTGAAGACCCCGCTGCCATCCGCGCTGCCGTGATCGAAGGGGCAGCGGGCGCAGACCATGTGCGCGCCATTGCCGGACGGCGCGAAGCCATCGCTGCCGCCATCGGTGAGGCGGGCGCACACGACATCATTCTTATCGCAGGCAAAGGCCACGAACAGGGCCAGATTATCGGGTCGGGAGAGACAATGCGAGTATTGCCATTCGACGATGTGCAGGTGGCGCGCGAGTGCGCTGCGGGAGGCGCTGCATGAGCCGCGCTCACGCTCTTTTGCGAGCATGGCCCGCTGATCGCCGCGACCTGCTGCCGCTCGCGCTATGGGATGCCGCCAGCATCGAAGCGGCGACCGGAGGCCGCGCGAGCCACGCCTTTCAGGCCTCGGGCGTCGAGATGGACAGCCGCGATGTGCGTCCCGGCGACCTCTTCGTTGCGCTCAAGGGCGAAGCGATGGACGGGCACAAGTTCATCGCCGCCGCCTTTGCCAAGGGAGCCGTCGCCGCGATCACCGATCGCCCGGTCGATTTCCCGCATGTGCTGGTCGAAGATACGACCAAAGCGCTGCACGACCTTGCCCATGCCGCGCGCGACCGCAGCCAGGCGGTGCGGATTGCGGTGACCGGCTCGGTTGGCAAGACGGGTGTGAAGGAAGCAATCTTCGCCAGCCTTAACCGCGCCAGCCGCGGCGCGGCGCATCGCAGTGTGCGCAGCTACAACAATCATGTTGGCGTGCCCTTGAGCCTTGCCCGCATGCCGGCCCGCGCGCGCTTTGGCGTGTTTGAGATGGGGATGAACCACACAGGCGAAATTGCGCCGCTGGCCGACCATGTGCGCCCGCAAGTCGCAGTTATCACCACCATCGCACCTGCCCACATCGAAAATCTCGGCAGCATGGAAGCGATTGCCGATGAGAAGGCGCAGATCTTCTCGGGCCTTGCCAAAGGCGGCACAGCGGTGATCCCGGCCGATAGCGAATATACCGACCGCATGGTCGAGCACGCCCGGAAACTCGGCGTCAAAGTCGTCACTTTCGGTCGCAGCGAAGGGGCCGATGTGCGCCTGCTCGACGCAATCCCTTGTGCCAGTGGCGGCTCGCTTGTTACCGCTGACCTTGGCGATGCGCGGCTTTGCTACACCATCGCAGAACCGGGTGAGCACTGGATTGCCAACTCGCTCGGCGTGATGGCGGCAGTGCGCGCGGCGGGCGGCGATCTGGCCAGTGCGGGCCTCGCGCTCGCGGAGATGGGCGGCCTCAAGGGACGCGGCGCGCGGTTCGATATTGAGGCGGCAGGCGGCAAGGCGCTGCTGGTCGATGAAAGCTACAACGCCAACCCCGCATCCATGCGCGCGACGCTTAAAGCGCTTGGCCAAACTCCTGCCCACCGCCGGATCGCGGTGCTGGGGAGTATGAAGGAGCTGGGTGACTTCGGACCGCGCTTTCACACCCAGCTTGCCGACCCGCTGACAGAGGCACAAATCGACCACGCGATCCTTGTCGGCGACGAGATGCGCGTCCTTGCCGCCGAACTGGGGAGAAGGAGCGCCCGCTCGCTTGGCTTTGCCCCGTCTTTCGCGCATTGCGATAGCCCTGCCGAAGCCATCGAGGCGCTCGAGCAATTCGGCCTCACCCATGGTGATGCAGTGCTCGTCAAAGGCTCCAATTCGGTCGGTCTTGGCGCTCTGGTGTCACACTTTACCAAGCCGCAGGAATAAGCGGTTGCAAGGGATCTAGATGCTCTACCTGCTCGCGGAATGGCTCGGCTTTGAAGGCCTCTTTAATCTGGTTCGCTACCAGACGTTCCGTTTCGGGGCGGCGTTGATGACGGCGCTGATTATCGGACTGATTATTGGCCCCCGTTTCATCAACATGCTGCGCGTGCGGCAGGGCAAGGGCCAACCGATCCGTGAAGACGGCCCGCAAAGCCATCTGGCAAAGCGCGGAACGCCGACAATGGGCGGGTTGATGATCCTCGTCTCGCTGACGCTGTCGCTGCTCTTGTGGATGGACCTCACCAATCCGTTTGTGTGGGCCTGTCTGGCGGTCACGATGGGTTTCGGAGTGATCGGCTTTGTCGATGATTACGACAAAGTGTCGAAGAACAGCCATGCCGGGCTTTCGGGCCGCATCCGGCTGGCACTCGAATTCGTGGTCGCAGGGATCGCGAGCTACATCATCGTCAGCCAGATCAGCACCAATCTCTATGTCCCGTTCTTCTCCAATGTCGAGATACCGCTGGGGCCAGCCTATTATGTCTTTGCTGCCTTTGTGATTGTCGGATTTGGCAATGCGGTGAACCTGACTGACGGGCTGGACGGATTGGCGATCATGCCTGTCATCATCGCGACCGGAGCCTTTGCGATCATCGCCTATCTGGTCGGCCGCGCTGACTTCTCCGAATATCTGGGCATCCCGCACGTTCCGGGCGCTGGCGAGCTGGCGATCTTCTGCGCGACGATCATGGGGGCGGGACTGGCTTTTCTGTGGTTCAACGCGCCTCCTGCGGCAGTGTTCATGGGCGACACCGGCTCGCTCGCACTGGGCGGTGCTTTGGGAGCCGTGGCAGTCGCCGCGCATCACGAAGTAGTGCTGCTGATTATCGGCGGTCTGTTCGTGCTCGAAACCGCTAGCGTCATCATACAGGTCTTCTGGTTCAAGCGGACGGGCAAGCGGGTATTTCGCATGGCGCCGATCCATCACCATTTCGAACAGCTCGGCTGGAGCGAGAGCAAGGTCGTGATCCGGTTCTGGATCATCGCGATCATCCTCGCGCTGATCGGCCTTGCGACGCTGAAACTGCGCTAGGAGAGGCCGCACACAGATGAGCATCTCGACCGCCAGCGGCAAATTTCATGCCCCCGTGCCGATACAGCGCGGATGGGCTGAGGCTTTGCGCGTCTGGTGGCGCGAGTTGGACAAGTGGCTGCTGGGCCTGGTCCTTGCTCTGATGGCGCTGGGCACCGTGGCGGTCGCTGCTGCCTCGTCCGCTGCGGGCAAGCAATATGAAGTGGCTGAATTCGCCTTTTTCCAGCGCCATGTCGTGTTCCAGATCATGGGGCTGGGCATTATGTTCGCAGCCAGTTTTGCCAGCCGCGAAGATGCGCGCAGGCTGGGCATCCTGATCGCGATCGGAGCGCTGGTGCTGCTGTTTCTGGTGCCGGTGATCGGGGTGGAGAAGAACGGCGCGCGGCGCTGGCTCGACCTTGGCATATCGCTGCAGCCGAGTGAATTTCTGAAGCCCGGATTTGCGATCCTGCTCGCATGGGTGCTGTCATGGAGGCTGCGCGATTCCAGCTTGCCGGTGGTGGCCTATTCAACGCTGACCATGGCGCTGATCGGGGCGCTGTTGATGCTCCAGCCAAACCTTGGCGCGACCATCCTGTTTGGCGGGGTGTGGTTCGTACTGGTGCTGCTTTCGGGCGTGTCGATTGCCCGCATTGGCGCGCTGATTGCCGGAGGGTTGGGCGCGCTGACGGCGGCCTACTTCCTCTATGACAATGCGCGATACCGGATCGACAGTTTCTTTGGCGGCGGCACCGCATTCGATCAGGTCGATCTGGCGCAGCGCACGCTGCTCAACGGCGGGTGGACCGGCACCGGCCTGTGGCTTGGCACCAACAAGATGCGCCTGCCCGAGGCGCATACCGACTATATCTATTCGGTCATCGGTGAGGAATTCGGCCTGCTGATGTGCGCGCTGATTCTGTTGCTCTATGTCGCGATCATTGTCCGCGCGATGCTAAGGCTGGTGGATGAAGAGAACCTGTTCGCCCTGCTTGCAGGCGCGGGCCTAGCCACTCAGATCGGTGGGCAAGCGTTCATCAACATGCTGGTAAACCTCAACCTGTTTCCGTCCAAGGGGATGACGCTACCATTGGTGAGCTATGGCGGGTCATCAACGCTGGCCGTGTGCCTGACAGTCGGGCTATTGCTCGCGATCACCCGGCGCAATCCGTTCCTTGAGCGCGAGAAACCGGGTCTGAAAGACCTGTTTGAGCGTAAGGATTGAGGGGCATGAGCAGCGAGACACAACAAAGAACACGGGGCGGCGCGAGCCGTCACTTCGTTCTCGCCGCAGGGGGCACGGGCGGACACCTGATCCCTGCATTCGCGCTGGCCGCAGAGCTGGACGCGCGCGGGCATCATGTGGCGCTGATCACCGATGAGCGCGGGGCGAATATACCGGGCAAGCCCGATTATCTGACCGCGCATGTCCTTCCCGCTGGCCGTTTCGGCAAGAACCCGCTGCGCTGGTTCGCTGGCGCAAAGGCGGTTTGGGAAGGGCGCAATATGGCGCTGCGCCTGTTTGAGAGCTTCGAGCCGACCGCCGTGGTCGGTTTCGGCGGCTATCCTGCATTGCCCGCTTTGCTCGCGGCGACCTCTGCCAAAGTGTCGAGCGTTGTGCATGAGCAGAACGCGGTGCTGGGCCGGGTCAACCGGCTGTTGGCTGGCCGCGTCGATGCGATTGCCACGTCCTACCCCGAAGTCGAACGGCTGAAGCCCAAGCATCGCGGCAAGACCCATCTGGTCGGCAATCCCGTGCGCGCCGAAGTGCTGGCGCTGCGCGATGAGGATTTTCCGGCTTTCACCGACGAAGGTCTGTTCCGAATTCTCATCACTGGCGGCAGTCAGGGTGCGCGCATCCTCTCAGAAGTCGTGCCTGATGGTCTTGCGCGCCTTCCCCCGCCGCTGCGCCAGCGCTTGCAAGTGACCCAGCAATGCCGCGCCGAAGACCTCGAAGCGGTGCGCGAGCGCTATCTTGAGCACGACATCCCCGCCGAACTCGGCACCTATTTCGAGGATATGCACGAGCGGCTAGCCGATGCGCATCTGTTTATCGGGCGCGCGGGAGCCTCCACCATCGCGGAACTGACTGCGGTCGGACGGCCTGCGATCCTGATCCCGCTGCCTATCGCGACCGATGACCATCAGGCCGCCAATACACGCGAAATGGTCAAGGCGGGTGGTGCTCGAATGATCCGTCAGCCCCCTGAAACCGTCAAGGATCCGCGCGGGATGGGGGACAACGGAAACAATCTGTCGAACAAGCAGGCAAAGGTGTTTGCCAAGCTATCGAAGGATATTGCCAAGCAAATTCAGGCCATGGCGCTGATGCCCGCGACGCTTGCCAATGCCGCCCATGGCGCATGGAATTGCGGCCGGCCTGACGCAGCAAAAGACCTCGCCGATCTGGTCGAGAGCATGGGCGGGATCGACATGATGGATGTGATCCGCGTGGGCGAGACCGCTCCTAAGAAGGCGGCAGCAACGAACCCGCAAGCTGCCACTCGTGATGCGAATGAGGACCCTGCGTCATGAAGGGCGTAGGCACCGATATTGGCGTCATCCACTTCGTCGGGATCGGCGGGATCGGCATGTCCGGCATCGCCGAGGTCATGCACAATCTAGGCTACACGGTCCAAGGCAGCGACATCAAGGAAGGCCCGGTCGTAAAGCGGCTGCGCGAGCAGGGCGTCTCGGTCAAAATCGGGCACGAGAAGGAAAATGTCGAAGGCGCCGCCGTGGTGGTCACTTCGACTGCGGTGCGCCGGACCAATCCCGAAGTCGCGCACGCGCTGGAAAACCGCATCCCCGTGGTGCGCCGGGCAGAGATGCTCGCCGAGCTGATGCGTTTGAAGTCCACCGTCGCGGTTGCCGGAACTCACGGCAAGACAACCACAACCAGCATGATCGCCAGCCTGCTCGACAAGGGCGACGTTGACCCGACCGTCATCAATGGCGGGATCATCGAGCAATATGGCTCCAACGCGCGGCTGGGCGACAGCGACTGGATGGTGGTCGAAGCCGATGAAAGCGACGGCAGCTTCCTGCGGCTCGACGGCACGATTGCGGTCGTCACCAATATCGATCCCGAGCACCTCGATCATTACGGCGACTTCGACGGGGTGAAGCGCGCCTTTGTCGAGTTCATTCACAATGTCCCGTTCTACGGCGCGGCGATCCTTTGCGTCGATCATCCCGAAGTGCAGGCGGTGATCGGCGACGTGCGCGACCGCAAGGTAGTGACCTACGGCTTCTCGCTTCAGGCTGACATTTGCGGGGTGAACGTCGTCCCTTCGGAAGGCGGCAACACATTCGACGTCATAATCCGCCAGCGCGGTGAAGAGGACCGCCGGATCGAAGGCGTCCACCTGCCCATGCCAGGCCGCCACAATGTCCAGAACGCGCTCGCCGCGATTGCGGTTGCGATCGAAATGGGATGCAGCGACGATGTGATCCGCGAAGGCTTTGGCAGTTTCAGCGGGGTCCGCCGCCGCTTCACCAAGGTCGGCTCTGTCACGCTAGAGGGCGGTTCTGTCTCTGTGATCGACGATTACGCGCACCACCCGGTCGAAATCCGCGCGGTGCTGGGTGCAGCGCGCGAGGCTGTTCCCGAAGGCAAGGTGATCGCGGTTGCGCAGCCGCATCGCTACACTCGCTTGCGCGACCTGATGGACGACTTCCAGACCTGCTTTAACGACGCCGATACGGTCTTCGTGACGCCGGTTTACGAAGCTGGCGAAGAGCCCATCGAAGGCGCCGACGCAGCCGCTCTGGTTACGGGCCTGAAGTCGCGCGGGCACCGTTCTGCGCGCACGATAGCCAGCGAAAGCGAACTCGCCAGCACGCTCGCCGCCGAGATCGAGCCGGGCGACATCATCGTCTGCCTTGGCGCGGGCGACATAACCAAATGGGCCGCCGAACTTGCATCGGCCATCGAAGCACAACGGAGCGCATGAGCGACATGTCGCACTCAGACGATCGCATGAACGACAAAGACGGTGCAGACATCCGCCCGCCGGTCGAAGGCGTGCGCGGAAAGCTCACGCCGAACGCTCCGCTTGCCAAACATGTCTGGTTCAAAAGCGGGGGCAATGCCGACTGGTTGTTCGAGCCCGCTGATGTCAATGATCTGAAGGACTTTCTCACGCGGCTGGACGGGAAACTGCCGGTCATGGCGCTGGGCGTAGGCTCCAACATGATCATCCGCGATGGCGGTGTTCCGGGTGTGGTGATCAAGCTGGGCAAGCCTTTCACCGAGGTCGAGGTTACCGGCGAGACAACGCTTCAGGCGGGCGCTGCTGCCCCAGTTAGCATTGTCGCGCGGCGCGCAGGTAAGGCCGGGATCGACGGACTGTCCTTCTTCATCGGCATTCCCGGATCGGTCGGCGGAGTGACGCGCATGAATGGCGGCTGCTATGGCCGCGAAACCTGCGACGTGCTGGTCGAAGCCGATGTGATCCTGCCCAATGGCACGTTCGCGACGCTCTCCAACGCCGACCTCGAATATACCTACCGCCACTCGGCCTTGCCCGAGGGTTCGGTTGTGGTTGCGGTGCGTTTTGAAGGCTATCCGGGCGATCCGGCAACGATCAAGGCGGAGATGGATCGCATATCCAGCCAGCGCAAGGATTCGCAGCCTATCGGCAGCATGACAGGCGGCTCGACTTTCAAGAACCCTCCGGGCCATTCCTCGTGGAAACTGGTCGACGATGCAGGTCTGCGCGGCTTCAAGAATGGCGGCGCGCAAGTGTCAGAAAAGCACTGCAACTTCCTCATCAACACCGGCAATGCGACCAGCACCGAAATCGAAGGTCTGGGCGAGATCGTGCGCGAGAAAGTGCTCGCCAATTCGGGCATCCAGCTTGAATGGGAAATCAGGCGGGTGGGCAGGGCGCTATGAGCGATAATTTCAAGTCGATAAGTAAGACTTTGGGTGGAGGCCTTCTTGCAGTTGCGGGGGTGTTGGCGCTTCTAAGCTTGTCGTTCGTGAGTCTGCTCACTGGCTTCCGAAATTTTGACCTGTTCGCAGCAGTGGATGGCGATTTCTTGCTGTTTTCGTTGGCAAGCTACGCAGCGTTAATTGGCAGCCTGGTGATGATGTATTTTGGGGCAGCATTCGCGCGCCGGGGACTGTCCAAACTATGACCGATAAACCCCCTCTCCACGTCGTCGTCCTGATGGGCGGATGGGCCAATGAGCGCGAGGTTTCGCTGATGAGCGGCGCGGGCGTTGCCGATGCGCTGGAGATGAACGGCCACCGTGTCACGCAGATAGACATGGGCCGCGACGTTGCTCTGCGGCTTGCCGAGGTGAAGCCAGACGTGGTGTTCAACGCGCTCCACGGCGTGCCGGGCGAGGATGGCAGCGTGCAGGGCATGCTCGACCTGATGGGCATTCCCTACACCCATTCCGGCCTTGCGACTTCGGTGATCGCGATTGACAAGCAGCTGACCAAGCAGGCGCTGGTCCCCCACGGTATTCCGATGCCGGGGGGGCGGATCGTTCCGGTCAGCGAGCTGCACGAACGCGACCCGATGCCGCGACCCTATGTCTTGAAGCCGGTCAATGAAGGCTCGTCAGTCGGCGTCGCTATCGTCACCGATGAGAGCAATGTCGGCAATCCGATTGCGCGCGAAGCGGCAGGGCCGTGGCAGCAGTTTGACGAGCTGCTCGCCGAACCCTTCATCAAGGGGCGCGAATTGACCACTGCGGTGATCGACGGCGCAGATGGCCCGCGCGCGCTGGGCGTCACCGAGCTCATCATCGAGCACGGCTTTTACGATTACGAGCACAAATACACCGAAGGGCGCACCCAGCATGTTTGCCCAGCGCAAGTTCCGCCCGAAATCGCTGCCTTGTGCGAGCAATATGCGGTGAAGGCGCATGAGGTGCTCGGCTGCCACGGCACCAGTCGCACCGATTTCCGCTGGGATGACGAGCTGGGTGAGGAGGGGCTGTTCGTCCTCGAAACCAACACCCAGCCGGGCATGACACCGCTCAGTCTGGTGCCTGAACAAGCGCGCGCCGCCGGGATCGGCTATGCCGAACTGGTCGAGCTGATCGTCATGGAAGCGATCCGGGTTCACGAAATGCAAACTACCGAAAAAGGAGAGGCGTGATGGCAAAAATCAAACGCAGCTCTGGCAGAGGCGTCCGCCGCGCTGCCAAATCGCAAAGCCGCGCCGCGGGTGCGCGCCGGGCCAAAGCCAAGACCACCAGCATCGTCGATAAGGCGATGGGCATACTGCCCTTTACCGAGGAGCAATGGAGCACGATTTGGCTGACGCTGATTATCGGCGGCGCTGTCGGGCTGGCCTTTGTGATCGCCAATCTCGCGGGTGTGCCGGCCATGGCTCAGCAGCAGGTCGCAGCGATGGCTTCGGATGCCGGTTTCGAGGTCAAGCAAGTGAGCGTTACTGGCACGCAGCGCATGGACGAACGGCAGGTCTATGCCCGCGCTCTCGCCCAGCGCGAACGGCCTATGCCACAAGTCGAGCTGGAGGCTTTGCGCGCGGAATTGCTCGAGCTGCCATGGGTCAAGGATGCGCGGGTTTCGGTCCAGCTGCCTGCGACGCTGGCCATCGATATTGTCGAGCGCGAACCGCATGCGGTGCTTGAAAAACCGGACCGTCTGATGCTGATCGATGCAAGCGGGGTCGAGCTGGAGCCGATTTCGGACGAGGCCGCAGCCGAGATGCTGCGTATCTCCGGACCCGGCTCTGCGCAGCAAGTCGCGCCGCTTGAGACTCTGCTGGCCGCCGCTCCCGCGCTTGGCCCGCAGGTCGAAGCAGCCGAATGGGTTGGCAATCGCCGGTGGAATTTGAGCTTCAAGAGCGGGCAGGTGCTCGCTTTGCCCGAAGGTGCGGATGAATCCGCCAGCGCCTTGGTGAAATTTGCCCGCATGGACGGCCAGAACCGGCTGCTCGGTGGGCAAGTGGCGACCTTTGATATGCGCTCGCCCCCTCGCATCTATATGCGGGTACCGGGGCGCGCCGATGCGGTTGAACTCGGCGACACGGAAGGCACCCCCTGATGGCCTCGAAAGCGGCTCCCAAAGCGCGGCTCGCCAAGATTTTCGCGGCTGTGAATGTCGGATCGTTCCGCATCTCGGCGATGATTATGGGTGAGACCGAGACGGGCGAATTGCTCGTGCTGGGTTCGGGTCACCGCGCCTCTCAAGGGATCAAGCGCGGCTATGTCACCGACATGAAAGCCGCGACCTATGCGATCCGCGATGCGGTTGAGCGCGCGGAGAAGAATGCGGGCACGAGCGTGCAGAGCGTGTGGATCGCCTGCGCCGGCGCGGGGCTGAAAAGCAATGTCTCCAAGGTCGAGATCGAAATCGGTGGCCGACGGATCGAAGAGGAAGATGTCGAACATCTGCTGATCGAAGCGCGCGACATGATCCAGCCCGATGGCCGCACAGTGCTCCACGCGCAGCCTGCTCATTACACACTCGACGGCGCGCATGGTGTTGCCAATCCGCGCGGGCTTCATGCCGAGCGGCTTGGGGTCGATGTGCATGTTATGCTCGCCGATGGCGCGCCGGTGCGCAATCTGATGGAAGCGGTGCAAAGCGCGCATCTCGAAGTCGAAGCCGTAGTCGCCGCTCCGCTCGCATCGGGATATGCGTGCCTGTCCGAGGAAGAGCGTGAGCTGGGCGTGGCGCTGGTAGAGATCGGTTCGGATGTGACCAATGTCTCGGTCTTTGCTGCCGGAATGCTGCTGGGCCTGCGCGCAATCCCGATGGGATCGGGCGACATTACCGACGCGGTAGCCAGCGCATTCGGCATTCGCCGGTTCCAGGCCGAGCGGCTCAAATGCGTCTCTGGCAGCGCGATCGCCTCACCCAGCGACCACCGCGAAATGATCCCCGTTCACGGCCCCAATGAGGGCGCGGGCGAGCCTAGCGGACCGCATGCGCGCGGCGCGGATGACAAGAACCGGATTGCTCGGGCAGAGCTGATCTCGGTCATCACACAGGCACAGTCGCAGCTGACCGGCGCAATCGGCAAGGCTTTGAAAGAAATGGGCTTTAGCGGCACGCGCGCGGGGCAGGTTGTGCTCACCGGCGGCGGCGCGGAACTCGCAGGTCTTGCCGAATTCACCCAGAGCGCACTTGCGATGCCTGTCAGGATCGGACGTGCACCTGCGCTCAAAGGGCTGCCCGAAGCGCATGCCACTCCGGGCTTTGCAGGGCTTGCCGGACTGTGCCTCTATGCCGCCGAAGACCCCGTCGATATCCGCGCCTTCGGATCACGCCGCGCAGGCGGTGCAGACTTTGGTGGATCGCTTAATCCGGCCTTTGCCATCACCCGTCTATTCCGCGCCATGCGCGAGTATTTTTGAGGTCCGCGTGGATGTAATTCTATGTCTCGCGGGATTCTCTTGCGCAGCGGCATAGTGTATGAGGGTAAATATGTGCCTGTGGATAAGGAAATCTGCGGGATAACCGGCACATGGCTAATGTGCCATTTAAGTTTACGCCGCAGGAAATACGGTCGCCCAAACTGCACCCTGCGTCTGGAGGATTTACGCGATGAGCATCAATATCGGCCCGGCAGACACTGACGATCTGCGCCCCAAGATTACCGTAGTCGGTATCGGCGGCGCGGGCGGCAATGCGATCGCCAACATGATTGCTTCGGAAATCGAAGGCGTCGAGTTCATCGTCGCCAACACTGATGCGCAGGCGCTCAGCACTTCACCGGCTGAAACCCGCATCCAGCTTGGCCCCGACATCACTGGCGGCCTTGGCGCAGGTGCTCGGCCAGAAGTGGGCAAGGCTGCTGCGGAAGAGACCGTAGCCGAGATCGAGGACGCGCTCGACGGCGTGAACATGGTCTTTATCGCGGCTGGCATGGGCGGCGGCACGGGCACCGGAGCCGCCCCAGTGATTGCAGAGGCCGCGCGGCGCAAGGGCGTGCTGACTGTCGGCGTCGTGACCAAACCGTTCCTGTTCGAAGGGACGCGGCGCATGCGAGCTGCCGAGGCCGGCATTGCCGAGCTTCAGGATCACGTCGACACGCTGATCGTGATCCCCAACCAGAACCTGTTCCTCGTCGCCAAACCGGAAACAACCTTCAAGGAAGCCTTCGAGCTGGCCGATGAAGTGCTGCAACAGGGCGTTCGCTCGATCACCGATCTGATGGTGATGCCGGGCCTCATTAATCTCGACTTTGCCGATGTGCGCTCTGTGATGAGCGAGATGGGCAAGGCGATGATGGGCACGGGCGAGGGCGAAGGCGAGAACCGCGCGCTCGATGCTGCCGAACAAGCGATTGCCAACCCACTGCTGGACGGCGTGTCGATGCAGGGCGCGAAGGGCGTCATCATCTCGATCATCGGCGGCGAAGACATGAAGCTGATGGAAGTCGACGAGGCTGCGAACCACATTCGCGATCTGGTCGATGAAGATGCCAACATCATCTGGGGCAGCGCCTTTAATCCCGATCTATCGGGCAAGATTCGAGTGTCCGTCGTCGCTACGGGTATTGAGGGCAATGCCGGCGCAGACGCACCGCGCACTGCGCAATCGGCTCTTTCAAGCAGCCGCGCGCCCAAGCGTCCGGTGCTGGATCTGTCGGGCAATGAAGAAGCCTCGACTGACGATCTGGTGCGCTCACCTGATATGGATCCGGAGCAAGAGCCTGAAGCCGAAGCACCGCAAATGCCGGTCATTCCCGACCCTGTCGAAGCTGCCATGTTGGATGATGATGGCGAGGGTGATGCCGAAGACGAAGACGGCGCTGAACCTTTTGACCTCACCGGCATGCAAGCGGGTGACGATATGGGCGATGAAGGCGAT
Source organism: uncultured Erythrobacter sp. (assembly GCF_947492365.1). Taxonomy (NCBI): domain Bacteria; kingdom Pseudomonadati; phylum Pseudomonadota; class Alphaproteobacteria; order Sphingomonadales; family Erythrobacteraceae; genus Erythrobacter; species uncultured Erythrobacter sp. The sequence continues at coordinate 191,145 of NZ_CANLMB010000001.1, forward strand.
GATGTTGACGAGATCGTCGACCCGCTCGCCGGACTGCGCGGGGCCGAAGAAGAGGACGATTTCGGCGACGAAGCCGAGGGTAACACGCTCGACCTGGATGGCGAATATGCCGGAGAGGACGATGCACTCGACGATGGAGGAGAAGCCTCGCAGGAAGAAGTGCTCGCCGATGCTGACCGCCTTGCCGAGGAAGATCAACCGGTTGAACCGCGCCATGGCGGACGCCGTGCAGAAATTCTCGGCTCTGGCGGAGAATCGGGTTCGGGCGGCGGCTCCGGCGGTGGCGGAGGCGGCGGTGGTTCCGGATCGGGCGGCGGCACCACTCTGTTTGAACGCATGGCCAATTTGTCGCGCTCCTCTGGTTCGGAAGACGAAGACGGCGATGGCGACGGGGACGATGATGATGGTGACGCACCGGCGCTCAGCATTCCGCGCTTCCTCGGACGGCAGAACAACCAGTAAGAGCGACTTCGCACACGCTTGGCCGAACGCGCCGCGCGGTTCGCCCCGCGTTGGCCGCGTACTGGCTGGCGCGCGGCGGAAAACTCACTAGCCATAGTCTCGTGCCACGAATTCTTACTCACTCGCTACTGGTCGCAGCTGCAACCGGCCTTCTGACGCTTATCGCACCGCAGCCAGCGCATGCGCAAAGCAGCGGCACTGCAGTTGTGCAACCGCTTCCTTCTCCGCAGGTGCAGCGCTTGAACCGCGCGCTGATGGAGCTCGCGCGCAGGCCGCGCCGGGTCAGCAGCCTGCTCGAAGCGGGCGATGCCTCGCTCGAACTGGGCGATTTCAATGCGGCGATCGGATTTTACGGCCGCGCTGCTGACATCGATCCGGCCAATGCACAGGTGAAGCTGGGGCTGGCGCGGGTCTATCTGCGCTCGGGCCGTCCGCTCGAAGCGATCCCGTTATTTTCGCAGGCCCGCAATGGCGGAGCTCCTGCTCGCGACTTCCTCTCCGATCAGGCGCTGGCATTCGACATGATCGGCGATGGAGAGGCTGCGCGTGCGGCCTATGAGCGAGCCATCGTGCTGAACCCGCAGGACGACGAGGCGCGCCGCCGCCTCGCGCTCAACTACGCGATTTCCGGAAATGCGGAAGGGTTCCAGTCGACGCTCTCTCCGTTGATCGAAGCGCGCGATCCCGCAGCGGTGCGCACGCGTGCCTTTGGCCTTGCTATCTTGGGAGAACAGGAGCGCGCAGAGGGGATCGTCAACGCCTCGATGCCGACCGACCTTGCCGCACGGATCAATCCCTATCTGGCCTTCATGCCGCGTTTGACACCCGCGCAGCAGGCGGCTGCTGCCAATCTCGGCATATTCCCGCGCGCTGCCGATATTGGCCGCGAAGACCCGCGCATCGCCCGCTTTGCCCGCGAAGGGGCGGCGGGTTCCTTGCTCGAACCTGCCGGAGAGCCGCTGGGCGCTCCGGTAGAGACAGTGTCGCGCGAGGTTGCACAGGAAGCGCCCGAGCGGGTGGCCGAAGCCGCGCCTGAAACGCCGCCAACTGCTGAGCGAAGCCTACCAGAAATCGCGACTCGGGAGGTTGAAGAGCCAGCAAGCGTCGCCGATGCCTTTGCCGATCTGGACACTGCCGAATTGCCAGTCAGCACCGCGCGCGGCGATGCGGTCGATCTCGCGGCTATTGAAATCCCGCGCGAAGCGGCGCCCGAGCCCGCGCCTCAGCCGGCCGAACCCGAGCATCCGCGCCGGATATGGGTGCAGCTTGCGACCGGGCGCGATGTTGATGCCCTGCGCTTTGACTGGCGGCGTTTTGTCCGCACCGCACCTGAATTGCTTGGCGATTACGAACCGCATGTCACGCCTTGGGGCCAAGCGAACCGCTTGCTCGCGGGACCGCTCGACAGCCGCTCAGAGGCGCGTGATCTCGTCAATGCACTGTCGCAAAAGGGGCTCGCCACTTTCTTCTATACCAGCCCGGAAGGGACGGAAATTCAGCGCCTTACGCGTTGATTTAATTGTATCCCCTGCTTTCTTTGCACAAGCTTTGAACAAGCCAATCGGGTTCTCCCCAGCCCCTCGGCCCGCTTCCATTGCCAATCGGGGGGGAGAGCGGGCATTCCTCGCCTCGATGCCAAAGACCCCCTCCTTTATCCCGACCTTGCTCAAGGTTCTCCCATGAGACAGCGCGAAGCCGAATTCAGCGCCAATGACGACGCTGCGCCGGTCGAGATGCTCGCCGCATTGTTCGAAGCGCGAGGGTGGGAGTGCGAGGTCACGTCCGACGATGAAATGGTCGGCGAAGTGCAGGGCAGCTGGGCCAAGTACCAGCTCCGCGCGATCTGGCGCAGCGCGGACAATGTCCTGCAATTCCTCTGCCTGCCCGATATCCGCGTGACTTCGGAGAAGAAGCAGAGCGCCTATGAGCTGCTCAGTCTGATCAACGAACAGATGTGGCTGGGTCATTTCGACATCTGGTCGAACGGCGACGTGCTGCTTTATCGCCACGGTGCATTGCTGGGCGATGACGGGATGCTGTCGATCACGCAGGCGCAGTCTTTGGTCGAGAATGCGATCGACGAATGCGACCGCTTCTACCCCGCATTCCAGTTTGTGCTGTGGGGCGACAAGTCTCCGCGCGATGCGCTGGATGCGGCAATGGTTGACGCGATGGGTGAAGCATAGCCATGTCAGCTGCCGAAAGGTGGTTTTGAATGAGCGAGTTCAAGCAGCTTCTGATTATCGGATACGGCAATATGTCGGGCGCGATGCTGGCCGGATGGTTGGCGAGCGGCGTTTCGCCGGATCGCTTCGCTGTGCTCAACCGCTCTTTCAAGCCAGCTCCTGAAGGCGTGCGCGTCTACCGTGACATTGCCGCGGCTGCGGCTGCGGGCACGCATGACGCGATAATGCTCGGCTTCAAGCCACATCAGCTTGCGGATCTTGCCCCGGACTTTCAGGAGCTTGCAAAGCAGCGCGGTGTCTATTCTCTCCTCGCCGGACTGACGCTGGCGCAATTGCGCGAGGCATTCCCACAAGCCAGCGCGCATGTGCGGGTGATGCCCAATCTCGCCTCGCGCATCAACAAATCGCCGATTATCTTGGCGCAGAGCGGGCTAGACGAGACGGCGCGCGAAGGCGTAACGCAATTCTTCGACCTGCTCGGCAACGCGGTCTGGCTCGAAAGCGAGGAGCATTACGACCTCGCCACCGCTCTGGCTGGATCGGGTCCGGGTTTTGTCTATCGCTTCATCGACGCACTGGCAGAGGCAGGTGCGTCGCTCGGTCTAAGCGAGGATCAGGCAAAGAGCCTCGCGATCGCCATGGTCGATGGAGCCGCATCGCTCGCTGCGCAGGCCGATATCTCGCCCGGAGAGCTGGCAGACCGCGTCGCAAGCCCTGGCGGGATGACGCGGCAGGGTCTTAACGTGCTCGACGACAAAAAGGCGCTGGTCGAACTGCTCACGAGCACGCTCGACGCGACAGCAAAGCGCGGCGCGGAGCTCGCAGCGGGCAAGAAGTAAGCACGCGGTTAAGCATAACCGGTGCATGAATGAACGAAAATCGCGGAAATCGCGTCCGGTTTCGCTTGAAAACGCCGCGCAAAACCACGATATTATCCACCAACGGTGCGTATTGTCGCGCCGATACTTGGAGACTCCTGTTTTGGAGAAAGGGTTCCAAAATGACTGATTGGAAAGAAACTCAGCGTCCGGGCTTTGGCACGACGCCGCATGTCGGCGGCGCGGTTGATGCACGCGCTGATTATGATGAGGGCCTTCGGTCCTACATGCTCTCAATCTACAATTACATGGCATCGGGCGTTCTGCTGACCGGCATCGTCGCGCTGCTGTTTTCGTGGGGCGGCATGGACGGATCGATTATCGGCTCGCTTTACCAAAGCGGCAGCCCGCTGATCTGGGTTCTCAAGTTTGCACCTCTGGCCTTCATCCTCGCGATGAGCTTTGGCCTGCACAAGATGAGCCAGACGACGCTCCAGATGGTGTTCTGGGCCTTTGCGATTGTCATGGGCATGTCGATGTCGACGATTTTCCTGGTCTTCACCAGCCAAAGCATCGCCACAACCTTCTTCGCAACGGCAGGCGCTTTTGCCGGCCTTTCGCTGTGGGGCTACACCACGAAGAAAGACATTTCCGGCTGGGGCAGCTTCCTCATCATGGGCGTGATTGGCCTTATCATCGCGATGGTGGTCAATTTCTTCCTGCAATCCGAAGCGATGGCATTCGTGATCAGCGGCATCGGCGTTCTCGTCTTTGCCGGCCTTACCGCCTACGACACGCAGATGCTGAAGAACCAGTATGCTTACGTGCAGGGCACCGACTTTATGGGCAAGGCGATCATCATGGGCGCGACGAACCTCTATCTCGACTTCGTCAACATGTTCATGTTCCTGCTCCAGTTCCTCGGCAGCCGCGAGTAGCCTGCTCGACAAACGGATGCTCTGGAGGGAAACTTCCAGTAAACTGTTGAAACACTGAATGCCCGGAGCCTTACCCAAGGTTCCGGGCATTTGCTTTGTGAGGCAGCGCGGCTAACGCTGTTGCATCCTGAGGGTCGCGCGCGGCAGACTGGCTGCGAAATCTGTCCGCAGGTGGCACATGGCGCTTCACTTGCGAGCAAGGCCGGCGCTGCCATGGTAGCAGCCGCGATTAACTCGGGGACCGGTCCACCGGGGCCGGAGGATTTATGAGAGGCAATTCGAGAATGGGCAGATCTTCGAAAGAATCGAAACTGGCGAAGCGTGGCGGCGCGATGGCTGCTCCGGTCAAGATCACCGCGATTGCGGTTTCGCTCGCCATGCTGGGGGCCTGCGCCACCGTTCCCGAGGCACCGCCAGCTCCGCCACCGCCTCCTCCTCCTCCGCCGCCGGCTGAAGTCATTCCCTACCGTCCGCTACCCCCCGGCGGAGCGTCCTATGTGATGGAAATTCCGGGCAAGAATCTGTTCGGCAAGCGCCAGACGGTCAATCGCGGCCTCTCGGCAGATGAAAGGGTATGGCACTTCCGCTCCGCCTGGAACGTCGCGGCGCTCAATTGCGTAACCGCGCAATACGAACCCGTGCTCACCGCCTATAGCGCCTATATCAGCGATCATGCGGGTGCCTTGGGCGCGGTGAATGACCGGATCGATGCCGAATATCGCCGCGAGGCTGGGGCACGTCGCGCAGGCATTCTGGCGCGTCAGTCGCATATGACCTCGGTCTATAATTTCTTCGCCCTGCCGCCCGCCCGCTCGCGCTTTTGCCGCGCCGCGCTCGAGATCTCGAACCGCTATTCGCTGGCACCCGTCGATCCGATCGAGTTTGCCAAGGACAATTTTGACCTGATCGAGGAGCCGTTCGAGCTGTTCTTTGAGGAATATGAGCAATATCAGCGCGCCTCGGCCGAATGGGACGAGAAATATGGCGAGCAATATGGTGCATCGCAGCCCGGCTGGGTTGCCGTGCAAGAGGCGCGCGCCAACGGGATCGCTGTGCCAAGCGTCGGCGATGCGCCCGCATCCACGCTGGCCGCGCCGACTACGCCTGCTGGCGCAGTCACTGACCCTGCCACCGGCCTTGCGGTGCCCGTCGTGCCGGTAGCGGAAGGTTTCGTCTCGCAGCCGGTCACGCAGCCAGTGTCTCAGGATGACGGCGGCGCGCAGACAGATTCGCCGCAATAGAGCTGCGATGCAGCAACATCTTGCCCAGCGCAATCCGACAAGCTAGTCGTGCGCGCATGCGCCGGTAACGGGAATGCGGTGCGCCCCAAAAGGGCAATTCCGCAGCTGTCCCTGCAACTGTAAGCGGCGAGCTTTTGATCCGCGCTCCAGCTGGAGCAATCACTGGGCATAACGCCCGGGAAGATGTGTCAAAAGCCTCGACCCGTGAGCCAGGAGACCGACCGGAGCATGTCGCTTGTGGCTTTGCTCAGGGATTGGCAGGGCGCGAAGATCTTTCGTTTCGAGCGACGAATAGTGCGCCGGGCTTTTGTCCGGCCGTAGTTCTGGCTCGATCTGAAAGGATCACATGAAATGAAGTTCCAATCCTTGTTTGCAGGGGCGTCGATCTGCGCGCTTGCTCTATCCGCATCCGCACTGGCGCAGGATGAAGCGGTGTCTGATGCGGGTGATGCGCCCCAGACCGAAGATGGCGAGGTTGAATATATCGCTATTCCCGATGCGCGCCGGATCGATTCAAACACCATCCTTGTCCGCGCCGACCGCACCGATAGCGGGCTGTCCTTGAGCGACTATACTGGCTCTGCCACAATCGTCTCGGCGGAGGAGATGGAGCAGCGACAGGTGCGCGATGTCGCCGATGTGCTGCGCGATGTGCCCGGCGTGGCGGTTAGCAGCGTTGCGGGGCAGACCCAATTGCGCCTGCGCGGATCCGAAGCCAACCATGTGCTGGTTCTGGTTGACGGGATCGAAGTTTCCGATCCGTTTTCGGGCGAGTTCGATATCGGCACCTTGCAGGCCGAGATCGGCAGCCGGGTCGAGGTGCTGCGCGGGCCGCAATCCGCGCTTTATGGCTCGGACGCCATTGGCGGCGTCGTCGCCTATGACAGTCGCAGTTTCAGCGGGTTTGGGGCGCGGATCGAAGGCGGCACCAACAACACGATCAACGGCGCGGCGCGATGGGGTTATAATCTCAACGGGTTTGATGTCTCGCTCTCGGCCACGGTGGTGAGCACTGACGGCGAGCCAAACGCCCGCCCAATCAATGGCGGCGGCACGCGCGATATCGGGCGCGACAGCTACACCGTGTCGGGCAAGATCGCAGTGCCGGTGACGGACAATTTCGCCCTGCGCGCCGCTGCCCGCTACATCCGCACCGAGGGGCAGTTCAACGACCAGAACTTCTTCCTTACCGGCCCCACTTTCGGCTTCGTCGTCGACAGCCCGGAAACGCGTTTCGAGAATGAAGCGATCTATGCGCTGGTCGGGGCCAAGCTTGAACTGGCCGACAACCGCTGGAGCCACGATCTCTCTGCGCAATTGGCCGATATCACCCGCGACACGTTTGGCGCATTCGGTCCGAGCAATGCGAGCGAAGGCGACCGGCTCAAGGCCTCTTACGTCACTTCCTACCGGCCAACAGGCGGCCATAGCATCACCTTCGCCGCCGATTGGGAGCGCGAGCAGTTCCGCAACGCCACGCCCGGCGGTTTCGCGTTCAACGGGCAGCGCGAGATCGAGAATGTCGGGCTGGTGGGCGAATATCGCTATGCAGGCGAGCGTTTCGATTTTTCGGCCGCGATCCGTCACGATATCAATGACCGTTTCGCCGACGAAACGACTTTTCAAGTCGGCGCAGGCTTCAATCTGACCGAAAGCACACGCCTGCGCGCCTCGGCTGGTTCGGGGATCAAGAATCCGGGCTTCTTCGAGCTGTTCGGCTTCGTCGATGGCCGCTTCATCGGCAATGCCGACCTGACGCCGGAAAAATCGACCAGTTGGGAGGTCGGGATTGAGCAAAGCCTGCTCGGCGGTGATGCGACTCTGTCTGCGACCTATTTCGATGCGACGCTGGAGGACGAGATTTTCACGACCTTCCCTGCGCCGACCTTTGTCGCAACACCCGCCAATCGCACGACTGACAGCAACCAGCGCGGCGTCGAACTGGCGCTCTCGGCGCAGATCGCGGAGCAATGGAGCCTTAACGCGGCCTATGCCTATCTCGACGCCGAAGAGAATGGCGTGACCGAAGTCCGCCGCCCGGAAAGCATCGCCAGCGCTGCGCTCACATGGACTGCACCGCAAGAGGCCGCATCGGCGACCCTTGTGATCCGCCACAATGGATCGACCGAAGACCTTGCTTTCCTTGATCCGAGCTTTGTGCCGACGCGCGTGACGCTCGACGATTACACGCTGGTCAATCTGAACGCGCGGGTCCGGTTGGCGGCCGGGCTGTACCTGTTTGCACGGGCGGAAAACCTGCTTGATGAGAACTACGAGCAGGTTTTCAGCTTCGTCTCTCCCGGTCGCAGTGTGATCGCTGGTTTCGAAGCGACGTTCTAAACTCTCGCAATCTGTCGAGGAAATGCATAGGGGAGCCTCATGCATTTCCTCGATCAGGCCAAAATCTATCTCAAATCAGGCGGGGGCGGACCGGGTGCGGTCTCGTTCCGGCGCGAGAAATACGTCGAATATGGCGGACCCGATGGCGGCAATGGCGGCAAGGGCGGCGACATCGTGTTCGAAGCGGTGCAGGGGCTCAACACCCTGATCGACTTCCGCTACGCCCAGCACTTCAAGGCCAAGCGCGGCAATCACGGCCAGGGCCGTGACCGGACCGGCGGAGGCGCTGATGACTTGGTGGTGAAGGTGCCGGTGGGCACGCAGGTTCTTTCCGAGGACAAGGAAGAGGTGCTCGCCGACTTTACCGAAGTGGGCCAGCGCATCGTCTTTCTCGAAGGCGGGATGGGCGGGCGCGGCAATGCCTCTTACAAAAGCTCCACCAACCGCGCCCCGCGCCAGCATCAGCCGGGTGAACCGGGCGAAGAGATGTGGGTGTGGCTGCGGCTGAAACTGCTCGCTGACGTGGGCCTTGTCGGCCTGCCCAATGCGGGCAAATCGACCTTTATCAACGCGGTCTCGAATGCGCAGGCGAAGGTGGGCGACTATGCCTTCACCACTTTGGTGCCCAAGCTGGGCGTGGTCCGCCACAAGGCGCGCGAATTTGTGCTGGCGGACATTCCCGGACTTATTGAGGGCGCAGCTGATGGCGCAGGGATCGGCGACCGGTTCCTTGGCCATATCGAGCGTTGCCGGGTGCTGATCCACCTGATCGACATTGCCGGCGATGATCCGGTCCAAGCGATGCGCGTCGTGCGCGAGGAGCTGGAAGCTTACGGCGCAGGGCTGGAGGGCAAGCCGCAACTGGTCGCGCTCAACAAGCTCGACCTTGCGGACAAGGAACTGGGCGATGCCTTCTCCGAGGAATTGATTGCGGCGGGCGCGGACGAGGTCTTTGCCGTCTCCGGCGCGACCGGCGCGGGGATCGAGCAATTGATGGACGCGGTGCTTAGCTATCTGCCCGACCGCACCTCGACCGAAACCAACACGGTTGAAGTCGAAGAGGTCGACGAGGATGGCGGCGAATGGTCGCCGATCTGATGCCATGGCGATCACTTCGATAGATCAGATCGGTTCGGCGGGGCGGCTGGTGGTCAAGATCGGCAGCGCGCTGCTGGTCGAGAATGGCGCGCCTGCTCTTTCGCGGCTTGCGACGCTGGCCAAGGACATTGCCAAATTGGGGGCAGGCGGCACGCAGATCATCGTTGTCAGCTCGGGAGCGATTGCGCTGGGCGCAGCGAAACTAGGCCTTCCCAAAGGCGGCCGCGCGAGCCTTGCCGATGCGCAGGCAGCCGCCTCTGTCGGGCAGGTCGCGCTGGCGCAATTGTGGGGCGAGGCGCTGGGTGAGCACGGCATCACCGCTGCGCAAATGCTAGTGACAATTGGCGATCTCGAAGACCGGCGGCGCTATCTCAACGCGGCGGCTACGCTCGACCGCTTGCTCGAAGAGGGCGTGGTGCCGGTGGTCAACGAGAATGACAGCGTTGCGACAGAGGAAATCCGTTTCGGCGACAATGACAGGCTCGCAGCGCGGGTCGCGCAGGCGGCGAATGCGCAAGGCGTGTTGCTGCTGTCGGATGTCGACGGCCTTTATGACCGCGCGCCCTCCGACCCCGACGCGAAACTGATCGAGCGGGTCGAAGGCGTTACGCCTGAAGTGATCGCAATGGCGGGCGAGGAATCGGGGTCGGGGCTAGGCTCTGGCGGGATGAAGGCGAAACTTCAGGCCGCGCGTATTGCCGAACGCGCAGGCATCACCTTGGCGATCATCAATGGCACGGGCGATCATGCGATTTCTGGTGCGATAAAGTCAGGGCGCGGGACGGTTTTCCTCCCCGTTCGCAGCGACAATGCGCGCAAGAGCTGGCTTGGCGGGAGGCTCGCCCCCGAAGGTGTGCTGACCGTTGACGCAGGCTGCGTCGAAGCTTTGTCGGGAGGTGCGAGCCTGCTTGCGGCGGGCCTCACCGAAGTGGAAGGCGAGTTTGATCGCGGAGCGCTTGTGAGCCTGCACGGGCCGAAGGGCGAGCGGCTGGGGCAAGGGCTGGTCGAATATTCCGCCGCTGAATGCCGCGCGATTGCGGGGCTGAAGCAGGGTGAGCAGGAGGCCGAATTGGGCTATGTCCCGCGCGCGGCTGTCGTACACCGCGATCATATGGTGCATTCGTGAGCGTCTACGCGATCACCGGCGCAACCGGCTTTGTCGGTGCGGCGACGCTGGATGAGGCGTTGGATGCGGGCCATCAGGTCCGCGCGCTGACACGCAAGCCGCAAGGTCCACGCGAAGGCGTCGAATGGGTTGCAGGCACCCTGTCTGACGAGTCCGCTCTGGTGGAGCTGTGCCAAGGCGCGGATGCGGTGATCCACATTGCGGGCCTCACCAACACGCCTGATCCGGCGCTGTTCGAGACCGCCAATGTTACCGGCACCGCCAACGCAATCGCAGCGGCGAAAGCAGCCAAGGTGAAGCGCTTCGTCTTCGTCTCCTCGCTCTCCGCGCGCGAACCGGATTTATCGCTCTACGGAGCTTCCAAAGCGCGCGCCGAGGAGCTGGTGCAAGCGAGCGGCCTCGACTGGACCATCGTGCGCCCACCTGCCGTCTATGGCCCGCGCGACAATGACATGTTCGAACTGTTCCGCTCGGCGCGTTTCGGCCTCGTCCCGCTGCCGCCCAAAGGCGCGACGTCGATCATCCATGTGAGCGATCTGGCGCGGCTGTTGCTGGCACTCGCGGGCCGCAAGGGGCTGAAAACTATCTACGAACCCGATGATGGCCGCGAAGGTGGCTGGTCGCATAAGGAGATGGGGCAGGCCATCGGTCGCGCGGTTGGCAAAAGCTCGGTGCTCGCGCTCAACCTGCCTGCCGGAGTGCTGAAAGTCGCAGCAAAAGCCGACAAGCTGCTGCGTGGTGACAAGGCCAAGCTGACCGCAGACCGCGTTGGCTATATGCTCCATCCCAACTGGGTCGCGCGCTCGGACAGAGCCGTGCCGCTCGACATCTGGCAGCCGCAGATCGGTGGTGAGGAAGGCCTCAAGCAAACCGCGCAATGGTACGAGGCCGAAGGCTGGTATTAGCGCCTTAGAGGAACGGTTCCTCGCCCGGCTTGTGGATGCCGCATTCGGTCTTGTCCCAACCCTTCCAGCGGCCCGAGCGCGGGTCTTCGCCCGGTGCGACTTTGTGGGTGCAGGGCTCGCAGCCAATCGACGGGAAGCCTTTGGCGACCAGCGGGTGTGCAGGCAGATCGTGCGCCTTGAAATAGTCCGCGATTTCGTCCGCGCTCCAGTCGATCAGCGGATTGATCTTGAGGCGTCCGGCGGCGTCTGACGTGTCCACTTCGAAACGCGGCAGGTTCGCGCGGGTCGAGGACTGGAACGATTTGCGTCCGGTAAAACTCGCATCGAACCGGTCGAGCGCCTTCGCAAGCGGCTTCACCTTGCGGATCTCGCAGCAGCCATCGGGATCGTAGGACCAGCGCAGGCCCGTCTCGTCCTTCGTGGCAAGATCATCGGGATCAGGCGTCAGGATTTGCAGATTGGTCAGGCCGATTTTCTCCGCCACCAGGTCGCGATATTCGAGCGTCTCGGCAAAGTGTTTGCCGGTGTCGAGGAACAGGACAGGGATGTTGGGATCAACCTGCGCGACAAGGTGCAGCAGCACCGCGCTTTCCGCGCCAAAGCTGGACACAATCGCAATATCGCCCGCCAGATTGCCCTTGATTACTCCTTCGAGCATTTCGAGCGTCGAGGAGCCGCGGAACATGCGGTTGAGCCGCACCGCGTCATGCTCAGAAAAGCGCGGGCTGGCGTCGAGCCGGTCGATCTTGCGCACTTCGTTCATTGGTCTGCTCCGGCGCCCGCTCCGTGGCGGATTTCCTGAATCGTGCGTCGCCCATCGGTCGTGCGCTGGTAGACATTGTCCCAGGTTGAAAAGGCGCGGCGCGCATCTTCTTCGTCGAGCGTCTGGTCGGGGGCAAAGGCGTCAAAACCGCAGCGGCGCATATGGCTGAGCTGGTCCACGCCCAGATCGCCAACTGCGCGCAATTCGCCGGTGTATCCCGCTTCGCGCAGGATGCGGGCAGAGGAATAGCCGCGCCCGTCGCCGAAGGTCGGGAAGTTGACCTCGATCAGCGCGAGCCGGTCGAGAAATGGCAAGAGTTCGCGTGCATCGTCACCCGGCTCGATCCGGACAGCGGTGGCGTTGGTCTGGTCGCAGCATGCATCGACGGTGACCGTGCCGTGATCGGCAGGCTCGTCGTCGCGGAAGCGGAATTGCACTTCGTCGGGGCTGGTTCCGAGGTCGGAATTATCCATAAAGCGCCTCCTTGAACGGCTCCATGCCGATGCGTCTGTATGTGTCGAGGAAGCGCTCCTCACCCTCCCGCCGATCGAGATAGACATCGGTGACTTTCTCGACCGCTTCGATCACGCCGTCCTCGGTAAAGCCGGGGCCGGTGATCTTGGCGAGGGAGACGTCTTCCGCCTCGCTGCCGCCTAATGAAAGCTGATAGTTTTCAACGCCTTTGCGGTCGACCCCAAGGATGCCGATATGGCCCGCATGGTGGTGCCCGCAGGCATTGATGCAGCCGGAGATTTTGAGCTTCAACTCGCCCAGCCTGCCGGTCTTGCCGCTCGCATCGAAGCGTTCGGAAATGCGCTGTGCGAGCGGGATCGAGCGGGCATTGGCGAGCGCGCAATAGTCGAGGCCAGGGCAGGCGATCATATCCTCGATCGAGTCCATATTGGGCGAGCCAAGGCCAGCCGCATCGAGCTCGGTCCACAGAGCATGCAGGTCTTCAATCCTCACATGTGGCAGGACAACATTCTGGGTGTGCATGATGCGCAGTTCGTCAAAGCTGTATTGCTTGGCCAGCTGCGCCATCAGTCGCATCTGGTCGCCCGTCGCATCGCCGGGAATGCCGCCGACCGGCTTCAGCGAGATCACCGCGCTGACATAGGCATCATGCTTGTGGCGATTGGTGTTGCGGTCGACCCACAGCGCAAAGTCTGGGTCGGAGCGGTCAACTTGCTTGGCTCCGTCTGCGAAGGCCGGATCGGCAAAGAACGGCTTGATCCGCTCCAGCTCCTCGCGCGGTGGCTCGATGCCTTGGCTGAGCAAATGCGCGAATTCTTCCTCGACCTGGCTGGTGTATTCGCCCTTGCCCAACTCGTGGACGAGGATCTTGATCCGCGCCTTGTACTTGTTGTCGCGCCGTCCATAGCGGTTGTAAACGCGCAGGCACGCCTCGGCATAGGTGATCAGCTGATCGAGCGGGACAAAGTCGCGGATCATCGGCGCGATCATGGGCGTGCGTCCCATGCCGCCACCGACAAAGAAGCGCGCGCCAAGCTCACCCGACTGTTCGACGATCTGGATGCCAATGTCGTGCAGCCGCATCGCCGCGCGGTCTTTCGAGCTAGCGATCACCGCGATCTTGAACTTGCGCGGCAGATATGTGAATTCGGGATGGAAGCTCGACCATTGGCGCAGCAGTTCGGCATAGGGGCGCGGATCGACCAACTCGTCATGCGAGGCCCCTGCGAAATGATCGGACGAGATGTTGCGGATGCAGTTCCCGCTGGTCTGGATCGCATGCATCTCGACCCTGGCAAGGTCGGCGAGAATGTCTGCGGCATCCTCCAGCTTGATCCAGTTATATTGCAGGTTCTGGCGCGTGGTGAAGTGGCCATAGCCGCGGTCATATTTGTCGGCGATATCGGCCAAGGCGGTCATCTGTTCGCTGTTCAGAGTGCCATAGGGGATCGCGACGCGCAGCATATAGGCGTGCAGCTGAAGATAGAGGCCGTTCATCAGCCGCAGTGGCTTGAACTGGTCTTCGGTCAGCTTGCCTTCGAGCCGGCGACGCGCCTGATCGCGGAATTCCTCCACGCGCGCATCGACCATGGCCTGATCGTAATTGTCGTATTTATACATCAGATTACCCAGTCAATCGCTTCGGGGTCTTTGGGTTTGAGCGTCAAATCGGCGCGCACCGTGGGGCCGAGCGCGCGGATGCGGTCCTTGATATGAGCGGGGCGCACGCCCTCTGCGGTCTGCTCCGCCTCGATAATGTAGGGGACGTTGACGCGGCGCAGCGCCTCTTCGCGGGCCATGATTTCGGGGCCTTGATCGCCGACATCGGCGGCTGCATCGACATAGAGCGACCAATTGGTGCCGTCCCACCAGATGACCGCGCCGCTCTTCAGATCGTTGCCTGTGAGGATTTTCATAGCGCTGCCTGTGTTGTTTGCGCCTTTTGGGCGACCTGAGCGATTGCGCCGGTGCCGCGCGCGGTGACATCGCCGATAACAATTAAGGCAGGGCTCTTGATCGCTTCTTGCTCGACCAAATCGGGAAGCCCTGCGAGCATCCCGCGCACAACGCGCATTTCAGGGCGCGCGGCGTTCTCGATCACGGCCAAGGGCATGTCGGGCGCGAGGCCGTCTGCCATCAGCTTTTCGGCGATCTGCGGGGCGGTTTTGACGCCCATATAGATCACCAGCGTGCGGCCCTTTCCGGCAAGGCCAGACCAGTTCTGGTCCGACAGTCCTTTGCACTGGCCCGCGACAAAGCTGACAATGCTTGCTGCATCGCGGTGGGTGAGGGCGATTTGCGCGGCAGCAGCGGCTCCGTTGGCAGCGGAAATGCCCGGCACGATCTCGATCGGAACGCCCGCAGCGCGCGCATCCTCGGCCTCTTCACCGCCGCGTCCGAAGATCAGCGGATCGCCGCCTTTCAGGCGCACAACGTCATGCCCGGCGAGGGCTTCGCGCACCAGCAATGCGTTGATCTGGTCTTGCGGCAAAGTGTGGTGCGCACGGCGCTTTGCGACCGAGATCAACTCAGCATCCGGTGAGGCGAGGGCGAGGATATCGGCGCTGACAAGACCGTCATGGACGATGACAGGTGCGCGCTCGATCAGCCGCGCGGCGCGCAATGTCAGCAGGTCGGGATCACCCGGGCCTGCGCCGACAAGATAGATGGTGCCAGTTTTCATAGCCCCGAAATGGTCGAAGCCTTGCCCGCTCGCCAGCGAGAATGGATTTGCAGGGGCTAAGCAAAGCTATTGCGGCCCGCGCCTATGAAGACGGTTCAGGTCTTGCCCGCGCTCATCAGCTCGACCAGCTGATCGAGCTGTTTGGACGAACGCAGGTGCAAATCGCGCTGCGGATAGGGGATTTCGATCTCGTTCTCTTTGAACAATCGCCAGATGCGCAGATAGACGTCGCTGCGGATATTGGCGATGCCTTCCTCGGGGTCGCGAATCCAGAAACGCAGCTCGAAATCGACTGAATTGTCGCCAAAGCCCATCAGATTGACGCGCGGATTGGGGCGTTCGAGCACGCGCGGCGTGTCTTCAGCGGCCTTGTAAAGCAGCTCCGACACCAGATCGAGATCGCTGTCGTATGAGACACCGACCGGCGCCTTCACGCGCACATCTTTCGAGCTGTAGGACCAGTTGACCACCTGATTGATCATCAGGTTCTCATTCGGGATCAGATGCTCGGTCTGGTCACGCGTGATGACCGAAATCGCGCGGATGCCGATCTTGCGGATTTGCCCGATAGCCTCGTTCCCCGCCTGATCGGTGACAGAGATCACATCGCCCGGCTTGATCGACTTGTCGAGCAGCAGGAGGATGCCGGAGATGAGGTTGCCGAAGGTCTTTTGCAGGCCGAAACCGATGGCCAGACCGAAGGCGCCGCCAAAGAAGGCCAGCGCGGTGAGGTCGATCCCCAGCATGTCGATTGCGACGAGAAACGCGAAGGCCCAGATCGCGATTGTGCTGAGCTTTTCGGCGAGCAATTGCTGGGTGCTGTCGAAGCGCGTGATCCGGCGGATGACGCTGCGGCTCAGCCTTGTGGCCATCCACGCGGCGGTCATTACCAGCAGGATCACACCGATCACCAGCAGCACGTCGAGCAGCGATATCCGCACCATGCCGAAGTCAATTGCGGCGTCGTTAAGGGCTTGCAGCACCGCTCCGGCGGTTTCGTTCTTGGCGCCGACTCCTTCGACCAGCTCTTGTGACGCTTCGATGGCCTCTACCGGCGCTTCGGGTTCGGCTTCGACCGGCGCGGCTTCCTCTGCAGATACAGCCTCGCCTTCAGCGCCTTCGCTCTCCGTGCCTTCCGGGGCAGCCGGATCCTCGGCTTCGGTTACATCTGCGGGCAGGGCGCCGGTGCTTGCGGTCATGTCTGGTCCAATTGTGAGAGCCCTGCCGCAAGGTCCGCGATCAGGTCGTCTGCGTCTTCAAGGCCGATGGATAGGCGAAGCATGGGCCGCGCGCTACCCCCGGAGCCTACCGGGCCTGCTTCCATCACCTCGCGGTAATCCTTGGGGAAAACGGGCAGAGCAAGGCTCTCAAACCCGCCCCAGCTATAGCCGATCCCGAACAGTTCGAGCGCATCGGCAAGCTGTCCGCTGGCATCAGGGTCGTCGCTGGCAAGCGCGAAGCTGAACAACCCGCAGCCGCCGGTGAAATCGCGCTTCCACACAACGTGGCCCGGATCGCTTGGCAGCATTGGGCACATGACCTTGGCAATCTGCGGCTGTTCCTCAAGCCAGCGCGCAATCCGCGCCGCGCTCTGTGTCGAATGTTCCAGACGCACCGCCATTGTCCTGAGACCGCGCGAAGCGAGCGCCGCATCGTCGGGCGAGACAACCTGCCCCAGTTCCTGCGAAGTGCGCCTCAGCGCGCGGTACCAGCGCTCGCCCGCGCTCGCCGAACCCATCATCAGGTCCGAATGCCCGCCGACATGCTTCGACAGGCTCTGCATCACGATGTCGCAGCCATGCGTCAGTCCGGCAAAGCCCAGCGCGCTCGCCCAGGTGTTGTCGAGCAAGCTCACCGCCTTGGCAGCGCGGGTAATCGCGGTGAGGGCGGGGATGTCGCAGACTTCCATGGTGAGGCTGCCGGGGCTTTCAAACCACACCGCGCGCGGGGCGGTTTTGGCCACCAGGGCCTCGAATGCAGCGATGTCGAGCGGGTCGAAGAAGCTGTGCGTGATCCCCATCCGCTTGAGCAGGCCCGTCGCCATCGCGCGGCTGGGGTCGTAGGAATTGTCGCTCATCAGCAGATGATCGCCGGGTCTCAGCACCGCCAGAAGGCAGCCCGCAATCGCCGCGACGCCGCTTGGATAGAGCACCGTGCCATGCGCGCCGTCTTCGATCTCGGTCAGAGCCTCGGCCAGCGCCCACTGCGTAGGAGCGCCGCGTCTGCCGTAGAAAAAATCACCATCCTTGTTCGATCCGGTGGCGGCTTTGCGCGCGGCTTCGTTTTCGTAGAGGTGGGTAGAGGCGCGCCAGACCGGCGGGTTCACAACCGCGCCGGTCCATTCCTTGCGGCGTCCGGCATGGGTGATGCGGGTGGAAGGCTTCTTATCGTCGCTCATGCGGGACCTTGTTTCTTGGGCATGTCGGGATCGCTCTCCCATTCCATCCAGCTGCCGTCATAGAGCTTTGTGTCCGTGATGCCTGCCAGATGCGCGGCGAACAGGAGCACACAGGCGGTCACACCGCTGCCGCATGTGGTGATGAGCGGGCGGGAAGGATCGACACCTGCCGCTGCGAAGGTCTCGCGCAATTCGGTGGGCGATTTGAATGTTCCGTCAGCGGTGAAGACTTCGCCAAAGGGCAGGTTGAGCGAGCCGGGGATGCGCCCGTTCTGCCCGCCATGGACCGGGTCAATGCCGAGGCCAAAGACGCGGTCGGCCCCGCGTGCATCGAGCACTTGATGCGCGCAGCTTTCTATATTGGCGAGCATGTCAGTCTTGAACACGACGTTTTGAGCGGCGGGAAGCTGCGCGGCGGGCGCAGGATCAATATCGGCAGTGCCGCTCTCCAGCGGCAGGCCGTCGGCGCGCCATTTGGTCAGCCCGCCATCGAGGATGGCGACATTCTCCACGCCATGCGCGCGCAGGGTGAACCATGCGCGAGCAGCGGTCTTCACCCCGCTATCGTCGTAGAGGATGATGGTCGCATCCGCGGTCACACCCAGCGCGGCCAGCCGCTCGGCTACCTGCGCTGCATTGGGGAGCGCAGCGGGAACTTCGGAAGTGGTGTCGCACCAGCTGGCCAGATCGAGGAAACGCGCGCTGGGAATATGCCCCGCTTCAAACTCGGCACGCGGATCGCGCTTTGCAGCAGGCAAATGGCGCGAGGCATCGAGGACCGCGACGTTTGCGCTGCCGAGTTTGTCAGCGAGCCAATGGGTTGTGACGAGGTTGTTGGATGGAGCGGCCATTCTTGCGTGCTAGCGCGGTGCGCGGATCACGCCAAGCCCGCGTGCTCACTCGGGCCGGATCATGCCGGTTCTGCCGCAGCGTTGCCTTCGCCCAGCGGTGCTTTGATCAGCTGCGCGCGCAGGCCCGGTATGCCGCCCGGAGGTCCGTCGAGCGGCAGCGGGTGGACCCGCCCATGGCTCGCCGCGCTTGGTGAGCCGATAACAAAGCTGCTCAGTCGGGCGTTCTGGCCCGCGCCCTCAATCGTGACGTGCAGCAGCGGGATGAACAGCGGCGTTGCGCCCTGCCGCATCGCGGTTACTTCGCTCAGCGGCAATTGCAGCTGACAGGTGAGGCGGTGGCTCTGATGCGGGCCAATCCGTTCGATCTGGCCCACCGGCTGCATCCCTGCAATCGGCGCGGTAATCGAGACACCGCGCTGTGCGCAGGCGAGCTTTGCCGAAACAACAAGATCGCGCGCGGCATGGTCTGAACGGTTGGCGATATCGATCCGAAAATCGACCGCGAACATCATCAGGCTGCGCGTTGCATTGCCGATCTCGACGCCGAGATCGAGCCGGACCGGCGGCCGCGCGGCAGCTGCGATGCCGAAATCGGGTTCGGGCAAGTCTGGCGAGGCTATGGGAGCAGCGACAGGGTCGGGCCCTGGTTGAGGCTCTGTTTCCGGTTCGGCAACGTGGGGCGGCGGCAGCGGCGACGCAGGGGGGGCGGGCGCGGGTGCCGGAGCGGCGCGGGGCATAGACGTTTCGGCCTCATCCTCATCACCGACCAGATCGCCAAGCGGCGCGGCCATTTGCCCTGCGATGGCGCGGCTGACCCCGCGCGCAAGCGACATGCCGTCGCCGGTCAATTGCTCGGACTCGCGCCGTTTGCGCCGCCAGATCAGCATCCCCAGCGTCGCACCGATCAGGAAGAGCAGCGCGATCCCAATCATCATCTGATTGCGCCGGGCAGCGGCCTGTATCGCGGCAAAGTCACCCGCGCCGCTGGCGGGAACAAAGTCGCTTGCCGGTGCTCCGTCGGTCTCGCCCTGCGGAGAGACGTCATACCAGCCATCGGGGCCAATCTCGGGCAAGGGCTCGTCAGGGCCGGGGATTGTCTCGAAGCCCGGAGCAGCGCGGTCCAGCGGGATAGCCGCACCTGCGCCGGGTTGAGTGTCGATTGGTGCGGGGGCGGTGCGTGTGGTCGTTTGCGCAGGCGTTGGAGAGGGTGTTGGCGTTGCTGTCCGGGTGGCAGGCCGCGTTGCTGCGGGCCGCGACGCGCTCGGCGCGGGCGATGGCGCGGCTGTCCGCGTCGCAGCGGGTGTCGGCGTCGGCGTTGGAGCAGGCGTTGTTACGGGCGCAGGTGCCGCAGTGGGCGTGGGAACCGGCGTCGGAGTGGGCGTCTGGCGGATAATCCGCGGCCCGATCTGCACTCCGGCGCGTTCATCCACCGGACCTTGCGGCGCTGGCGTAGGCGTGGGCGAAGGCTGCGGGAGCGAAAATCCGCCGCCTGAACTTTGGGCCGCAAGCGGTTGCGCGATCGCCAATGCCGCACTCGACGCAAGCAGCACGCGCATCAGGCCCCGCACAGGCGGGTTCTTCTGGATCGCAAAAGTCGGTTTCGGGGCG
Source organism: uncultured Erythrobacter sp. (assembly GCF_947492365.1). Taxonomy (NCBI): domain Bacteria; kingdom Pseudomonadati; phylum Pseudomonadota; class Alphaproteobacteria; order Sphingomonadales; family Erythrobacteraceae; genus Erythrobacter; species uncultured Erythrobacter sp. Next base: position 211,036 of record NZ_CANLMB010000001.1, read on the forward strand.
CGCATCATGCGTTTGAACATTTGAAAGCTGGTGCCTGAACCGGCGATTGAGCGCCCGTAGGGAGACGCACCACACCGGAAAATTACTATCCTATCTCCATAGAACACATAGAGCCTGCGTCCAGTTCCTCGCTTGCAAGTCACCCGCTTTCGCGGCAACAGCGCGGCATGGAAAGCACACAAGGCTCGCACGAACCCGCCTTTTTGGGCAAAGACACCCCGCTTCCCGCTTCGCCCGAGGAAGCGCAGCTTGATTACGTGCCCAATCCGCGCGCCGGGGCGCTCTATCTGGTGCGCTTCGCCGCGCCCGAGTTTACCTCGCTTTGCCCGGTGACCGGCCAGCCCGACTTTGCCCATCTCGTGATCGACTATGCTCCAGATGAGACCATCGTCGAGTCGAAGAGCTTAAAGCTGTTCCTGGGAAGTTTCCGCAATCACAACGGCTTCCATGAGGACGTAACTGTGGGAATTGGGCAACGCCTTTGCGAAGAAATGCGGCCCAAGTGGTTAAGGATTGGCGGATATTGGTACCCGCGCGGCGGCATTCCGATCGATGTTTTCTGGCAAAGCGGTGCAGCGCCCGAAGGCCTGTGGGTGCCTGACCAGGGAGTGGCCTCCTACCGAGGTAGAGGCTGAGCGAAAAGGCTGCTTTACAAAGCCTTTCCAACGGGCATTTGGGCCTGAAATCCGCGCCCCTCAATCCTTGCTAACCCGGTAAAATACTTAGTTAATTTATCGAAATCCGCGCAAGATCGCGGTTCACTTTCCGGTAACAGTGTCTGCATAATCACGGCCTTCGAAGGGTCGCACCTGCTCGCGTGAATTCATGCGCGCAACGCGGCCCGGCGTCAGAATCTAATCCCCCAATGCCACTCGAAAGGCTTTACATGACCATCTCCGCTTCGACGAAGTTTCGTGCAATCGGCAGCGCTTCGGTGCTTGCCCTGACTGTCGGCCTCTCCGGCGCAGCGTTTGCGCAATCGGCTCCGCCGCCAGTGGGCTCCCCGCCGACGCCGACCGCGCCGAGCGTCCCTGCCAATGCAGAAGAATGCGCGATCACCGCAGGCGTGGTTGTCTGCGCACCGGGCACCGATGCGGATGGCTTTTTCGACGTTTCGGGCAATCCGCTTGGCCTTGATGTGCAGGACGGCGCAGTGGTTCAGGATTCGATCATCATCACCGGCGCGGTCGACGGGACTGTCGCTGGCGCGATTGTGACGACGGGGCAGTTCGGCAGCGGCTTGCTCATCGGCGAGAATTCGAACGTCACGGTTGACGGTTTTATCCAGACGAGCGGTAGCCTCGCGCTCGGTATCGAGACCGAGGACAACACGGCCGTAACCGTCAATGGCATCGTCTATACAACCGGCCAGAATGCGGATGCGATCGGCCTTTCCACCGGTAGCAGCGTTACCAATAACGGGCTGATCCAGACCGACGGAGCAGGCTCTTCGGCTATCCTTGCCTTTGGCGATACGGCCACTGTGACCAATTCAGTGACCGGCTCTATCATCACCAGCAATGGCGGCAGCCACGGGGTCGAAGGCGTCAATGCGGTGACCGTCGACAATGCCGGCCTGATCCAGACCTTTGGCGATCAAGCCTCTGCCGTCACGGCAGGCGCAGGTTCGAGCGTTACGAATAGCGGCAACATCGTCACTTTGGGCGACAACCTCACCGCAATCGCGCTGGGCGACAATTCCAGCGTGAACAACTCCTCGCTGATCGCAACCACCGGACGCACCGCTGTGGGCGTATCGGTTGGCGCGAGTTCGACTGTGACCAACAGCGACACGATTTCGACCGAAGGCAATGACTTCTCTGACGCTGTGGTGCTCGGCACCGGCAGCACGCTGAACAATAGCGGCGCTGTCGCCACCGATGGCGAGCAATCCTTCGCGGTGTTCGGTGCGGGCGACAACGTCACGGTCAACAACAATGCAGGCGGATCGCTTATCGCCAATGGCGAGGGCAGCTTTGCCATCTCGCTGCTAAATGGCGGCACCGTCAACAATGATGGCAGCGTTTCGACCAGCAGCGACTTCTCCTTTGCCGTCGATGCTCTCGACGATGCGACTGTAGTCAATAATGGCTCGATCAGCACAGCGGGTGCATCCTCGGTCGGCGTCAATATGGGCGACAATTCAAGCCTTTCCGGAACCGGTTCGATCACCACTGTGGGCGACGATTCCATCGCGGTGATTGCGCAGGACAATTCGGTGATCGACTTCGGCGCGGGCAGTGCGGTGACGACGTCCGGCGTCAATGCGGGCGGCGTGGTTGTGTTGGGCAATGGCAGCGTGACCAATGCTGGCGATATCGCAACATCGGGTGACGGCGCGCAGGGCGTGACCGTGACCGGCGATGCGACCGTCAACAATAGCGGTTCGGTTTCGGCTGATCTGGCGCGCGGGTTCGACATTGGCGGCGCGGCTGACTTCACCAATTCGGGCAGCGTTACCTCGGGCAATAGCGACGGCGTTCGCTTTGCCGGCAGCGCGACTGCCAGCAATAGCGGCTCGATCAGCGGCGTAACCGGCATTGCCGGCGAAGGCGATGCGCAAACGGTGGTGAACTCCGGTTCGATCACTGGCACCGGTGGCACTGCTGTCGCACTGGGCGACGGCGCTGACAGTTTCGAGCAAGCTGCTGGCGGTTCGACCAGCGGCGATGTTGATCTGGGCCTTGGCGATGACACTTTCGTCCTCTCCGGCACAAGCTCCAGCATTGCAGGCTCGATCTTTGGCGGCGACGGCACAGACACCGCATTGCTGGGCGGAACGCTGGATTCCGACAATCTGAGCGGGTTTGAAAACACCTCCATCAACGGCGCACGCATCAGCGGCGACCGCACGCTTCAAGGCGATGTGGTGGTTGACGGTCAGGTCACGCTCGGCCTTGGCGTCGATACGCTGACTTCGACCGGCGCGATGACGCTGGAGAATACCGGCGAAGTGGTGATCGAAACCCCGCTTGATGCAGCTTTGCTCGGCCAGACGGTTCTGGTGCTTCAGGAAGGCACGACCTTCACCGATAACGGCGCGACCATCACGATCCTCGATGACGATCTGCTGATCGATTACACGCCGGTCTTCGGTTCGCTGTCGGTGCAGGTCAGCGCGGCTGATCCGCTGGTCACTTCGGCTGATCCCAATGTCGTGACGTTCGGTTCCGCTTTGAGCGGCGCGGTGACAGCTGGCACGATCAGCACGGCCAATTTTGACCTGCTCAACGATCTGCCGGACGCCGCCGCTCTTGAAGGCGCTGCGCTCGACGCATTGCCCTCGCTGAGCGAAGGCGCAGGCCGTGAGATCTTCGAAAGCTCGAATGCGGCAAGCCAGGCGCTCACCCGTCACCTTTCGGGTGAAGGCACCGGCGTTTGGGGCGAGATCACTGTGCGCGGCGCAGAGCAGGACGCGGTCAGCCCGTCTGCCGGCGGCTATGAGAGCGAGCAGAAAATCTTCACCATTGGCGGCGATTTTGCCGTGGGTGAGACTGCCCGCATCGGCCTGCTCGCCAGCTATGCCGATATCGAGAATGACGATCTGTCAGGCGGTATCGAGCGCGGCGAGACCGAGATCGAAAGCATGAAGTTCGGCGTCTATGGCGGCGTCACCTTCATGGAACGCGGCTTCCTCAACGGCGAAGTCGCCTACCTGACAGGTGAAGTCGAGACCGGCCGCAATGGTGTGCTCGGACCGATCAACTCGGCCTTCGACTTCGATGGCTGGGCCTATAGCGCGACGGCCGGTTATGACCTGCTGGGCGGCGACCAGACCTCGGTCACGCCGTTTGTCGGCATTAACGGGGCGAAGATCAGCTTTGACAATGCAACAGAAACCGGCGGCTTTGGCTTTGGCGTGGTCCGCGACGATGCGGAGTTCACCGAGCTGCGTGGCGGGATCGAGCTTGCCGGTCAGTTTGGCATGGTTCGCGCCTTTGTCAGCGGCACAGGGATCCACGATCTCGGCGACGATGCGCGCAACTTCAACCTGACTTCGGCTGAGCTGGGCAACTTCACCGTTGCTCTGCCGACGCGCGAAGATAACCGCTTCGAACTGGCAGCGGGCGCGACGGTTGATGTGTCGCCCAACTTCTCGATCGGTCTGGGCTATCTCGGCGACTTCGCCGATGGTTATGACGGTCACGCAGGCCGCGCCACCATGCGCCTCGCTTTCTAAGCGAAGTCACAAAACCGGCGCCGCAGCGTCAGAAAACAGGGACCGACCACTTCGCGTGGTCGGTCCCTTTTTCTTACCCTCTTCGCGCCATGATATCCTTGTTGCGAGCCTCGACCAGACGAAAGGCCCTGAAGACCGAGAACTGGTCGTCCGTGCGCCCTTCATGGCCGAGCATCCAGATCTGCTGATAGAACCAGTAAATCCCCGCAAATCCGTTGATCGCTTTCATGATCTGGAAGCGCTTCAAGAAGCCCAGCCATGCGGGGATGAGATCGAGGTCATCCTCGTAACGCGGCAGGTCTTTGCGCCCCTCGATCAGCTGTTTGGGGGCGTCGGTCACTACGCAGAGCGGGCGGCCCAGCCCGATCACATCCGCCGCGCCGCTTTCCAGCGCCTGCTCCATCGCGCCGCGGGTGCGAAAGCCGCCCGTGACCATCAGCGGCACATTGACATGCGCCTGCATCGCCTTGGCGAAATCGACGAAATAGGCCTCACGCGCGGCGGTGGAGGGGGCGACGTTCTGCACCTCCTCTTCCTCTGCGCCTTCGACGCCCATCAGCTTGGGCTGTTCGTAAGTGCCGCCCGAAATCTCGATCAGGTCGACGCTGTCTTCCTCCAGCCATTTGACCACTTGGAGCGAGTCTTCGAACGCAAAGCCGCCCTTTTGGAAATCGGCGCTGTTGAGCTTGACCGAGATCGGGAAGTCGGGGCCGACGGCGGCGCGCGCTGCCTGCACAATTTCGCGCAGAATTCGCGCGCGGTTCTCAAGACTGCCGCCATATTCGTCCGTGCGCAGGTTCACCCGCGGGGAGAGGAATTGCGAGATCAGATAGCCATGCGCGCCGTGGATCTGCACGCCGGTGAAGCCTGCATCCTTGCAAGCTTTCGAGGCGGTGGCCCAGCGCTGCACCAGGTCTGCGATCTCTTCGACTGTGAGCGGGGAGGGCTTGCCGAACTGGCCTCCGGGCAGGTCTAGCGCGACGTCGGAAGAGGATTTGGGATCGGGGTTCACCAGCTTCTGAGTCTGGCGTCCGCCGTGGCTGAGCTGCGCCCAGAAATGGTTGCCGCCGCGCGTCGCCGCCTTGGCCCAGCTCGCGAGCCGCGCGGCCATGTCTGCATCGGGCTCGCGGTCGATCACGACATTGCCGGGGCGTTCCAGATGGTCCTTGTCGATGATGATATTGCCCGAAAGCAGCATACCCGCACCGCCATCGGACCAGATGCCATAGAGCCGCTCAAGTTCAGGCGTAGGTCGGCCATCAGGCGTCGCCAACCCCTCGGTCATCGCCGCCTTGGCAAAGCGGTTCGGCAAAGTAGCGCCGCACGGCAGGGTGAGTGGATTGTCGAACATGTGGGCCTCCCAGTCAGTTGTATTTTGCAACTGGCTAGCGGAAGGGAGAGTGATGCTCAAGTGGTGTGGAGCTTGGGGCCGGAGTCTTTTGTTTGCGCGCGCTTTTTGTCTTGCGCACCCGCCTCCGCGGGTGCGTCCTCGCTAGACGTGCGGCAAGCCGCACCCGCTGCGGGCGGCCAGTCGGCCTTGCGGCGCTACGCGCCGTGCTCTGCGACCAAGCCGGTAACTAGCACCAAGTTCTAGGCGCGTGACAGATGGCTTGGAATGGTTCGACGCCGCAGGCGTCGCAAGCGCGACCGCGCGCCGCCGCTTATGCGGCGAAGCCAAGCGGCCCGGAGGGGCCGCGCCCGGCGTCTGAGGGCGAAAACAAAAAACGGTGCCGGCTGCAGGAGTCGAACCCGCGGCCTGATGATTACAAATCAACTGCTCTACCAACTGAGCTAAGCCGGCTATCCCGTTTCGCGCTGTTTCCAGCGAGAGCGCCCGCTAGCCGCAAACAGCGTGTATTGTCCAGACCCTGTTTCTTCAAATTCGCCGGAGATTATCAGCGCTTTGTCGAAGGAGGCGAAACGGGCCTTGAATTGGAGCGCGCAAAGATACATCTTAGAGCTAACGAAAGGGACCGGTGGTGGACGACAATTTTCGCAAGCAGATGGTGTTTGAAAGCAATCGCAAGTCGGTGGGCATTGCCTATCTGCTGTGGTTGTTGCTCGGCGGTTTTGGCGTGCACCGGTTCTACACCGGCAATACCGCCTCGGGCGTTGCGCAGCTCATTCTGCTAATTTCGTTCATTGGCTGGCTTGTCCTGATCCCGTGGTTGCTGATCGACCTTGCGCTGATACCCGGCATGGTGCGGGACAAGAATATGGAAGTGATCAACATGCTCAACCATGCTGATCCCAAAGGCGCGCCGCCAGAAGAGCCACGCCCGGCCGAACGCGAACCGCTGCCGATCACAAACGAGACCGACCGCCGCCGTCAGGCGATGCTCGATGACCTGCGCCAGACCGGATACAGGAAAGAACGACGGGACCGGTTTCCTCTCAATCGGTAGATTGAGAGGATTTGTTTGCTTTTCGCTCCCACCTCCGTGGGAGCGTCCTCGGTGCTATTCCTCCCTCGCTTCGCTCGGTCGGGCACCTGCGGCTCGCGCGCGTGCGCTCGCGGCCTGCTAGTCGCAGGCCTTGCTCCGCGACACGGTAGATAGCTCTCATCGGTTCTTGGTCACGGCAGTCAAAGGGCGACTGCTCTCCCGCAGCGGGTGCGGCTTGCCGCACGTCTAGCGAGGACGAAGGCGCGGAGGCGCCTTCGCAAAACTAAAGCGCCCCGAACGTCCAACCCTCGGTCCAGGCTATCTCCGCCGTCAGAAAGCGCGGCTCCCAGCGTCTCTTCTCACCCGCCGCCTTGCGCAGCCATGCGGCGGTTAGCAGCGCGTCGGAGGAGTGGTCGTCGACCTCGCCATATTGGCGCACGGGCGGGCTGCCGAGTGCCTCCAGCGCGACATTGAGGTCGCCATAGGTCAGCAGTTTGGTGCGCGATCCGCTCAGCGTTGCGGCCTCTTTCGAGGCGAGGCCGGTGTAGATTTCGGCCAGCATTGATCCGCCCTTGGTGATCATCCTGCCCGGCACCGGGTCCATCGGCCAAACCGGCAGGTGCCCTTGCAATTGATGCAGCATCCGCATTCCGGTGAGCGAGCTCTTGCCCACCTGCGCCGCGCCTACGAGGTTGAAGTTCGAGACCGGACGGCACTTCATCCGGCGCTGAGCAATTTCAGCCTCGCGGAAACGCCCCTCGCGGGTGATCGCTTGCGGAAGGTGGAAGTGCTCGCCCTCATCGCTCTTCGCGTGGCGGAAATAGCGTGAAGCCTCAGGGTGGGTGACAAAGCTTTGCGCGCCGAGATGCGGATCGTCTGCGCAAATCTCGTCAACCAGCGCCCACAGTTTCTTTGCATGACTGGGGGAGCGATCCCAGCCGGGGAAGAAGGCACCGCAATCGTTGAACGGCAGGCTGATCCCCAGATCGGCGCCGACCAGCGTGTTGGCAGGCAGATCGTCGCGCAGCAGCCCCATGACTTCACCGCGCGCCCAGCCGCCTTGCGGGGGCTCGACCAGCACCGGCGGGCCTCCCGCAGCCTCGGCGATGGCGAGCGCGATGCCTTTGTGCCGCTCACCCTTTGCGCCTGACCAGTCGATCGCGAGGAAGTGGTCAAACGTGCGCATTGGCAAACCACCTTCCAACCCGCTCATGCTGAGCTTGTCGAAGCATCGTCCTTCTGCTTCGAAGTGAAGTACGGCCCTTCGACAAGCTCAGGGCGAGCGGAGGGGAATCCAGGGCACAAAAGCTCATCTTTGGCGTTCCCCGCGCAATTTGTCCCAATAGGCCATCCGCTCGCGGAGCTTGCGTTCAAAGCCGCGCTCGACCGGCTCGTAGAAGCTTTGCGGCTCCATTTCCTCGGGCCAGTAATTGTCGCCCGAAAAGCCTTCATCCGCGTCGTGGTCATAGGAATAGCCGTCGCCATATCCGATATCCTTCATCAGCTTTGTCGGCGCGTTGAGGATGTTGGCAGGCGGCAACAGGCTGCCAGTTTCGCGCGCCGTGCGGAAGGCGGATTTCTGCGCAGCATAGGCGGCGTTCGATTTGGGCGCGGTGGCGCAGTAGAGGCAGGCTTGCACAATCGCCAGCTCGCCTTCGGGAGAGCCAAGGAACTGGTAGGCATCCTTGGCCGCGAGGCATTGGGTGAGCGCCTGCGGATCGGCGAGGCCTATGTCTTCCGACGCAAACCGCACCAGGCGGCGCAGGACGAAAAGCGGCTCCTCGCCCGCCGTCAGCATCCGCGCGAGATAGTAAAGCGAGGCCTGCGGATCGGACCCGCGCAGAGCCTTATGCAGCGCGCTGATGAGGTTGTAATGCCCGTCACGGTCCTTGTCATAGACCGCCACGCGGCGTTGCAGGAACGCGCCCAAAGCCGCCGGATCGAGCGGTTCGGGCAGCTTCGCATTGTAGAGCGTCTCCGCCTGCCCGAGCAGGAAGCGCCCGTCTCCATCGGCGCTTGCGACCAAAGCGGCGCGGGCGTCTGGTGTGAGGGGGAGGGGGCCTTCGAGGCCTTCGGCGCGGGTGAGCAAAGCCTCCAGCGCTTCATGCCCCAATCGTTCCAGGATCAGCACCTGTGCGCGGCTGAGCAAAGCAGCATTCAATGCAAAACTGGGATTCTCGGTGGTCGCGCCCACCAAAGTCACCGTCCCGCGCTCGACAAAGGGGAGGAACCCGTCCTGCTGCGCGCGGTTGAAGCGGTGGATCTCGTCCACGAACAGCAGCGTCTTCCTGCCCGCGCTGGCCATCTTGTCGGCTTCGGCAAAGGCCTTCTTCAGGTCGGCGACACCCGAAAACACCGCACTGATCGCGACAAAGCGCATGCCCACCGCATCGGCGAGAAGGCGCGCGATGCTGGTCTTGCCAGTCCCCGGCGGTCCCCACAGGACCATGCTGGCAAGCTTGCCTGCCGCGACCATGCGCCCGATTGCGCCTTCGGGGCCGGTGAGGTGTTCCTGCCCTATGACTTCATCTAGCGCGCGCGGGCGCAGACGGTCTGCCAGCGGTGCGTCGCTATCGTCTCGGGGTGCTTGTGCCTGTGCGGGCACCGGGTCGTCTTCGAACAGGTCTGCCATTGGTCGAACTCGATAAGCTACTCGTCAGAAAATGCCATCCGCCTCTTGCACATCCGTGTTTAAGATATATCTTGGACCTATCGAAGATACGCAAATGCTTTCTTACGCGGGTCTTCAAGGGACTGCCCAAAACAGTGGTCGGAATTCACTCGATCACAGGAGACTGTTGAATATGACCTGGAACAAACATCGCAAATTCAATCGCCGCGGCGGCTGGGAAAATCTCGGGCCGATGATTGCCATGATGGCGGCATCAGGCGGCAAATGGGAAGCCGATTTTGGCGGCTGGGACGAAGATGGACCCGGCGGCGGCGGTCGCAGGCATGGGCGCAAGCGCCGGGGCCGGATGTTCGGCCAAGGCGAACTGCGCCTCGCGCTGCTCGCACTGATCGCTGAGGAAGAGCGTCACGGTTATGAACTGATCAAGGCGATCGAGGACATGACCGGCGGCAGCTATGCGCCCAGCCCCGGTGCGGTTTACCCGACGCTGCAAATGCTCGCCGATGAAGGCAAGATCACCGAGGCGAAGTCGAAGGATGCGAAGAAGCCCTTCAAGGCGACCGATGAAGGCACCGCCGAACTCGAAGAGCGCGCCGATGAAGTCGAGGCGCTGATGGCGCGGCTCGGCAAGCATGGCGAGCGGGCCGAAAAGGTTCGCTCTCCCGACCTATTCCGCGCGATGGGCAACCTTGCCACTGTGCTGAAAAACCGCGCGCGCACCGGCACACTCGACAAGAAGGTGATGGACGAAATCGTCGACATTATCGACGAGGTCGCCAAGCGGATCGAGCGGATCTAGCGCCGCTTAACGAGCGATGTCTGCTGCCGAACGTTAACGCGATTGCGGCGGGCCGCGCTCTTCACTAGTTTCCCTCTCCATGGACGGGTCGCGTCGTCCGGGAGAGGGGACAATCATGAACAACACACTGGGCGGGGTCAAAACCCCGTGGCACCTTTGGGTGGTCGGCATCCTTACGCTGCTTTGGAATGCGGTGGGCGGATTCAGTTACACCATGACGCGTCTTGGAAAGCTTGCTGATTTGGGAATGGGCGAGGCTGAGATTGCCTTTTTCGAATCCAGCCCTGTCTGGGCCAATGCATTCTGGGCGCTGGGCGTCTGGGGCGCAATTGCCGGCTCGCTGTTGCTGCTCTTCCGTTCGCGCTTTGCGGTTCACGCAATCGTGATCGCAATCATCGGCCTGATCGGATCGAATATCTGGCAATATGGCATTGCCGATATTCCTGAAAGCTTGGCCAGCCCGGCGATGACGCTACTGATATGGGCGACGACGCTGTTCATGCTCTACTACGCCGTGCGGATGCGCAATGACGGTGTGCTGAAGTAAGCATTTTTTGCTTGCGGCTCGCTTCGCTCGCGCCATGCCGCCCGCTCCCTCCGCCCTTCCACCCGGATCGTAACCCGGTGTGATAATCCGGGTGGAAGGGCGGAGGAGGCGGGTGGCTCTGGATTCCAAGAGACCAAGGACCGGACGGAGGTCCGGTCCGCACGCAGCAAACTACGCGGCGGCTTCGGCTGCCGCTTCCGCCTCTTGCAGCGCGCGACGGTCTTCGATCAGGCGCACATAGGTGTCTGCGACGACCTGATTGATCGCTTCCCAGCTGTATTCGCGGCTGCGATCTTCGCCTGCCTGACCATGCGCCATGCGCAAGGCGGGATCGGTGCAATAGGGCGCGATGGCTTCGGCGAGGCCTTCGCTGTCTGGCGCGGCGTTCGAGCCTTTGCCTTTAAGCGGCACGAGCCGGCCGGTCTCGCCATCGGTAACGAGGCTCGATGCGCCGGTCGCTCCTGCTGCCACCACCGGCAACCCGCAGGCCATGGCTTCCAGTGTTACATTGCCGAACGTCTCGGTGATCGACGGGTTGAGGAAGATGTCCCCGCTCGCCAGCGCCTTGCCCAGATCAGCGCCGGTCTTGAACCCTGCGAAGATACCGCCCGGAAGCGCCTCTTCGAACCAGCCGCGCGCCGGGCCGTCGCCGATCACCAGAACCTTGTGCGGAACCTGACGCTTGCGCAGCTGGACGATAGTTTCGGCAAAGACGTCGAGGCCCTTTTCCATCACCAGCCGCCCGAGAAAGACAATCGCGACGTCGTCCTCCTCAAGGCCAAGCGAGCGGCGCAATTCGGGATCGCGTTTCTCGCGCGCAAAGATCGTGCGGTCCACCCCGCGTGTCCACAGCGAGATGTCGTCATGCATGTCTGTCGCGATCAGCTCGTCGATCATGCTTTGCGACGGCGCGACCAGCGCATCGCAGCGATTGTAGAACCGCCGCAAAATGCCGGTGACGACCGGCTCAAGAAAGGCGAGCTTGTAATAGCGCGGATAGGTTTCGAACCGCGTGTGGACCGAGGCAAGCACGGGAATGTCGTGATCCTGCGCCCAGCTCAGCGCCGCGTGGCCCGAGGGATCGGGCGAAGACAGGTGAACGATGTTGGGCTTGAACTTGGCCAGATCGCGCTTCACCGCGCGCCCCAGCCGCAAGGGCAGGCGATATTCGCCGCGACCCTTCACCGGCATGCGCACATTGGGAACGCCAACCAGATCGCCGGTCGGTTCGAAATCGGGATTTTCGACCGTAGGCGCATAGATCCGCACCGCTGCGCCTTTGGCCAGCAGTGATCCAACAAGACGGTTGAGCGCCTGATTCGCCCCGTCTCGTGTGTAATTGTAATTGCCGCTGAAAAGGGCGATCCTGAGGTCCGATGTTTTCATCTTGGCGGCTGCAATAGTGCAGGATTTGTAAGTTGGCGAGGGAGTCTTTGGCTTTCGCTCCCACCTCCGTGGGAGCGTCCTCGGTGCTGTTCCTCCCTCGCTACGCTCAGTCGGGCACCTGCGGCTCGCGCGCGTGCGCTCGCGGGCTGCTAGTCGCAGCCCGAACCATTCCAAGCCATCAGCTTCGCGCCTTACGCTTGGCGCAAGCTAGCTACCATGTCGCGGAGCACGGCGCGCAGCGCCGCAAGGGCGACTGCTCGTCCGCAGCGGGTGCGGCTTGCCGCACGTCTAGCGAGGACGCGCCCGCGGAGGCGGGCGCGCAAAACAAACAACGCGCGAAAAACAAACAACCCTCCACCCCTCAATCCGGTGACTTCACCAGAAATCACCAACCTCCCTCATTGACTCCCACCCCCACCCCACTAAAGCCGCCGACGGGCCACGCGGTCCCAACGCCGCGCGTGCTCTCTGTAAGGAGAGAATATCAATGACTAACGTACCTGCCGAGCCGGCAGTAAAGCCGGCGCGTCCCCAATTTTCATCCGGCCCGACGGTCAAGTTCCCCGGATGGACCCTCGACAAATTGCAAACCGAATCGCTCGGGCGCTCGCATCGCTCCGCGCTTGCCAAAGGTCGTCTGAAATACGCGATTGACCTCTCTCGCGAGCTGCTGGGCATCCCCGACGACTACCTGATCGGCATTATGCCAGCCTCCGACACCGGCGCTCTCGAAGCAGCGATGTGGAACATGCTCGACCCCGCGCGCCCGACGACGGTTGCGGCGTGGGAGAGCTTTGGCAATGTCTGGATTCAGGATGCGGCGAAGCAGCTGAAGCTTCCGAACCTGACGACGCTTTCGGCAGATTACGGCGAGATTCCCGACCTAGCTTCGATCCCGCAGGACAATGACGTTGTCTTCACCTGGAACGGCACGACGTCCGGCGCGATGATCCCGAACACCGACTGGCTCGCTCCGGGCCGTGAAGGCATCACCATCAACGACGCTACCAGCGCTATCTTCGCGATGGAGATGGACTGGGCGAAGCTCGATGCGACGACCTATAGCTGGCAAAAGGTTATGGGCAGTGAAGCGCAGCACGGCATGCTGATCCTCTCGCCCAAAGCGGTCGAGCGGATTGAAAGCTATGACCCGTCATGGCCGCTGCCCAAACTGTTCCGCATGAAAAAGGGCGACAAGCTCAATCGCGGCATCTTTGAAGGCGCGACGATCAACACGCCTTCGCTGCTCGCGACCGAGGATTACATCGCCGCGCTCGAATGGGCGAAGTCGATCGGCGGGCGTCAGGCGATGTTCGAACGCGCCAACACCAACGCCAATCTGGTCAAGGACTGGATCGAAGCGACGCCGTGGCTCAAGAACATGGTCTCCGACCCGGCGCAGCGCACCAATACCGGCGTGTGCATGCAGTTCACCGGCGAATGGTATGATGGCCTTTCAGCAGACGATCAGGCCGCAGTGCCCAAGAAGATCGTGAAACTGCTCGAAGACCGCCATGTTGGCTACGACTTCAACGGCTACCGCGACGCTCCGCCGTCCCTGCGCATCTGGTGCGGCGGCACGCTGGAGGCGTCCGATATCACGGCGCTGCTGCCGTGGATCGAATGGGCCTACGCGAGCGTTAAAGCCGGTTGAGCCGAGCGCTTCTCTAACAATTGGCGTCGCCCCGGACTTTGATCCGGGGCCCCGCTAACTTCCTTTTCTCCCCGCAAAAAGAAGCGGGATCCCGGATCAAGTCCGGGATGACGATTGGAGACATTCCATGACAAAACCCCCAATGAAACCTCGCGTCCTCATCTCCGACAAGATGGACCCCAATGCCGCGCGCATATTCGAAGAGCGCGGCTGCGACGTCGATGTCATCACCGGCGAAACCCCCGAAGAGCTGATCGCGCGCATCGGCGATTATGACGGGCTCGCGATCCGCAGCTCGACCACTGTGACGCCTGCCGTGCTGGACGCGGCGACCAACCTCAAAGTCATTGGCCGCGCAGGCATCGGGGTCGACAATGTCGATATTCCCTATGCCAGCGGCAAGGGTGTGGTGGTGATGAACACGCCGTTCGGTAATTCGATCACCACCGCCGAACACGCGATTGCGATGATCATGGCGCTCGCCCGGATGATCCCGGCAGCCGATGCTCGCACGCAGAAAGGCGAATGGCCCAAGAAGGACTTCATGGGCGTCGAGGTGACCGGCAAAACGCTAGGCCTGATCGGTGCGGGCAATATTGGCGGGATCGTTGCCAGCCGCGCGCTGGGCCTGAAGATGAAAGTGATCGCCTATGACCCCTTCCTTACCGACGACCGCGCGGTCGAACTTGGCATCGAAAAGGTCGATCTCGACACGCTGCTGTCGCGCGCCGATTTCGTCAGCCTTCACACCCCGCTGACCGACGAGACGCGCAACATCCTGAGCCGCGAGCGGCTGGAGAATGCCAAGCCGGGCATCCGCATCGTCAATTGCGCGCGCGGCGGGTTGATCGACGAGGCGGCACTCAAGGACTGCCTCGACAGCGGTCAGGTTGCAGGCGCAGCGCTCGACGTGTTCGAGACCGAGCCTGCCAAGGAAAGCCCGCTTTTCGGTTCGCCCAATTTCATCTGCACGCCGCATCTTGGCGCTTCGACCACCGAAGCGCAGGTTAATGTCGCGCTGCAAGTGGCCGAGCAGATGGCCGATTACCTCGTCAATGGCGGCGTCACCAACGCGCTCAACATGCCGAGCCTTTCCGCGGAAGAAGCCCCCAAGCTCAAGCCCTATATGGCGCTGGCAGAGCGGCTGGGCAGCCTTGTGGGCCAGCTGGCGCATGGCAACCTCACCAAGATCAGCATCGAGCGCGAAGGCGCGGCGGCGGAGCTTTCCGGCAAGCCGATCACCGGCGCGGTGCTGGCGGGCTTTATGCGCCGCTATTCCGACACGGTGAACATGGTCAACGCGCCATATCTTGCGAAGGAGCGCGGGCTGGAAGTCAGCGAAGTGCGCCAGACACGCGAGGGGGCCTACAACACGCTGATCCGCGTCTCGGTCGAGACCGACCAGGGCACGCGCTCGGTCGCAGGCACTTTGTTTGGCAAGCACGAACCGCGTCTGGTGCAGATCTTCGGTATCGGGATCGAAGCGGAATTGGCGGGGCACATGCTCTATGTCGTGAATGACGACAAGCCGGGTTTTATTGGCCGGATCGGGACTTTGCTGGGTGAGGCTGGCATCAATATCGGCACCTTCAACCTTGGCCGGCGCGATGCGGGCGGGGAGGCGGTGCTGCTGCTCAGCCTCGACGATGCGCCGGGCGCAGAGGTGATCCAGGCGGCCTGCGCGCTGGAAGGCGTGAAGGTGGTGAAAGCTTTGAGCTTTTAATCTGACTTACCATTCGTCATGCGAGCCTTCCGCTTGCATGACGAATTGGGTAGGGGCGTGCCGATGAGCAAATCCAGCGATCTTCTCCCCGTCGGTCTTGAGGACCGCCTGCCGCAATCCGCCGCGCGGATTACCGGCGCCATGCGCGCGTGCCTCGATGTGCTGGCCTCGCATGGCTATGAGAGGGTGCGCCCGCCGCTGCTCGAATTTGAAAGTTCGCTGGCGAGCCGCATGAAGGGCGTTGCGACCGAGCGCTGTTTCCGCATGACCGATCCGGCGAGCCTGCGCACGCTGGCTTTGCGTTCAGACATCACCCCGCAGATAAGCCGGATTGCAGCCACCAGCATGAAGGACGCCCCACGCCCCTTGCGGCTCGCCTATTCCGGCGACACCGCTTTGATCGAGGCAAGCCAGCTCGACCCGGCGCGCGAGCGGCTACAGCTGGGCGGTGAGCTGATCGGAGCGGACACGGTTGCGGCGGCAAGCGAGATTGTCAGCACTGCGCTCGAAGCGCTGGCGGCGGCGGGCCTTACCGGATTGTCAGTCGATTTCACCATGCCTGATCTGGTTGATACGCTCGCGGCGCAGGACGGGTCACTTGATGCAGGCACGGTGGAAGCGATCCGCGCTGAACTCGACACCAAGGATGCTGGCGGGCTGAAAGCGGCGGGCGGGGCGGCCTATCTGCCGCTGCTCTACGCCGCAGGGCCGATCGCCGACGCCCTGCCGCAATTGCGCGAGCTGGATGCCAGCGGTGTGCTGGCAACGCGGCTCGACGGGCTGGAGGCGATTGCAGCGCGGGTGGGCAGCCTTGCGCGCGTCACCCTCGACCCGACCGAACGGCACGGGTTCGAATATCAAAGCTGGTTCGGCTTCACCCTCTATGCCGAGGGCGTGCGCGGAGCCGCCGGGCGCGGGGGCACCTACCGGATTAGCGGCAGCGAGGAAGCCGCCACCGGCTTCACCCTCTATCTCGACCGGCTGGCCGAGGCAGTGCCGCAGCCGGAAGCGGCCACCACAATCTACCTGCCCGACGGGCACGACGCGGCCATCGCGGGAGCCTTTCGCGCACAGGGCGCGCGCACCATTTCGCAGCTATCCGCTGACGAAGACCCCGCACGGCTGGGCTGCACCCATATCCTGACGGGCAGCGACCTCAGCGAGATCTGATACGTCTCGCGGGGCCCCCGCATGATTGTATCCCAGCGACAATCGCAACAAATCACCTGTTATTCAGGATCAAACCTCTATAGCTTTTGCCTGAAATCAAAGGGCACGATCACAGGGGCGCAGATGACACGCACACGGACTTCACTTCTCGCATGCACGGCACTGGCCGCTTTTGTCGCGGCTCCTGCTCAGGCGAGTATCGATGAATACACTGTCGCGGGCGAAGACCTTGTGCGGATCAACCTCGAAATCTGCTCGGCCGAGAGCCAGCTGGCGGTGCGCGGCGATACCGGCACCGACCTCGATTTCGTGGTCAGCAATTCGCGCGGTGGACAGGTCCATTCCGATCAGGGGATCGATGATTATCTCTCCGTCGTGATCGAGAAAGAGGGCGAGGGGTGCGAAACCTTCGGTCTTGCGGTCTCCAATCTGGGTGAAGAGGAAAACACCTTCACCGTGGTGCTGGAGCCGGTCACCGAAAGCTCGCCGCGCATCGAGAAATACATCATTCAGCCCAGCGCCACTCAAACTGTCGATTTCAAGGCCTGCGGGACTTCGGCGCAATTGCTCGCGCGCGGCGACGGCGACACCGATCTCGATTTTATCGTGCGCAATTCCGATGGCGCGGTGGTGCATGAGAATGACGACCTGTCCGATGAGACAACCGCGACGCTCGCCGGATTGCTGTCGGATTGCGAGAAGTTCGAGATGGAAGTCGCTAATCTGGGCGAGGTCTATAACGCGCTGATGGTGATGGTCTCGCCCGAAGGGGTGAGCGAGGAGCCGTTCAGCGGCACCGCGCCGAGCACCAGCCTTGCTTCGAATTCGACTTCCGCGGTGTCGCGGGTGAGCACGGTTGCCGAGGAAAGCGGGCCGGGCAGCTACAACGCTGCGGCCAATTCCTCCATCCGCGTCGATCTGCCAGTGTGCAGCACCAGCCTGCTCGAAGTGCGCGGCGATGGTGACACCGATCTCGACTTCACCATCACCGATGAGGGTGGCGATACCATCCATTCCGACTTCGACCTGTCCGATGTGACCTATGCGACGCTATCGCCCTCTGACGGCTGCGAGACGTTTGCGATGGCGGTCGACAATCTGGGCGATGTTTACAACGTCTTCTCGGTCACGCTGACCGATGTGAACGAGCAGGGCGGCGTCTCGGGTTCAGGGCAGTACCGGATCAACGCGACGTCGGAGACCAAGATGTTGCTGCGCGTTTGCGAAACGACGCGGGTTGCTGCGCGCGGGGACGGGGACACCGATCTCGATTTCGATATCAACGATTCAAGCGGCGCGTCGGTTCATACCGATTACGACATGACCGACCAGACCGATTTCACCCTCGATCCTGGATCAGGCTGCGAGAATTTCCAGATGTCGGTGAGCAATTTGGGCGATGTCTACAACATCCTCACGGTGACCTATAATGGCGAGGAATTGGGGCCGGATGCGGCCGTGGCGAGGCCGCCTTCGCCGATTGCAATCGCTCCGGCTCCGCCTCCGGTGATCCCCAGCTTGCCAAGCAGCGGTAACGAAGTGGTGGGCAGCGGTCCGGGCGAATATCGCGCCGATGCCAACAGCAAAGTGACGGTCAATCTGCGGCTTTGCGACGTGACTTGGGTCACTGTCGCAGGTAACGGCGATACCGATCTTGATTTCGTCGTCCGCGCCGAAAATGGCGACGTGATCCATTCCAACTACGACATGACCGACGTGACCGCGTTTTCCGCTGATCCGGGGCGCAAATGCTCTACCTTCCAGCTTGAAGTCAGCAATCTTGGTCAGGTCTATAATGTGTTCTTCGTCAGCACAGCGAACGGGTGGGAAGACGCACACGCTGCTGCGGAAGCCGTCGCTGATGCCGTAGCAGCCGCCGCAGAAGCTGCCGCAACTGAAACCATCGTCGATGTGCCGGAAGACACGATCAGCCCGGATGGTGCCAACCGCAATATCGCGCTGCTCAACCGTTCGGGCGAAGCGCTCACTTCGATCCAGTGGTCAAACTCGGCCGTGGTCGATTGGGGTGAGAACAAGCTGGGCGATAGCGGGATGCTCGCCAGCGGACAGCAATGGAACATCAATGTCTATGACGGTTCGGCGGCGTGTATCTTTGACTTCAAAGGCGTGACCGCTGGTGGGCGCGAGATTGCTGTCACGCAGATCAACGCCTGCGAAGTGACCAGCGTGACCTTCGAGTAAGCGCTCGCGCATTTTCCTACTTGCGTGGGGTGTGGCAGATGGGGCGGATGTCGCCGCATCGCCCCCCTTTCACCTCGTCTTCCACAGGCGGGCCAATGGACCGAAAGCCTAAGGTTACACCCATTCGCGCGAATTTTGCGAATTCCCGCGTGAAATCATGCGTTTGTGAAGTCAGGAAGTTTTTCAAAAACCCCACTTGCGCGGTCCAACTCTCGCTTGCCGCAGACGGCCTCTTGCTCTTGTCCGATGGAGCGCCTAGGCCCCGCGCGGTTTGCTCAGAGCGAGGAACGAATTGAATGGCTAACGTCACCGTAATCGGCGCCCAGTGGGGCGATGAAGGCAAAGGCAAGATCGTCGACTGGCTTGCGAGCCGCGCGGATGCCGTTGTGCGCTTTCAGGGCGGCCACAATGCCGGTCACACGCTGGTGATCGACGGCAAGGTGTTCAAGCTGTCGCTGCTGCCATCGGGCATCGTCTCGGGCACGATGAGCATGATCGGCAATGGCGTGGTTCTGGACCCGTGGGCCTTGCGCGATGAGGTCGCCAAGCTGGAAGGCCAGGGCGTTGAGATCAGCGCGGACAACCTCGCTGTTGCTGACAATTGCCCGCTGATCCTGCCGCTCCACCGCGACCTTGATGGATTGCGCGAAACCGCTGCGGGCAAGGGCAAGATCGGCACTACGGGGCGCGGAATTGGCCCGGCTTACGAAGACAAGGTTGGCCGCCGTGCGATCCGCGTGTGCGACCTTGCGCATCTCGACGATCTGGAGCCGCAGCTCGATCGCCTCTGCGCACACCACGACGCTTTGCGCGCTGGCTTTGACCAGCCGCCAGTGGACCGCGAAGCCTTGCTTGCCGAACTGCGCGATGTTGCTCCCTTCGTGCTGCGGTTCGCGCAGCCTGTGTGGAAGCGATTGAAGAAGGTCCGCAAGGCGGGCGCCAAGATCCTGTTCGAAGGCGCGCAGGGCGTGCTGCTTGATGTCGATCACGGCACCTATCCCTTCGTCACCAGCTCGAACACGGTGAGCGGCACTGCGGCGAGCGGCAGCGGGCTTGGCCCCAATGCAACCGGCTTCGTGCTGGGCATAGTCAAGGCTTACACCACCCGCGTCGGCTCCGGCCCGTTCCCGACCGAGCTTGACGACGATGTCGGGCAGCGTCTGGGCGAGCGCGGGCACGAGTTTGGCACTGTCACCGGCCGTCAGCGCCGCGTCGGCTGGTTCGACGCCGTGCTGGTGCGTCAGACCTGCGCGGTCTCGGGCGTGACCGGCATTGCGCTGACCAAGATTGACGTGCTGGACGGGCTGGAGACGGTCAAGATCTGCACCGGCTACCGGCTGCGCGGGAACGTCTATGACTACCTGCCGACCCACTCCGCCGATCAGGCTGCAGTTGAACCGATCTACGAAGAGATGGAAGGCTGGAGCGAAAGCACAGCCGGTGCGCGCAGCTATGCTGATCTGCCTGCCAATGCGATCAAGTATATCCAGCGCATTCAGGAACTGATCGAGTGCCCGGTCTCGCTGGTCTCGACCAGTCCGGAGCGCGACGACACGATCCTGATGCGCGATCCGTTCGAGGACTAAGCACCGCCTAAACGAGTCCTCACTTGGGACATCGGGTATCAGGCGGAATTGCCGAGGCGCTTTGAGAAGCCTATTCTGGCGAAGCTATGACACGGATAGCCGCCTTGCTGATGTTCCTCCTGCTCGCCTCCTGCGCGGGCTCGCAGGGTGCGCGGGTTGGTGATAGCGGCGCGTCAAACAGCTTTCCTACAGCGCTGCCGCCCGGTTATGGCCCCCGCTACGCCTCGCGCTCGATCCCGCGTGATTCCTTGTCAGGCCGTCCGCTGGTTGTTGATTATCTCGTGATCGACAAATCGGAGCGGCTCCTGATCGCATACAGCCAGGGCCGCCCCGTGCGCGCCTATCGCGGGCTTCAGTTCGGCGATGCGCCGTCGGGGCACAAACGCTTTCAGGGAGACGAACGCACGCCGGAGGGTATCTACACGATCAATCGTCGCAATCCGCAGAGCCGCTTTCACCTCTCGCTCGGCATATCCTATCCCAACCGTGCCGACCGTGAATTCGCCGCGCAATATGGGCGCTCGCCGGGCGGTGACATCTTCATCCATGGTCAGCCGACGGGGCGGGCAGGGCGGATGCGCGGAGACTGGACCGATGGCTGCATCGCGCTCACCAATGAAGAGATCGAAGAGCTGTGGCGACTCGTTCCCGACGGGACACGGATCGAAATCCGGCCCTAATTCCGGTCTTCGGAGAGCAGCGCCACCTGCACCTGCAGGCGCTTCACTTCGCGCAGGACGTTGAGCATGTTCATGCGGCTGAAGAACCAGTCCTTGGTGAAACCGGTGCCGACAAAACCAACTACCGCACCCGCACTCCACAGGACCAGCTCGCGGGTGCCTTCGACGGTGAAGGCCATCCAGACCGCGTAGATGGTCGCCATGCTCATGAAGAAGGTGACGACGAAGATGAGCCGGGTCCAGCCGCTCAGCGGGCCGGTCAGCACGTCGCCGACCTGGGTGAACAGCCCGCGCTCGTCATCAAGGCGGGAGAGGAAGGCGCGGTCGTCTTCGGTGAGAGCATCGGTGATGCGGTTGTCAGGGGTGGTCATTGCAATTCTCCTTGGGATTGGGGGGAGGGATCAAGCGCGGCTTTGAGCTTGCGGCGCGCGTGGAAGAGGCGGCTCTTGGCGGTGCCTTCGGCGATGGACTGAACCTCGGCGATCTCGCGCAGGGTTAGGCCTTCGACGAAGTGCAGATGCGCGGCGAGTCGCTGGTCTGGCGGGAGCGCGGTGAAGGCCTGAGTGATCGCGGCGCTTTCCGATTGCGATGCGGGGAGCGCGGTTTCGAGCGGGTCGGGGGCAGCTTCGCGTTCGCGGATCACATCGCGCAAACGGCTCGCGCCCCGGCGGTGCAGAACGGCAAAGGCATAGGAGCGGAACCGCGCCGGATCGCGCAGAGTGCCCAGCCCTTTCCAGATCGCGACCCAGCAATCCTGCGCCAGATCATGCGCGCCATCCTCGCTGCCGCAATAACGCCGCGCGGCGCGGATCAGCCGCCGGTTCCAGCGCTGGAAAAGCCGTTCACCCGCATGGCTGTCGCCCTTTTGGACAAGCACAACAAGCATCTCGTCAAACAGCGCAGCGGCGTTGTTGACGCTTGGGGGGTGAGCTTTGTCGGTCATCACAAGTGTAGTCGCGCAAAAGGTGCGAAAAGTTCAATTGTGCGCGTGGAAAATCAGCGGATTAGGTAATAATCTTGACTTGACCCTGTTTTGTTCTACTCTCGTTCTCATCAAACAGGGAGATGATTCGATGGCGCAGCTCGAATATCAGACGCAGGATTTTGCCTATAGTGGCGGTGAGGTTGCCGTGACCGACGGTGCCGGACTGCCTGCAAGGGTCGCGATCTTCGCTGACCGGGGCAGCACGCGTGACCAGATTGAAGAGGATCTCGCAGGCGCGGGTTTCCGCACTGTCGATGGCGGGGCGGTGGCCAATCTGCTCGACGGACCGATCACGTTGCTCGGCGATGTGGTGATGGTCGATTGTCCGGTGCTGGATGCCAGGACTTCGGCGGCCTTGTCGCGGCTCGACATGCGTGTGTCGCAAGCAGGCGCGCATCTGATCGTCTCGACTTCGATTGACGCGCTGGACGATGTGTTCGCCGCGCTGGATCAATGCGATCCGCAAATCCTGGTCCAGCCCAGCCGTGCAGAACGGGTGATCGCGGTGGGCCGCGTGCTGGCCGACCTAAGTAGCTCGCGTGTGCGCGAAATGACCGAGGAGGACCGGCTGGGCCTGCTGCATCTTTCGCGTCAGGTTGAGGCGATTGCGCACAAGCTGGACAGCCTTTCTCATCACCGGGAATTCTCGCAAGAGAAGGGCGACAATCAGGTTAGCGACTTTGCGCAGGAATTCCGCGGTGCCGAGGTCAATCCGCTATTGAACTTTAAAGCTCCTAAATCCGACGCACGACCTCCGCTGCCCGATCCGCGTCATGTGCGCCAGATCATTTCCGGCCGTCAGGCGCGCGCGAAGTTCTTTGACGAAGAGCTGTTCGCCGACCCCGCATGGGACATGCTGCTCGACCTCACTGCCGCGCATGCAGAGCATCAGCGCGTTTCGGTGACCTCGCTGTGCATCGCTGCAGCGGTGCCTGCGACCACGGCGCTTCGCTGGATCAAGCAGCTGGTTGATAGCGGCGTGTTTGTCCGCGTGGCCGATTCCACTGACCGCAGACGGGCCTTTATCGGTTTGAGCGAGCAATCAACCGAAGCGATGGCGCGCTACTTCCACGAGGTCGAAGTGCCATTGGCGAAAGCGGCCTGATCTGACGGCATTAGTTAGAGCTCTTCTGCGTTCCCCCGGCGCAGAATGACAGTCAGGCCTCCCTTCCCCGACCGGGCCTGACTTTTGGGGCATTGCGGCGGCTGCGCACACCCTCTCGCAGCCCCGCATGCTCCATCGGGATTGGAAGCCCGATCGCAAGTGAGGCGCACCGCGTCGGCGCGCGCTCTTGCAAGGATTGCAGGCGGCACTTGTGGATCGGCGCAGACGGTATCAGCCTGACCGAGCAGCCGCGCTTGTTTCAGGGTCAGGTCTTCAGGATCGCCGCTCGCCAAGGTGAATTCGTAGGTCGCAGGCGCCCCAATTTCGGCAGCGCCACTCGCCCAATCCTCCACCCGCTCATGCGAAGCGGGATCAAGCGGATCAAGCGCGCCGCCTTCAGCAAGCGCCTCGTCCAAGGCCTGACGCCTGTCTGAAGGGTCGGGGAAGGCCGCTCGCAGCTTCTCGCGCGCGCCAAACAGCGCCTTGGCCAATGCGCCCAAGGATTGCGGCAAGGACCTCTCCAACCGCAGCCGCACATGCTTCGCCAACCCGGCAGACGCTCCGCCGGTCCCGACCGCAATCAGGACAGGGTTGCGGTCCAGAATGCTGGGGGTGGTGAAATCGCAAAGGTCGGGCCGGTCGACGACGTTGACGAGCATCCCCGCACTGCGAAGGTTGATCGCCGCCGCTTCGCAGGCCCGTTCGTCCTCGAAAGCGACAAATGCCAACCGCACGCATTCGTCAATCGCGCGCTGCTGGTCGTCCACCACGATCCCGCCCGCGCGCTCGACCAAGCGCCGCTTGGGCTCTGCCGCAGCCCCTTCGCCAAGGACCAAGACCTGCTGTCCTTCGATCCGGTGAAACAAAGGGAGGCTGGACAGTTCGC
Organism: uncultured Erythrobacter sp.; assembly: GCF_947492365.1. Taxonomy (NCBI): domain Bacteria; kingdom Pseudomonadati; phylum Pseudomonadota; class Alphaproteobacteria; order Sphingomonadales; family Erythrobacteraceae; genus Erythrobacter; species uncultured Erythrobacter sp. The sequence goes on from NZ_CANLMB010000001.1 coordinate 234,955, forward strand.
TCATTCGGAACCTAGGCCAACCATTCCGGCACCCGCTCGGCGTCCATGATCTCGCCAGCGTCGATCCGGTCGGCGACGACAGCGAACTTGTCCCCGTCGACCAGCACTTCGGCGACAAAGCCGCGCGAGTTGTAGGACGAAGCCATGGTTGCGCCGTAAGCTCCAGCGGTGCGGAACACGGCCAGATCGCCTGCGCGCAGCCGGTCGCACTCGCGCCCCATCGCAAAGGTGTCGCCGGTCTCGCAGATTGGTCCGACGATATTGGCGGTCATGTCCGTGCCGTCGGGTTCGACCGCAGAGAAGTCGTGATAGGCACCGTAAAGCGCTGGCCGCGCAAGGTCGTTCATCGCCGCATCGACGATCACGAAAGGATCGTTGATCCCGCGCTTCACCCGCACCACGCGGGTCAGCAAAACGCCCGCATTCCCCGCAATCACGCGGCCGGGTTCGAAAATCAGGCTCACGCCCCAGTCGGCTGTCACCCGCGCAACCATCGCGCCATATTCCGCCGGAGAGGGTAGCTCCTCACCCTTGCGATAAGGCACACCAAGCCCGCCGCCCAGATCGACATGAGTGATCGTGTGCCCAGCTCCGCGCAGGCTCTTGACCAGCTCGCCCAGCTTCTCGAACGCTCGTTCCAGCGGGGCGAGATCAGCAAGCTGGCTACCAATATGCACCGCCACGCCGCGCAGATTGACGCCGGGCTGTCCAGCAAGCTTGCCGAATATCTGCCCAGCCTCGCTGATCGGAACGCCGAATTTGTTGTCCGCCTTGCCGGTCGAAATCTTGTCATGTGTGCCCGCATCGACATCGGGGTTGATCCGCAGCGCGCAGGCCGCTTCCATTCCCTTAGCGGCGGCCAGTTCGGCAAGTTCGAGGCCTTCTTCCTCGCTCTCGATATTAAACTGGCCGATCCCTGCATCGAGCGCGGCGTCAAGCTCAGCGCGCGTCTTGCCCACGCCGGAGAAGACGATCTTTGCAGGCGCAATCCCGGCTGCCAGCGCGCGACGCATCTCGCCCACCGAAACGACATCCGCGCCGTAACCCTGCTGCTGCAAGGTCCGCAACACGGCGAGGTTCGGATTGGCCTTGACCGCAAAGGCGATCAGCTTGTCGGGAACGCCGTCGAGCGCTGCGCGAAACACCCGTGCATGCCGCTCCAGCGTAGCGCGCGAATAGACATAGACCGGCGTGCCCACCTCATCCGCGATCAGCGGCAGCGGCACGTCCTCGGCGTGCATCACGCCGTCTTTCAAAGCAAAATGGTCCATGAAACTCGGTCTATTCGGGGGGGAGGTCGAAAGGGTCGTCTTCGCGCTCTTCGGAGCGTCGGCGCAGTTCCACGCTGCGTTCGGGCGCGGCGAGGGCGGGGAGTTCGAGCAACTGCTCGACATCGGCGCTTTCCTGCGTGCCGTGTGCGGCGGGAGGCAGGCTGCTGCCTGCTGCCGGTTCGAGCGGCGCGCGCGCACCGCAGGCGGTCAGCGCCAGCATTGCGGCAAGGGTAAGGGCGATGCGCATCATAGCTCCGTGTTCGTTTCCTGTCCGAGCGCTCTACGCGCTTCGGCAACGCGCAGCTTTACCTGATCGGGCGCGGTCCCGCCATAGGAGGCTCGGCTTGCGACCGAGGCGTCGATCGAAAGCGCCTTGAACACCTGATCATCAATCCGCGCGTCGATCGCCTGTAGGTCGGCGAGCGCGAGTTCCTCCAGCGAGCACGCCTTGCTGTCGGCCAGTTTCACCGCTTCGCCGGTAATGTGGTGCGCCTCGCGGAAGGGAATGTCGGCCTCGCGCACCAGCCAGTCGGCGAGATCGGTGGCGGTGGCGTGGCCCGCCTGCGCGGCTGCGCGCATCCGCTCGGGCTTGAAGGTCGTTTCGGCGATCATGCCGGTCATCGCGGCAAGGCACAGGTCGAACAGGCCCGCGGCCTCGAAGAGCGGCGGCTTGTCGTCCTGCATGTCCTTCGAATAGGCGAGGGGCAGACCTTTCATTGTGATCATCAGCGAAGTGCACGCGCCGATTATCCGCCCCGAATGGCCGCGCACCAGTTCGGCGGCGTCGGGATTGCGCTTTTGCGGCATGATCGAGGAGCCGGTTGAAAGGCTATCGGGCAGCGAAGCGAAACCGAAAGGCTGGCTCGCCCACAGGATCAGCTCCTCGGCGAGGCGCGAGAGGTGGATCGCGCATTGGCTCGCCGCCATCAGGTAATCGAGCGCGAAGTCGCGGTCGGACACGGCGTCGAGCGAATTGCGGGTCGGGGCAGCGAAGTCGAGAGCCTGAGCGGTCGCCTCGCGGTCAATCGGAAAGCCTGTGCCTGCCAAAGCGGCGGAACCGAGCGGGCACTCATCGAGCCGCTCCTGCGCCGCTGCAAACCGCGCGGCATCGCGGGTGAGCATCTCGTAATAGGCCATCAAATGGTGGCCCAAAGTCACCGGCTGAGCGGTCTGGAGATGGGTGAAGCCGGGCATGATCGTCTCGGCATGCTCGCCCGCCCGCTCGACCAGAGCGTTGCGCAATGCACCTAGCCCTACAAGCGCACGAGCATTGGCGGCGCGCACCCACAGACGGAAATCGGTCGCGACCTGATCGTTGCGGCTGCGTGCGGTGTGCAGGCGCCCTGCAACCGGTCCGACCAGCTCAGTCAGCCGCGCCTCGACCGTCATGTGGATGTCTTCCAGATCCCAGTCGACCGGCACGCCGTCGCGCTCATATTCGGCGGCAATCTGGTCGAGCCCGCCGCTGATCGTCGCTGCGTCGTCTGCCGTTACGATTCCCTGCGCGCCCAGCATCGCCACATGCGCCTTGGACGCGCGGATATCTTCGCGCCACAGCGCCTTGTCGAATGGGATCGAGGCATTGATTTCGCGCATGATCGCGCTAGGCCCTTCGGCGAAACGCCCGCCCCACATCGTGTTTTTGGAGTCGCTCATGCTTCGTGTCTGTGCTTTCGTCAGCCTTGCGGCGCTTACATTGGCGGCTTGCGATAGTGGGCAGGGGAGCGGCGCGCAAGAAACCACTGCTAGGGACGGGGCAAGCGAGGCTCCTCAACCGCCGCAGCTGCCCGGCCAAATCGTGCGCGCCTTTGCGGGGACCGAGCTGCCTGCGCTGACATTCGAAGACCCTGAGGGCAATGTGCTCGACTTGGCCGCGCTCGATCAGCCGGTGCTGGTCAATCTGTGGGCGACATGGTGCGTGCCGTGCCGCGTGGAGATGCCCGCGCTGGAAACATTGGCGGGCGAGATGGAGGGCGATCTGCGCGTGCTGACCGTCAGTCAGGACATTCGCGGGGCTGAAGTGGTGATTCCCTTCTTCGAACGCGAGGGGTTCGAGCGGCTCGAGATGTGGCTCGATCCCACCAATGCGCTGGGACAGGAGTTATCGGAAGGCGGTCTGCTGCCCATGACGATCCTGTTCGATGCCGAGGGCCGCGAGATTTTCCGCGTGGCGGGCGAATATGCCTGGGACAGCGAGGACGCGATTGCGCAAGTGCGCGAGGCGATTGCGGCGGACGCTCAATGAAGCATTTTCGGATGGGTAGGTTGGGGACCGTCTGAGGATCACCTCGAACTCGCAGAGTTCGCAAGCGCGCCAAAGAATCGGGCGCGCGCCGGCCGGTCAGGCCGCCCCCTCGGCAGGCATTCGACCAAACTGTGTTTGGGCCAATTGCCGCGAGAGAAAACGTGGTGGGCGATGACAGGCTCGAACTGCCGACCCTCTCGGTGTAAACGAGATGCTCTACCAACTGAGCTAATCGCCCCACGGCCTTGCGCGCCTCATTTGGCGCGATGGGTGAGCGCTATCTAGCGCCAAAAGGTTCAAAATCAATTGCGATCTTCACTTCAGGCAAAAAAGTAGAGGCGGGCGCTCGTTTGAGTACCCGCCTCTTGAGGTTGGCTTGCCGCTAAAGGTGAGTGGGGCAGCGGGCAAGCCGGGGGGTCAAATTCGTTAGTTTGCTTCGCCTCCAGCAGGTTCGGTGCGTTCCGCATCATCCTGCGAGGAGGCACTGCCCTGCGCCTGACCGGCGATCAGGGCATCGCCGTTTGCGCTGAACATGCTGGCGGGCAGAGCGCGGCTGACATTGCCTTGCGTCACGATGACCTGTTCGACCTGTCCGCTACCATCGGCAACGATCTGGCTGACCTGACCCAGCGAAGCGCCTTCGGGCGTCATCACCGGCATGCCGGGCGTTACAGTTGCAGCGCCCTGACCGGCAGAAGCGGCGGTTCCGGCAACAGCCAGCGGGGTCGACATCAGTGAGGCAGAGCCATTGCCCGACGCCGAACCTTCGCCGTTTGCGCCACCAGAAGCACCGCCGATAGCAGGCAGACCCGGCATCGGAGCGCTATTGACTGCGCCCGTTGCGGTGCTTGAGGCGGTTCCTGCTGCACTGCCTGCGAAATTCTGCGCCTGACCTGCAAGCGGAGCAACCGCGCCGGTAACGGCATCGGTGCCGATCAGTTGAGCGCTGGCATTGCCATTGCCCGAAGCCTGACCAATGGCCGAACCGTTCGCGCTGTTGCTCAGGCCCGGAACTGCGAGGTCGGTGAGGCTTGCGGTCGAACCGGCGATCGAGCCGCCCGCGCTGCGATTGGCATTTACGCTGCCATTGCTTGCGTCGACATTCTGATCGCCATCGGTTGCAGCCGAGCCATTGGCTGTGCTGTCAACGGTGCTGCGGACCGAGCGGGTGGTGTTGTCGATAGTGGAACCGATCGAGTTGCTGATGGAGCCGCCGAGCGATCCACCGAGGCCGCCGCCGAGACCGCCACCGCCGCCAAGCAGCTGCGCATGGGCAGCGGCGGGGATGAGAGCGATTGCACTTGCTGTGAGAATAAGCTTTTTCATGGTTTCGTGTTCCTTCTTCAATTTGGGGCGAACAAGAGGGGGTGTCTTGCTCGCTCGGAAGGAAAACGGACGGGCTTTCGGATTTAATCCACGAACCCGCGAAAAAAATTCAGTTTCACTCGCCGCAGCCTCTGCAAAGCAGCCCGCGACCATAGATATCGTCGGGACCGCGTGCGCCCAGATCGCGCGCTTCTGCATCGGTGATGCGGCGCCAGTTTCGGCCGCGCTGGAGGGCGGCGGCGATGCGGGCTGCGACCAGAGGTGTTGCGAAACTGGTTCCGCGCCAGCTCTTTACCCGTCCGCGCGCATCCATCGCATAGACCCGGTCGCCGGGAGCAGCGTAATCGAGGTGGAGCGCGCGGCCTGCCTCGATCAGCGCGCGCTCGCGCCGGTCAACGCCTGTGACTGCGACGACGCCTTCGTAAGAGGCGGGGAAGGCCGGCGGGGCTGCTGGCCCGTCATTGCCCACCGCGGCGACGATCACCACTCCGCGCGTGCGGGCTGCGTTGACGGCGCGTTCGACCAAGGCGTTGCGCGGGCCGACCAGGCTGACCGAGACGACTTTGCTGCCATTTTCGACCAGCCAGCCCAGTGCGCGGGCGATGGCCAGCGCGTTGCCGCCCGCGGGATCCTCACCATAGACATCGGCGATGCGAATGCGGGTGACACCCGCGCTGCGAAGCAGGCTCGCCACCGCGCTGCCATGGTCGGACGGCTTGGGAGCGCCGCGGGCAAAGCCGCGTTCCGACATGACCCCGATGGCGGGGGCGGGGGCTCCGTCAATCACACCGACTTCTACGGAAATAGGCGTCGCGGATTGGACCATCATCGGCAGGCTGGCAGGTGCAGCCAGTGCATTGCCCGATTGGAAGTGCAGATGGTCAGGGGCAATCTCGACACCCGGTGCAACCTCGCCCGCAAGCGCCTGCGCATCGGCCAAATCCATGCCTTCTGGCACGGCCAGACGGGTGAATGAGAGGTCCAGCCCCTCAATTGACTCGCGACCCAAAGATGTGAAGCCGGCGTCTATCAGGGCAAAACGATAGGGTTCGTTGAGGCCGAACGCGATCAGCTCACCGCGCCGCGCCAGATCGCCATCGGCATCGCGCTCGATCACGTCGCGGTTGCGACGCAGCAGGCGAGACAGGGTGCGGTCGCGCGCACGCAGAAGGCTGCGCGCCTCGCGCTGGACCTGCTCGTCAAGCCCGTCGAGCGTGCGGCCCAACGCGTCGGTCGCATCGCCCAGCGCTCCGCCCACCGGAGGAACGCCGACGCCGACGCCGGTTCCGGGCACCTGCAATTGTGCAGCGAGCGGACTGGCTACGATCAGAGCAGCCAGAATTGTGAGCAGTTTGAAGCGCATGATTGTTTCTATCCGATCTTTTGCATTAAGCATGGATGAAACGAAGCGCGCCATCCGTTTCATCCATACGAAAAGGCACAAGAGCTGGAAAAGACGTTCGAACAGCAAGTTCTCGACCTGCTGCCGCGCTTACGGCGGTTTGCGATCGGGCTCGCCGGTTCGGCGGCCGACGGCGACGATTTGTGCCAGATGACAATCGAGCGCGCGCTCACCCGCCGGGATCAATGGCAGGATGGCACACGGCTCGACAGCTGGATGTACCGGATTATGCGCAATATTTTCATAGATGAAGGACGAGCGGTCTCGCGCCGCCGCGAAACATTCGTGGACGAGGATGCGGGCCTGTCGGTCGGCTCTGACGGTGCGCAGGAAGCGCATGTCGAACTGTCGATGGTGGACCGCGCGATGCAGAACCTGCCAGAGGATCAGCGCGAGGCTGTGCTGCTGGTGATGGTCGAGGGCTATTCCTACAAGGAAGCCGCGCAGATCGCCGACTGCCCCGTCGGCACGCTCAATTCGCGCCTTGTGCGCGGGCGCGATGCGCTGGCTGCGATGCTGGAGGACACACCATGAGCATCAGTGAAGAACAGATAGCCGCCTATGCCGATGGCGAGCTTGAAGGTGCGGCATTGGCCGAGGTCGAAGCCGCGATTGCGGCTGATCCGGCGCTTGCCCGCAAGGTCGCGGCGCACCGCAAGCTCAAAGACACGCTGGGCGCGCATTTCGCGCCGGTGCTGGACCAGCCGGTGCCGGAGCATCTGTCTGCGCTGTTGCAACCCAAGGAAGACACTGCGCCTGAGGGCGAGGTCGTCAGCTTTGCCGCTGCGCGCCAAAAACGCGGGCTTGCGCCTGCAGTGCGGCGTTGGGGTGTTTGGGTTGGTCCTGCCATGGCTGCGGCGGTTGTCGCAGCGGTGGTGCTGGTTCCGGGCAATGTGCCCAGTGATCCGTTTGTGCCCGATGGCACCCCGACCCCGCAGCTCGCCGCTGCGCTCGACAACCAGCTTGTCGCCAGCCAACCAGCGGATTCGCGCACACAGATATTGCTCAGCTTTGAGAATGATCGGGGGCGCTATTGCCGCACCTATCGCAGCGGATCGGTGGGCGGGATCGCCTGCCGCAGCGAGCAGGGCTGGTCGATCGAGCGCGAAATGATGCTGGACGGCGCACAGGCTACCGAATTCCGCCAGGCAGGCAGCGAAGGCGATCTGCTGGCAGCCGCGCAAGACATGGCCGCCGGCGATGCGCTGGACGCCGAGGCAGAGGCCGAGGCGCAAGCGAAGGGCTGGCGCTAGGCTCTCATTACTTCATAATCCGTGATATCCTGCGAAAGCAGGAGTCCAGCAGCACAGCAACCGCTCCTCCAATGGGTTCCTGCTTCCGCAGGAACGCACCTTGGCGCTGATCAAACAAACCCTACCGACACAAAACTGTCCAAAGGACCGCAAGGGCGGAGTCGAAACCGAAGGTGCAGACGGCGCGGATGCGCCACCTGAAGGCCGCCCGCAGGGGCCCGCAGCGAAGCGGAGGAGCTGCCCCGAGGAAACACAAACAAACGAGAAAAAGGGACCGGCATTGCTGCCGATCCCTTCCCCCCATTGGCCCTTAACAGGCTCTCTTGATGCGGGTTTTATCCGATGGTGATGGTGCCGTAGCGATAGCCGCGCTCGGCCATTTCCTCGATGTAATCCTTGCGTTCTTCGCGCAGTTCGTTGGCGTATTCTTCCCAGGCGTCGCGCTGGTCTTCGAGGTCGCTGGCGCGATTGAGGTCGCTGCGCAGCTCTTTCTGAGCCTCGGTGATGTCGATGCGGTAATCGAACCAGAAGCGGTTCTCGATCCCAGCGATGGGTGCGTTGATGATCCGCTGTTCTTCGGTGCGCGCGACCTGCTCTTCATAGAGCATCGGGGCGGCGGCCTGGGTCGAAGCGGCGATGAGGCCGGCGGCGATCACGATGGCGGTGCGGGTGAGTTTCATAGTCTGTCTCCAAATCTGTTTAGATCCCGGCGGTGAACCGTCCGGTCAGAGGGAGAACGGACCCGCGCCGCGCTTTAATCCATGAGGGGCGCAAAAAATTTTGGGTTTGCCGGGCGAGGGGGCTAAAGGCGCTCCCTATGAGCAACGCCAAAACACTTCCGCGACTTCTGGTTCTGGGCACCGGCGGCACGATTGCCGGGATCGCCGGCGATGCCCTGCGCCATGAATATCGTCCCGGCCAGATCGGGATCGACGAATGGCTCGAGGATGCGGCGCATCTGGGTATGCAAGCGGAGCTGACGGGCAAGCAGATCGCCAATCTCGGCTCGGAAGACATCGGCCCGGATGTGTGGCGCGCGCTTCATTCCGCGATCTCCGACGCGATGGCGGATGATGCGGTGGACGGCGTCGTCATCACCCACGGCACCGATACGGCGGAGGAAACCGCGTTCCTGCTCGACCTGACCCTGCCTGCGACCAAGCCGGTGGTGATGGTTGGCGCGATGCGGCCCGCCGATGCGGTGGGATCAGACGGAATGCGCAATTTCGTGAATGCCGTGCGCGTCGCAGGCGATCCGGAAGCCAGCGGGCGCGGAGTGCTGGTGGTGATGGGCGACCGGGTGCTGGCGGCGAGAGATGCGCGCAAGGTTCGCACGCGCGGGACCGACGATGCCTTTCGCGGCTTTCCGCGCGGCAGTGTCGCGGTGGTCACTCCCGCCGCGCTCGACTGGTTCGGCAAGCCGTGGCGCGACAACACCAGCGCGCGCTACGCTTTCCCGGCAGAATTTCCCCGCGTGCCCGTTCTCTATGCAACTGGCGGTCTGGAGACTTGGACGGCTGAGCGGCTGCTGGGCGATGACATTCGCGGGCTGGTGGTTGCCGGAGTGGGCGAGGGCAACCTGCCCGATCCGGTGCGCCAATTGCTGGTCGAGCGCGCGCAGGCAGGCCTAGCGGTCGTGCGCGCCAGCCGCGTTGACGAAGGGCTGGTCGACCGCGAGCCGGAGGACGACGCCAACCGCTTCATCGCCGCCCGCGCGCTTAACCCGCAAAAGGCGCGGATCCTTCTGATGGTGCTGCTCGCCAACGGAAAAGGCGCCCCGGATGCAATCCAGAGCGCCTTTGATAGTCCTTAGCTCTACGCTCCAGCTCTATTCGAACGTCGCCGTCTCGTCGCTGTCCAGCGCCGTCTGCTGCATCCGCGCGCCTTTGCGTACTTCAAGGAAACCGATCAGCAGCGCGCCGGGAATATAGAGCACGAAGCCTAGCCACAAATCGCTTAGAGCCAGATACGTCAGGGCGCCGAGCATATAGGCCAGCAGCGTGGAAAGTATCTTACCCTTCACAGGATCGTCCATGAAACGGCTGGTGATGGCCCAGTCGATCAGACCTTGAAACATCCAGATATTTACAAGGCCGAACAGGCATCCCAATGCGAACAGCGGTAGAGTAATTTCCACGCCAATACCCCTCTTAATTCAACATGTTGCTTCTGATCTGGCAAGTCCCTCTCACCCCCAAGGCGTAACCAGATACTTCTCGCCGGTTTTCATCTGGCGATAATCGGTGATCGCGTCTTTGGTCAGCATCTCTTCCAGATTGACCTTGGCCTTGTAATGCGAGGCGAAGGTGGTGGTGAGGTTTTGCTGCACGCGGGTGCGCATTTTCACCACGGTTTCCATGCCAACCTTTTGCAGGAACGGGGTCAGCAGGAAGCCCGAAACGGTCCATTGCAGGCCGTAGGACGGTGTAAGGATGGTCGGGTTCTGGAGGTCCAGACGGCCATACATGTACATCTTCTTGTCCTGCGAAGAGCCGTAGCGCGAAAACTCGCCCATCTTGCTCGACGCGACCTGTTCCATCGCTTTCAAGACGCCGTCGGTCGCCTGACCGCCGCCAATGGGGTCAAAGCCGAGATAGGCGCCCGTCTCTTCAATCGCTTTGCGGAGCTGCGCCATGTAATCATCGTCCGACGAGTTCACGACATGAGTCGCACCCTGCGATTTGAGCAGGTCGACATGCTCCTGACGGCGCACGATATTGACCAGGCCCATTCCGTCTTCGAGGCAGATCTTGTTGAGCATCTGGCCAAGGTTTGACGCTGCGGCGAGGTGGATGATCGCGCTGTGGCCTTCCATGCGCGCGGTCTCGACAAAGCCCAGAGCGGTCATCGGGTTCACAAAGCTCGACGCGCCGGTTTCGGCGTCGTGTTCGCCCAGCGGCAGGCACATCATCGCATCGGCAATCGCATATTGGCTGAACGCATTGCCCGGAACGCAGGCGACTCGCTGACCCATCAGAGCCTTGGCCATGTCGCTGTCGCCGGTTGCGACAACGGTGCCCGCGCCTTCGTTACCCGCTGGCAGACGCTGGCCGTGGCGGCCCTTTTGCCCTGACAGGAACGGTTCGGGCATATTGGCGACAACCTTGCCAGCCGAATATTCGGCGGTTTCAAAATCCGCCGCGCTGGTCAGGATCGCAAGGTCCGACGGATTGATCGGCGCGGCTTCCATCTTGACCAGTACCTGATTGCCGGTGGGCGCGGGAAAGCTCTCCTCGCTGATCTCGAGCGTCAGTTTGCCGTCTGCTGAAAGCGTGGTGAAAAGCTGTTTTCCGGTCGTGGTCATTCGGTATTCTCCTGAGTGGAATCGGGTTCGGACTGGGTTCGCGGGATCAGTTCAACGCCAGCGACCATAAGCGCCCAGATCGCGAGCGTGGGCTGTAATTTGGGGACTCTGGTAAGGCTGAAAAGGTCTTCAGCGATAAAGGGCAGGGCAATGATCGTGGCGGCGGTGAGGACGGCGTAGAACAACTTATACTCGCTCGACCCCAGATAGAGGATCAGAACGACAATCGAAGCGCTCATCACCAGCATCAGCACGAAATCGAAGACCGGCAAGCCCTCCGCGCCGACCAGAACAAAGCCCAGCACCGCGCCAAAGACGATATTGATGCCTTCGATATTCGCGCGATATTCGCGCTGCGTCATTCTGGTGCTCTTGGGTATCTTGTACCAGTTGGACATCGGCTAGCCTTCGTCTTGCGGACAGATCGCGTCTTCGGGATAGATTGCTTCGACGAAGTATAGACCTTGGGGCGGCGCGTTAAGTCCTAATTTGCTACGGTCTTTGGCTTCGAGGGCTTCGCGCACCTGTTCGATGGGCCAAGTGCCCTGTCCGACCAGCTTCAGACAGCCCACCATTGAGCGCACCTGATGGTGGAGGAATGAACGCGCGGCGGCGTGGATATGGACCTCTTCGCCCCACGGGGTTTGGGCCTTCTCGACATCAAGCCGGTCGAGCGATTTTACCGGATCCTTCGCCTGACAATGGGCAGATCGGAAGGTGGTGAAATCGTGCTTGCCCACCAGCGCCTGCGCAGCCTCATGCATCGCCTCAACGTCGAGATCATGTGCAACCTGCCACGCGCGGCCCTTGGTCAGGGTCAGTGGCGCGCGGCGATTGGCGATGCGGTAGAGATAGCGCCGCCCGGTGCAGGTAAAGCGCGCATGCCAGTCCTCGCTCACCTTTTCGCAGGCGAGAATGGCAATCGGGTCAGGGCGAAGATGCGCATTGATCGCGCCCATCAGGCGGAAAGGCTCAATGTCCTTTTCCAGATCGACATGGCTGCGCATGGCGAGCGCATGGACCCCCGCATCGGTCCGCCCCGCGCTGTGCAGCACCGCCTTTTCGCCGGTAATCGAGTTAAGCGCGTCTTCGATCGATTGCTGCACGCTCGGCCCGTGCTTCTGGCGCTGGAGGCCGAAAAAGGGCGTGCCGTCAAATTCAATGGTCAGCGCGAAACGGGTCATGCGAGGCGCGTGCCCACTTCGACCGCCCGCCCGCGCAGGAAATCCTCGCGGTCCATCGCCGGTTTGCCCGCGCGCTGGAGCCTCAGGGGGCGGAGCGCGCCGGTCCCGCAAGCGATAGTGAAGTCGGCATCCAGCACTTCGCCCGGCGAACCTGCGCCTGCAACTTCTTCGGCGAGCAGCAGTTTCACCCTCTCCTCGCCCAATTCAAACCACGCCCCCGGAAACGGCGCGAGGCCAGCCACATGCCGCACAATCTCGCCAGCGGGTCGCGACCAGCCGATCCGCGCTTCTGCCTTGTCGATCTTGGGAGCGTAGGTCGCGGCTTCATCGTCCTGCGGCTGAGGCGCGTATCCGCCAAGGCCCGCCAGCACCTCCACCATCGCGCCTGCGCCCAGCTCGGCCAGTTCAGCGGTCAACTCGCCCGTGGTTTTGGCCGCAATCGGCGTGCGCACGATATGGAGCATCGGTCCTGTATCGAGGCCCGCCTCCATCTGCATGATCGTCACGCCGGTCTCTTGATCGCCCGCCATCACAGCGCGGTGGATCGGCGCAGCCCCCCTCCAGCGCGGCAGGACCGAGGCGTGAATGTTGAGGCATCCGTGAGTGGGCGCGTCGAGCACAGGCTGCGGCAGGATCAATCCGTAAGCCGCCACCACCGCAACATCGGCCCCGAGCGCCGCAAACTCCACCTGCGCCTCTTCACCGCGCAAGCTCTTGGGCGTGCGAACCGCGATCCCCAACTCCTCGGCCTTCGCGTGAACCGGCGAGGGGCGCAGCTTCTTGCCCCGTCCCGAACGGCTCGGCGGCTGCGAGTAAACGCAGGCAATCTCGTGCCCAGCCGCATGGAGTGCGACCAGTGCTGGCACCGCAAAATCGGGCGTTCCCATGAAAATGATGCGCATGACGGGTCCGGTGGGCCTTTCTCGAATGGGTTCCAGCCCCTATCTCTCCCCCCATGGCATCGCAAGAGATCGAAGCTTTATCCTCTGCTCTGGCCCGTTTGCCCGGCCTCGGCCCGCGATCCGCGCGACGGGCGGTGCTGTGGCTGGTCAAGAACCGCGAAGGCGCTTTGCCAGCCTTGCTCGAAACGCTCGCTGCCGTGTCCGAGACGCTGGTCGAATGCGAAACCTGCGGCAATGTCGACACGGTCGACCCCTGCGGTATTTGCGCCGATCACCGCCGCGATGCGCGCGCGCTCTGTGTGGTGGAGGATGTCGCCGATGTCTGGGCGCTCGACCGCGCGCGGTTGTTTCAGGGCCGCTACCATGTGCTGGGCGGAAAGCTTTCCGCGCTCGACGGGGTGGGGCCGGAAGACCTCAACATCGCCTCGCTGCTCACCCGCGTTGCTGATGGAGCCGTCGACGAAGTCGTGCTCGCCATGAACGCCACGCTGGAGGGGCAGACCACTGCGCATTACCTCGCCGAGCGGCTGGAGGAGCACAAGGTCCGCATCACCCAGCTCGCCCACGGCCTGCCGGTCGGGGGCGAGCTCGACTACCTCGACGAAGGCACGCTCGCACAGGCATTGAGGGCACGGCGTCCGGTGGAGTAAACGCGCCGTTGAATAATCCCGCCAGCGCGATTATCTGCTCCCCCATGGCTATCCTTGAAATCCTCGAAGTGCCGGACCCCCGGCTCAAGACCGTCTCCGTCCCCGTCGAGCCGCAAGAGTTCAATGACGAGCTCAAACAGCTCGCTGAGGACATGTTAGAGACGATGTATGACGCGCCCGGCATCGGTCTGGCGGCAATTCAGGTCGGCATTCCCAAGCGTCTGCTGGTGATCGACTTGCAGCCCGACGACCCCGACGCCGAGCCGGTCGAGTGTGATCATGACGGCCACAAACACACGCATCCCGCGACCAAGAAAGAGCCGCGCGTCTTCGTCAATCCGGTGATCCTCGATCCGGCAGAGGATCTGTCGACCTTCAACGAAGGCTGCCTCTCGGTCCCCGAAATCTACGCCGATGTGGACCGCCCCGCGACCTGCACGGTCCAGTATCAGGACCTCGACGGCAACCACCACGAAGAGGCCCTCGAAGGCCTGCTCGCAACCTGCCTGCAGCACGAGATGGACCATTTGGAAGGCATCCTCTTCATCGACCACCTTTCGCGCTTGAAGCGGCAGATGGCGCTGAAGAAGCTGAAGAAGTTGAGGGCGGCGGCGTAGTTTGTTTTGCGCTCCCACCTCCGTGGGAGCGTCCTCGCTAGATGTGCGGCATGCCGCACCCGCTGCGGGCGGGCGCCCATTAGTTTAGGCGCCCTTGCGGTCCTGCGGACCGTTTCTCGCTTCACACGCACCAACGTCATCCCGGACTTGATCCGGGATCCAGCTTCTTAGTCGGGGATATCCTACAAAGCGCTGGTGTTCCTAATTTGTTCCGTGCTATAAGGGCGCGATGGAACAACCGATTCTTCTTGCTCTCTTTCTGATCATCGGCGCGGCCCTGGGCGGCGGCGCGGCGTGGTTCTTTGCCTCGCGTCCTGTGGCCGAACTGCGCGAGCGGCTGGGTGAGCGAGAGGCTGCGGCGAAGGAGCTGGACGAGAAGTTTCGCAAGTCGATCGCCGAGCTGGGCGAATCGCAGATCAAAGTGGCGACACTCGAAGCGAACGAGGCCAATTTCGAACGCCAGATGGCGCAGATGAAAGAGGCGCGCGAGGAGATGCTCGCGCAGTTCAAGGCGACCGGTGCGGAAGTGCTCAAGGCCAATCAGGAAGACTTCCTCAAACGCGCCGAGGAACGCTTCAAGCAATCCGAAGCAACCGGCGAGGCCAAGATCAAGACGCTGCTCGCACCAGTGGGTGAGCGGCTGGAAAAATACGAAAAGCAGGTCGAATCGCTCGAGAAGCAACGCGTGGATGCCTTCGGGCAATTGAACGGCTTGATCCAGTCGATGCGCGAAGGGCAGGAAGAGGTCCGGCGCGAAGCGCAGCGACTCGGCAATTCGCTTACCAACGCCCCCAAGGCGCGCGGGCGCTGGGGCGAGCGGGCGCTGCAAAACCTGCTCGAACAATGCGGGTTGGCCGAGCATACCGATTTCGAACTGGAACATTCGATCGACACCGAAGAGGGCCGTCTGCGCCCCGACGCGATCATCAATGTGCCGGGTCAGAAGAAGCTGGTGATCGATTCCAAAGTTTCATTGAATGCCTATCAGGCCGCGTTCGAGGCCGATGATGACGACACCCGCAAGCGCGAGCTGGAATCGCACGCCAAATCCATGCGTAACCACGTCCAGACTTTGAGCGCGAAGAGCTATCAAAGCCAGTTCGAGGAAGCGCCCGACTACGTCATCATGTTCATTCCGGGCGAGCATTTTGTGACCGCCGCTCTGGATGCCGATCCCACCTTGTGGGACTTCGCGTTCGAGCGCCGCGTCTTGCTGGCGACGCCCACCAACCTTGTCGCGATTGCGCGCACGGTCGCGCAGGTCTGGCGGCAGGACGGGCTGGCGAAAGAGGCGCAAGAAATCGGACGGATGGGCGCGGAGCTATATGGTCGTCTCAAGACCGCAGCCGACCACTTGAAACGCGTTGGCGGAGGCCTCGAAAGCGCGGTCAACAATTACAACAAGTTCGTCGGGAGCTTTGAGCGCAACGTTCTGTCCTCCGGCAAACGGCTTGCCGAGAAGGGCCTCGAGATCGCGAGTGAGATCGAAGACGTGCCGCTGGTCGAGTCAGCGCCCCGCTACAATGCGGCAGACGCGGAA
This sequence comes from uncultured Erythrobacter sp., assembly GCF_947492365.1. Classification (NCBI taxonomy): domain Bacteria; kingdom Pseudomonadati; phylum Pseudomonadota; class Alphaproteobacteria; order Sphingomonadales; family Erythrobacteraceae; genus Erythrobacter; species uncultured Erythrobacter sp. The sequence continues at coordinate 250,649 of NZ_CANLMB010000001.1, forward strand.
GCGGTCGAGGACGACGGCTTCATGCTCGAAGAAGAGCGCAAGGACGCGGCTGAATAGGGCCAAATAGCTCCCCGTCACCCCGGCCCCCGAGCCGGGGTCCCGCTTCTTGCAGCAGTGGACCGGTCCAAAGAAAGCGGGACCCCGGATCAAGTCCGGGGTGACGGCTCGAGATTGCCAGCCCATTTTCCTACAGCGCGGTTTTCTGCTCCACACTGGCGGATGGAAAACTACGCTAACCTAGCCACCCGCAAACCGGTCCCAGCCCACCGCACCCGCCGCAAGCCGCATTTCTTCCGCCCTGTGCAGACCCGCTCGCGCGCTGATGGGTGGTGCGAAGTGCGCCAGTGCCTGTTTCTCGCCGAGCTTTACCTCTCCGGCACTGTCATCACCGCTGCGCGCCGTGTGGGCATGTCGCGCATGAGCGCCTACCGCCTCCGAGCCCGCCCCGATGCGGCGAGTTTCGCGCGCGCTTGGGACAGCATTCTGGCGCAGCCGGGCACGGGCAAATTGCCGCCCATCAGGATGGATTGGCGAAAGGTTACACGAGACGAGCTGGTCGAACGGTTCGAAGCGGGACTTGTGAAGCCGGTTCTCTACTTCGGCCGCGTGGTTGCGATCGAGCGAAAAGCTGACAATTCCGCGCTCTTGCGGCTGATCCGGCGGTTCAAGGACCAGCGACTACAAGCGGCCAGCAACCAGCCTCAAGCGGGGCGGAAAAGTTTTTCAAAGACCCCACTTGCGCGGTCCACTTCAGAGGAGAATGCGGTGATATGAACCGGCGCGGATCAATCGAGCGCGTCGAACACCTCGTAGGCCAGCACCGCACCGGCGACCGCTGCATTGAGCGAGTCGGCGCGCCCGCGCATCGGCATCGTCACGCGCAGGTCGCATTCGGCCTCGTAAGCCTCAGGCAGACCTTGCGATTCGTTGCCGACAAGGATGAAGCAAGGCGCAGCATAAGGCGCTTCGCGATAGGGCACGGCATCGCGCAGGCTCGCGGCGACCAGCTGGCCGGACCCGCTGCGCAGCCACGGCAGAAACTCCTCCCACCGCGCCTGCGCCAGACCGAGCGTGAACACCGCGCCCATGCTGGCCCGCACGGCTTCGGCGCTGAACGGATCGGCGCAATCGTCGATCAGGATCAGCCCGCCTGCACCCACCGCGTCACCCGTGCGCAGCATGGTGCCAAGGTTGCCGGGATCGCGCAGGTCCTGAGCGACGAGCCAGATTGCCGCCGCATCGCGCTCGAGTGCAGAGAGCGCGGTGTCGAACTCGTCGAACACGCCGACAACGCTTTGCGAGTTCGACTTGCCGGTGATCTTGGAGAGGATGTCGGGCGTGGTGGTGATGACTTCGCCGCCCGCCGCTGCGACTTCGCCTTCGAGCCGGGAGAGCAATTCGTGCTCCTCGCGGCCCTCGGCCATGACGACCTGCCGCGGCACGCGCCCGCTGGCCCGCGCATCTTCGAGCAGGCGCAGGCCCTCGACCAGAAACTGGCCCGCGCGCTTGCGGTGCTTCTTGTCGCGCAAGCTGCGCAGATATTTGACCGTTGGATTGGAGAAACCCGAAATGTGTTTGCGCATCGCGCCTGTCCTATCGGGCTATTCTTCGCCGAAGCCGTCTTCGACCAGCGCCACCAATTGCGCCAAAACGCCATCGGCATCGGTGCCGCCGACGATCAGTTCGACATCATCGCCCTTCGCCGCGCCAAGCATCATCAGGCCGAGGATCGAGCCGCCCGCCGCTTCATTGCCGCCCTTGGCGACGCGCACTTCGGCGCCTTCGGGAAGCGCCGATACCGCCCCGACGAACTTCGCGCTGGCTCTTGCGTGGAGCCCGCGTTTGTTGACGATGGTGACCGATTGACGAACTTCGCTCATGGACCCTGTGCCCTAGTTCCCGCCGCTTGCGCTGCGCGGTTCGCTGTCGCTGCCGAGCAGCTCGCTCGCCACAGTGATGTAGTTGCGGCCTGCGGTCTGCGCGGCATCAACCGCTTCGACCACGCCCATGCTCTTGCGCGCTCCGGCAAGACGGATGAGCATTGGCAGGTTGATCCCCGCGATCACTTCGACCTGCCCGGCATCAAGCAGCGAGATCGCAAGGTTGGAGGGAGTGCCGCCAAACAGATCGGTCAGGATGATGACGCCGCTGCCGCTTTCGACAACGTCGATCTTGTCCGCGATCTCTGCGCGGCGTTGTTCCATATCGTCATTGGGGCCGATGCAGACGGTCGCAATCGCCGCTTGCTTGCCGACGACATGCTCCATCGCTTCAACGAATTGGTCCGCAAGGCGGCCATGGGTAACCAGGATCAAACCGATCATACGCGATTTATCGTCCGTACGTTTCCAGCGGAAAGCCCGCTATCCCAAACACCACCGTCTTTCGCAAAGCTGTCTTCAACGTCGTTGACCTTCGATCTCGTCGGCGGCGCGGGAGGCCAGATTGCGATGGCGGACAGTGGGCGAAAATCCTGCGCTGCGCAAGTCCTGCGCCATGCGTTCAGCGGTGAAGACCGAGCGATGCCGCCCGCCAGTGCAGCCAAAGGCGACGTGGACATAGGATTTGCCCTGCGCGGCATAGCGAGGAAGCAGCGTTTCGAGCAGGTCGCGGATCTGGCCAAAGGCTTTGTGGAATGCGGGATCGGTCTCGATATGCTTGCCCACAGGCTCGTCTCTCCCGGTCAGTTCGCGCAGGCCCTCGACCCAATGCGGATTGTCGAGAAAGCGCATGTCGAATACGAGGTCGGCAAGCGGCGGCATGCCGCGCGCGAAGCCGAAGCTGGAGATGGTGAGCGTCATCGCGCCTTCTCCTTCGCTGCCAAACAGGCTGCGCACCTGCTCTTGCAATTCGTTGCTGGCCATGGCGGAGGTGTCGATCACGATCTCTGCCCAGCGGCGCAAAGGTTCGAGCAGTTCGCGCTCTGCCGCGATGCCGTCTTGCACGGTGCGCCCTTGCGCCATCGGGTGACGGCGACGTGTCTCGTTATAGCGCCGCTCCAGCTCGCCGCCGGTGCAATCGATGAACATCGAAGTGAGCGCGATATCGTCGCGCGCCGAAAGCTCCTTCACCAGCTCGATAATCTCCGCCGGAACAAAGCCTCTCGTGCGCGAATCGAAACCAAGCGCGAGCGGTGCGCGCGGGGCAGTCGCATCGCCATCGGGATCACCAACGAGCCTTTCGAGCATGCGAACGGGGAAGTTGTCGATCGTCTCCCACCCCAGATCCTCAAGCACGTCGAGCGCGGTCGATTTGCCAGCGCCGGACAGGCCGGTGACGAGCAGCAACCGCTGGCGTTTGTCAGGAGAGGATGGGGCGGGGGCGTCCATGCGCACGCTTTTCGCGCGTTGCTTCGCGGATTGAAAGAAGGATTTTACAATTGTCCCGTTACGGCAGCGCCTTCAGGCAGACCCAATTCCATGCACGCGCAAAGCCCATTCGGCGCGCTCGGCAGGGGCGATAGTGCCCGGCTCGAACGCCAGAACGGGCAGTTCCACACCCAGTATGTCGCGGGTGGGAAGGCGCTCAGGAAGCCTCTCGCCCGCTCCGTCCAATTGCAAGATAAGCGCCAGCGGCGTGGGCGGGGCGAGCGGCAGTTCGACCAGCCCGACACCGCGAACCTCCAGCAATCCGGCGATATTGGGGGGAGGGCGCGCGACGATTGCATCGCCTTCACGCTGCAGTGTCACACCATCATCGCCGATGAGCTGCGCGCCGCGATCGATCAGCGCGAGTGTAAGCGAAGACTTGCCGCTGCCCGGCTCTCCCTCGATCATCAAGGCGCGCCCATCGATGGCGACGCAGCTCGCTTGCGCTATCGTAGAAGGCTTGCTGCTCACGATGCGGGGAGGCGCAAGCGAAGGCAGGCGCCGTCTTTCCCGTCCGGCCGCGCCTCTGCGACGAGCGAGCCGTCATGTGCCTCGGCAATTACCCGCGCAATGGCGAGGCCAAGGCCCGAGTGATTGCCGAAATCCTCAGTGTCCGGTCGGACCGAATGGAAGCGCTGAAACACCTTTTCGCGTGCGTCTTCGGGGATGCCCGGTCCGGAATCGCAAACGGTCAGGGTTACGCATTCGCCATCATTGTCGATTGCGACCTCGATCGGTGCGTCGGGCGGCGAGAAGGAAACCGCATTGTCGAGCAGGTTTTCGACGACGCGTTCAAGCCGTGCTCCCACGCCCAGCACAATTGCTGGAGCACCCTGAGAGATCAGATCGATCCGGTGATCGGCATTCTCTGCGCGGTTTTCTCGGCTGCCGATGATCGCACGCACCAGGTCACGCATGTCGATATCTTCCAGCGTCGCGCGCGACATTTCTGCGTCGATCCGGCTTGCATCGGAAATTTCGGTGACGAGCCGGTCGATCCGGCGCACATCATGTGTGGCGATTTGCTCCAGCTCACGGCGCAGATCGGGGTCCTTGACCTTGGGCAGCGATTCGACTGCGCTACGCAAGCTTGCGAGCGGGTTCTTGATCTCGTGCGCGACATCGGCGGCGAAGCTGTCGACCGCATCGATCCGCTGGCGCAAGGCGAGCGTCATGTCGGAAACGGAGCGGGCGAGCTGACCGATTTCATCGCTGCGTTCGGGCAGGCGCGGCACTTCGACATCGCGCTCACGGCCCTGACGGACCTTTTGCGCTGCCCGTGCAAGCAATTGGAGCGGGCTTACGATCGTGCGCGCCAGATAGAGCGAGAGCAGAGCCGAGGCGAACAGCACTGCCAGCACCGCAATCACCAGCGCCGAACGCGCCGAACGGACACTTTCGGTAATGTCCACCGCATTGCGCACAGTCAGCAAGGTCGCGCCGTTCAAACCCACCGGCGCTGCAGCGGTGATTACCGGGGTCCCGTCGAGCCATTCATAGAGACGCACCTGGCTAAGCCCCTCTTCGCGCGCCTGCACCAGCTCGGGGAAGGCATTGGCGTTTTGCGCTTCGGGTTCGACATAGTCAGGCACTGCCTCGGCGCTGACGATGGTGTCGACCGTCCGGTCAAGCCAGCGCGCCCATTCCTCGTCCCAGCTATCATCGGTGATGTCGTCGAGCACAAAGGCTGGCTCTGCGAGCGCGAAACTGTCGGCCCAGAGCAGCCCTTCGGCATCGAACATGCGCATCCGCATCCCTTGCTCGCGTCCGATCTGGACCAGCAGAGCCTCTTGCCGTTGACGGGTTGCGCCAGCGAGCGCTTCGGCGGTGATCTGGGCTTCGATGCGGGCGAGCTTGAAGCGTTCCTGGATCAGCTGGGTGCGGTAGGTGTCGAGATAGAAAAGCCCGCCGGAAAGCAGCGCAAGCGGCAAGATGTTGACGATCAGAATGCGGGCAGTGAGCGAGAAGCGACCTGTTACGCCTCGGCGCTCTTCTAGACGGCCAATGGCAGGTTGCTCTTCGGACGCCAGATCGCCAGCGACCCGATCCGCGCGGGATGTATTGACGTCGAGCTGGCCCGTGTCAGCCATCGGTGAAACTGTATCCCGCGCCATAGAGCGTGTCGATGGCGCCGAATTCGGGGTCGACGCTGCGGAACTTGCGCCGCATGCGTTTGATATGACTGTCCACCGTTCGATCATCGACGAAGACGTCGTCGGGATAGGCGGCATCCATCAATTGGTTGCGGCTCTTAATGACACCGGGCCGCGCTGCCAGCGCTTCGAGGATAAGGAATTCGGTGACAGTCAGGCTCACCGGCTTCTGGTTCCATGTCACATGGTGGCGCGCAGGGTCCATGAACAGCCGCCCGCGATCAATGTTGGGATTGGCTGGCTCGGGGGCGCTTTCCTCATTACCGATAGCGCGGTCCGGTTCGGCGCGGCGCAGGATCGCGCGGATGCGGGCAGTGAGCAGGCGCAGGCTGAACGGCTTGGCGATGTAGTCATCCGCGCCCAGTTCCAGCCCCGCTTCCTCGTCCTCTTCGTCATCCTTGCTGGTCAGGAAAATCACCGGCAGCGGTGATTGTTCGCGCACCCGCCGCAGCAATTCCATCCCGTCCATCTTGGGCATCTTGATGTCGAACACGGCGAGGTCGGGCGGATTGTCGAGCAGCGCCTTCAAGGCGGTTTCGCCGTCCGAATAGAGCCGCGTCACAAACCCTTCGGCCTGAAGCGCGATCGAGACGGTGGTGAGGATGTTGCGATCATCGTCCACCAGCGCGATTTCAAACGCCTCTTGAGGCTCGGCCGGAATTGCCTGCGCTTGGTTTGGCGAAGATTCGCCAGGGATTTCGCTTATGTCGCTGGCCATTGTGGCTTTGAGTTCCTCCGCATTTCGCAAAAAAGGAGTAGCCGTTTCGAGAGAGCGAAACAATCAATTGCGCAATGCGGCGGCGCGAAGCTGCGCAATTTCTCGACGATATCGGCCTGCTTACAACAGGATAATTGCACTTGGCGAAGCGGGGCGACTGAGTGCCGGCGAATTGTGCATTGCAGCACGAGCGGGTCCGGTTTGACGGTGGCAAATCGCGCTTCTATGCCGCTTGGCGGATCGGGATTTCGCCAGAAAATTCGAATCGCTGCAACTTCTCTCATTGCGGCGTTTTCCGGCGGATTGATCCCGATGAGCCGCGAATTTCTGCCGCATTCAGGAGTATTAAAGTGATCCCCCTCGCCCATTCGCTCGGTGCCCAGGGCATCGAAACCGAAGCCACACTGCACACAAATCTTGGCACAGCCGAGCTGGTCGAAGCCTCGCTGGCAGCCAAAGAAGGCGCTTTGTCAAAGCACGGCGCGCTGGTCGTGCAAACCGGTGCAAAGACCGGCCGCAGCGCGAAGGACAAGTTCATCGTCCGCGACGCGACCACCGAAGACACGGTGTGGTGGGGCAAGGTCAATGCCGAGATGTCGCCGGACCACTTCGCCAACTTGAAGGCAGACTTCATGGAAGCGGTCGGCACGAAGGACACGCTCTATGTGGCTGACCTGTTCGGCGGCTCGCAGCCGGAGCACCGCGTCAATGTGCGCGTTATCAACGAGCTCGCCTGGCATAACCTGTTCATCCGCACTCTGCTGGTGCGGCCCACGGCGGAAGAACTGAGCGATTTCGCGCCCGAATACACGATCATCGACCTGCCCAGCTTCAAGGCCGATCCGGTGCGTCACGGGACCAATTCGGAAACCGTGATCGCGGTCAATCTGACCGAAAAGCTGATCCTGATTGGCGGCACGCGTTATGCGGGCGAGATGAAGAAGAGCGTCTTCGGCATTCTCAACTACCTGCTTCCGGTCAAGGGTGTGATGCCGATGCACTGTTCGGCCAATATCAGCGCTGACGGCAGGACGGCGGTGTTCTTCGGCCTGTCGGGCACGGGCAAAACGACGCTCAGCGCCGACGCATCGCGCACGCTGATCGGCGATGACGAACATGGCTGGTCGGATACGGCGGTCTTCAACTTCGAGGGCGGCTGCTACGCCAAGATGATCCGTCTGTCTGAAGAGGCCGAGCCGGAAATCTACGCCACAACCCGCCGCTTCGGCACGGTGCTCGAAAACGTAGTAATGGACCCCGAAACACGCGAGCTGGATTTCGATGACAACACGCTCGCCGAGAATACACGCGGTGCCTATCCAATCGACTACATCCCCAACACCAGCGCAGAAAATATGGGGCCGGTGCCGTCGAATGTCGTGATGCTGACCGCCGATGCGTTCGGCGTTCTGCCTCCGATTGCGAAGCTGACGCCGGAGCAGGCGATGTATCACTTCCTCTCGGGCTATACCGCCAAGGTAGCGGGCACCGAAATCGGTGTGACCGAACCTGAAGCGACCTTCTCGACCTGTTTTGGCGCGCCTTTCATGCCGCGCCACCCCAGCGTCTATGGCAACCTTCTGAAAGAGCGGATCGCCAAGGGGCAGGTCCAGTGCTGGCTGCTCAACACCGGCTGGACCGGCGGCAAATACGGCACCGGCAACCGCATGCCGATCAAGGCCACGCGTGCGCTGCTCAACGCCGCGCTCGACGGCGATCTGGAAACGGTTGAATTCCGCGACGATGCCAATTTCGGCTTTGCCGTGCCGGTCCACGTGCCGGTTCTGGCAGAGCAGGGTATCGACCAGACGATCCTCGACCCGCGCAGCACCTGGGCGGACAAGGACGGCTATGACGCCACCGCGGCCAAGCTCGTCCAGCTCTTCATCGACAATTTCGCCGAGTTCGAAGCGCATGTTGACGAAGGCGTGCGCAACGCGGCCCCTGTCGCGGCCTAATCGCGCAAAAGATACAAGTTCTTGCAAAGGCCCCGCCCGGTTCGCCGCGCGGGGCCTTTTTTGTGCGCTGACAAACGGCTAGCATGCGCCCTCATCACTTGAAGGGAACTACCAAATGAGCATTCTCGACGGCATCATGAAGCAGGTCGCCGGTTCACCGGACACGGTTGCAGCGCTGGCAGAGAAGGTCGGCCTGGACCCCTCGCTGGCGGAAAAGGCTGTGGCCGCGCTGGGCGCATCGCACGAGCAGGAAGGCGACACTGTCGAGCTGGCGGCACAGAAGACCGGCATCGATGCAGGGGCTTTGAGCGGCATTCTGTCACAACTTGGCGGCGAAAGCGCACTGGGCGGTATCGCTGAGGGTATGAAGGATAATTCGGCGCTTTCGGGTGTGATGAGCATGCTCGACCAGGATGGCGACGGCAATCCGCTCGACGATATTGCCGGCCTCGCCTCTGGCCTGTTCGGCCGCAAATGATCCAACTTTCAGGAGAACCCAAATGAGCCTTGCAACCATGCTTCAGCAGAGCGGCGCGATCACATCGATGGCGCGCGAACTTGGCGTTGACGAAGCCACCGCGAAGACCGCGGCGGGCGCGCTGCTTCCCGCAATCGTGGCCGGGATGGGCCGCAGTGCGACCGGCGGCACATCGACACCTGATCCGATGGGCGGGCTGGGCGGCCTTGCTGGTGCGATCCTTGGCGGCGGTGGCAGCAGCGGCGGCGCTGGCGGCGGGTTGGGCGGAATGCTCGGCGGCGGATTGCTCGATGCGGTTCTGGGCACGCAGCCAACCCCGTCGCAGCCGGGCAACGATATCCTCGGCAATATCTTCGGCAGCAAGGATGTTAGCCGCTCGGTCGCTGGCGAAGTTGCAGCCATGACCGGACTGGACGAAGGGATGCTGAAAAAGATGCTCCCGATCCTGGCCATGGCGGTGGCTGGCTATATGGCCAAACAGGCAACCGGCGGCGGCGCAGGCGGCGCGCAAGGTGGCAGCAACCCGCTGGGCGGCATTCTGGGGTCGATCGTGACGGGGATGATGAGCCGGTAGAGGGGGTAAGGACGGAGAGGCAGGTTATGCGTCTCCGTCATCTCCTTCGCCGGAATCGTCATCATCGCTGTCCGCTTCTTCGAAGCGTTCCATCATGGCGGCGAAGTTGACGCGCGTTCCGTCGGAAACACTTTCCAGATAGGTCGTCATTGCACGTGCTAGGCGCGCCTCTTTCCCGCCATGCGGATTGGCTGCTACCGGCGCGAGCAGATAGCGCGCAACCACGGGATCGCCTTGGCCTGCTTTCATCGCAGCCACTTCAACCGCGAGTGACTGGTCAAACGGGGCAAGCTGAGTCGCCCGTTCGAGCGCGAATTGCGCCCCCTCGGGCGCCGCCACGCCGCGTCTGACAAAGCTGCGATAATAATAGATCAGTGGCTGCGTATGGTCGCTTTCGATCGCATTGAGCGCTTCAAATGGGCGCATCGCTGCAGCATAGGCTTGCTCTTGGTTTGCGGCGCTCTCCGCCTTGCGGAACAGTGCGTAACCTTGCTGGACATAGGCATTGAGTACCAAGGGGTCGATTGCGATTGCCCGCTGGGCTGCATCGATCGCGGCATCATCATTTCCGGCATCGTATTCTGCTTCGGCAAGGGCGGCGAGAACTTCTGCATCCTGCGAATGCCGCTCGGCAACCTCCCGTGCATCGGAGACGATGTCTTGCGCACGCTCCCTGTTGACGCCGCGCTTTGAACGCATGATCACCCGCATCATCGCGGCGTGGCCTTCGCTCAATTCGGACACGGAGACCGCTCCAATTGAGATGTCTGAACTGCTAAACCGCATGCCTGACATGGAACGCTGCCGGCCATAAGCGCGAAGCTCGTTGTCCAGCTGGTCGAGATCGCCAAATACCTGCTCACCCGCTTCAAGACTATCAGCGCCGGAGGCAACCGCTTGCCAATAGCGAATGAGCTGGCCCGAACGCCGGGAGTCAAAACGCAGATAATGATAGAGCAACCAACTGCGCCCGTAATAGGCGGTGTACCGATTGCCCCGATTGTCGCGATAGAGGCTGTAATCGAGCAGCTCCTGCACAGAAACAGGGGCAGCCTGACTGATCTCCCACGCGCGATCATTGTTGGGTAATCCGATATCGACCGAGCCGTCATCATTGAATCGCGCCGATGAGAAGTATTCCGCTGCCCCTTCGCTGAGCCAACGCGGCATGGCATGACGCGAAGAAGCGATGAGGAAGTGATGGGCGTATTCGTGCAACAGGATCGAGAAGGAAGGATCTGAACCAATACCGTCGCCCGAATCTACACTGCGCGAATATCGTGTGCCGATTCTGCCGCGGCCGGCATCGCGGACGCCGAAACGAATATTCGGCACGAATGTCACAGAGCCATTGGAGCGCGCTATGTAGAAACCCGCTACGGCTGAACGACTGCCGCCGCCATACAGATCGCGCAGATCATCACGGCTGCCGACCATGTAGACGGTCAGCCGATTGGACGGGCTGGGAGCCGGGATCTGGCGCTGAGTCTCCAGCTCGAGTGCGACATGATAGCGCTCAAGCAGACTGGCAAACTGTTCAATATCCTCCGCCCGGCTGTCAGAGTAGATGACAAATCTTTCGCTTTCGGCCTTGTGCCATTTGGCCTCGGCAGGATTTGCGAAGATAAGCGTGCCCGCCATCATAGCGAGAAGCGCAATTAGCCGAATAGTCATAGAAACAGTCCCCCAATCTGTGGCTGCGATTACACAGATTGGGACTGACTATATTCGGTAATTCTCAATTGGCCAGACCATTTCTTGCCGAATGGTCCATTCGCAATTCTCAGCCGGTTTGCGAACCCGCAATATACCGATCCACCGTCTTGCCCACCACGTCGAGCGGGGCGTTGCCGCCTAGGATCACTGCGGTGTTGAAGGCCTTGAAGTCGTAGGCGTCGCCCAGCTCGGCTTCGGCGCGGGCGCGTTGGCGCACGATTTCGCTGTGGCCGATCTTGTAAGAGCAGGCCTGTCCGGGCCAGCTGCAATAGCGATCGACTTCGGACGCGACTTCCTCGGCCTTTGAGCCGTTGCGTTCGACAAAGAACTGGCGCGCTTGCTCGCGGGTCCAGCGTTTGTCGTGAAGGCCCGTATCAACCACCAGACGGCAGGCGCGGAAGGCGAGGCTTTGCAGATAGCCAAGCCGTCCGACCTTGAAATCGTCATAGGCGCCGAGTTCATCGGCAAGTTGCTCGCCATAAAGCGCCCAGCCTTCGCTGAATGCGCCAAAGGCGAGGATCGAGCGGATCAGCGGCAGACGGTTGGAATATTCGCCCTCCCACACATGGCCCGGAATGGCTTCGTGGAAAGTGAGGTCAGGCAGATCGTATTTGCGGTGAAGGTCAGTCGTGCGCAAATTGATCCAGAACCGGCCCGGTATCTGGCCGTCTTTGCTGCCCGCTCCGCCATAGGCACCCGGCGCACCGGCCTCTTCATTGATCGGGATGCGTCGCACCTCAAAGTTGGGATCGACCAGTTGGTCAAAGGCACGCGGCATCTGGTCCTTGATCCAGTTGTACCGCTCCCAGATGAACTCCTTGATCTCTTCGCGCCCCGGATCGCCCTCGGCAAATTGGTAGCGCGGGTCGTCGGAGAGCGCCTGCATCCGCTCGCCCACAGAACCCTGAGTATAGCCAATCTCGCGCAGGATCGGGTCCATCCGCCCGTGCAATTCGTCCAGCTCGTCGAGGCCCTGCTGATGGATTTCATCGGGGCTGAGCGGGGTGGTGGTCGAGGCGCTGGTGGCCCATGAATACCATTGCGCTCCGTCAGGCTGCGCCCACATGCCTGCATCCGATTTGGCAATGGCGCGCTGAGCTTTGAGTTCTTCAAGCTGACGCTGGAGTGCAGGCAGGATCTGGTCAGCAGCAATACCGCCGGCCTGCCCCGCGAACGTTCCATCCGGGTCGAGTTCGGACCCTGCAAGCGGCGCGGTGTAAGCGCCGCCGCCATCAGCCGCATCGGCAATGTTGGTCTCCATCTGCGCGATGGCTTTGTCGAGCAGGAAGTTGGGCGGGACGACGCCGATCCCGCGCGCCTGCTGAACGCGCTCGGTCTCGCCATCGAGCACCGCGCTGACCTCGTTCAAGCGGCCGAGATAATGATCGACATCGCTTGCCTCGCGCAGCGGCTGGGTTGCGCCGAAAAAGCGCGGGAAGTCGATGTAACCGCCGACATTCTGGATGACGAGATAGGGCGCGTTGCGCCAGCTGCCGACAGCGACATCGCCGTAAGGCAGGTTCATACCCTCGACTGCTTTGGAAAAGGCGCTTTCGACCACTTCAAAACCGGTCTGCTGATCGGCAGTCAGGGCGTCCTTGGGATAGTCGCGGGTTACTTGGAGCAATTCGCTCAGCGTCGCTTTGTAGGCTTCGCGGCCCGCTTCGCCGGTTGTGCCAAAGGTGCCGCGCCAATCGGCAAAGTCGCCCGTGTCGACGCCAAGTCCCGTCGCGCGTCCCGGCTCATGCGCGAGCATCCGGTAGGCGATATCGTCGAGCTTCTCGTCCGGAGACATGGCTGCTGTGGCAGCGCCTCCGGGTAAGCCGCTGCATCCTGGGAGCACGGCGCTGGTCAGAGCAAGTGTAGAAACGCCGCCAAGCCCGTAAAGGGCCTGACGGCGTGTGAAGTTCGTGTTTTTGTCAGTCATGCAGCAGGTGTTAGCCCGCTATAGGACTGAGTCAATCAGGCCTGTGTCAATCAGTCCTTGAGATCGGCAGGAACGATACCGCCCGCATCCGCAATCTTCTGCATCACGGCTTTGTGGAGCGCGATATTGTCTTCGGCAGTTCCCGAATAACCGGTGTTGCCGAGTTCCTGCGCGAGTTCCTTGCGGTTCTCGTAGCTCGGGTCGATCTGCACCAGCTTCATCAGGTCGACAATCGAAGTGCGCCAGTTGAGCTTGTCCGAACCCGGAATGCTGCCGATGCGCTGTTCGACATCGACACCGCTGATGGCGGCGCGTTCGGGTGCTGCGGCGGGAGCTGCTTCTGCTGCCGGTGCTTCTTCTTCGTCAGAGCCAAAAATTGCGTTCGAGATTGAGCTGAAAATACCCATGATTTCCTCCTTCGTGCTGAGATTGATTTCAGGCTAGACGGTAACGCGCGCATGTTCCAGTGCTCATATGGCTCCAGACGGTGTGATAATGTAAAGCTTGGTAAAGCGAGGCTGGCGAAGATGGATTTGGTGCTCTCTTTGGTGGTTTTGGCGGCGATCTTGCTGGTGCTTGGCGCCGTGTTCCTGTGGCGTCGCACTGGAGAGGTCAAACAGCCCGCCTTGATGGTGCTGCTGGCGCTGATCGCGATTGGCAATGTTCTGATCTGGACGGTGCCCAATGCAGACGGATCTTCACCTTTGGAACAAGCCGAAGCGGCCGAAGCGCGCTAACACTCCGACCGCTTCTTTCCAGCGACCCAATTTCACGGACGGACGCTGAAAGATTTATTGCGCAAAGGCCCTATTCCGGGATTTGCCAGTTGACCGAGCTGGAATAGGTGCCAGCGACTGAATTGCCCGAATTGTCCTTTGCCGGATCAAAGCGCGCGCGGTTGGTCAGCAGGCGGCATGTCGCTGCGTCGAGCGCGTCGTGTCCGGTGGACCTGGTGATTTGGCAATCGCTCACCCGCCCACTGGCCGAGATTTCGAGCGAGAAGCTCGCCACACCCGAATATCCGCGATTGATCCAACTGGTGCGGTAGTCGTTATCAGTGATCCAGCGCCCCGGATTGCCGCGCGGGGAGGCCGAAACAGGGTTGAAATTGGGGGCTGGAGGGATTGGCTCGACTTCAAAAGGGATAGGGTCGAACCCTATGAGGTCATCGCCCAAGCCGGGAAGCGTTGTAATGGAATTGGTACTGTCCATCTCGAATTCATAGGGAGTATCGGGACGGGTAGGTGTCGTGACAGGCTCTTCGATCACACGTTCTGAGCTCGAACTCGGCTTGTCTGGCTCAACCGGAGCCTCGGTGACTTCCGGTATTTGCACGACATCAAAGACATCGGGATTCTCGACCGGCGGATCGACGACGATGGTGACCGCCAGTCCTATGACCAGCACGGCCCCAAACGCTCCCGGTACGCCCAGCGCTCCGACCATAGCGGCGGGATTCAGGCGGTTGGCGTTGGCTGCATAGCTCATATTGGCATCTCCTCTCTCTGGTGAGATGAGATAGATGTTACAACATAACATTTAGTAAGCAAGAACTATCGCGTTGCCCCTTGCAACCCGTATGTGATCAAAACTGATCAGGATTGTGTAAGAATGTTGCGCGCGGAGCTTCCGGCCCCGCGGCAAATTCCCTTACTTGATCGGACAATCCGGCGACAGGCGGAAGTCGAGATAGTTGTCGACCGATGCCATCATGTCTTCCATCTCATTCTCAAAGAAATGGTTGGCACGTGGGATCTCGTCGTGATGGATGGTGATGTGCTTTTGCGTGCGCAGTTTGTCGACCAGTTTCTGAACCGCGCTCGGCTGAACCACCGTATCAGCGACGCCTTGCACGAAAATGCCCGAAGCGGGGCAGGGTGCGAGGAAGCTGAAATCATACATATTGGCCGGCGGTGCGACCGAGATGAAGCCGCGCACTTCGGGGCGGCGCATCAGCAATTGCATGCCGATCAACGCGCCGAAGGAATAGCCTGCGACCCATGTGGTCTGCGCTTCGGGATGGATTGACTGGACCCAGTCGAGCGCACTTGCCGCATCGCTCAACTCGCCAATGCCGTTGTCAAAGCTGCCCTGGCTGCGACCCACGCCGCGAAAGTTGAAGCGCAATGTCGCAAAGCCGCGATCGGCAAAGGTCTTGTAGAGCCGCTGAACGATCCGGTCATTCATCGTGCCGCCGCCTTCGGGGTGCGGATGGAGGATCATGGCAACCGGCGCGCGCGGACGCGGGGGAGGTGAAAAACGGCCTTCGAGACGACCCTCTGGGCCGGGGAAGATGACTGATGGCATCGAGGAAACCTTGCAATATGGGTGGCGCAAGATGCCGGGTGGCACCTGCGGTTGCGCGCTCTATATAGGGATGAACTTCATTCTGCAATTTTTTAAGAATCGTTCTCATTAAGACGCGAATTTACCTCGACCACGCCGCCACTTCGTCCCTGCGCCCCGAAGCGCGCGCGGCGATGGAGGAAGGCTTTGCGCTATGGGCGAACCCGTCCAGCCCGCATGCCGAGGGGCGCAAGGCCAAGCAGGTGCTCGAAGACGCGCGCGAGCGGATCAAGCGGTCGTTGGCGTGGAATGGCGAGGTGATCTTCACTTCTGGCGCAAGCGAGGCGCTATGGATCGCGCTCAATCGTGCGAAGGTAGAGCGGCGGATTGTAAGCGCGGTGGAGCATGACGCGGTGTTCAGGGCTGCGCCGGATGCACAGATCTTCGATGAAGAACTGCCACTGGACGCGCAGACCTTGATCGCGATCCAGCACGTCAACTCGGAAACCGGCACGATCAATCCGGTGAGTATGATGGGTGAGAGCATCACACCCACCGGAGCGGTGCTCTTGTCCGACTGCGCGCAATCTGCGGGCAAACTGGTGCTCCCGCACGTAAACATGGCGGTCGTCTCGGCGCACAAATTTGGCGGCCCCATTGGTATCGGCGCGCTGCTGCTGCGCGATTTCAATCTGCTGGAGCCGATGGGCGGGCATGAGCGTGGCTATCGTCAGGGCACCGAGAACTTACCGGGCGCGATGGGCATGGCGGCGGCGCTTGAAGCGGGTGCTTGGGCGACGACGGCAGAAGATCGCGCGCAATTTTCAGAGCAGCTCGGCGCGGACCGACTGACTGTGGGCGAGGCCTGCGACTACATTGTCGCGCTCACGCACCCGACACTCTCCGCACAGGCGCTCCTTATCCGGCTCGACGCGCAAGGCTTTGCCGTTTCGGCAGGCAGTGCATGCTCCTCCGGCACGCTCAAGAAAAGCCGCGTGCTCGACGCTTTCGGCGTGTCCGACGAAGTGGCCGCGCGCACGATCCGCGTCAGCATCGGCTGGAGCACGACGCCGGAAGAGCTTGAAAAATTTGCTGAAGCGTGGAGAGCGCTTGCATGATCTACCTAGACTACCAAGCCACCACGCCGCTTGCGCCCGAGGCGCGCGATGCGATGCTCAAATGGCTCGACGGGCCGGATGGGGCGGGCTTTGGCAATCCGCATTCGCCGCATCGGATGGGGCGGCAGGCGGCGGCTGCAATCGAGGCGGCGCGCGACAAGGTGGCGGCGCTTTTCCCTCCCGGCGGTCAGGTGATCTTCACCGGCGGCGCGACCGAAGCGCTCAACCTCGCGATCCGCGGTTCGGCCGGGGATGGCGCGGTGGCGTTCTCCGCGATCGAGCATTCCGCAGTCGCCGATACGGCCAAGGCTGCGGGCGCGCATGAAGTGCTAAGCGTAGGCGAAGACGGGCTGTGCGATCCCGCGCAGAACCTGCCGCAAGACGCGCGGATGATCGCGGTGATGCAGGTCAATAACGAAATCGGCGTGATCCAGTCCGTGAGCGACTGGCACCGCCGCGCCAAGGAGGCCGGCGTGCTATTCCTGGTCGATGCGGTGCAGGCCTATGGCAAAATGCCGGTCGCGCAGGCCGACCTGATCGCAGTCTCGGCGCACAAGTTTCACGGTCCCAAAGGGATCGGCGCCTTGTGGGTGCGCGACGGGGTTGCACTCACCGAGCAGCAAACAGGCGGCGGGCAGGAGGCTGGGCTGCGCTCCGGCACGCTCTCGCCCGCACTGATCGCCGGTTTCGGAGCCGCCGCCGCGCTCGCGCAGGAGCGGATGGAAGCGGACGCCGCACACACCGAGCAACTTTGGACCCGCGCGCGTGATTTGTTCGCCGGGTGGGAGCTGAATGGCAGCGAAAGCGCACGCTGGCACGGCAACCTCAACATCCGCAGGGACGGCCTCGATGTCGCTAGGCTGATGTCGGATGTGCGCGGTGTCATGTTTTCCGCCGGAAGCGCCTGCGCCAGCGGTTCTGGCAAGCCCAGCAAGGTGCTGAAAGCCATCGGGCTGACCGACGCTCAGGCCAAAAGCTCGATCCGGCTCGGCTTCGGGCGCTACACCACGCTTGACGATCTGGAGGCCGCCGCCAAAGCGATCAACGCGGCGGTTAAGGAGCAGGACGCATGGATATGACATGGGCGGGCTAAAAATCACATTCATCGACCCGCGCGGTAATCCGGTTGTCTGCGAGGCCGAAGCGGGCGACAATCTGCTAAAGGTCGGACAGGCTGCGGGCCTTCCACTCGAAGGGACGTGCGAGGGCCAGATGGCATGCTCGACCTGCCACGTGGTCGTCGCGGCGGAATGGTTCGACAAGCTCACCGAGGCTTCCGAAGAGGAGGAGGACATGCTCGATTTCGCAGCCGGAGCGCGCCGCACCAGCCGCCTGTCGTGCCAGATCGACCTCACGCGGGAGCTTGACGGATTGACCGTTAGCGTGCCTGCGACGAGCAACGATGCGCGAAAGATGTAAGAGCAGGAATTTCAAGGGGTCATGACTTTGCGAGAACGCGCAACAGCGCTGGTCGAATCTGCTGGATTCGAACGTTTCATCATCACTATCATCGTCATCAACGCGATCGGGCTGGGTCTGGAGACCTCGCCTGCGGTTATGGGCGTCGCGGGCAGCGTCATATCGTGGCTCGACACAATCGCGCTATCGATTTTCGTGGTCGAACTGGCACTCAAATTCTTTGTCTACCGCCTCGCCTTCTTCAAGAATGGCTGGAACATCTTCGACCTTGCGATTGTGAGCGCGGCATTGATGCCTGCGGGCGATCAATTCTCGGTCTTGCGCGCGTTGCGGATCCTGCGGGCGCTCAGGCTGATTTCGGTCGTGCCGAGCATGCGCAAGGTGATCGTCGGCCTGTTCAGAGCGATCCCGAGCATTGGCACGGTTATCGTGATGCTGCTGCTGCTGTTCTATATCAGCGCGGTGATGGCGACCAATCTGTTCGGCGCATCCTTCCCCGAGTGGTTCGGGAGCATCGGTGCCTCGCTCTATTCGCTGTTCCAGATCATGACGCTGGAAAGCTGGAGCATGGGTATCGTGCGCCCGGTGATGGAAGAGTTCCCCTATGCCTGGGCATTTTTCGTGCCGTTCATCCTGCTCACCAGCTTCATCGTACTGAACCTCTTCATCGGTGTGATCGTCAACGCCATGGCCGAGGCGACGGGTGAGGAGGCACATAGCGAGCGCGAGGAGATTTTGGAGCAGTTACGGATGCTAAGGAGCGACGTTGCAGCTTTGCGAATAGAGCGCGATAAGGGCTGAGATACGCGGCCCGCCGTTCGTCCCAAGGAGAGAGATTGCATGAAGCGGATTCTACTGAACCTCTTGCTGGTTCTGATCGTTGCAGGCTCAGCCTATGTCTTCTATCTCACGCGCGATGGATCGTCCGTTACCCCAGAAGGCAGCGGAACCGTGTCCACCGCTGGAGGCGAGTTTGAAGGATTCACACTTCCAGACTACGCCGCAGCAGCGCTCACTGACGATTACAAAAGTTACTTTGTGGAGGTGGAACCGGGTGTCAAAATCCATGTCCTCGAAGTAGGCGAGGGCTATCCAGTCTATCTCCAGCACGGTAATCCGACCAACGGCATGCTCTACCGCAAGGTCGCCGCTGGACTCCCGCACGACCAGTTCCGCCTGATCATGCCGACCATGGTCGGGTTGGGCTTTTCAACTAAGGTGCCCGCAAGCGAGCACACACTTGAAAATCATATCCGTTGGATGACGAATGCGCTCGATCAAATTGGGGTCGCGCAGGTGATCTATGTCGGACAGGATTGGGGTGGCCCGGTTGGTATGGGAGTTATGGCACGTTCGCCTGACCTTTTGCAGGGCGTTGTGGCGATGAACACTGGCTTCACTGCGCCCAAAGAAGAGCGCTCACTTTCAGCCGCGCACGATACCGTCAGCACTCCGATTGTCGGAGAATTGATGCTCGAAGGGATCGGATCGATTTGGAGCAACCTCGCCAGTGTGCAGGGTGATCCCGCCTCAATGCCGAAGGACGTGATCGACCTCTATTCGCTGCCCGTGGAAGACAGTGGAAATGCAAAAGCTCCGCTCGCTTTGATGCGAATGGTGCCCAATGGCCCGGACCATCCGAGTTCTGATCAAATGCGCGAAATCGAAGCCTATGTTGCAACGCTTGATGTGCCGGCCGCACTGGTTTGGGGGATGAATGACCCGATCCTTGCTCAAGGATTGGACTCAATGCGTGCGCAATTCCCTGAAGCATCGGTCATTGAAACCGAGGCAGGGCATTTCCTTCAGGAAGAGGTGCCTGCAGAGATCGCTGCTGCCATTATCGCGGTGCATGCCCGGATTGATACAAAAGAAGGGAACGATGCAGGCGCAGAACCCGTAGAATAGCATTTTTCCCTGTGGAAACGCCTCTCCCTCAGCGTCGCGCGCATTGCTAAGCGGGAGGCATGTCCGATCCGACCACCAAAGATGATTCTGATCCGTTCGACGCGATTGTCGATGCGCCTTTCGATGCCGCTCTGTCTGAGCGTTATCTGGTCTATGCGCTTTCTACGATTACTGCGCGCTCGCTGCCTGATCTTCGCGACGGGTTGAAGCCGGTTCACCGGCGGCTGCTGTGGACCATGCGGCAGTTGAAGCTGTCGCCCGACAGCACCTTCAAGAAAAGCGCCCGCGTCGTCGGCGAAGTGATCGGTAAGTACCACCCGCATGGCGACACCGCCGCTTACGATGCCATGGTCCGCCTCGCGCAGGACTTCTCGCTGCGCTATCCGCTGGTCGAGGGGCAGGGCAATTTCGGCAATGTCGATGGCGATAACGCCGCCGCCTATCGCTACACCGAAGCGCGGCTGACCAAGACCGCGATCCAGCTGATGGAAGGGCTGGATGCGGGCACGGTCGACTTCATCCCGACCTATAATGGCGAGGAGGAAGAGCCCGAACTGATGCCCGGATTGTTCCCCAATCTGCTGGGCAACGGGGCGAGCGGGATCGCGGTGGGCATGGCGACCAACATTCCCTCGCACAATGTCGCCGAAGTGATCGATGCGACCTTGGAGCTGATCGACAATCCGCATGTCGAGCATGAGCGCCTGATGGAACTGATGCAGGGGCCGGACTTTGCCACTGGCGGCCAGTTGGTGGACAGCGCCGAAGTGATTTCGGAGGCCTATCGCACCGGTCGCGGCAGCTTCCGTCTGCGCGGTGTCTTCCATGCGCCCGAGGCGGAGAAGGCCGAAGATCAGGCGCTTGGTATCGAACGGCTCGGCGGCGGGCAGTGGCAGCTGGTGATCTCGGAAATTCCCTATCAGGTCGCCAAAGGCAAACTGATCGAGCAGATCGCGCAGGCGATTGCCGACAAGAAGCTGCCCATCCTGGAGGATGTGCGCGACGAAAGCGATGAGACCATGCGCATCGTGCTGGTCCCGCGCAGCCGCAATGTCGATCCGGAGCTGCTGAAAGAGAGCATCTTCAAGCTCACCGATATGGAAACGCGTTTCGGGCTGAACATGAACGTGCTCGACGCGACCCGGACCCCGATGGTGATGGGGATCAAGGAATTGCTGGGCCACTGGACTGCGGCGCAGATCGAGATCCTGCAGCGCCGCACCCAATACCGGCTCGACCAGATCGCGCGGCGGCTGGAGCTGGTCGAGGGTTACATCCTCGCGTTCCTCAATCTCGACCGCGTTATCGAGATCATCCGCTACGAAGACGAACCCAAGGCCGTGATGATGGCCGAGTTTGGCCTGACCGAACGCCAGACCGAAGCGATCCTCAACATGCGCCTGCGTAGCTTGCGCAAGCTGGAGGAGATGCAGCTGCGTCAGGAAAAGGACGAATTGCTGGCGGAAAAGGACGATCTTGAAAAGCTGCTTGATTCTCCCGCCCGGCAGCGCACCCGGCTTAAGAAAGACCTGCGCACTTTGCGCAAGGATTACGCCGAAGACACCAAGATCGGCGCGCGCCGCACGCGGATTGAGGAGGCGGCTCCGGCAGTTGAATTCTCGATGGATGCGATGATCGAGAAAGAGCCGGTGACGGTGATCCTCAGCCAGAAGGGCTGGATCCGCGCGGCAAAGGGCCATGTCGATCTGGCGCAGGAGTTCAAATATAAGGAGGGCGATGCGCTCGCCTTCATCCTCCACGCGCAGACCACCGACAAGCTGCTGATCGCAGGCTCGGACGGCCGCTTTTACACGCTTGGGTGCGACAAATTGCCGGGCGCGCGCGGCTTTGGCGAGCCGGTGCGCACGATGATCGACCTCGAAACCGAGGCGTCGATTGTGATGATGCTGGTGCACGGACCGGGCGGCAAGCTGCTGCTCGCATCTTCCATCGGCAAAGGTTTCATCGCTGAGACCGCCGAACTGATCGCGGAAACGCGCAAAGGGCGTCAGGTGGTGAACCTCAAGGGCGATGCAAAGCTGCGGGTGATCCGCGAAGTCCCCGAAGGTCATGACCACGTCGCGGCGGTGGGCGAGAACCGCAAGCTGATCGTCTTCAATCTCGAAGAAATGCCGGTGATGACGCGCGGGCAGGGTGTGATGCTGCAACGTTATCGCGACGGCGGTTTGAGCGACGCGACGACCTTCACGCTTGCCGATGGCCTTAGCTGGCAGATGGGCGGATCAGGCGAACGCACTCGCACCGAAAGCGAGATCTGGCAATGGAAGGTCGCGCGCGGAGCGGCGGGCAGGCTTCCGCCGCAGGGGTTCCCTAAAAACAACCGTTTTTAGGGTTGTTTGCGTTTTTTGTTTGCGCCCTCAGACGCCGGGCGCGACGCGTCCGCGTCGCTTGGCTTTCCTCGCATAAGCTCGGGCGGCCGGTCGGCCTTGCGACGCCTGCGGCGTCGAGCCATTCCAAGCCATCCCCATGGTCACGGCAGTCATAGGCCGACTGGCCGCCCGCAGCGGGCGCAGCTTTGCTGCGCGTCTAGCGAGGATGCTCCCACGGAGGTGGGAGCTTAACCCCAAAGAATCACAAAACCGCGGCCACCATCCCCGGTGACCGCGGTCTCGTTCAGGTCCCGTCGGACCCTTGCGATTGCTCTTAACTTACTCGCTGGCGCCAGCGGCAGCTTCACCTTCTTCGGCGGCGGCCATTTCGGCTTCCTTCGCAGCGGCCTGTGCCGGGGTGAGGATTTCCGCACCTTCGGGCACTGCCACTGTGTTGGCAGCTAGCTGCTCAGCCGAATAGAGCGCCATCAGCCGGCCACTCGGATCGACAGTGAAGGATTCGCGCGTGAGAGTGATAATGCCAGCTTCGCTCTGCACGATCGCAGTGTCGGCATCGTCGATAGTGTAGACAGTGCCAGCGGGCATGCCGTCGGCGCTAACAACCGCAGCGCCTTCAACCAGAGCCGCATCGCGTGCCTGGTTCGCAGCAGCAACCTGTGCGTCCATCATGCCGTCGATCTGGGCTTTGGTTGCGTTGACCGTCCAGTTGCCTTCACGCTCTGCAAGCAGGTTTGCGGGCAGCGGGGCGCTGTGCTTGCCGGTGTCGACAGTGACAACGCCGCCTTCGTTGGCAGCTACTGTGCCGATCGGCGCATCATCATTGCCATAAACGGTCGCGCCAACGTCCTGCGCGTTGGCTGCGATAGGGGTGGCTGCGATAGCGGTGGCAAGAACGGCCAGCTTTGCAAACTTCATGATACTCAACTCTCCAGTAATTCAAATTCGTCATTCGGCCGCCGAGTAAAGGGGGGCAGCGCGCGAAGCGTCGACGCTAGACCGCATTGGCCGCACCAACAGCGATGGAAAACGCGCGGAGCCAGATTTGGCTCAACCGCGCGGGCGGTTCCCTAACGGGACATAGGCCATCTGACAAGTCGGCGGCCTATGAGCAGGGGTTATACATGCGCGGCTGAAGCTCGCCTTAACGTAAGCGTCAAGCGTTTCCGAGTTCTTCATTGAGCAGGGTGTCGACCCGTGCCGCATCGGGGAACCCCTCATCAACCCAGCGCTTCTCGACAGCCTGCAAGATGCGTGCAACCTGCGGACCGGCAGCGACGCCGCGCGCAACGATCGCGCCGCCTTTGAGCGGGAAGGTGGGGGGCTGCCAACTTGCCAAGGCGCGTGCGTCTTTGTCTTCCAGCAGCAGCCGGTCGATGGCAAAATCGGGGCTGATCCGATAGGCGAGCCCCTCGATATTCGTATCAGTGCCCGCGCCGCGCTCAGCCGCCGAAACCAGCCTTGCGCGCTGGGCCCGCGACAGTCGCAGGCGGGCGGAGATGCTTTCGGCAATGTCGGGCGAGGGGGGCAGGAGCGCGGCGAGGCGGCGCAACGCTTCGGGGGCAAATCCCTGCGCACGCTCGGCTGCGATCAACCGCGCCAAAGCCTCAACATGGACCTTGCACGCCTCAGGCAGAATGACGCCGAGCACACCGCGCTCGCGCATCCGCGAAACAGTTGCGTGCGGGTCGGTCAGGCCAAGCAGGTTGAGCAATTCGCTCGCAATCCGCTCGCGGCTGAGGCCTTTGAGTGTCTCAGCAAGGTCCGCGCAGGCTTCTTCGGCATCGTGGTCGAGCTCTGAGCCAAAGCGAGCCTGGAAGCGGTAATAGCGCAGGATCCGCAAGTGATCCTCTGCAATGCGCGCGCGGGCATCGCCGATAAAGCGCACGCGGCGCGCGGCCAGATCGGCCTGACCACCGAAATAGTCAGAAATCTCGAGCGTCTCGGGGTGGGCGTAGAGCGCGTTGATCGTGAAATCGCGCCGTGCAGCATCTTCGCGCCATTCGGTTGCGAAGCTTACGGTCGCGCGCCGACCATCGGTCGAAACGTCGTGGCGCAGGGTCGTGATTTCGACCGGCCCGCCTTCGGTCAGGGCGGTCACTGTTCCGTGGTCGATCCCTGTAGGCACGGTGCGAATGCCCGCCTTGGCACACAGGTCGATCACAATGTCGGGCGTATGCGTGGTTGCACAATCGACGTCGCGCACGGGGTGATCCAGCAAAGTGTCGCGCACCGCACCGCCGACCCAGCGGATATGCTCCGCGCCCAACGCAGCGGTCAGCGCGCGCATTCCTTCGCGGCGGGGCCAGTCGGCAGAGGCAAGTGCGTTATTCACGAGCGATGCGCTAATAGAAAACACCTGCCTCGGGCAAGGTCAGGCCGAACGGAAATGGGCGTTAAGTTCAGTGAGCGGCATGCGCTTGGCGAGATTGGCGATGATCGCGGCGGTTACGCCCCATATGCGAAACCCCTCGTAATCCATCTCCAGATAGCGCCGCATCGCGCCGCGCCAGAACACTTCATTGCTGGTCCAGCTTTCAGAATCGAGCAGCAGCGCAAGCGGGACTTCGAACCAAGCTTCGACTTCGGAAGGGCTGGGGATGAGGTCGAGATCAGGTGGCACCACGCCCAGGACGGGTGTGACAGCAAAGCCTGTGCCGGTCCGGTAGAGGTCGCTGGTGCCGATCACGCGCACTGCCTCGCGCGGCAGGCTGAGTTCCTCTTCCGCCTCGCGCAGCGCCGCAGCTGTGGCATCTTCGCCCGCGTCGATCTTGCCGCCGGGAAAGGCGACTTGGCCAGGGTGATCGCGCATGTCGCGCGGGCGCTGGGTGAGGATCACGCCGGGTTCGGGCCTGTCGGTGACGGCGATCAGCACGGCGGCTGGGGTTGCCTGCTCGGTGCGGGCGAAATGCCCGTCATCGAGCAGGTCAGTGACCTCGCGCCTGTGCCCCGCTTCGAAGGCGGCGCTTAGATGATCGAAGAGCGCGCTCATCCCTGTTCGTCTGGAAGCAGCGAGAAGGTTTGACCCTGACTGGTAACGCGCCAGTCTTCACCGCCGTTTGAAAGCGCGATTTCAGCCAGCTGCGCATAGGTTGATCGGTTGAGCCGCGCCTCTAGCCCGCGCCGCACATGCAGGTAGATCGCCGGCGTATCCAGATCGCCCGCCACGCGCAGAGCGTGGTCAGGGCCTGCAAAGAGCAGCTCATCGCTGTCCAAGCGGAAGGCGAGATCGCCGTCCTTCTCCACGCAATCGACCGCGATGAAGGCGGCGTCTTCAACGGTGATTGCGAGCTTTTCGAACGGGGTGACGAGCCAGTGCGCGCCTGCTTCGTCGCGGGTCAAAAGGCCCGAAAAGGCCCGCACCATGGCCGGACGGCGGATCGGGTCGCCTTCGTGAAACCATGTGCCATCGGCGGCGATGCGCATATGGCTCTCGCCCACGGTTTCAGGCGCCCAGCCTTCGACCGGCGGCAGTTTGCGCTGCGCGACCTGCTCGGCAATCTGCGCGAGCGTGAGTTCGGCGAGGTAGGGTGGCGGTTCGTAAGGCATTGGCGATACGCGTTGGCAGAACGCGGGAGCTTGGGGAAGGGGGCTATTCGCTGCGCGCTATTCACTACCCCAGGGCGCGAGCATCCCTTCCGATGGCATCGCCGCCAAGGCAGCACCGCGCGCGAGCAGGCGTTCGGGTTCATAGGGCCCCGGACAGCGCCAGCCGCTTGTCGCCGCTGACGAGAAGCCCCAGCGGCCATAATAATCGAGATCGCCGATCAGCACTTGCGCAAAGGCGGGTGATCCGTCTTGCGCCAGCCGTGCTTCGGAATCGAGCATCGCCGCCATCAGCCCCTGACCAAAGCCCTCGCTCTGCCGTTCGGGCACCACCGCAACGGGGCCTACCATTACGAGCGGCACGGGGCGGCCTTCCTTGTCGATCAGCGCGATGGGCCAGCACTGGATCGTGCCCACCAGCATCTCGTCCGCGTCGAGCGCGGCAAAGCTGAGCGCGTCGAGGCACTCCATCCCTGCGCGGATGCGATAGGCGGTGCGCGCATGGCGCTCCGGCCCGAAAGCACGATCGAGCAAGGCCTCGACCATGGCAGGGTCAACCGCAGAGAGCGGGATCAGAGTGGCGGTGTCATCCATCGGTCAGGCCGCTTAGGCTCAAGATCGAGCCAGTCCAAGCTCAAAATCGGGCACTGAAACGACGCCGAAGGTGTCGCAAGCGCGACTGCGCGCCCGCAGCGACGCGACCTTCAGGTCGCATGAGCGAGGAAATCGCACCTCGGACGGGGTGCGGACATCAAAGGGTCAGACGCAGCACCTTGCCGCCTTCGCCGTCCTCGGCGATCCAGATGCTGCCATCGGGGCCCTGTTCGACCGAACGGATTCGACCGTCGAAGCTGTAGCGCGCAGCTTCGGTGGCATTGTCGCCGTCAATCTCGACCCGCACCAATGCGCGGCTGCCCATGCCTGCAATCAGAGCATCGCCCTGCCATGCTTCGAACATGTCGCCGGTGTAGAAGATCATGTCTCCCGGCGCGATCACTGGCGTCCACCAGATTGCGGGCTTGGTAAAGCCGTCATCGTCGCTGTGATCGGCAATCGGGTCGCCATTGTAATGTTCGCCATAGGAGCGGGTGGGCCAGCCATAATTGGCCGCGCGCGCGACCAGATTGAGCTCGTCGCCGCCCGCAGGCCCGTGTTCGACATCCCACAGGCGCCCCTCAGCATCCCAATCCATGCCAAGGATATTGCGGTGGCCGTAGGACCAGATTTCCGCCGTTACCCCGCCTTGGTCTGCAAACGGGTTGCCGGCCGCCGCGCTGCCATCGAGGTTGAGGCGCACGATGGTGCCGATTGTATTCGAATTGTCCTGCGCGGGCTCCATCTTCTGCCGGTCGCCGCTGGCCACAAACATAAATTGCTCATCGGGCGAGAAGGTGATGCGGTGTGAGTAATGCCCGCGCCCTTCGACCTTGGGCGTCTGACGCCAGATCACCGACAGTCCGTCGATGGCGCAGGCGTTCACATCGTCGCATGCCAGAATGCCGCGACCGACCGCCGCGCCGCGCGTTTCGCCTTCGCCTGCTTCGGCCCAGCTGAGATAGACCGTCCGGCCATTCAATGGATTGCCTGCTTCGGAGGCGAGGAAGGCAATATCGCCAAGACCGCCTTGGCCACCAAAGGCCACTTCGGGTGCACCATTGACTTTGCCGACCGCGCCAGTGCGCGTGTCCATCACTTTGATCGTGCCGGGTTTTTCAGTGATGAAGAGCATGTCAGTGCCGGGCACGAATTCTATCGCCCAAGGCCGCTCGAACTCGCCCATTTCGGTGACGGTCCAGCTCGGTTCATCGGCAGCGGCAGAGGCGCTGTCCCCCGATTCCGCATGCGCGCAGCTTGCGAGCGCAAGCGCGGGGAGGGACAAGATTGCGGAAGATTTGAAAAGGGATTTCATGGCTCAGGTCGCTCCTGATCGTTCAAAAGTTGCCGAACGGCCACCGGCGCGGATCGTCATTGGAGTGGACGAAGCCGGTCGCGGGCCGCTCGCCGGGCCGGTGGTGGCCGCTGCGGTAGTGCTGGGAGCCGAGGTACCCGCTGGCGTTGGCGATTCCAAGAAGCTTTCCGCCAAGCGCCGTGCGGTGCTCGACGAACAGATCCGCGCCAGCTCGCATTGGGCGGTCGCGGTTGTGGAGCCGGAGGAGATCGACCGGATCAACATTTTTCAGGCGACGATGGTGGCGATGACGCGCTGCGTGCGCGATTTGTGCGTGCAATTTGAGCAAGCGCCCGAGATCGTGCTGATCGACGGCAATATGACGCCCGAGCGGCGCTGCGCCGAGTGGAACTGGCCAGCGCGCGCTATCGTCGGCGGCGACGGGATCGAGCCTGCCATCGGCGCGGCCTCGATCATCGCAAAGGAGTGGCGCGACCGGTTGATGATCGCCGCCGCCGCAGCGCATCCGCATTACGGCTGGGAGCGTAACAAGGGCTATGGAACGAAGGAGCATATGGAGGCTTTGCGCGTCCACGGCCCGACACGCTTGCACCGCCAAAGCTTCGCGCCCGTTGCCCAGGCCAGCCTTTTGTGAAACACGCGGCGCATGATTGAAGCGATCCTATTGAGTCTGGCGGGGCTTGTCGGCCTTGCGATTGGCGGCGAATTGCTGGTGCGCGGTGCGGTTGGCATTGCGCAAAAGCTGGGCGTCTCGACGCTGTTTACCGGCCTCGTGATCGTCGGCTTTGCAACCTCAATGCCCGAGATGGTGGCAAGCGTGCAGGCCAGCCTTGCCGGATCGCCCGAGATCGCATGGGGCAATATTGTCGGGTCGAACCTTGCCAACACGCTGCTGATCCTCGGTCTGTCGGCGCTGGTGATGCCGATCGCGCTCAAGGGCACCGGCAGGCGCGATGCGGTGGTCGCGCTGGCGGCGACATTGCTGCTGTGGGCGCTGGCGCTGTCGGGCCTCGGCGCACGCTGGATCGGTGCGGCGCTGCTGGTGCTGATCGTGGTCTATATCGTCTGGCGCTACCGCAATCCGAGCGCGGCGGCAGAAGAAGATGCTCCTGACGAGGCCCCATCCAACACGTTGCTTGCAGTGGCGCTTTTTGTCGGCGGTCTTGTGATCCTCGTCATCGGAGGCGACGCGCTGGTGAAGGGCGCGATCGAGCTTGCGACAATCTTCCGCGTGCCTGAGACGGTGATCGGGCTGACCGTGGTCGCTGTCGGCACTTCGCTGCCCGAACTCGCGGCCTCGATTGCAGCCGCTGTGCGCGGCAAATCGGGCCTCGCAATCGGCAATGTGCTCGGCTCCAACATCTACAACATCCTGCTGATCGGCGGAGCGACCATGAGCATCGCGCCCTTTGCGCTGCCGATGGATCTTGCGGGGCTTCAGATGGCTCTGCTGACAGCAAGCGCGGTGGGTCTGCTGGCGCTGCTTTGGTATGCAAAGTCGATTGGACGGACGCTGGGTGCAATCTTGGTCGCAGCTTTTGCGGCCAATGTGGTGATAGTCTTTAGCTGAGTCCTCAGCGCAACACCCCCTCCATATCGAGTCCGCTGGAATCCGGGGGACTCAACATCTTGTGCCGGTCACCTTTCGTTCCGCATGAGCTTCATGGCGTTTACCAGCTGTTAACCATAACCTCCGAGAATCTCAGCGCTTGACGTGGAGTCCGCGAGGACTCATGCCTGTGGATAAGTTTGGCGAATAGTGATTTCTCGGGGCGAATTATGGGCGTGATGGAACAACAGAAACTGCGCAGCAAGAAGGCGGCGAAACCGTTGGCTGAGGATGTGCGCGCGCTCCTGCCGCTGGGCAAGATTCTGGATGGCGACTGTATCGAGGCAATGCGTTCGCTGCCCGATAACTCGGTCGATTGCGTGTTCGCGGACCCTCCTTATAACCTCCAGCTTGGCGGCGATCTGAACCGTCCCGATGGCAGCGAAGTCGATGCGGTGACCGATCATTGGGACCAGTTCGACAGCTTCCGCGTCTATGACGAGTTCACCCGCGCATGGCTGACCGAAGCGCGACGCGTGCTCAAGCCCGATGGCTCGCTATGGGTGATCGGCAGCTATCACAACATCTTCCGCTGCGGCGCGATTTTGCAGGATCTGGGCTTCTGGATCCTCAACGACATCATCTGGCGCAAGACCAATCCGATGCCCAATTTCAAGGGTACGCGCTTCACCAATGCGCATGAAACGCTGATCTGGGCGAGCCAAGGCGAGAAATCGCGCTACCAGTTCAATTATCGCGCAATGAAGACGCTCAATGACGAGCTGCAAATGCGCAGCGACTGGGTGCTGCCGATTTGTTCGGGCGGCGAGCGGCTGAAGGAAAACGGCAAGAAAGCCCATCCCACGCAAAAGCCCGAGGCGCTGCTTTACCGCGTGCTGCTGGCGACGACTGAAAAGGGCGACGTGGTGCTCGACCCATTCTTTGGCACCGGCACGACCGGCGCGGTGGCTAAACGTCTGGGCCGCGAATGGATCGGCTGCGAGCGCGAGGAATTCTATCGCGGCGTCGCGATGAAGCGGATCGAGAAGGAGCTACCGCTCGATGAAAGCGCGCTCACGACGATGCAGTCAAAGAAGTCCGCCCCGCGCGTGGCATTCGGCTCTGTGGTCGAGAACGGTCTGATCAAGCCGGGCAGCGAAGTCTTCGACAGGAAACGCCGCTGGGTCGCCACAGTGCGCGCCGATGGCTCGCTCGATTGCAAGGGGCAGGTCGGCAGCATTCACGGCCTCGGCAAAGAATTGCAAGGCGCGCCGTCCTGCAACGGCTGGACCTTCTGGCATTACGAAGATGGCGGAGAGGTCAAACCAATCGACGCCGCGCGCGACCTCTACCGGCTGGCTAGCGAGGATTGATCGCGATTTGATCGGGGCAATTCGCTGATCTTGCGCTGTCCTACAGGCAATCAGCGCGTTAAAGCGGTGCCATGAACCGCGCCCACACCTTCGCTCCGGCCCGCAATTTCGCCCTCAAACAGGCGCGCAAATCGTGGGCACATTTTTCTTCCCCAGGACCGTGTAACATCCGGTCCATGTTACGGTGTCACATGGGTGCGGGAGGGCGCGCATGAGCGCTTCGGTCTACCTCCATCCCATCGCGCTCGCATCTGGCCCGCAGGCTGAGGACGGGGCGGCGATCCGGTTGGCGGGCAGCATGGTCTATGCCAGCCGCTTCGCGCTGGTGGTGCGAGAGGGCGCGGCGGTAACGCACCGGCGCGCCTTCGGGACCAAGGAAGCCGCCGAAGCGCTTGGCGAACCCGGCGGCACGCTGGCGGCAGAGGCCGAGCGCCAGTGGGCCAACCTCCAGCTCGTCCACGCACCGCTGCAACTGGGTGAGCGCACGATCCGGCTCGATCAGCCGCAGATCATGGGTGTGCTCAACGTCACACCCGACAGTTTCAGCGATGGTGGCGAATTCCTGGAGAAGCCCGATGCAGGCCGCGCGCACGCCGCCGCAATGCTCGAAGCAGGCGCGGCGATCATCGACATTGGCGGAGAGAGCACGCGTCCCGGCGGCGCGGCGACATGGGAAGGCGATGAGCTGGAACGCGTCGTCCCCGCTGTCGAGTACTGCGCGAGCATGGGCGCTGCGATCAGTGTCGATACGCGGCGCGCTGGCGTGCTCGAAGCCGCGCTGGCCAAGGGCGCGCATATGGCCAACGACGTCTCTGCCTTGCGCTACGACCCGCGCAGCCTTGAACTGGTGGCCAACACCGGCTGTCCGGTGGTGCTGATGCACGCTCCCGGCACGGGCGACGATCTGCATGAGGGCGATCGTTACACTGATGTGGTCAGCGAAGTGTTCGACATGCTCAAGGCCCAGCGCGAGCGCGCGATTGTGGGAGGTATCGCAGAAGAGCGCATCCTGCTCGATCCCGGAATCGGCTTTGGCAAGTCGCTGGCCGACAACCTCGCGCTCATCAACGCACTGCCGCTGTTCCACGCGCTCGGTTCACCGCTGCTGCTGGGCGTCAGTCGCAAGCGGATGATCGGCGCGCTCTCGAACGAAGACCCTGCGCACAAACGGCTCGGCGGATCACTCGCGCTGGCGACGAAGGGGATGGATGCGGGCGTCCACATCCTGCGCGTCCACGACGTTGCCGAGACAGTTCAGGCGCGCAATGTATGGCGCGGATTGCGCGACGCGGCGCTCACCGACTTCACCCAGCTACCCCCGCTTTAGGACCAACAGGAGAACCCTCATGCGCGCTCTATCACTCCTCGCATTCGGCACCGCTGCCGCCGCTCTCGTCGCAACCCCGCTGCTGGCGGATGGCCACGCGCAAGGCAGCGGGCACGGGAATCACATGGCCGATGACGGCCACGTACCGATGTATGCCGAAGACCTGCTGGCCGCCTACTATGCGCGGCTCGAACAGCGCGTTGACCTGCCGGTCGCGCCTGCCAATGTCAGCCTTGCGCCCGACACGACGCTCACCCGCATCGCCTTCGGAAGCTGCAACCATCAGCTGCGCCCGCAGGACTATTGGAGTGTGATCGCGGGGCACGATCCCGACCTCTTCCTGTTCATCGGCGACAACAATTACGGCGATCAGGGATGGGACGGCGATGCCGGCCTCACCACCTTGCGCGAGGCCTATGCGGTGCAGGCTGCGACGCCTGAACTCGCCGCATTCCGCGCCGCCGTGCCAATGATGATCACATGGGACGACCACGATTACGGCTTCAACGATGGCGGGGCGAGCTTCGCCTATCGCGGATGGGCCGAGACGATTTACGAGACGTTCTGGGGAGCCTCGGACGAGGTCCGCGCGCGCCCCGGCGTCTATGAAAGCCGCATGTTCGGACCCGAAGGCCAGCGCACGCAGATCATCATGCTCGACACGCGCTTCTTCCGTTCTGACCTAGAGACGATGGACTACACGCTCGACCGCGCGCCGTTGGGGCCTTACCAGCCTAGCAGCGACGATGCGAAGACGATGCTGGGCGATGCGCAGTGGGCGTGGCTGGAGCAGGAGCTGGCGAAACCGGCGGACCTGCGCATCCTCGTCTCATCGATTCAGGTCATCACCGACGCGCATGACTATGAAAGCTGGGAGGCGCTGCCGCAGGAGCGTGCGCGGCTTTACGTAATGCTGGCGAACCGTTCGGAAAGCGGTCTGGTGATGCTGTCGGGTGACCGCCATGCGGGCGGGATCTACTCCGACGCCACGCCCGAGACGAAAGGCGAGCGCGTGTGGGAGCTGACCAGCTCCTCGCTCAACTACTCCTTCTCCTCGACCGAGCGGAACACCGCGCGCGAGCCGGACGACAAGCGCCTCACCGACTTCATCTCCGAAGAGAACTTCGGAATGGTCGAGATCGACTGGGCCGCGCGCACCTTCACGATGAGCCTGCTGGGTGCAGGGTCGGTCCGCGATGGCAGCGGCGCGGGCGAAGTGCGCGTGACCGAAACGGTCGGCTGGTAACGGCTAAAGCGTGAACCCGCCGTCGGAGACGAGGACATGGCCTGTCATGTTCGATCCGGCGTCGGAGAGCATGTAGAGGATCGTTCCCGCGATCTCTTCGGAGCTGGCGAAGCGGCCATTGGGGGTTCCGGCGGCCATGCCCTTGATCGCGACGTCGCGCCCATGCTTGGCGGCGGCGTCGCGGAAGGCTTCGGAACTGTCCCAGATGTTGGTGTCCACTCCGCCGGGAGCGATCGCGTTGACGCGGATGTTCTTGGGTGCGCCTTCAAGTGCGGCAATGCGCGCCATATGCGCGACCGCTGCTTTGGAGACGCCATAGGGCCCGATACCGGGCACGGCTTTCACAGCGGTAGAGGATGAGGTGATGACAGCACTACCACCTTTGCCTCCGGCCTCCATCGCGCGCATTGCAGCGGCGAGCGTCAGGTAAGCGCCATCGAGATTGACATCGAGCACGCGGCGCCAGTCGGCAAAGCTGATCTCCGTCAGCGACCCGCCCGACGCGATCCCCGCATTGGCAATGGCATGGTCGAGACCCGCGAGGCGCGGTTCGAGGCTAGCCCACAGCGCTTCGTCGGCAACGCTGCCAACCACATGCTCGACCTGGCAAGACAGATCGAGCGCTTCGAGGCCCGCTGCATCCACGTCGACAAGGAACAGCTTGGCCGCCCCGCGCGCATCGAGCAGCTTGGCGCAAGCCGCTCCGATACCCGAAGCGGCGCCGGTGACGAGCGCGATGCGCCCCTGAAAGTCTTTGATATCACTCATGCCCAGCGCGCTAGAGCGCTTGCGGCTAGTGATCAAGCTGCCCGATCAAGCGGCCCGACTACGCAGCGTTGTCGATTCCGAGGTCTGAGAGCTTGCGATAGAGCGTTGAACGACCGATGCCGAGTCGCCGCGCAACCTCTGTCATCCGGCCGCGATAATGGCCGATTGCAAGGCGGATCACGTCGGCCTCGATCTCTTCGAGCGGGCGCAGATTGCCATCTTCGGTGTAGAGCATGACGCCAACACCTTCGTGGAGATGCGAATTGCTTCCGGCGGCGTCCATCTCGCCGAGCATTTCGGAAAGCTGGGGGAAGCTGTCTGCGGTCAGCGTGTCGCCCTCGCAATAGACCGCGGCGCGGAACAGGACCGACTGAAGCTGGCGCACATTGCCCGGCCATTCGAACGCGGCGAGCAATGCCAGTGCGGTGTCGGAAATGGTGAGCTGGGTCAGGCCCGGCTGCTCACCAATCCGCTGGAGGAAGTGGCGGGTGAGCGCCGAGATGTCGCCGGTCCGCTCGCGTAGCGGTGGCAGCGAGATGCGCGTTCCCGAAAGCTGCTTTGCCAGCTGCGCTTCAAACACGCCGCCTGCTACCAACTCACCAAGATCGGCATTGCTGGCGGAAAGTATGCGCACATCGACGCGGAAGCCGTGGGTAGCGCCGACCGGACGTATGATCTTGGTCTCGAGGGCTTCGGCAAGCCGCTGCTGCACAGCGATGCTCAGCCGGTCGACTTCGTCGAGCACAAGAGTCCCGCCGTCGCAATGCTGGAGCGCGCCGATTTGGCGGTCAAAAGCGCCCGGAAATGCATTGGGCTCGTGCCCGAACAGAACCGATTCAATTGAGTTAGGCGGGACGCTGGCGACGTTGACGATTCGCAGCGAGTCTTTGGAGCGCGGCGATGCGGCATGCATCGCGCGCATCAGCATCTCTTTGCCGGTTCCGCTTTCGCCGATGATCAGCGAATGGCCATGCCCACGCGCAGCCTTGGCCGCTTGGGCAAGCGCGGTGCGGAATGTCGGCGCGGTGCCGATCATCGCGTCAAAGTCGAGAGTTGCTGACATCTTCTCGGTCAGCGGAGCAAGTTCATCACGCGGAGTTTCGCGGGTGGTCACGCTGCGCAGCGCATCCATCAGGCGGTCGGGAGATACCGGCTTGACCAGATAGTCGCTCGCGCCAGCGCGCATGGCCTCTACCGCAAGCAGCGGAGATGCGCTGGTGGTGAGCATCAGGATCGGAAGGGCGGGGCGGCGCTCCTTGAGCTCGGCAATCAGCGAGCAGGCATCATCGCCGGGAACCCATTGATCGAGCAGGATCGCGGAAAGCTGCATCCCCTCGCGCGTGCCAAGCATAGCAATCGCGGTTTCAGCATCGCTGGCGACAACTGTGCGCCAACCTTCGCGCGCAGCGATAGCGGAGATAAGGCGGCTCTGCGCAGGCTCATCATCAATCAGCATGACGATGCGCGTTTCGGCCTGCACTTCTTGCGCAGAATCAGTGATTTGATCCACCTTTGCCATCGATTATGCATGATCCTGTTGGTTGAGCGTCAAATCTGCATAAAGGGGGCGGGTAAAGACGGTATTAAGGCTGATGATCTGTCTTTTGGGCTGTTTACTTGTGGCACTGGTACAATGGTGGCTTGAGATCGCCCGCTTGCTTAGATACGTGTTGCGCAAGCCAGCCTTTCGGCGGATGTGCGCCGGGGCAGAAAATTCGACTTCAGATCCGTTTTCTTAAGGGGAAAAATTGATGAGTGTTCACGACATGGACGACGCACGTTCGACCTATGATAGCTTCATGGGGTCGCTGAAATGGATCGTGCCGCTGCTTGCGATTGTGACACTGCTGATCATCGCGCTGATCGCTGAATAAGCCGGCCAACTGGTGAAAATCGCTGTAGTGAGAGAGCGCGCCGAGGGCGAAACCCGCGTCGCTGCCACGCCCGAAACGGTGAAGAAATTCATCGCATTAGGCAATGAAGTCGCGGTGGAAAGCGGTGCGGGTGCGCACGCTTCGATTGCCGACAATGCCTTTGCCGAGGCAGGCGCGAGCACTGGCGATCTCGCTGCGACGGTCAAGGATGCCGACATCGTGCTTGGCATTCAGGCACCCGAAGTGGCGCTGCTGGATGGCGCGAAAAAGGGCGCATGGGTCGCGGCCCTGTTCGACCCGTTCCAAAAGGGCGATCTGGTCAAAGCCTATGCCAAGGCAGGTTATGAAGCGCTGTCGATGGAGTTCATGCCGCGTATCACCCGCGCGCAGTCGATGGACGTGCTCTCCAGCCAGTCCAACCTCGCAGGCTACAAAGCCGTTCTAAACGCTGCTGACACCTATGGCCGCGCCTTCCCGATGATGATGACCGCCGCGGGCACTGTCCAAGCGGCGAAGTGCTTTATCATGGGTGTGGGCGTTGCAGGGCTTCAGGCGATTGCGACCGCGCGCAGGCTGGGCGCGCAAGTCTCGGCAACCGATGTCCGCTCCGCGACCAAGGAACAGATCGAAAGCCTCGGCGCGAAAGCGATCTTTGTCACCGAGGTCGAGGGAATCGAAGGCGAAGGTTCGGGCGGCTACGCGACCGAGATGAGCGATGAGTATAAGGCAGCCCAAGCCAAGCTCGTCAGCGAACACATCGCCAAGCAGGATATCGTCATAACGACAGCGCTGATCCCCGGCCGCGCTGCGCCGGTACTCATCACCGATGCGCAGATCGCGACGATGAAACCCGGCAGCGTGATTTACGACCTCGCGGTTGCGCAGGGCGGCAATGTCGAAGGCTCCAAGCCAGACGAAGTGGTCGAAAGGCACGGCGTCAAAATCATCGGCTATGCCAACACCCCAGCGCATCTCGCCGCCGACACATCGGCGCTGTTCGCGCGCAACCACTACAACTTCCTCTCCGCCTTCTGGGACAAGGAAGCGGGCAAGCCGGTGCTCGACGAAGAGATCGGCGAGGCCGTGCGCCTGACGAAAGACGGCGCGGTTGTGAGTGAGAGGCTGAAGGGGTGAGGAGGTTGCTTTTGCCCCTGTTGGCTTTGCTTGCAATGGCGGGCACTGAGCCGTTAGAGGCGAGTACGCCTGAGGGAGGCCCGTCTTGGGTTGGTGATGAGCGGTTTGATCCAATCTTTGATCAATATTGGCGTGCAAGGATCCTGGCGAGGTATCTAGGCGACCGACTTTGTGCGCTAGAAGAGCGTAGGACCTTTGACGATCCTAACTCCCAGTATCGGCAGCTCAATAGCAGGCTGAAGAACTTGGAAGCGCGCATCAGAGTGATCTGGCCAGGTGCACTTTCGACCGTACGCCGACCCTATCAGATGCCGCCACCACAAATGAAGTGTGATGATGCTGATGCTGCGCGCGAGCTAATGTTTGCGGTAGAATCAACCATTGTTTCAGCAGAAAAGCTTCTGGTCGATCTTGAGCGAGAGCGACTTTCGGCAACCACTATGACGGATATCGAATAAATGGACTTCATCTCAATCCTCTCGATCTTCGTGCTGGCGTGTTTCGTCGGATACTACGTGGTCTGGTCGGTTACGCCCGCTTTGCACACGCCGCTTATGGCGGTGACCAATGCGATTTCCTCGGTGATTATCGTCGGCGCGCTGATTGCGGCGGCGGAGGCGACCAGTCCGGTTGCGAAGTATCTCGGCCTTGCGGGCATTGTGATGGCGAGCATCAACATCTTTGGCGGCTTTGCCGTGACTGAGCGGATGCTGGCGATGTACAAGAAGAAGGAGAAGTAAGCAGATGACTTTCTCCATTCTTGCAGGTGCAGCAGACGGCGCCGCTGGCACCCCCGCTTGGGCCATGCTCGCCTATCTGGCGGCGGGCGTGTTTTTCATTCTAGCATTGCGCGGGCTTTCCAGTCCGGCGACCAGCCGTGCGGGCAATCGCAATGGCATGATCGGCATGGCGCTGGCGCTCATCACGACGCTGGTGATGCACGGCACCAACCTTGTCGAGATCGGCATTGCGATCTTCCTTGGCGCAATCATCGGTGTGACCATTGCGCGGCGGATCGCCATGACGGCGATGCCGGAATTGGTTGCGGGCTTCCACTCGCTCGTCGGCCTTGCAGCAGTCGTGGTGGGCCTCGCCGCATGGCTTAATCCGGGCGCATTCGGCATTCTCGATGAGGCGGGACAGATCCTTGTCGTCAGCCGGATCGAGCTGGGTCTGGGCATCGCCATCGGTGCGATCACCTTCTCGGGATCGGTTATCGCCTTCCTTAAACTGTCAGGCCGGATGAGCGGTTC
Source organism: uncultured Erythrobacter sp. (assembly GCF_947492365.1). Lineage (NCBI taxonomy): Bacteria > Pseudomonadati > Pseudomonadota > Alphaproteobacteria > Sphingomonadales > Erythrobacteraceae > Erythrobacter > uncultured Erythrobacter sp. Next base: position 288,599 of record NZ_CANLMB010000001.1, read on the forward strand.
GCCGATCTTGCTGCCGCTGCGTCATGTCATCAACCTTGGCACTTTGACTGCGATCATCGGATTGATCGCGGCCTATGCGCTTTCGGGCGCTGGCGGCCCGGGTGAGGGCATGCTGATCGTGTGGGTGACTTTGCTCGCCTTCGCCATCGGCTTCCTCCTTATCATACCCATCGGCGGCGCGGATATGCCGGTCGTGGTGTCGATGCTGAACAGCTACTCGGGCTGGGCCGCAGCGGCGATGGGCTTCACGCTGGGCAACAGCGCGATGATCATCACGGGTGCGCTGGTCGGTTCTTCTGGAGCGATCCTGAGCTACATCATGTGCCGGGCGATGAACCGCAGTTTCATCAGCGTGATCGCGGGCGGCTTTGGAGCCGATGGCGGTTCTGGCGCAGATGGCGAAGCGCGCGAACAGCGGCCCTACAAGCAGGGCAGCGCCGAAGACGCCGCCTTCATGCTGGAGCAGGCCGAGAAGGTCATCATCATCCCCGGCTACGGCATGGCGGTGGCGCAGGCTCAGCACATCCTGCGCGAGATGGCTGACAACCTCAAAGAAAAGGGCGTCGAGGTCAAATATGCGATCCACCCCGTCGCGGGCCGGATGCCGGGGCACATGAATGTGCTGCTCGCCGAAGCCAACGTGCCCTATGACGAAGTGTTCGAGCTGGAGGACATCAACTCCGAATTTGCGCAGACCGATGTTGCCTTCATCATCGGCGCGAATGACGTGGTGAACCCGGCGGCGAAGACCGACAAAAGCTCGCCGATTTACGGGATGCCGGTGTTCGACGTGGACAAGGCCAAGCAGGTCTTCTTCATCAAGCGCTCGATGGGCGGGGTCGGCTATGCCGGTGTCGACAACGACGTGTTCTATATGAACCAGACCGTCATGTTGCTGTCGGATGCCAAGAAGATGGTCGAAGAGATCGTCAAGGCGCTGGACTAGTCTGCGATGCGAAAACTGATCCTCCTGCTGATCGTGCTTGCCATCGGAGTTGGCGCCTATTTCACTCTGCGCGATGATGGTCTGTTGGAGCAGGTGACAGAGGCGCGGGTCGAGCAGGCGCTGCTGGCCAATGGTGTGCCCGCCAATATCGCAGACTGCATGGCGCCGCGCATGGTCGACCGGCTAAGCATCATCCAACTGAAGAAGCTGGAGCGCCTCGCCGCAGAGGAAGGCGAGGACCGCGTGCCGCAATCCATGAGCGCTGCTCTTGAGCGCCTCCGCCGCGTTGATGACGATGAGGCGGTCGCGCAGCTTGCGCGCGTTGGTGGCCGGTGCGGGATCGAAGTCGGGCTGGAGATGTTCGGCCGCTGACAATTTGCGTGCCGCCAAGCTTGCAATAGCCCCCTCTCCTGCGCACTATGTCTGCCGAAGAGGGAGACACTCGAAAATGATCAGACTGACCGCCGCAGCCATCCTGCTGGCATCCGCTGCGCCCGTTTGGGCCGAGACCCACACAATCACGCCGGGCGAAGGCGCGCAGGAGCGCTTGCAAGAGGCGCTGATCCTTGCCGAGCCGGGCGACGAGATCGTTCTCGAAGCGGGGCGCTACACGCTAACTGACGGGCTCAGCCTCGATGTCGATGGCGTCACTGTGCGCGGCGCTGGCATGGACGGCACCGTGCTCGATTTCACCGCGCAAGAGGGATCGGGCGAGGGCCTGCTCGTCACCTCCGACAACGTGACATTGCGCGATTTTGCGCTCGAGAATCCTAAAGGCGACGGGATAAAGTCCAAGGGTGCGGACAACATCGTTTATTACCGCATCCGCGTGACATGGACCAACGGGCCTGACCCGACCAATGGCGCTTATGGGATCTATCCGGTCGAAAGCACCGGCGTGCTGGTCGACGGGGCCAAAGTCACCGGAGCCTCTGATGCGGGCATTTATGTCGGACAGTCGGACCAGATCACCGTGCGCAACTCGATTGCCGAGGCGAATGTCGCCGGTATCGAGATCGAGAACAGCCGCAATGCGCTGGTCGAGCACAATATCGCCACCCGCAATACTGGTGGCATTCTTGTCTTTGACCTTCCCGGCCTTCCGGTGATGGGCGGGGGCAATGTCATCGTGGCGAACAATCTTGTGGTCGCCAATGACACCGCAAACTTTGCCCCTCCCGGCAATATCGTCGCCGGTGTACGGCGCGGCACGGGGATTATGGTGATGGCCAATGACGGTGTGTTGATCGAGAACAATATCATCGACGAGAACCCGACCGCGCCGATCATGGTGATTGCTTACACGCAGCCATGGGAGGACGAGCGCTACCAGCCGTTCCCGCTCAACGTGGTGGTGGGCGACAACATTTATGGCCGCGGCGGAGATGATCCGCAGCTTGACGGCGGCGAGATGCTGGTCGCGGCGTTTGGCGGCTCGCTTCCGCCGGTCATGTGGGATGGGCTGGGCAGTCTCTACGCGATTGCCGGCACTCCCGGCTGGTCGCTCAACCTGACCGAGCCGGGCACTGCTGAAACCGCTGCACGGCCTGCACCACTAGATGTGCCCGCGCCGGAGGGTGAATTTGACCGCAGCGGCATTGGCGCTCCGGCAGAACTGGATGACCGGATCAGGTGAGGCGTTCGTTCGCCTTTCTGGGGCTGGCAGCGGGGGCATTGGCCCTTTCGCTGAGCGCGCACGCAAATGTCATCGAGCCGATGCCGGTGCACGACGGTGCTGTTCTGGAAAGCGGGTTCCCGAGAACACTGGACGAATTCCAGTTCTTTCAGGACAGCAACGCCCGCACGCCCACTCCCGGTGTCATCCCCTATGAGCTCAACACTCCGCTCTATTCGGACGGGGCGGACAAGTTGCGTTTCCTCTACGTGCCCGAGGGCGCGCGGATCGGAACTGACGGCGACGGCCTGCTGCAATTTCCGGTTGGCAGTGCGATCATAAAGACCTTCGCTTTCGGCGAGGGCGATGAGCAGCGCTATATCGAAACCCGCGTTCTGCTGCACCGCGCCGATGGCTGGATCGCGCTGCCCTATCGCTGGAACGACGAGCAGAGCGAAGCCCGGCTGGCACTTGCCGGTGGGCGGCTGCCGATCACAACCGCGGATGGCGAAGAAATCAGCTACCGCATTCCGAACAAGAACCAGTGCAAATCCTGCCACGGCCTTGATGATGCAGTGGTGCCAATCGGCCCCAAGGCGCGCAATCTCTCTCCCACTTTGCTGGCGCAATTGGTTGAGCGGGGACAGCTCGACCATGCGCCCGAAGTCTCTCGGATCATGCCGGTTTGGGGTGATGCCGAAGCCAGCACCGATGCATTGGCGCGCGCCTATCTCGATGTGAATTGCGCGCATTGCCACAGGCCCGGCGCAGGGGCTTCGAACTCCGGACTCGACTTGCGGTGGGAGCAGGACGATGCTTTCGCGATCGGTGTGCGCAAACCGCCGGTGGCTGCCGGACGTGGGGCGGGCGGTTTTCTCGTCTCCATCGCACCGGGCGATCCCGACCAATCGATCCTCGTCCACCGGATGAATTCGACCGAGCCGGGTGTGGCGATGCCCGAATTGGGGCGTTCGACCGTTGACGGAGAAGCAGTCGAATTGATGCGCGACTGGATCAGGGAGATGGATCAATGAAGTGGGTCTGGCGCATTCTTGGCGTGCTTGTCGCGCTGCTGGTTGTCGCATTCTTTGTCTTCCGCGTGCCCGACACTGACCCGGATGAAATGCGCTCCAAGTATGGCGGCGAGCCTTCGCAATTTGTCGAGATCGGGGACGGCGTGATTGTGCATCTTCGCGATGAAGGGCCAAGGGACGCGCAACCGATTATCCTGCTGCATGGTTCGTCGGCGGACCTTCACACCTGGCAGCCCTGGGTCGATGGCCTATCCGACACGCACCGGCTCATTCGCTTTGATCAGGTCGGACACGGTCTTACTGGCCCTGACCCGGAGCATGACTATTCGCTCGGCAATTTCGTTTCGGACATAGACGAAGTGGCCGATGCGCTGGGGCTTGAGAGCTTTATCCTTGGCGGCAATTCGATGGGTGGCGCTCACACCGTGGCTTATGCCTTGGCTCATCCTGATCGGGTCGATGGCTTGATCCTTGTCGATGCGGGCGGCGCTGATATCCAGCGCGAGAGCAAGGGCAATATCGGCTTCACTATTGCGCGCACGCCGGTGCTCAACCGCGTGATGGAACATATCACCCCGCGCTCGCTGGTCGCGCAGTCGCTTGAGCAAAGCGTCAGCAATCAGGATGTTGTGACGGACGAGGCGATTGATCGCTATTGGGAATTGCTGCGCTATCCGGGCAACCGCACCGCGACTTTGCATCGATTCACGGGCGACCGGACACCGTTTTCGGCAGAGGATGTCGCAGGCATCACTGCACCGACATTGGTGATGTGGGGCGATGAGGATGCGCTGATCTCTGTCGACGCGGCGACCTGGTTTGACACGCATCTGCCGGCAAGCACTTTGGTGATCTATTCCGGCATCGGTCACTTGCCGCAGGAAGAGGCTCCAGAGGCCAGTATTGCCGATGTCGATGGCTGGCTCGCCGAAGCGTTCCAAACAGCGGACGAACCGGCGGGGTCAGGGCCTGCGCTTTAACCCGGAATTTACTAGGCAAGCGGCTAATTAGATTGGTTGTTCGCGCCCTATGGACGTGCGGACGGCATCATCGCTACATATTGCGTGCAGCGATTTCTTGAAAACAAGGGGCAGAACTTGCGGAAACTGGGACTGATCGGCGGAATGAGCTGGGTTTCGACCGGCATCTATTACGATCGGATCAACCGCATCGTGCAACGCCGCGCGGCCCCGATGGCCAGCGCGCCCATGCTGATCGAGAGCCTCGATTTCTGTCAGCTTTACGCTTTGCGCGAGGACAAGGACTGGCAGCGTGCCAGTGGCATCCTTTCCGAAAGCGCCAAGCGGCTCGAAGGGGCAGGGGCCGAGGCGCTGATTATCGGCGCCAATTCGATGCACAAGCTCTATGACGATGTCGCCGATGCGGTCGGAATACCGATCCTGCACATCGCCGAATATGTCGGGCGCGCGCTTAAGCGGGCGGGCTCCAAGAACGCGGCTCTTATCGGCACGCGCAACGTTATGACGGAGAGCTTTTACCGCAAGCGTCTGGTCGCTCACGGGATTGATCTGCTTCCGCCCAACATAGTCAATGTCGAGACGCTCGACCGCATCATCTATGACGAGCTGATGGTTGGCAAAGTCACCCGCGATGCCCAGCGCGCGATGAAGACGATCATCACCAACAAGGCGCAGGAGGGGGCTGATTCAATTGTCCTCGCATGCACAGAACTCGACCTCGTCGTCGACGTCGATGCCAATGTTCTGCCGGTGTTTGACTCAACCCGCATCCATTGCGAGGCGGCGGCTGACTGGATCCTTGAACAGGAGTTGGTGGGTTAGTCTGCAACTCGCCCCTTTACCGGAACGCCTTACCGCATGGCCGAATTGCACGGGGTGCAACTTAACTTCGATCCACTTAATTAGCCGCCAAGGATTTGCCACTTAAAAGTAACCGGCAAATTCCGGGTCTTCGGGTCGCACCGATGACCCAGGAGCCATTGGCTCTTGGGACCGCTTACCACCCCCCCATTGCACCCGGTAAGCGGTCCCATTTTTTCTCTCCCTTTGCATGGTCGCGGACGCAGCTTGCGCCGGTTTGCCCTCTGTCCACTGCAATCCGCATCGGTTGCCGTTCTGTTCCCGTTGAGCGCATGTGTGTGCTGACCTAAGCGGGGAGCCGTGACCAACCGCGCCCCATACGCCGCCGACCCGGATGCCCATGGCGGGCGTGAGTTTGCCAATGCGGGAGCTGTTTCGCCGCTTGCAGGCGCGCCTTCTGCTGGTTCGGGCGAAACGCGCGGGCCGCGCAGCGATTTCCAGCGCGACCGTGACCGCATTATCCATTCGATGAGCTTCCGGCGGCTCAAATCCAAAACGCAGGTCTTTATTGCGCCCGATGGCGACCATTACCGCACGCGGCTAACCCACAGCCTCGAAGTCGCGCAGATCGGCCGTGTGCTGGCCCGCGCGCTCGGTCTGGATGAAGACCTCACCGAAGCGCTCTGCCTCGCGCATGACCTTGGCCATCCACCCTTCGGTCATGCCGGAGAGGCGGCCCTGTCAGAGGCGATGCAGCGCCATGGCGGCTTTGATCATAACGCGCAGGCCCTTCGCACGGTGATGCGGCTGGAAAGCCCCTATCCCGATCACGAAGGCCTAAACCTGACATGGGACCTGCTTGAGGGGCTGGCCAAGCATAACGGGCCGGTCAGCGCTCCCAATTGGGCACTGGCAGAGCTGGACGATGCCTTTCCGCTCAATCTTGGCACGTGGCCCTCGCTCGAAGCGCAGATTGCCGCTGTGTCTGACGATATCGCCTATGACAATCACGACATCGATGATGGATTGCGCGCAGGTTTTCTCGAGCCTGACGATCTGCTCCAGCTCGATTTTCTCGCAGATCAGTGGCGCGCCGTCGAAAAGCGCTTTCCCAATGCCCCGCGTGACCGCCAGCTGCGCGAGTTGGTGCGTGGGCAGATCGGGCTGATGGTGAATGATGTGCTTGAACAAACACGCGCCAATATCAAGGGCTTTTCAAGTGTCAGCGAAGTTCGCGATGCGGGGCGGCAACTGGCGGGATTTTCGCTGGAAATGACTGAACATGAGCGGACGCTCAAGCGTTTCATGTATGACAAACTTTACTACCACCCCGAACAGGTCAGCGCGGCGGAGCGCGCCCGCGACGTGATCGCGCGGCTTTATGCAGCCTATTCACAAGATGCCTCGCTGATGCCTGACGAATGGCGCGCGCGCTTGCCCGAAAGCGACCCTGGCCGCGCCCGCGTGATCGCCGATTTCATCGCGGGAATGAGCGATTCCTACGCGATCCAATCGTGCGAGGCGATCTATGGCGAACGGCCAATGGGATTGACTAATGTCTGATTATGCCGGCTCGCCAAAACCCCCTGTGCGTATCGGTTTGGTCGGGGCGACCGGCCTTATCGGCAGGCGTCTGATCGAAGTCTCCAGCGCAGGCGATGAAGCCCGCATTGTCGGGATCGCACGGCGCGAAATGACCATGCCCAAGGGAGCGCGGGTCGAGATGTTTGTCGCCGAACCTGCAAAATGGGGCGAAGTGCTCGAAGCGGTCCGCCCACCTTCGCTGATCTGCGCGCTGGGCACGACATGGAAGAAAGCAGGCCGTGATGAGGCGGCTTTTCGGGCAGTCGATCACGATCTGGTGCTGGCAACTGCGAAGGCTGCGCGCGAAGCCGGGATCGCCAATCTGGTGCTGATCAGCTCGGCGGGCGCAGATGCGAGCTCCAAGAACTTCTACCTGCGCGTCAAAGGCGAAACTGAAAACGAGCTTTCGAAACTCGGATTCAAACGGCTCGATATCCTGCGCCCCGGCCTGCTTCGCGGACGGCGTGAGGATGATATGCGGCCGATGGAAGCTCTCGCGCGCATTGCAAGCCCGCTTATCGATCCGCTGATCCCTGAAAAGTGGGGCATGTACCGGTCGGTCGATGCCGATATGGTGGCCGAGGCCGCGCTGGGTCTTGCCTTGCGCAAGGCTGCCGGACGCTTCACCCATGATAACGAGGCGATGAAGCGAGCCGCGCGCGAATGGCGGGCCAAGGCACACGATCCTGTGGAGTGACTGCGATGGACTGGAATATCGTTTTTAGCGCGGCAAACATGTTTGCCATTGCGGCGTGGGCCGCGCTGATACTGCTTCCCCGATGGCCAGCGCTGCTTTCTGCGCTGCTCTACCTTGGCGTGGGATTGTTGTGCCTGCTCTACACATTCATCATTGGCGGTCTGCTGAGCGGCATCATTCCCGGCAGCGAAGGCGGGGATTTTTCGAGCATTGACGGTGTGCGCACTCTTTTCTCCAGCGATCCCGGCCTGACGCTCGGCTGGGTGCATTATCTTGCCTTTGACCTGTTTGTCGGCCTTTGGATCGCGCGAGATGCCGATTCCAAGGACTTCTCGAGGATTCTTCAGGCGCCTATCCTGCTGGCAACCTTCCTTTTCGGACCGGTCGGGCTGGGGATCTGGCTGTTGGTCCGTGAGCCGGCGGCGCGGCGTCAGGGGCGTTTCTCGTAAACGCAATTCTCTAGACGGCAACTTGCTCGCGTGCTTAACCTGCACCCAATTACAGGTTGGCAATAGGGGCCGCGAATATGGCGAAACTGGCGCATCACGACTTTGTCACATTTGACGAATTCCTGCCGCATTGGGCACGCGAGCGGCCCGGCGGGATTGCTCTGGAAGAGGGCGGACGCCGCACCTCCTATGCCGATGCGGAACGGCTAAGCCGCCAGATCATCGCCTTCCTGCAATCTCATGGGGTCGCCAGTGGTGACAGGATTGCGTGGCTGGGCAAGAATTCGGACCGCTACTTCCTGCTGCTCTATGCCGCGGCGCGGATGGGCGCGGTGATGGCGCCAATCGGGTGGAGGCTTGCCCCGCCCGAGATCGGCTACATCATTGGCGATACCGGCGCGAAGCTGGTCGTAACCGGCGATGAATTTTACGACACGGCACGCGGTGTTGCGGATGCTATGGATAACGGCCCGCATATCGTCACAGCCGATGCAATGATGGGCGAAGTGAGTGCGCTTGAGCCTGCCGCCTACGAAGCTGTTGATCCCGACGCGCCAGTTTTGCAGCTTTATACCTCAGGCACGACTGGCAATCCCAAGGGCGTGCAGCTGTCCAATCGCAACCTCTTTAGCCTGCGCAAGCCGGGGCTGGACGAGCAGATGCCTTGGCAAAATCTTGATGCCGACGATTGCATCCTGATGGTCATGCCCTGCGCGCATATTGGCGGCACCGGCTCCGCGCCCAACGGCGTCGCCAACGGCATTCGCATTCTGATCCAACCCGAATTTACTCCCGTTGGTGTGCTTGAAGCGATCGAGGGTGGGGCGACGATCCTGTTCCTTGTCCCCGCTGCGATCCAGATGGTGGTGCAGCACCCACGCGCGGCTGAGACGGACTTCTCCAACCTGCGCTACATGATGTACGGCGCTGCTCCGATGCCGTTGGAACTGCTCAAGCAAGCGGTCGGCACCATGCCGCAAACCGGCTTCCTGCAGGTTTATGGAATGACCGAGACAACGGGCACCGTATCGCTCCTCCCACCCGAAGATCACGACCTTGCCGGCAATGAGCGAATGCGCTCTGCGGGTAAGGCGGTTCCGGGGGTCGAGATCGAAATTCGCGGCTCCGACAACAGCGAATGCCCGCGCGGCGAGATTGGTGAGATTTGCATCAAATCACCCTCGAACACAGCGGGTTACTGGAAACTGCCCGAGGCAACTTCGAGCACGATTGACGCAGATGGCTGGCTCCATACCGGCGATGCGGGGATCATGGATGCAGACGGCTATGTCTATATCCAGGACCGCATCAAGGACATGATCATCTCGGGCGGCGAGAACGTCTATCCCGCTGAAGTCGAGAACGCGATTTTCGGTCATCCGGCAGTCGCCGAGGTGGCAGTCATTGGCATCCCGTCCGAGCGCTGGGGTGAAGAGGTCAAGGCCTGCATCGTGTGCAAGCCGGGTGAGACAATCGATGCGGGTGAATTGATCGCCTATACGCGCGAGCGGATTGCGCCGTTCAAGGTTCCCAAGAGCGTCGATCTGATCCCCGAAATGCCGCGCAATGCATCCGGCAAGATCCTGCGGCGTCAATTGCGCGCACCCTATTGGGAAGGGCAGGACCGGCAGGTTTCCTGATAGGGAACCTTGCTGGCTGCAACTAATCCATGGCCTATCTTGAGGAAGCCAAAGGCGCGAAGAGGCACGCACCTGCTGCTCTGCGCAATCGCGAGCCCATTCTTGGCATTCTGAAGCAAGAATTGCCCGAATGGGGGTTGGTTCTAGAATTGGCGAGCGGATCGGGCGAGCATGCGCTCTATTTTGCCGAGCATATGCGCGGGCTGGAATGGCAGCCGAGCGATCCTGACCCGCAGGCGCTTGCCTCTATTGCGGCGTATCACGCTGATTATAATGGAGAAGGCGGGGGCGTAAATCTGCGCAAGCCGCTGCAGTTGGATGCAGCCTCGCCAAACTGGCCGGTGGAGCGTGCTGATGCAATTTTGTGCATCAACATGGTCCATATCAGCCCTTGGGAGGCGACTGCCGGGCTCTTCCGCGGCGCTGCTCAAATCCTGAGCGGCAAGAATTTGCCGCTTGTGCTTTACGGCCCGTATTTTGAGCAACAGGTTGAGCCCGCACCGTCAAACTTGCAATTCGACGCCAGCCTTCGCGCTCGCGATCCGCGCTGGGGAATCCGCGATGCTGAAAAAGTGGACACGCTCGCAAGCGAGCACGGTTTCACCCGCAGCGCCCGGTACGAAATGCCTGCTAACAACCTGATGCTGGTTTACCGGACAGCCTGAGCGTCCTGTTCGCCCGTTTCAGGCGCGTAGCTGATGACTTCCTCGCCTTCGCGGCCCACCGATTCAATGTCGCGGCCTAGCCCCTGAACGGTGTTGCACGCAGTGGCGCTCAGCGTGAGAGCGGCCAGAGCGCTCACGAAAATCGTCTTGCGGATCATGGTGTTTCCTTTCTGCATATTACGCACATAGCGCATTTAAGGCTGAACAGTCTCTGTCTTTTGGCGCGCCACCGCCAGTTGACGCTCGCGCCATGCGATGAGCAGCCCCGCACCGATGATAAGCGGAGCGCCGATCCACAAAGTCGCGGGCGGCGTGCGATCAAAAATGGTCCAGCCATACCATGTCGCCCAGAGCAGGCTGGTGTAATCCATCAGCAGAATCACTCCCGCTGACCCGAATCTAAGCGATGATGTGAGCAAAATTTGGGCAAGCGCACCGGCAACCGCTATTGCGATGATGATCGCCCATGTCTCGGCGTCATGCGGCTGGATGACGAAGGGTAGTGCAAGCGCCATGACTGGCGTTGTCAGCAGCACGAACCAGAAAACGATCGACCAAGGCGTCTCGGTCTTGTTCAGATCCTGAACCTGAAAGCTGATGACGGAGACCAGAAAAGCGGCAACGAGCCCCACTGCCGCCCCGAACGGATTGATTGAGCCTGCATCGCCCAATCCGAAGGCAGGCTGTGTCAGAAACAGCACTCCGGCAAAGCCAAGCGCGACCGCGCCCCAGCGGTATTTGCCGATTTTCTCACCGAACAGGATTACGGAAAGCAGCACTGCGAAGAACGGCGCGGTGAAACTGATTGCGGTTGCCTCAGCCAGCGGCAACAACATGACTGCCCCGTATACGAAAAACATGCCTGCGATGCCGAATATTGCGCGGCGGGCATGCGCACCCACCCGCTGTGTCCGCACGCTTGCCAGCTTACCTAGGATTGCAAGCGTCAAGACGACGAGAGCGAGCGTTATGGCCTGCCGCCAGAACACCAATTCGGCCAGATGTACGCCGCGCTCGCCCGCGAGTTTCACAAGCATGGACATTGTCGCAAAAACCACGGCTGTCATGAGCCGAATGGCGAGTGCCAAAAATGGGCGGGGGCGGGCGACGGAGCCATCCATTTGGCGGGCTTTAGAGGCGATGCGGGTTTGCGCAAGCCCGACTGCGCACTACATGGTGGCGCATCATGGAATTGCTCCGCCAACTTGCCTTTGCCAGCGACGCTGTGTGGCTTGCTATTGCAGGCCTTTCCTGTTGGCTTTTCGCCGGGTTTTGTCTGGTGATGGAGCGCCTGCGCAATCACCGCCGCTCGGTCGAACGGCTTGAGAAGGTCGGCTGGGTGCCATGGACGCCGCTATTCTTGGCGAGCGCGGTTATCGGAGGCGGCTTCCTCGTGACGAGCCTGCCAGTTGTATTGGGGAATTTGTGATCCGCTGATCTCCTGCGAAAGCAGGAGTCCAGTTGGGACTGTCGCGATCTGGTTTCCTGCTTTCGCAGGAAATCACAAAGCTACAAGCACGCCTCAAGATACGCCTGATCAAAGCCAAATTGGCGAGCTTTCTCCAGCGTATAGGGACGCAGACCCGATGAGCGGAATTCGCCCATGATCTTGCCGTCTTCGCTCTCGTCGAGATATTCGAACTTGAACAGGTTCTGGGTCACGATCACATCGCCTTCCATCCCGATCACCTCGGTGATGTCGGTGGTGCGGCGTGAGCCGTCGCGCAGACGTTTCACCTGAACGATCAGGTCGACCGATTCTGCGATCTGGCGCGAAATAGCTTCCTTCGGGATCTTGATGTCGCCCATCAGGATCATGTTTTCCATACGGCCAAGGCACTCGCGCGGGCTGTTGGCGTGAAGCGTACACATCGAACCATCGTGGCCCGTGTTCATCGCGGCGAGAAGGTCGAAACATTCGGCGCCGCGAATCTCACCCAGGATGATCCGGTCGGGACGCATACGCAGGGCGTTCTTCACAAGGTCGCCAATCGTAATCGCGCCTTGCCCTTCAAGGTTAGGCGGACGCGTTTCAAGTGGCAGCCAGTGCGGCTGTTGCAGGCGAAGTTCCGCGGCGTCCTCGATTGTCAGCACACGCTCGCCCGGGTCGATCATTTTCGACAGGGCGTTGAGCATGGTCGTTTTACCCGAACCTGTACCGCCAGAAATAACGACGTTCATCCGGCATGCGCCCGCGATCTTTAGCGCGGTACACATCTTCTCGCTCATCGAGCCAAACTCTTTGAGCATGTCGAGCGTGATCGGTTTTTCGGAGAACTTACGAATGGAGATCGCAGTGCCGCGCAGCGAAAGCGGGGGCACGATGACGTTCACACGAGAGCCGTCTTTCAAACGGGCATCGGCAAGCGGCGTGGTCTGGTCAACGCGGCGACCGACCTGGTTCACGATGCGCTGGGCGATCTGGAAGAGGTGCTGTTCATCGCGGAACCGGATTGGTGCGATGGTGAGCTTACCCTTTTTCTCGATATAGGTCTGGTCCGGGCCGTTGACCATGATGTCCGACACGTCCGGATCGTTGAGCAGTTCTTCGAGCGGACCAAAGCCCAGCAGCTCGTCGATCAGCACTTTTTCCAGCGCGAATTGCTCGCGGCGGTTGAGCGTGACTTTCAGCTCGGCCAACACTTCCATGATGATCGGACGGAATTCTTCCGACAGCTCATCCTTGGTCAGCGTTGCAGCGGCTTCGGGATCGACCCGTTCGAGCAGGCGCGGGAGCACCTGTTCTTTGATCTTGTGGACACTTGCCTCGAACCCGCCAGCTTCCGCTTCGGCGGCATTGGTCGAGTTCATGCGTTCGGTCAGCCGGTCCATCGCATCCGAGGTCGAGTTGCTCGACTTCTTCTTAGCGGGAGCAGGGCTGGGAGAATCTTTTGCACCGTCTGCGGGCAGCGGCGGGAATTGTTCGCCGCCGGTTTCATCCTCGCCCTTAGGCGAGCCACCCTTCATCGGTCGAGCTACGCCGAAAGCGGGCTTTGCGCCCGGCCTCATTCCGCCGGCGCCACCCTTTTTACCGAATGCGCTCATTACCAAGCCCCCAAGGCCGTATCAAAATCCATGCACCTGATCGCGCTTTATCGCGAACGGCGCCTCTCGAAGTTTGGTGAATAAATCGGAAACCTTAATTTTTCCCCAAAATCGGGTGGGCGAAATGGCATGATCTCGCCGCAAGAGCGCGCTTACGCACCTTAGCAAGCTGCGATAATCATTATGTAAACTGTTGTATCGGTGATTGGACGGGTGTTTCGAGCGCGAACTGGGCCGGGCGAGGGCTGCGAAACTTGCGAGTGGAAACTTTTCTCACCCTCAATCGCGCTGGCCAGATCGGCCTGCTAGGGCTGCGGCAGGCCCTCACCGGCTGGAACGCAGCGCAAGCGGATTGGCGCCGCTTTGGGGAAGATCGAGCACACCAATGCACAAACTGTTTGGCGCTTGGAGCAAACTGGTCAGCGGCAACGCAGCCAACGGGGTGTTGCAGCTGGCAATTTTTGCGATTGCCGCGCAGGCGCTTGAGCTCGCAGCGCTCGGGATTCTCATTTTGATTCAAGCCTATGTCCGTGTGGTCGACGGCGTGTTCAACTTTCAGTCGGTCAATGTGCTCACCCGTTTCCTTGCCGAAGCGCAGGAAGCGGGTGACGACGCAAAGCTGCGCGGATTGGTGAAAGCCGGGCTGAGCATTGATTTTGGCACGGCGGTGCTGGCGGTGATTGTTGCCGTGCTCGGCTTACCACTGATCGCCCCGATTATCGGGATTGAGGACGCTTGGCTGCCGCTAGCAGCGGCCTATTGCCTCGTCATTTCCACCCGCGCTTTCGGAGCGATCGAGGCAAGCCTGCGCTGCTTTGACCGGTTCGGCGCAATCGGCCTTCGGCCTGTGGTGACTTCCTTGGCAATTCTGGCCGGCTCGCTGTTTGCGTGGGTAAGCGGAGGCGATGCGCAGATGTTTCTGTGGGCGTGGCTGATTGGAGAGGCGCTTGCCAATATCGTCTTTCTCCTCTGGGCGATTGTTTCGCTGCGAGCGGACGGGGTGGGAGAAATCCGCTCGGCCAATGCGCGCGAGGCCATCGCGTCCTCGCAGGGTTTCTGGCCGATCCTTTGGCAGACCAATGCGACTTTCGGAATTCGTATGTTGAGCCAAGAGGGTGATGTCATCGTGGCTGGCGCGGTGCTCGGCCCGGCAGCCGCTGGCCTGCTGCGCGCCGCCAAGAACCTCGCCAATCTGGTCGGTCAGCTGGGGCGGCCGCTTCAGCAAGTGGCAAGCGCACCGATCTCACGCTTTGCCGCAAGAGGAGAGAGGCAGCAGGCCCTGTCCTATGCCGCGAAGATTGCCGGGCTGGCTTGCGCTGCGGGTCTGGCGCTGGCGGCGATCATGTATGTGCTGGCAGAGCCTGTCCTCACAATCGCTTTTGGTAGCGAATTCGCCGCGGCGGCGACCATCACGATCATCCTGTTCGCCGCGCGCGGGCTCTATCTTTCAGGCGTAACCCTGATGCCCCTGCTGATTGCCTATGGGCAAGGGGGGCGCTTCTTGGGGTCTGTTATTGCGGGAACAGCCGCGTTCTTTATCGTTCTGGGATCGACGATCGGGAGCTGGGGCCTGATCGGGATCGGCTTTGCCCATATCGCTTTCGAGCTGGTCTGGTCAGCCTATGGCTGGGTTACAGCCCGGATCGTCTCGCAGCAGGAAGGCGCTTAGGCGCGGCCAAAGACCTGCTTTACCTTGCGCGAGATTGCCCGCGCGGGTTGGGCGGCCTCTGCGTGCAGATATTGGTCGGGATGGACCAGGTCGAGCATGGCAGGTGCACCAAATCCCTGCGCAGCAAGTTTGGCAGCCGCATCGGAACCTTCGCGCGCATAGACCAGCATGTTCTGGCGATACCAGAACGCGATGTCCCCATCGGCCCAGATCATCGGGCGCAGCGGATCGAAGGCGGTAAAGCCCTGCGCGCCGAAATGCTCGGCCCAATAGCTCTGCCATTGTTCGTTGATGTGGCCAGTGCCGCCTTGCATCGGGATCGCGGCAGAAAACAGCACGCAGTCGCCCAGCGCGCACAAATCGGCGACAAAGGCGGCTGCGCGGTTGGGTGCGAGATGTTCGGCCACTTCGAGCGAGATCACGAGGTCATATCGGCGATCCATTGCAACCTTGTCTTCAAGGTTCTGAAAGCTCACCTGCTCTTCTGCGAGGACGAGGTTCGCGGTCTTGGCCCATGGCCCTTCAAAGCCCTGAACATGTTCGATCCCGACCTCTTGCGCAGCGGCGAGCCACGTGCCCACGCCGCAGCCCACGTCGCAGGCGCTTTCCGGATCGATCCACTCTTTGAGTTTGCCAAGGACCAGACGAGCCGAAGCGCGGGTGCGCGCATCGCGGTCTGCATGAAAGTCGGTTCCGTATAGGGAATCGGGGGATTTGGCTGTGCTCGACATGTTGGTTCGACCGGGTCCTTTGTATGCGTCAGCAGCATTTAGGAAATCTTGGTAAATGGCGAGTTAAAGAGGCCCATGGCCCAAGCGATGCTCTCTACAATTGCAATGATGATCCCGCGACCAGTGCGTCGGGGATTGAAAACGCAGATACTGCCGCCGGTGCTGCGCGCGGCGCGGGCAGCACGCGGTAAACTGCCCAAAGCGCCCGATGCGCGCGAATATCGCGTGGCAGGGCATGAGACCTTTGCAGGATATTATGAAATCCAGCCGGTTTCCCAAGATGGCAAGGCGGTTCTCGCCCATGCCTCAGGCGCTGCGCGAACGGCTCTGACGGGTAAAGAAGCAGCCGCGATAGGCTGGTTCGATATTGAAACGGGCGATTGGAACGCGCTGGCCGAAACGCATCTCTGGTGCTGGCAGATGGGCGCGCGGCTGCGATGGTGGGACAGTGCAGGGCCGCGCACACTCGCCTTTAACGCGATGTTCGAAGGTGCGCCTGCGCACTGCCTCGTTGATGAGGGCGGGGGCATTCGCAAGCAAAGCGATGTGCCGCTTTTCGATGCGAATGAGCAGCAAGGCGTCGGGTTATCGCTCAATTTCGGACGGCTGGCGAATTGCCGGCCGGGCTATGGCTACCCGCTGCTCGATGATCCTTATCGCCGCGAAAACATGCCGGATGGCGATGGAGTGACGCTGGTGGATCTTGCATCAGGCAAGGCTGAACTGGCCTATTCGCTGCCCCGCTTCGCGCGGGAAGTGGAAGGCGCAAACCTTGGTCAATATCACTATCTCAACGCCGCTTTGCTGAGTCCTAGAGCCACCCGTTTTACTGTTCTTTACAAGCGTTTGCCTGACCCCTTGGATGCGCACACATGGACGGTCGATGCCTTTGTCGGCAATTGCGATGGCAGCGGTTTGATCCGCGTGCCGCTTGACGGGCGCGCGTCGCATTATTGGTGGCTGGACGAAGACCGGATCGCCTACACATCGAACAAGGGCATCGCGTCGAACTATGTCGTCTTCGATTGCCGTGATGGGTCTTTGAGCGCGTTATCGCAGGCCATGCCCGGCGTTGATGGGCATCCCAGCCTCCACCATGAAAGCGGCACGTGGGTCACAGACACATACCCCGATCTCTATGGCGAGCAGACGCTGTTCGTGCTCGACAAGGACGCAGACGAACGGCGCGAATTGGGGCGGCTTTGGGCTGACAAGAGCTATCAGGACGAATGGCGCTGCGACCTGCACCCGCGCTGGTCGCGCGATGGCTCGAAAGTGGTGATCGATTCCACCCATGAAGGCTACCGCGCGCTCTATCTGGTCGAGGTCGAGGCCCAGTAATGCCTGCCGTCACCGTTTTGATGGCCGTCCATAATGGCGAGCAGTTTCTGGCAGAGACTTTGGCGAGCGTCGCAGCGCAGACCTTTGCCGATTACGAATTTCTGATTGTCGATGACGCGTCGAGCGATGGATCGGCGGCTATGCTGGCGGCGGCTACCAAGGCCGATCCGCGCATTCGTATCCTCACCAATGCGAGCAATATTGGCCTCACAAAATCGCTCAATCTCGGGCTTGCTGAGGCAAAGGGTGAATACATCGCGCGGATCGACGCCGATGATGTGTGTTTTCCTAACCGGCTCGAAGTGCAGCTCGCTTGTATGCGCGAGCATCCAGAATATGTTGGCATCACGTCCGGCTGGGCCATGATTGACGGGGAGGGCCGCGAAATCGGTACGGTCGATGATCCGCTGGATGATTGGCAAGTGCGCTGGCTGCTTGGCTGGAACCCGCCCGCGCCGCATCCCACCTATTTCTTCAGGCGCTGCCCTGATGGCCGAGTGCCAATCCGCTATGATGAGACCTATCGAACTGCGCAGGACTTCGATCTGTGGAGCAGGCTGGCGAAGATCGGACCGACGCGGCGACTGCCTGATGTCCTGATCCAATATCGTCGTCACGTCGGCGCGATCACGCATGCAAAGCGGCATGAGCAGGCGCAGAATTGTGCACAGATCGGACGGGCGAACCTTGTCGCAAGGTTGCCCTCTGATGTCGCCGCCAAGCTTGAACCGTTGATCGCGCTCTTCTCCTACAACGCGAAAGCCGATGTGCCGACAATCCAAGCTGCCATTGCGGGAGCGGACGCCATGGTCGAGCATGACGAGATAGGCTCGCATTACGATTGGCTGCGCAAAACCACGGCAGGCCTGCTCGCTGATGCTGCTTTGTCGCGCGGTGGAGCTCTGTCTTCACCAAAGGCCATTACGGCGTTTGCTTGGCACGCGCGGAGGCACTTGCCCTATCTCGCGCGCGCTGTGCTGAGCGATCCGGGGACGGCGCTAAAGTCGCTGCGCAATCGCAAGCGCGGTTAGCTGGAATAGGCCTCGGCAGTCTCAGCCGCGACACGGCTCCAGGTATAGTGACTTTGCGCCTTGGTTTGAGATCGGGCGAGGAAGGTGCTGCGCTTTTTAGCGCTCCAATCAAGCACTTCGGTGATCTTGCTCACCCAGCTTTGCGGATCGCCCGGAGCGATTTGAAAGCCGGTTTCACCGTCGATCACCGCATCCTTGAGGCCTCCCGTCGCCGCGGCGAGAACGACGCCGCCTGCGCTCGCCGCTTCGGGAGCGATCAGGCCAAAACCCTCAAACTCGCCATTGGAGCGCTCAACATTGGGGATCACAACGCAGGCAGCCTGCGCAAAGTGGCGCGCGAGTTCGGCTTGCGGGAGAGGCCCGAGAAACTCGACTCCGGGATGTTCGAGCGCGGACTCTTCGCTGCTGTCCCAGCGCGTGCCGATCACGGTCAGGCGGATGTCTGCGGGTAGCAGTGGGAGCACCTCGGCAACGAACCAGCTCAGCCCCTTTTGGCGGATCAGGCGGCCAGCAAACACAAGCTGCCTGGCGTCGTAGTCGGCCGATGGCTCGCCGCGTAGATCGGTCGCAAGCGGGACCACGGCCGAACAGTTCCAGTTGATCTGTTTGAGCCGATTGCGGGTTGCGCGCGAATTGGCGATGACGCGCGCCTTTGCGAGCAGCCGCGCACCCAAAGCGAGATATAGATTGTAGAGCGAGCCGCGAATGCCTCCGCGCGCTCCATAGGACACATCGGTCCCATGGGCGGAGATCACCATTTTCGCCGCGGGAAAGAACAGCCACGCCATCAGCGCCAGCGGCCAGATCGCCATATCGCCAATATGGACGATTCCAGGCTTTTCGCTTTGCCCGATCAGGCGGCGAAGCACTGTAAAAGGAAAGAAGAGCAATGACGCGGCGCTCGGCGGCTGACCATTGGCGCGGCCTTCAAGCGCGATCACATCAACCGGGCGATGCTTGGCAAGCTCTTCGGTAAGGCGCTCGCAATAGGTCTCCATCCCGCCCACGGCAGGCCCCCATTTGCGGGTGATGAACAGCACCCGCACGTTTGTGTCTCTGTCGGCAGAGCGCGTGGGAAGATCGGTTGGCATCGCGGTCATCTATCAGAATCCGCGCCAGTATGGGCGCTCTGGCACTGGCATGTCGGGTCGCTCCAGCCGCTCGCCCCAGATGATGCCCGCCGGCGCCTCGCCCGGATTGGCAAGCTCGATAAAGCCGCGCCTCAGCGTGATCACCATACCTTGGGGGCGCTCGTTTCCATCGATCAAAATCGGGCCGCCCGTTACGGTGTAGGGTCCGGGCACCAACACCTCCACCCGCTCAGAGTGGCCCGCCGCAACCTCGCGGCCTGCCAGCCAGAACGGCCCCCAGAAATGGCGATAGGTCGCGCGCAACACGTCGCGTTCTTCGGCGTGGAAAAAGCGCTGGTTCTCGCCTTCCTCCATGATCGCAAGCAGGTTCGCATTCTGCTCGGGATCGGCGGTGAGGACCAGCGGCACTGTCTCGTTCTCAAGGATGGCTCGATAATAGCCGGGCCCGCCGCGATAGAGGCTTTCGATCCCCCAACTGGTGAGGAATCCGTTGGCCTTGCGGTGCTGCGGGAGCATGTCGGGAAAATCAAAATAGCCGACCGGTTCATCGAAAATTGCGTCCGCTGCGAGCTGGATCTCGCGCTGCTCGTCCTGACGGCTCGAACCGTCAACGATCCACACAACGCAGCCGCTGATCGCGGTGTAGAGAATGAACAGGCGCAAGCCATAACGCTCGGCAATTGCGGCGATACCGACAACGCTGGCGGCGATTACCGGAGCGAGCATCATGGGATAGAAATAGGGCAAAGTGTTGCGGTAGATCAGCAAAGCGGCGAGCGGGGCGATGAGACCCACCAGCGCAATCGCCTCGTCCCGGCGGCGCGTGCCCAAGGTCGAGATGGTGACAATGATCGCGCCCAGAGCGGCGATCGAAAGGATCGCGGCCTTGATCGCGAAGTGGAGATAGATCGGCCAACCGGCAAACAGCATGTCACCGCCGACGCTGCTCGCATAGGCAGTGCCGGTTGATGCATCGCCATTGCCGAGCGCTGAGCCATGCCACAGATAGAGCGCGGCGAAAGTGGCGATCCCAGCGAGCGGGATCGCCGCTATGCGCATTGCGTAGCCGGTGCTGAAGCGGGCTTCGGACCAGCGCAGCCATGCCAATCCTGCAAAGGCCGGAGCGAACAGGATCGCCTTGAGGCTGAACATCCCCGCGACGCCGATCAACGCTCCACCCAGCACGATCCAAAGGGGTGAGAGCCTCGCGCGCGCCAGAACCGCGAGCGAAGCTGCGACTCCAATGGCGGCGAGCGGATCAGTGCGGAATGACCAGCCGTGCTGCATGGTGAAACCCGCCGCAAGCCACACAAGCGCTGCGGTGAGCGCATATTCACGCCGTGCAAACTTACCCGCGATCAGGGCAACGCAGCCCGCCGTGGCAAAGGCGCAGGCGAGCATGACGAGCCGCCCGATAACGATCCCGTCGACGCCGGTGGTCGCCGATCCGGGGAGCCAGGCGAAAAGCTGGACGTGGAGTGTCTGAAGCGGCTTGAGCGCCTCGCCTTGGGTAAAATCGGCGATCTGGCCGTAGAAATAAAACTCGTCCCAGTTGATCGTGCGGTCGAGTGCAAACAGCACTTGCAGCACCGCAATCACCGCGAGCGCGATGATCGCCAGACGCGAATGGTCTTTGGCGGTGGTGTTTGTCAGGGGGACTTCGATGGCGTCCATGCGGCTCATCTTTTGCCTCAGCCAGCCTTGCGGGCAGGCTCGTCAGGTTGTTCCGGTTCGGCGGCCGCTTGCACGGCATCGCGCTCCGCCAGCTTTTCCTCGATCCGGCGCAGCTTGAGCATATTGGCTTCGAGCAGTTTGCGGTTTGTCGCGATCAGATCCGCCAGAATGCCCAAAGTCGCGACTAGCACGCCGACTGTCAGAAGAGCGCCGCCGATCACCAGCGACTGGATATGCCCATCGCCGTCACCGGTCACATAGAACCACAGGAAACGGCCAATCGGAACGAGCCCGATCAGAGTCGCCAGCATGCCGAGGCCGACAAAGACCCGCAGCGAATTGAAAGTCGTATAGGCGCGCAGGATCGTCACGCCGGTTTGCTGAATAAAGCGCGGGATCGACTTGAACAGGCGCGAGGGGCGCGTTGCGGCATGGGTGCGGATTGGCACCGATGTGATCGCAAGCCGCTTGCGCCCCGCCTGGATCAGCATGTCGGTCGTGTAGCTGAAGTCGGTGGTGATATTGATGCGCTGGGCAGCATCGCGGCTGATTGCGCGGAAACCGCTGACGGCATCGGTGATGTCGGTAGCTGAGAGCGTGCGCACGACATAGCTGCCGAGACGCTGGAGCATGCGCTTGCCTGCGCCGAAATGCGCGTTGTTGCTGACGGAACGGTCGCCGATGCAGATATCTGCTTCACCCGCTGCGACAGGCGCGACGATCTTGGCGATGTCCTCGCCTTCATATTGGCCGTCCGCATCGGTGTTGACGATGATGTCCGCGCCTTCGGCAAGGCATCTGTCGACCCCGTTGCGGAATGCTTCGGCAAGGCCGCGATTGCGGCGGTGGCGCACGATGTGATGCACACCCCAACGCTTGGCTACGCCCGAAGTGTCGTCAGAGCTGCCATCATCAATGATGCAATATTCGATTACGTCGATCCCCGGCAGGCTGCGCGGCAGCTTGGCCAGCGTCGCAGGCAGCACTTCGGCCTCGTTGAGGCAGGGTATCTGGATGATGAGTTTTGTCATTAGATCGTAAGGGCCCCTCGGACGCGCAAAGTGACGCCCTTTGAAAGCGGTGTTAGCCAGAGGCTCTTAAGCAATCGTAAACCATGAATTCTGGCGAGTGAGTGAGGGCGTGAGCGAGGTGGCTTGCCTTTTGCAAAAGCTTGGCCCACGGCGCGCGCATGATTGCGATTGTGAGCCTGCTTCGATGACCCCGAGTGAACGCAGCGGTGTTGCCTATGCGGTGACCGGATTTGCCGTGCTTTCTTGCGGCGATGCGGTGGTAAAGAGCATGGCGGGCGAGTGGCCTGCTTATGCGGTTGCCGCCCTGCGGTTCAGCATCGGCGCGCTGGTTTTATCGGCGCTGTTGTGGCGGCAGGAGGGGCGCGGAGCCTTTGTCGCACGCAACTGGCCGTTGCAGATTGCACGCGGGGCCTGCCTTGCTTTTGCGTCAGTCTGCTTCTTCTCGGCGCTCTACATCATGCCCATGGCAGAGGCGATGGCGATAGCGTTCCTTTCGCCCATCCTCACGCAAATCCTGGCAGGCCCGCTGCTGGGAGAGAAAGTGCGCGGCAAGGTCTATCTGATCTCGCTGGTGGCGCTCGCCGGGGTGGCGATCATCTTGCGGCCCAATCTCGCACTGCTCGGCTGGGGAGCGCTCTTGCCGCTTGTCTCGGCGGTGTTCTTTGCGCTGCTGATGATCTCCAATCGCGCCAGTGCGGGGCAAGGCAGCGCGCTGTCGATGCAGGTCTTTGTGGCGGCATTCTGCGCGCCGATCCTGATCCTGATTTCGTCAGGAGCGAAACTGTCGGGCATCACCGCGCTCGATTTTGACTGGCCAAGCTGGGACGTGGTCCTGCGATGCGCAATTGTCGCTGCAACTGCCAGCACCGCGCACTGGCTTGCCTATATCGGCACCAGCCGGGCAGGCGCGGCGCAGGTCGCTCCGGCGATCTATGTCCAGATGCTGGTGGTGGTCATTCTGGGCTGGATATTCTTCGACGAGGTGCCGGACGGGCTCACATTGCTGGGCGCAGGTTTGATTATTGCCGCCGGACTTTACCTATGGCGCGACGGGCTGAAACCGCAGGCCAAACCGTCACCAGTGCCAGAACGGAGCTGACGATAGGCGACAGCAAGCGCTTCAAGTCTTATTCAACTTTTCACGGTTAACGGCTGGCGAGTGAAACAGAGGGAATTTGCTTAAATATGTGCGGCATTATCGGCATTGTTAGCTCGAACGCTGTGTCCGACCGGTTGGTCGATGGCCTACGGCGGATGGAATATCGCGGCTATGACAGCGCCGGCATCTGCACCATGCACGATGGCGAGTTGGTGCGCCGCCGCGCGGAGGGCAAGCTGCTTAACCTCGTGGGCGTGCTGGAGAATGATCCCGCGCCCGGCACGGTTGGCATCGCGCATACGCGCTGGGCCACGCATGGCGCCCCCACCGCCGCGAATGCGCACCCCCATGCCACCGGCGAGGTTGCCATCGTTCACAATGGCATCATCGAAAACTTCAAGGAATTGCGCGCCGAACTGGCCGCAAATGGGCGCACATTCGAAAGCGAAACCGACAGCGAAGTCGTCGCGCATATGGTTTCGGCCCAGATCGAGCGCGGACTAGACCCGCTCGACGCTGTGCAAGAAGTGCTGCCGCGCCTTCGCGGTGCCTTCGCATTGGCGATCACGTTCCGCCAATATCCCGATCTGCTGGTCGGCGCTCGGCTCGGCTCGCCTTTGGTGGTGGGTTACGGCGAGGACGAGATGTTCCTGGGGTCCGACGCGCTTGCATTGGCCCCGCTGACACAGCGCATCACCTATCTCGAAGAGGGCGACTGGGTGGTTGTCGGGCGGACAAAGGCGCAGGTCTTTGACGCGCAAAACAACCCGGTCACACGCCCGATCCAGCCCTCGGGCGCTTCGGCAGCGGCGGTGGAGAAGGGCAATTACCGCCACTTCATGCAGAAAGAGATATTCGAGCAGCCAACCGTGGTTGCGCAAACGCTCGGCTCCTATCTGCGGCGTGAGGATAATTCGGTTGCTCTCCCCCAATTCGATTTCGACATTTCGGCGATCAAGCGCCTGACCATCGTCGCCTGCGGAACGTCCTATTACGCTGGCCTCGTTGCAAAATACTGGTTTGAGCAATTTGCGCGCGTGCCGGTCGATATCGATGTCGCATCGGAGTTCCGTTACCGCGATCCTGTGCTCGAGGAGGGCGGCCTTGCGCTGTTCATCTCGCAAAGCGGAGAGACGGCAGACACACTCGCCGCCTTGCGCCATTGCAAGGAAGCGGGGCAGGTTATCGGCGTTGTCGTCAATGTTCCGACCAGCTCGATGGCGCGCGAGGCGGATCTGCTCTTGCCCACCCATGCGGGCCCCGAAATTGGAGTTGCCTCGACCAAGGCCTTCACCTGCCAGCTGGCCGTTCTGGCCGCTCTGGCGGCGCATATGGCGGTGAAAAAGGGCAGACTTTCGCGCGAGGAAGAGAAGGAAGTGGTCGCTCACCTTCTCGAAGCGCCTGCCGCTTTGAACGAAGCGCTCAACCATGATGACGACATCGCTGAAATCGCGCCGCTCATCGCTCCGGCGCGTGATGTGCTCTACCTGGGGCGCGGTCAGGACTTTCCGCTGGCGCTAGAGGGCGCCTTAAAGCTCAAGGAAATCAGCTATATCCATGCCGAAGGCTATGCCTCTGGCGAGATGAAGCACGGCCCGATTGCACTGATCGATGACGATGTGCCTGTGGTGGTGATCGCGCCTTCGGGGCCGCTGTTTGAAAAGACCGTCTCCAACATGGAAGAAGTGCGCGCGCGCGGCGGCAAAGTTGTGCTGATTTCCGACGCTCAGGGTATCGCCGATGCGGGCGAGGGCTGCCTCGCCACAATCGAAATGCCGGTTGTCCACCCGCTGATCGCGCCGTTGGTCTATGCGATCCCTGTGCAATTGCTGGCTTACCACGTCGCAGTGGTTAAGGGCACAGATGTGGATCAACCGCGAAATCTGGCCAAATCGGTAACGGTTGAATAATCGGCTTTTCCCGAGGTAAAATGCGCCTGCCGGAACGCGAAATTTTGTGTCAGAACTTTACCGCGAGCTAACCTTTCGCGGTTAATCTGCGCCGTTGTGAGCGATAGAAAATCCAATACTCCTGCGGCAATCAGCCAGCAATTGCCGATCGCGACCGTCCTTGGCTTTTCAGACAAGGGCGATCTCGAATGGTCGCGCCTGCGCGGATTGCAATATGCAGCGGTCGCAAGGCTGACATTCTACCGCGCCTATGCCCATGCGATTATGGGCCTCATCGTCGCCTATATGTATCTCGACAGCGTCGGGCCGATCTGGGTTGGCCTCTGGTTGCTGGCGCTCGCATCTGTCCACTTTCGCGGCACTATGATTGATCGCAAACTTGCCGATGCTGAAAGCAGAAAGATCACCAATCGCGAGTTTGCCAACCATCTGAGCACGGCGGTCTTGTCTGGTGTTCTTTGGACGCTGGCAGTCCTACAGTTTTCTGCCCTTGGCACCGGTGAAGAGGCGATGGCGTTACTGATCATCCTCCTGACGGTGATCGCTGGTTCGATCTATTTCTACACGACATCACCGCTTAGCATTATGATTTTTGCGGGAATTGTCGGAGGCGGCTCTGCCACGCATTTCATGCTGCATGAGAGCTGGGCGATTGCCGGTTCCATGCTGATCTTCACTGTCATGACTATGCTGGGAACAATCGAGGTTGGCCGTGCATTCCTCGCCGCGCGGATTGCCGAAGAGGCGATCACCGAAAAGGAAGAGGTCGTCTCGCTCCTGCTGCGCGAGTTTGAAGAGAACGAGGCTGACTGGCTGTGGGAGGTCGACACGCAGCGCCGGATGCGCTCGGTCAGTCCCCGTTTCGCTTTTGCGCTTGGCGATCACGAAGCCGAGATCGAAGGTCGCCCGCTGCTCGAATGCATTGCCGGTCCCGGCTGGAAGGACGGTACACTGCCAACGAGCCTGCACGAGCTTGCCGAGCGGCTGCGCAACCGCGAGAATTTCTCCAACCTGTTCGTCCAGGTTTCAATCAAGGGCGAAGAGCGCTGGTGGGAGCTTTCTGGCACTCCCATTCGAGACGAGCGCGGCAAGTTTACCGGATTCCGCGGTGTCGGTTCGGATGTAACCGAGCAGCGCGCCTCCTCTGAAAAGATCGCCTATCTCGCGCGTTACGACACGCTCACTTCGCTGCCAAACCGCTTGATGCTGACCGAGGCATTGGGCGAGGCGCTCGAATATTCGGCGAAGTGGCGCACGCGCTGCGCGTTGCTGATGGTCGATCTCGACCGCTTCAAATCGGTGAACGATTCGCTCGGCCATGTAACCGGCGACAAATTGCTCGCGCAGGTTTCTGCACGGCTTCAGGCGCTGATGGGCGAGAACGCGCTGGTCGGGCGTCTTGGCGGAGACGAATTTGCGATTGTCATCCGCGATGCCAGCGATCTGGGCGTGATGCAGTCGCTTGCGCAGAAAGTCATCAATACGCTGTCAGAATCCTATCAGGTCGAACAGCACACGCTCTATGTCGGTGCCAGCGTCGGCTCGGCAATCGGTCCGCGAGATGGCAAGACCGTCGAAGAACTGATGCGCAACGCCGACCTCGCGCTGTATCGCGCCAAAGATGCAGGGGGCGGTGAACATTGCCGGTTCGAACCTGTGCTTCACGCATCGGCAGAGGAACGTCGCCAGCTCGAGGTTTCGCTGCGCAAGGCGCTCGGCCTCGATGAATTCGTGCTGCATTATCAGCCGGTCGTCGATGCGCGAAGCGAGAGCATTGTCAGCTTTGAAGCGCTTGTTCGCTGGAACAGTTCGGACCACGGCTTTGTCAGCCCGGGCAAGTTCATTCCGCTAGCGGAAGACACGCGCCTGATTGTGCCGATTGGCAAATGGGTGCTGCGTCAGGCCTGCTTCGAGGCGCGCAACTGGCCTGACCACGTCAAGGTCAATGTCAACGTCTCACCTGAGCAGCTGCTCGAACCCGATTTCCATCAGGACGTCGTCGAATCGCTCTCGGCCAGCGGTCTGCGGCCAGACCGGCTTGAGATCGAGGTGACCGAAAGCATCTTCCTACGCGATGCCAGTGTGGCGCGTAATGCGCTTGAACAGGCGATGGCGCTGGGCTGTTCGATCGCTCTCGATGATTTCGGCACCGGCTATTCCTCGCTCGGCTACCTGCGCAAGCTGCGCTTCTCCACGATCAAGGTCGACCGAACCTTTGTCCAAGGGGCCGCGCAGGGCTCGAATGAGAGCCTGGCGATCATCAACGCCGTTGTGGCGATGGCGAAGAGCATGAACATGACCACGACCGCCGAAGGGGTCGAGGATGCGGATGAGGCTGAACTGATCCGCAATCTGGGTTGCGACAAGATTCAGGGCTTCTATTTCGGCCGCCCGATGTCGAATGAGGAAGCAATCCGCCTGTTCAGCGAGGAAGCCAATCGCTTGCGCGCCTGATCGGCTGCTTTAGGCTGCGACCAGGCTCTTCACGACATTCTCGAATATCGCGCGTCCGTCTGCGCCGCCCATATTGCTGTGCGCGGCAGGTTCCATTGCGCGTTCGGGGTGCGGCATCATGCCAAGAACGCGGCCATTGGCGCTGAGCACACCGGCAATGTCGCGGCGCGATCCATTGGGGTTTTCAGCATAGCGGAAGGCCACGCGGTCTTCGCTCTCAAGCTGGTCCAATGTCGCCTCGTCCGCGAAGTAATTGCCATCATGATGCGCGACCGGAATGCGCAGGCGCGTATCGGCGTCGAACGTGCTGGTGAAGGGTGAGGTCGTGTTGGCGACTTCGAGTTCGACCGTGCGGCACACAAAGGTCTGCCCCGCATTGCGCATCAGCGCGCCGGGCAGCAACCCGCTTTCCGTGAGCACCTGAAAGCCGTTGCACACGCCGAGAACCGGAACGCCGCGCTCGGCTGCGGAAACAACTGCGCGCAGGATCGGGCTTTTGGCTGCCATCGCGCCAGAGCGTAGATAGTCACCGTAGGAGAACCCGCCCGGCAGCGCGATGAAGTCGAGCCGGTCGGGCAGGTCTGCATCGCCGTGCCAGACCCTGAGAGCGGGAGTGCCTGTTACCGCCTCTATCGCCACCGCCATGTCGCGGTCGCAATTGGAGCCGGGGAAGGTGACGACAGCGGCGTTAAAACCCATCAGGCGTGCTCCTTCACGCCGTCCATTTTTTCGATGGCGTAATCCTCGATCACCATATTGGCGAGCAGTTGCTCGCACATTTTGGTGAGAGCCTCGTCGCTTGTTCCGTCAGCGACATCCATCTCGATCATGCGGCCAATGCGCACATCCTCGACCCCTTCGAAACCGAGGCTGCCGAGCGAGTGATGCACCGCGCGGCCCTGCGGATCGAGCACGCCGGGTTTGAGACGGACTAGGATGCGAACTTTCATGGGCGCTTTGGTCCTGCTTTGTGTTGGATTAGCGCGAGCCTATAGCGTGGTTGCGCCAAGGTGCAATCGCTGCCCTGCGACAATCAACCGTCATCTTCCTCGGTTTCTTCCTCAGGCAACACCAGAAACTCGACTGCGGAATCGGGTTCAAGGTAGCGGCGAGCTGCGTCGAGCAGGTCTTCCGGCGTCACCGCGCGCAGCGTGTCAGGACCGGCAAACCACCGGTCGAGCCGTTCAGGCTGGCTTTGCGCCCGCGTGGCAAGGCTCATCCACCCGCCCAGCGATTTGAGCGAATTGTCATAGGCTTCGAGCATCGGCTGGCGCGCGCGATCGATAAGATCGGGATCGACCGGTTCGCTGCGCAATTCCTCGATGAGATCGCGCATAACGCCGCGCACCGTCTCGACCTCTTCGGTCGCAACCGGAGCGGAAATAGTGAACACCCCGTAGCCGGGATAGGTCCGGCTCGATGAATTGCTCGCTTGCGTCGAATAGGCCTGGCCCAGATCTTCGCGCAGCCTTTCGGTCAGTTCGAGCCGGACGACTCGGCCCAGCAGCGCCAGCTCCATCGTTTCGGTGAAGTCACTGTCATCGCGGGTTGGCCAGACCATGCGCACCCATGCCTGATCCGCCTCGCCCGTGTGACGGATGATGCGTTCACCGCGTGTCTGGGTGAAGGAGCGGGTGCGAGCCTCTTCACGCGGCAGGAAATCGGCTTCGCGCATGTCTAGAGCGCCGAGCGTTGCGGCGACTGCGGAAATCGCGGTGTCTTCGTCAATGTCGCCCACCAGCGCCACTTCGATGGCTCCGCTTGCGAAGCGGTCCGCGATCACATCGCGCAATTGCCCATAGTCGAGCGCGAAGAAAGCATCCTTGCTTTGCAGGCTGAAACGCGGATCATTGTCTGACAGGATTGCTCCCTGCTGCGTGCCATAGGCGCTCGCGGGAGTTGAGCCCATCGACATAAAGAAGTTCTCGATTCCCCGCCGGAACTGCTCGACCCCTTCGGGACGATAACCCGGATCGGTCAGGCCGGCGGTGATGAGCTGCAACTGCAAATTGAGATCGCGCGGGGTCGTGCCTCCGGCAAAGCTGAACGCATCGGAAGTGTTCGAAACGCGCAGCGCGACACTGCGCCCGGCCATGATGCTCTGCAATTCGTCGAGGCTGTGCTGGCCTAGACCTCCCGCAGAAAGCGATCCAACCAGATAGGTATTGAGCGGGTTCTCACGCGTATTCAGGAGATTGCCGCCATCGACAAGCACGCGGAAACTCACACGGTCTTCGCGAATATCCGTCTGCTTGAGTGTCAGCCGCACGCCGTTGGCAAAGGTGATGAGGCGCAGGCCAAGCCGCTCCTCGCGCGTGTCCGACACCACTTCGCCCGGCTCGCCGAAATCGGCGTATGCAAATTCGACTGCGCCGGTGTCTTGCGGCGGCGCAATCGGCAGCGCCATGGCTTCTGTGAAAGCGCTGCGCAAAGCTTCCTCTCCGCCTTCGGGAGCATTGCGGCCCTGAAAACGGATCAGCGGTGCGTTGAGCGGCAAGGCCTCTTCGCGCAGCAGAGCAAAGATCGACGCCGGCGTTATCTCGCCTGCATAGGATTCAAATTGTTCAAGCGTGTATTGCGGCGTCGTCGGCACGACATCATCCGATGCAAGCCGCAGCGCGCTACCGGCAAACGCCGTATTGCTGCGGGTTTCGGCCCCCGAGACGCGGTTCTCAAGCGCTGTGCGGGTGTTGGCGAGCTGTTCGTCCAATTCGGCCTGTGTGAAGCCATAGGTCAGCGCCTGGTTGACCTCGCGCACTGCGGCGAGCAGCCCTTTGCGCCATTCGCCGTCTTCGCTGGCAATCGTGATCGAGTTGGTGCTCGCGTCCTCGAAAATGTCACCTCTGCCATATCTAGCCTGACGGAAAGGCGCATCTTCTGCGCGGGCAAGCCGGGTGAGGCGGCGCGAGATGATGCTGTAGGCAATCGAGCGCTCCA
This sequence comes from uncultured Erythrobacter sp., assembly GCF_947492365.1. NCBI lineage: Bacteria > Pseudomonadati > Pseudomonadota > Alphaproteobacteria > Sphingomonadales > Erythrobacteraceae > Erythrobacter > uncultured Erythrobacter sp. The sequence goes on from NZ_CANLMB010000001.1 coordinate 319,023, forward strand.
GGTTGCGGCGGCGATTGGCGCTACTGTCTGGACGGTCGGTCCATGGGCCGAGCACGGTGATCGTTACACTCTCCGACAAAGCCGGGTCGGTGTAGATGTCGGTCAGCCCGCTGCGAGTGATGTCGACCGGGCCGGTTGCAGGCTCGGCAGGGGCGTGAGCGGCCTGCCAGTCAGTGAACCGCTCACGCAAGGCCGCCTCCATCACCTCGACCGGAAAGTCGCCGACGATCACCAGCACGGTGTTGGAAGGGGTGTAGGTCCGCTCGTAAAGCGCTCGCAATTGGGCAGCCGAGGCGTTTTCGAGCGCTTCGAGCGTGCCGATCGGCAGGCGATCAACGTATCGCGCGCCCGGAGTCGTGAACGCGAAACCGTCCTCGCGCGCGGCCTGCGCAAAATTGCGGCGGTCGCGCCGTTCGGCCAGCACCACACCGCGCTCGCGCTCGACTGCATCTTCGGCAATGGTCAACTCGCTGGCGGTTTCGCGCATCAGCATCAGCGCGGTATCGAGCAATTCCTCTTCATTGCGCGGCAAGTTGAGCATGTAGGTGATTGTTTCAAAGCCGGTTGAGGCATTGGTGTCCGCGCCAAAGGCCAGCCCTTCGCGCTCGAGCAGTTTGACCATTTCGCCTTCGGGAATGTTGGTCGATCCGTTGAAGGCCATATGTTCGAGGAAGTGCGACAATCCGCGCTCTTCTTCCGTCTCGGCAAGCGATCCCGAATGGATCCGCATCCGCACCAGAGCAGTTCCTTCGGGGGTGGCATTCTGGCGCAGGATGTAGCGCATTCCGTTGTCGAGCTGGCCAAATGTATAATCCGGATCAACGGGCAGATCGCTTTGCTCGAAATACCAGACCGGCTGTTCGGCTGGCGCGGCCGCAACCTCAACGACTTGATCGGGAGCGCCGCCAGCGTCGAGCGTCGCACAGGATGCAAGGCACGAAATGGCGAAGAGAAGACCGGCGGTCAGCCGCATTTTCGGGAAATCCATAACCATCATTGCTGCCCTAGGAACGCGGTGAGAACAAGGTGGCGAAGCCGCTTAATCGGGCATTTCAGCGCTGAGCGCCTGCGGATCGTCGAGCGCCTCGCGGATCAGCACGAAATGCACCGGAAAGGGGAAAGTGCCCACGCGCACATCCAGATTGCCATCGGCGCGCAGGCTCATCCGCGCATCGCCATTAAGCAGGATGTCGCGGCCCAGATAGAGCCCCGGCTCGTCGCGCCGAATATCGACCATCGTGACCTGCTCGGGCTCGACGCGGAACAGCAGCGCATGGTTCCAGCCATCGACGGCAAAGGCGCGCCCGCGCTCGATCCTCAGGCGGCGATCATTGGTCGAAATGCGCCACACCCCGTCGATCGGCATGGAGGCGCCGAGATCCACGGCATAGCGATCGGGCAGGGCGGCCCCGAGCGAGATGATCCACGGCGTCTCGCTGTTGATCTCTCCGCCGGTCGCGGTCGGGTCGAGCAATTGCGCGATATTCGCCTCGGCAAAGCGGGCATAGGCGCCTTGCGGGAACTCGGCGAGATAGGCGCGATAGGCCTCCACATTGTCGAGTTTGAGCGTTTCCAACCAGACATGCTCGTCGAGCGATGCGCTGTCTTCGGCCGCAACGCTGCGCGTGGTATCGAGTGAGGCAACCATCTCACTGTAATCGACTAGCGCAGGAGCATCGCCTGCGGTCTCGCCTCCCTCGGCATAGAGGCTGGTCAGCCACGCCAGCTGCGTGTCAGGGCCATCGACCAGAAAGAGCGGGCGGCCTGTCATCGAGGCCGAGATAAACGGGCGCTGGTCGCCATCGGTTGCGGCCAGCACATCGTCGCGCACCATCCCGCCCAGCATCTGCACCGGCAGTCCCGGCTGCACGATCCGCCGTGCCAGTGCGAGCGCGAAGGGCGAATTGCCATCCGCTCCGTCAAAGGCAAACGCACCCGGTGCGGCAGCATAGATCACCAGCATATCGTCGGTTTCAAACGGGGCGAGACCGCGCGCGACATCACGGTTTTCGCCTTGCCAGCGATTGGCGAACGGGTTGTTGCGGCATGCATCGAGCACCACGATCCGCAGGCTCGCGCCATAAAGCGTATCGAGAATACGTTCGAGCTCGACCGCTTCGAACGGCATGTCGCGCTCTGCTTGCAGCGCCGCGTCAGTGGGCACCAACCAGTTGCGCCCGTCGCTCTCGACACCGTGACCGGCATAATAGACCAGCGCTGCATCCGCGCCGTCAGCCAGATCGCGAAAGGCGCGCAGGCGCTCCATGAACTCGCCGCGCGCGAGGTTTTCGGCGATTTCAACCGTATCGAACCCGGCCTCGCGCAAGGCACCCGCGACCAGCGCCGCATCGCCTGAAGGGTTGGCAAGCTGCGAGGTGTGTTCGTAATCCGAATTGGCGATGACCAGCGCGACCTTCTGCGCCGAGACTGCAGAGGGCAGGGCGAGCAGCAGCGCGGCAAAAACCGCCCATACTCGCACCGCTCGCATCATTGGCTGTCCCCCCGAAGCCCGAGAATTCGAGGATAGGCAAAGCTGCGCGCAGGTCCAGAACTAACTGGATGCGCTTGAACAACCTGCAGAGCGGATTACTTCTTGGGCGGAGTGCCGCGCAGGCGTGACCGGTGGCTCGACATGTCGAGCACTTCGCCGGGGCCATTGTCCTCGCCCTGCAGCAGGCCGAGGCGGCGGGCGACTTCGCGGTAGGCCTCCTCTTCGCCGCCCAGATCGCGGCGGAAGCGGTCCTTGTCGAGCTTTTCGCCCGATTCCATGTCCCACAAACGGCAGCCATCGGGGCTGATCTCGTCCGCCAATATCACGCGGCTGTAATCGCCATCGAACAGGCGGCCGAACTCCAGCTTGAAGTCCACCAGACGGATGCCGATGCCTGCAAACATGCCGCACATGAAATCGTTGACGCGGATCGCCATGCTCGAAATGTCGTGCATTTCCTCATGGCTCGCCCAGTTGAAGCAGGCGATGTGTTCTTCGGAGATCAGCGGGTCGCCCAGCGCGTCGTCCTTGTAATAATACTCGATCAGAGTGTGCGGCAGCGGTTCACCTTCTTCCAGGCCCAGCCGCTTGCAAATCGAACCTGCCGCGACATTGCGCACGACCACTTCGATTGGGATGATCTCGACCTGCCGGACCAACTGCTCGCGCATATTCAGGCGGCGGATGAAGTGCGTTGGGATGCCGATATGCGAAAGGCGGGTGAACACATGCTCGCTGATGCGATTGTTGATCACGCCCTTGCCGTTGATCGTGCCCTTTTTCTCCGCGTTGAAGGCGGTGGCGTCATCCTTGAAATATTGAATGATCGTGCCGGGTTCAGGGCCTTCGTAAAGAACCTTGGCCTTGCCTTCGTAGATTTTGGTGCGGCGGGTCATGCGTCGATTTACCCCAATAAGGATTTGCATGTCAGCGAATGGTGCCCGGGGGCGGAATCGAACCACCGACACGCGGATTTTCAATCCGCTGCTCTACCCCTGAGCTACCCGGGCATTCGCTGCGGCGACGGAGCTTTTAGCAACTCCGGCGAGCAAATGAGAGCGGCGCTATGGCGAAGCGCGCTCCGCTTGGCAAGAGGGAAATGGGGGTGAAACCCGGGGAAAGCGCGATTTGGGCGCTAATCGAGCTGATCCCATTCCTGCTGCGCGATCTCCTCGGGGTTTACCCGCTCACCGGGCAGCGAATAGCCATCGCCAAACCACTGCGCGAGATCGCGGTCTTTGCACCTTTGCGAGCAGAACGGCGCAAAGTCCTCCTCACGCGGTTTCTTGCAGATGGGACAGGGTTTTGTACGCTTTGTCATGCAGCGACTAACTGGGCATGTCCGGCGTCAAGGGCAAGGGTGCGATTGGTTTCGAACATGATCGCATCCGGATTGCGACCGGCCAGCTCGCCCAGTTCGATCAGCCAATCATCAGGCATCGCGTTTCGCACGGCGGGATTGCACGAAATATGGATATTCCCCGCGCCTTCCAACTGAGACGCCTGCCGCAAAAGATAACGCGCGCACGCCTCGGCACGAGAATTCTCCAAGCGGTGCAGGAGCGACGGCATTTCCATGCGCGACACGATCTGCACAAAGCCAAAACCGTTCATCGCGGTGCGCTCGTGCCGCCAGTCGGCCAGTGCCGCCGCGAGCGCCTGATCGACCTCTTTTCGGCCAGCTTTGTCGGCAATCGTCGGAAAATCCACTCCGATAGAGCCGCCGATATTCAGCCAGCGCAGCGCTTTTGCGATTGCCGGGATCGCAGAAAGCGCAAGCTCGCGCGGTGAACCCTGCCCGTCAATATCGATCAGCGTCATTGCCGGTGTTACGCTCAAGACCAGACTGCCGCCGTCAAATGCCAGCTCGCCTTCGCTGGCGACGGCCCACACGTCTTCCCAAAGCCCGTCCGGCAGTTTTCTGACAACCTTGCCTTCGCCCAGGACCGATGCTGGCGGCAAAGGCGGTGCATTCTCGTGAAAGTGCCGCCCCTGTGCCCGTTTCAATCGCCCTCGTTCCGCCATCGGTTCACGGTGAATGATGATGCGGACATCACGGCCTTCGCTCGCTTCGGGGGGCAGGTCGCTCACATTGATCTCGAAACCGTCTGGCGAACGGCAAAGGCCGCGCGGTGAGCCCTGTCGGCGGGTGATCACCCGCGCCATGATGATCGCACCGGCTGTGATCGAACTGAGCCAATGCATTCTCGCGGCAAGCACCTGATCATTTTCGATCAGCAGTGCGCGCTTTTCTCCGAAGCTTTCCTCGTAGACCCACTCAGCCAATGTCGAACCCCGCCGATTTCAGCAGCGCCCGTGTTTCAAACAGCGGCAGGCCCATTACGCCCGAATGGCTGCCCTTGATCCACTGGACGAGGCCTTCGGCTGCGCCTTGGATCGCATAGCCGCCAGCCTTGCCGCGCCATTCGCCGCTGGCGAGATAGGCAGCGATTTCCTCTTCGGAGAGGTTCTTGAAACGCACGGTGTTCTCGTTGAGCCGCTCGCGCACAGTGCCATCGGGAGCGCGCAGGACTACGCTGGTCAGGACGGTGTGGCGGCGTCCGGACAGCAGCTTGAGGCAGGCGCGCGCTTCGGCCTCGTCCTCGGTCTTGGGCAGGATGCGGCGTCCGGCGGCGACCACGGTGTCGCCCGCGAGCACAAAGCCCGAAGCCTCTACCGCCAGCGCTTTCTCACGCCCCATCCGCAGCGCATAGTCGCGCGGGCGCTCGTCCTTGAGCGGGCTCTCGTCAATATCAGCAGGGGTGACGGCATCGGGCTCCACACCCAGACGCGCGAGCAGGTCGCGGCGACGCGGGCTGGCAGAAGCAAGGGTGAGATGAAGCGCGCTCATCGGCGCGTCAGCTTATGAAGGGCCGGGGCCCTGACCGGGTCCGCCACGGCCGGGCATAAAGCGGTAGGTGATGCGTGCCTTGGTCAGGTCATACGGCGTCAGCTCGCACAACACTTCGTCACCGACCAGCACGCGGATGCGGTTTTTGCGCATCTTGCCCGCTGTGTGACCCAGCACTTCGTGGCCGTTTTCAAGCTCTACCCGGAACATCGCATTGGGCAGCAGCTCGACGACGCGCCCGCGCATTTCGAGAAGTTCTTCCTTGGCCATGTATTTCCTTTAAAATTTCGCGCGGTGATTAGGTATTGCACCGCATATATTTATCGCTCTGGGCGCGCCGTTTAGCGATGGCGAGAGGAAAAGGAAAGGGCGCTGAGAGAGCATGCACGCACTCGGGATCGGACCGTCGCACCTATCCCACACTTTGCCACTTAAACCCATTGCGGTGCAAAGCGATACAATTCAGGCGCTTGCACATCCAATCACTAGCCCCGAAAGGGGATTGAATGCCCCGCCACCTCCTCCCCCGGATCGCGCTTTTGGTCAGCGTCTGCGCCGCCGCAATCGGCGGGCAGCCCGCTTTTGCGCAAGGGACGGGCGAGGCCGAGGACGTCCAATCCGACACTAGCGAAGGCACAATCGTTGTGCGCGGAGAGCGGCTTCGCGGGCAGCTCGATGTGGAGCAGGCCCCGTTGCTGGAGCTTGGCGCAGAGGATATTGCGGCTGAAGGCGTCACTTCGATTGCCGACCTTGTCACCCAGCTGACCGAGCAATCCGGTTCTGCGCGAGGTCGCGGCGGCGGTGGCCGGCCGGTGATCCTGATAAACGGCATTCGCGTCGGCTCTTTCCGCGAATTTTCCAATTATCCTCCCGAGGCTCTCGAGAGGGTCGAGGTGTTTCCCGAGGAAGTCGCCCAGCGTTTCGGATTTCCGCCCGATCGCCGCGTGATGAACCTGATTCTGAAAGACAATTACCGCAATGCCGAGGTGGAGCTGGCATTGGAAGGTCCGTCGCGCGGCGGGTTCTACCGCAGCGAGCAAGAGCTGGGTTTCCTCCAGATCGCCGATGGCGCGCGGATCAACGTCAACTTGGAGGCGTCGGACAATTCGCTGCTGACCGAGGATGAGCGCGATATCATCCAGACCCCCGTTTCGGTTTCGGACGTCGCGGGCGACCCCGATCAGGCCGAATTCCGCAGCCTCGTCGCCGATGCGCGCTCGCTCGAGGCCAATATCAGCTGGGCCAAAGCTTTCATCGACAGCGGCACGTCCGTGTCGGCCAATGCCAATTACACGCGCACAGACCGCCTGAGCCTGCGAGGCCTAAATACGGTGGTGTTGACCGATCCCGCGGGTGACAGCGTGCTCAGGACAATTGGCGAGCAGTCTCCACTGGAACAGCGCACCGCAGAGGACATCTTCAACACTTCCGGATCACTGACCAGAGTGGTCAACGCCTTCCGTCTCACCAGCACGTTCAACGCTGGGCTTTCAGAGAACACGCAGACCATCGACCGCCGTTTCGACACGGCTGACTTGCAGGCGCAAGCACTAGCGGGAACGCTGCCGCTGGACGGGGCGCTGCCTCAAACCGTCGATGCCGGGGTCGACATTGCGAGCCAGCGCGGGCTGAGCGCGCAGACGCTCACGACGCTCAGGGGGCCGATTGCACGGCTGCCTGCTGGCGAGCTGCTTGCCACGTTCGATCTGGGCTATGACTGGTCGAACATTCGCAGTTCGGACACGCGCAACCCCTTGCCGGTCGATCTGACGCGCGGCGACCTGTCTACGGGCGTGAACCTCGTCATCCCGATCACCAGCCGACGCACAGGCTTTGCCGATGCGCTGGGCAGCTTTTCGCTGAGCACACAGGTCGGCTTGCAACGGCTTTCCGACTTCGGGACTTTGGGCGACTACACAATCGGCCTGAACTGGTCGCCATTCGATAGCCTGAACCTGTCCGCGACCTATATCATGCGGGAGGTCGCTCCCGGTCTCAGCGCGCTCGGCAGTCCTGAAATCGTCACGCTGAACACCCCCGTTTTCGACTTCACCAATGGCGAGACGGTGCTGGCTACGGTGACGAGCGGCGGCAATCCGAGCCTGCTGGCCGAGACGCAGCGCGACTGGAAATTTGCCGCCAACTGGCAGCTGCCGTTCTGGAGCCGCGCGCGGGTAAATTTCGAATATGTCCGCAATCGCTCTGACGATGTGACCAGCGGCTTTCCCCAGATCACGCCCGAGATCGAGGCGGCATTTCCCGATCGAGTCACGCGCAATGCGAGCGGGACTCTGGTCGCGATTGACCAGCGCTCGGTAACTTTTGCCGAGACGCGCGCCGAGCGGCTCAATATCGGGTTGTTCATTCGCGGGTCGATCGGTGCGGGCAACCCTCAGGAACAAGGCGCGCGTGGAGGTGTAGCGCGAGCAGATCGACCGACGCGCAGTGGACCTCGCGCAGGCGGCAGACCGGGCGGCCCACCAAGCCCAGAACAACGCGCCGCGTTCCAGCAATTGCGCGAACAGGTCTGCGCCGATGACGGGATGGAGGTGCTCACGCGTCTCGTCGAAGCGGTGCAGAATGGCGAGGATGTGAGCGCGATCATCCCCGGCATGGATCCCTCGCGGATCGAGCGGTTGCTCAACCGTGTGCGCGGTGAAGATGGCAGTGTCGATCCCGAGCGGCTGGAGCAGGCGCGTGAGCGGATTTGCAGCCGTGATCCTGCCAGCAGGGGCGGGGCTGGTCGAGGCGGCGAGCAAGGAACGAGCCCAGCATCGGGCAGCCCGCCACCTGGCTTTAACCCTTTGCAACGGCGCAATTTTCGCGGCTTCCGCTATTTCATCTCGCTAAACCACGCGATCGAGCTGGATAACCAGATCCTGATCGCGCCGGGCCTTGCGCCGCTCGACCAGCTGGACGGGCAGGGGACGGGAGCCTTCGGGCTCGCGCGGCACTCTTCGCGGCTCAGTGCGGGGATTTTCGGTTCGGGGATAGGCGCGCGTTTGTCGGCGCAATATGTCGGCGAAGCGCGGCTCGACGGGTCGGGTCAGCCGGGGGCAAGCGACCTGTTCATTGACGATCTGGCGACCTTCAACCTGCGCGTGTTTTCCGAACTGGGGCAGCTCATCGGATCGAATGAGGGCGCGCTGAAGAACACCCGAATCTCGCTGCGCGCGGACAATATTTTCGACGCGCGCCGCCGCGTGACGGATGAGAGCGGCGACACGCCGATCCCCTACCAACCGTTCCTGATCGATCCGGTCGGGCGCTATGTCGGGATTGAACTGCGCAAGCTGTTCTGAGCGTCAATCCGGCGTAAAGCGCGGGAACATCCAGCGGTGCGAAGCCTTCGCTTTGAAGGGCTTCCATGCGCCTTCATCCTGCGCCAGCCGGTCTGCCAGTGCCACCATCACGCTGGGGTTCACGCCGAGGCCGCAATGGCTCGCATGGACGAGGATGTTCTCGCATTCATCATGCGTGTCCTCTTGCACACTGCCGCGCCAATGGACGATCCCGTCAGTCTTGGTCAGCACCGAAGTGGTTGGCACAGGCGGCGCTTCGCCTAGCGCAAGGAAGCGGCCCTCGCGTTGCGGCTCAGGCTGCGCGCCGTTGAGCATCTCGAACAATTTGCGCGCATTGGACACGTTGCGATCATTGGTGATCGGGCTGCCGAGGCTGATGACAAGCCGCGCCTTGTCAGGATGGAGCTTTGCCAGCTCGCGCGCGATCACACCGCCAAGGCTCCAGCCGACCAGCGAGACCTTGCGGCCACTGGCCTCGTAAAGGCGGGTGATCTGGCTTTCGAGCCGCTCCACCAGCTCGTTATCGACCCGCAGGTTGCGGCCTGAATCCCAGCCGTGGGCGTCATATCCCAGCTGATTGAGCAGGCCGCGCATCGGCGCAGTCGAGCTGTTGGTGGCCATGAAACCGGGCAGGCACAGGACCGAGTGGCCGTCACCCTTGGGGAGGGTGCCGAGCAGCGGACGCGTCGCAAAAAACGCACCCAGCTCGAACATGGCGCGCCCTTCAGTGAGGGTGAAGATGCGCCTTGGTCCGCGCATGGGGGCTCTGCCAGATTCTGACATATCCGGTCCTGCCTCTGCTGCGATACTCGCCACTATTTGCTCTCCCTCGGGGTTTTTGTTTTGGTTCTGGTTTTCTTGGCTGCCGGCTTCTTGGCCGGAGCTTTCTTCGCCGGTGCCTTCTTCGCCGGTGCCTTCTTGGCTGGCGCTTTCTTGGCTAGCGCTTTCTTGGCCGCAGCCTTTTTCGGAGCCGCTTTCTTCGGAGCCGCCTTTCCTGCAGGCGCTTTCGTTCCCTGCGCCTTTGCGGCTGCCAGCAGCTCGTCGAAACTCTCCTGCAAGCATTCCGCGTAGAATTCCGGGTCGGGCATGATGTCGCGGCAGGCGGTGAAGCTGATATAGGCTTCCCCGACATAGGACTGCACGACATGGGCGAGGCCCAATCCGTCGGTCAGACAGATCAGCGAGAGCGCCATGCTTTCAAGCCGCGCGCCGCTCGAATAGATATGGACCGGCGGGCCGGGAACATTGGTCACGACCGTGTTGAACGGCATCACCCTGTGGGCAAGGCTGACGCGGCTGAACAATTGTGCGCCCAGTGCCATGTAGAGCGCCGGATTGACCTTGCTCACCTCGGTCATGGTGCGCGCGCCGATTGCGCCTGTCATCGCCTTGGAATTGCTCGTCTGGCCGTAGACATAGGCCAGCCGCTCTTTCGGATCGGCGATATGCGAGCCGAGCGGTGCGACCATGGCCGAAACCTGGTTGCCCATATCGCCCTTTTCATCGCCCGATCGGACCGAGATCGGAGCCATCGCGGTCATCGTGCCTTTGGGCAGGTCGTCCTTGGCGGTGAGATATTTGTTGAGTGCGCCGCCGATCACCGCAATCGCGACGTCATTGACCTTCGCCTCTGGCACAAGCGCGCGGATCGACTTGAATTCTTTGAGGTCGAATGTGCGCCCTTCGATCACGCGATGCGAGGAAATCGAGCGGTTAAAGCGGGTGCGCGGCGGCACCATGTCGCTGCTGACCTTGAACTGCTTGGTCACCAGCCCCTTGATCGCATTGGCGATGCCGGGGACAGCTTGCGCGGCCACTTGCGCCTGTTTGAGCGGGTTGAGCAGCGCGTTGACATAGCTCTTGCCCAGCAGCTCGACCGGGTTCGGCACTTTCTCGGGCTTCCAATTGTCAGGCTTGCTCGGCGGCGGCGTGTCGGACGCGAGCGTGTGCAGCGCCTCCATCAGGTCGATCCCGCTCATCCCGTCGATCGCAGCGTGGTGGACCTTGGTGACGAATGCAAAGCAGCCCTTTGGATAGCCGCGGACATTGTCCAGCCCCTCAACCACGGTGAACTCCCATGGCGGCCGTTCGAGATCGAGCGGCCGGGCATGAATGCGCGCGGCCTGGATGCACAATTGCCGCCAATCGCCCGGTTTGGGCAAGGCAACATGGCGGACGTGATATTCGAGATCGAAATCCGGATCCTCGATCCAATACGGATAATCGAGGTCGAACGGAACGCGCACCAGACGCTGCCGCATTGTCTTGGACAATTGCATGCGTGATCCGATGAAATCGAGAATGTCTTTAAAGCGGACGAAACCGCCCGGTGCCGTTGCCGGATTGTAGATCAGCACACTGCCGATATGCATCGGCGAATTCTTCGATTCCAACGCTACGAACGAGGAATCCATGCCTTGCAATTGTCGCAAGGTATTCTCCCGCAGGACTGCTGAGGATCAACAGCTTCGGCCCGTTTTCGAGCTCTGCAATCGGGACGTAAGCATGTTTCAAATGCGTGACAACCTGACGCAAGCGTAAGTGTTGCACTTGTCCCGTAATAATGCGCAACTTTGTTACGCGGCGATCGAGTCTCCGGCCGCGACGCCGCTCGCCCAGGCCCATTGGAAATTGTAGCCGCCCAGCCAGCCGGTTACGTCCACCGCTTCGCCAATTGCGTAGAGGCCGCGGACGTTCTTCGCCTCCATCGTCCGGCTCGACAACTCGGCTGTCGAGATGCCGCCGATTGTGACTTCGGCCTTGGCAAAGCCCTCGGTCCCGTTGGGGGTGAAGCGCCAGTCGGCCAGCCGCTCTGCCGCGGCGCGAAGAACCTTGTCGGGCACATTGCCAAATTCGCGCTCGATACCGATGCGTTCGGCCAGCGCGTCCGCCAGCCGGTCGGGCAGGACGTCGCGCAAGGCAGAGCGCAGAGTGGCGCGGGGATTGGCGCGTTTGAGGTCGATAAGCCAGTCAGCGCTGGCGTCGGGGAGGAAGGTGATCGCGACCTCTTCGCCCGAGCGCCAATAGGAGGACACTTGCAGGATTGCGGGACCGGACAGGCCTTTATGGGTGAATAAAGCCGCTTCTGCAAAGCTCGCCTTGCTCTTGCCGGTTCCGGCGCGGACGGGTGCCGAAACGCCTGACAGCTCGCGGAACAGCACATCCTCTCCGCCCAGCGTGAAGGGTACGAGGGCAGGGCGCGGCTCGACCACTTTCAGCCCGAATTGCCGCGCGAGGTCGTAGGCGTATCCGGTCGCGCCCATTTGCGGGATCGAGGGGCCGCCCGTGGCGATCACCAGAGCGGGCGCGGCGAAGTGGCGACCTCTGGCGGAGACGGCAAAGCTGTCGCCTTCCTTGATCACCGCGCTGACTTCCGCGCCGCAGATCACATCGACAGTGTCGGGGCACTCAGCCAGCAGCATCTCGACAATCTGCGTCGCGCGCCCGTCGCAAAATAGCTGGCCCAGCGTCTTCTCATGCCACTCGATCCCGTGTTTCTCGACCAGCGCGAGGAAGTCCTTCGGCGTGTAGCGGGCGAGCGCCGACTTGGCGAAATGCGGATTGGCGGAGAGGAAGTTCGCCGGGCTGGTGTGCACATTGGTGAAGTTGCACCGCCCGCCGCCCGAAATCAGGATCTTCTTGCCCGGCTTCTCGGCTTTCTCAAGCACGACTACACGCAGGCCGCGCTGGCCCGCACGCGCCGCACACATCAGGCCAGCCGCGCCGCCGCCGAGAATTATTCCATCATAATGTTCCACTTTGCTGCCGATAGGCGTGTGCGCCTGCATTGCCAATCGCGCGGTTCACTCCCTATCTGTTGACCATGTCCAAGACCCCGGCCGGCACTCCCCATGACCCCAGAGGAGCCGAGCGCTTCAATGAGGAGCGCGCGGCCTACACTGTCGCGAGCGCGCAGCCGAACCTTGAGGCAGGTGTGACTGCGATCCGCGAAGTGCAGAAAACCCTGAAGCCGATCCCCGGCGTCTACCGCATGTGTGATGCGCGCGGGGACGTTCTGTATGTCGGCAAGGCGCGAAGCCTGAAGGCGCGGGTGGCGAATTACACCAACGTTGCGCAGCTTTCCGGACGGCTTCAGCGGATGGTCTCGCAATGCCGCAGCATGGAGATCATCACCACCAATTCAGAGGCCGAGGCGCTGCTGCTCGAAGCGCAGCTGATCAAGCGGTTTCGCCCGGCTTTCAACGTGTTGCTCCGCGATGATAAGAGCTTTCCTTTCATCCTGCTGCGCTCCGACCACGCCTTTCCGCGCATCCACAAACATCGCGGCGCGCGGCGGGCGAAGGGGAACTATTACGGGCCGTTCGCGAGCGCCGGGAGCGTCAACACCACACTTAATGCACTTCAGAAACTGTTTCTGCTAAGGTCTTGCACAGACAGCTTTTTCAACAATCGCGACCGGCCCTGCCTGCTCTATCAGATCAAGCGGTGCTCGGGGCCTTGTGTGGGCCGGATCAGCGAGGGTGATTACGACGCGCTGGTCGATCAGGCGAAGGATTTCCTCGCGGGCAAATCAGGGCAGGTGCAGGCCGATCTCGAAAAACAGATGGCGAAAGCGGCGGAGGAGCTCGACTTTGAAACCGCTGCGATCCTGCGCGACCGGTTGAGGGCTGCGACCTTTATTCAGGGCAGCCAAGCCATCAATGCCAGCGGCGTGGGCGATGCCGATGTCTTCGCGCTCGCGTCAAAAGGTGGCCAGATCGGGGTGCAGGCCTTCTTCATTCGCGGCGGGCAAAACTGGGGCCACCGCGCCTTCTTCCCCACCCACACAAAGGATGTAGAGGAGGATCAGGTGCTCTCCAATGTGATCCTGCAATTCTACGAAGAAGTGCCCCCGCCGCCCAACATCCTGGTCGACCGGATGCTGCCCGAAAGCGAGCTGGTCGAGGCAGCGCTCAGCGAAGTGGTGGGCCGGATTGTGAAGCTCTCCGTCCCCCAGCGCGGCGACCGTCGCAAGCTGATGGAGCAGGCGAGCCGCAATGCCATCGAAGCGCTTGAGAGGCGGCTAGCCGAAACCGGCACCAAGGCGAAGACCCACCGCGAGCTGGCCGACTTCCTTGAACTGGGCGAGCCTCCCCAGCGGATCGAGGTCTATGACAACAGCCACATTCAGGGCGCGAAAGCTGTGGGCGCGATGGTGGTCGCCAGCCCCGAAGGCTTCGAGAAGTCGCAATATCGCAAGTTCAACATCAAGACCGCGCAGACCAATGACGATTACGCGATGATGCGCGAGGTTATGGAGCGCCGCTTTACCCGCGCGATGAAGGACGATCCCGATCGAGCGCGAGAAGGCGTCTGGCCCGATCTCGTGCTGGTCGATGGCGGCAAGGGCCAGCTGTCGAGCGTGATGGAAGTGCTCGGTGAACTCGGCATCGAGGACCTGCCCGTCATCGGCATCGCCAAGGGTCCGCATCACGGACGCGAGGGACGCGAAGTCTTCCACTTCCCCGATGGCCGCGAAAAGACGCTGCCGACCAATTCGCCGGTGCTGTTCTACGCCCAGCGGCTGCGCGACGAGGTTCACCGCTATGTCATCGGCGCGCACCGGGCAAAGCGCTCCAAGGCGATCACCGCGAGCCCGCTGGACGAGATCCCCGGCATCGGCCCGGCCCGCAAGCGCGCGCTGCTGCTCCATTTCGGAACCGCCGGCAAAGTCCGCGCTGCCTCGTTCGAAGACCTGCAACGCGCGCCCGGCGTCAGCGATACGGTCGCGCGCAAAATCTATGACTTTTACCATGCGAGCGGATAGGGCGGGGCCGCAATGAACCCACCCGAACCCAAAGTCACGGTCCAGCGGATCGGCAATGAAGGCGAGCCGCTGGTCATTATCGACAATTTCACCGGCCAGCCCGAGCGGCTGCGCGATCTGGGGGTTCGGTCGCGATATTATCCCGCAGGCGTCGATTACCCCGGCATTCGTGCACCCGCCGACCCGTCCTATCTCGACATCCGCCGCGATCTGATGATGCAGGTGATGGGCGAGGTCTTTGGTCTGCGCCAGTCAATCCAGTGCGAGGTTGCGGCGTTCTCGGTGGTGACGCTCGCGCCCGAAGCGCTCTCACCCCGTCAGCGCATCCCGCATCACGACCACTCCGATCCGGGCCGCGTGGCGATCATGCATTATCTCGATGGGCCAGAGAGCGGGGGCACAGCGTTCTACCGCCACAAACGCACCGGCTTTGAAGCGATCACGTCCGAGCGTGAGGCCACCTATGCCGCCGCGCTGGAGGCGGATTCGCGTGAGTATGGTGAGCCGCCGCTGGCCTATCCCGGCCCCGACACCCCCGGTTTCGAGCAAATCGGCGCGGTCGAGGCACAGCCGGACCGCCTAGCGCTCTATCGCGGCCGCCAGCTGCATTCGGGGATCATCCCCGACGCAGCCGCGCTGTCAGACGACCCGAAAGCGGGCCGTCTGACAGTCAATATGTTCCTCTATGGGAGCTAGGCCGCGTGGCCTAGAGCCTTCGGTGCGACCCGAAGGGAATCAGAGCAAATTCGCTGCCGTCTCGTCGCGGTGCTTTTTCAGATAGCGCATGAAGGGCGTGCCTCCGGTGCCGACATCGGTGTCGTTGCCGGCTGATTTCTTGCCCTGCTTGTTGATGTAGCTCGCCGCATATTCGAGGTGGCGCGTGCGGAAGTCTGCAACGGCCTGAATATTGGCGTTGTAGGCGTCGGTGAGGCCCGATGCGCCGACGGTTTGGACGAAACCGCGCAGCCCGCTCGACCGGCGGGCGTCGTCGACGAAAGTGCGGTGGCCGACGGGGCGGTATTCGTGCAGCTGGTCGAGGAATTCGCGCAAGGGATCGCTTGCGTGACCGACATTCATCAGCGCGTCCATGCTGGGCACGATGGAGCTCTGTGAGCCGGTCTGTCCGCGATAGGAGCGCGCCTCGTCGCCGAAGCGCTCGACGCCTTCGTAGATCACGCCGTCGGGCAGCGCGGGATTGTCGCGCCAGCCGTGAATATAGGGGCGCACACGCTCGAAATAGATATAGGGATCGCAGCGTTCGGGCATGCGGTCGAACAGGGCGTTGATGTGTTTCCAGGTGCCCGCCATGGCTTCGAGCTGAAGCTGGGCGGCCTCGGGATCATCATTGTGAGCGGCTTCGCACACATCTTCGAACCGCGCGAGCGCTGCGCCTGCCTGCGCTTCGATGGCGACGTGGACCAGCACGAACCACGCCTCATCCATTCCGCCGAGGAAGTTCTGGATCATGCGGATATTGTCGAGCGCGAGCGGCTTTGCCGGATCGATCAGCGTCCAATTGTCGAGCACATAGGTCGAATAGGTCAGCAGCGGCTGCTGTCCCAATGCGTCGGCGAGCGCGACCATCGGCACTGCGATGCAGGCCGGGATGCGGTTGTCGACCTCGGCCTCACCCCAGACATAGGCCTGGATCATAAAGCTGTAATGCACCGTCGCCATGCGCAGCTGCTCGTTGCTGAGCGTCGAGACATCGGCAAGTTCACGCGGATCGGGCAGGTGGGCGCGCAGGAAAGCGCGGATTTCGCCCGACGGCATCACCTGCGGCAATTGCAGCGCAACCCGCGCAGCGTCGGCCCAAGCGCCGTCAAACGTCACCTTGCCTGCATCGTAGCGGCACAGAAAGCCGCGTTCCTGCGACATGTCGTAATCGGCGAGCGGCTTGAGAACAGAATGGTCGGAAGGTGCGAGAGTGGCCATTTGCGAGAGCTTTCTGCGTTGATTTGTTGGTTGTGCACAATTCTACGGCCAATTGCGGCGAATATCCTTGCAAAATGCGTTGTTCGGCGCGCTCTATTGCAATATCGTGCGGAAATGGACCGGATTGACAGCAAGATATTGCATGAGCTTGAGCGCGACGGGCGACTCTCCAACACCAGCCTTGCAGGCAAGGTTGGTCTGTCGCCATCGGCGTGTCTCAGACGGGTGCAGGAGCTGGAGCGCTCAGGCCTGATTCGCGGCTATCGCGCGGTGCTGGATCGCAGCCAGCTGGGCGGGGCGGTGACGATCTTCGTGATGGTGGGCCTCGCCGCGCAGCTCGCCAAGGATGCGCGCAATTTCGAAGCGGCGATGGATGCAGCGCCCGAAGTGCGCGAATGCCACAACATCACCGGCTCGGTCGAATATCTGCTGCGCGTCGAAGTCTCAGACCTCGCCCAGTACAAGACGTTCCACGCAGACACGCTGGGCACATTGCCGCAGGTCGCCAGCATCACCTCGCATATCTCGCTGGGTTCATCGAAGGATATGCGCGCCTGATACGAAAAAGCCCCGCCGCGCATGGAGCGGGGCGGGGCCTTTCAAACAAAGTCCGGTCAGGATCAGGCCGGATAGGTCCAGGCGCTGCCGCGCGCGAGGTTCTCGCTGGCGAAGGCCCAGTTGATCTTTCCATCGACAACCGCGTCGAGATAGGCCGGACGCGCATTCTGGTGGTCGAGGTAATAGGCGTGCTCCCACACATCGATGGTCAGCAGCGGGTTGAAGCCGCTGTCAGCCAGCGTGTCGCCGTCGTGGGTTTCCTCGATGCTGAGCGCTCCGTCCTTTTCAGCCAGCCACACCCAGCCACTGGCGAAGTGGCCTGCGCCGCGTGCTTTGAGCTGTGCCTTAAGCTCGTCCATCGAACCGAAAGCGGCATCGATCTTCGCAGCAAGGTCTGCCGAGGGCGCGGTTTCCGACGCGGCCATCGAATGCCAGTAAAAGGCGTGGTTCCACGTCTGCGCGGCGTTGTTGAACAGGCCCGCATTCGATCCGCGTGCAGCCGCAACGACGGTTTCGAGCGAAGCATTGTCGTGATCGGTGCCCGCAATCGCTGCGTTCATCTTATCGACGTAAGCCTTGTGATGCTTGCCGTGATGGAAAGAAAGCGTGTTGGCCGAGATCGCCGGTTCGAGCGCGCTATCGGCATAGGGAAGATCGATTAGGTTGAAAGCCATGTGAGTGTCCTTCTCTTTGGTCTGAACAGGTCGTTTGAATAAATGACGCCCCGCGCGGATAGGGGCTGTGCGGGCGTAAGGAAAGGGCGCGGACAAGAATATCGCATTTCGGGTCAAATTGTCGAACGCAGAATATTGATGAGCGCGCGAGTTTTTGGCATGCGTGCACTCAAGGGCTGAAACAGGCTCGGTGGGGGGAGTTTTTCATTGTTCGGTTTCAGCATCGCCCGGGTGCGCGGGAAAGGCATCGAGCTCAATCTGCCCGAGGGTAGCATAGCCCTGTTTCGTCGCCGCAAGACCAAAGCGATACGGCGCGGTGATGTGGTTCTTGTGGATCACCCTGATCTTGGCAGGATCGTCAAGAAAGTCACCGCCGTCGGGCGCAAGGGCAATGTCCATCTCAAAGGCATGTCGAGCAGCGCGACCGGCGACGAACCTTCGGGCAAAGTGCCGCGCGAGGCGGTGCTGGGGCGCTTTGTCCGGCGCTTGATCTAGGCCGAAACCTAAGCCGCCAGTTCCGCCCGTTTGAACGCCGCATCGGCTTTGAGCTGTGCGTGCTCGACCCAGGTGGTGTGCACTCCGCTTGAGATCTTGTGCGGCAGGCGCGCTCGGCAGATCGGGCCTTTGGTGACATCGCTGGCATCGAGAATGGCCAGTTCAGATGTTCCGGCATTGTCGTCGATCAGGAAGGTGACGAGGTAACCATCATCTTCGGACAAACTTCCTTTGCGCGGCACCATCGGGCTTTCGCTGGCATAGACGCCCTCGGGCAGCTCAAACACCTGTTCCTCGCCCGTTTCGGTGTCGTGGCGGACATAGCCGTTGAACAGGAACCAGCCGGGCCGCGTCGTGGTTGACCAGATATAGCGGCTTTTCCCCATCAGATAGGCCGGATTGATCATGCCGAATTCGACAATCCGGTCGGACAGGCGCTCTTCGCGCGTCTCGCCCGTCTTCAGGTTAAAGCGCCAGCGGTGCAGGCGGCTCTGGAAAGAATGCTCGTCCACATAGGCCATCATGTGGCTGTATTGGCCCGCTTCCTCGATCGGGTCGGGCATGGGCTTGTCTTGGTAGTATCCTTCCAAGATCACCTCGTCGCCCTCTTCCCAAGCGTTGGTCCAGTGGAGCACATAGGTGGGCGAGGCTTCGAACCAGCGGATATCCTCCGGCCGACCGCGGCGAGGAATCAGGGCAAAGCGGGTCGGCACGCCTTCGTGGATGCGCGCGGCGTGGATGTTCCGCTCCAGAAGGTCGGCGTCCCAGTAAAGCGGCATATCGTTGAGGATCGACCAGTTCTTCGTGATCGCCATGTCATGCGGCAGGCGCGGACCCGAAAGCGGGATCGGCACGTAGTGCACAAGGCTGCCGGAGCGGTCGACCACGCCGTAATGCATATAGGGCGCGTGTTTGGAATAGTTGAAGAACATCAGCTCGCCGGTCGTCTCGTCCACTTTGGGATGCGCGGAAACGCCGTCCAATGGCCCCCATGAAGCCTTGCCCAGATTCTCCAGCGTCACAGGGTCCATCTGCCACGCTTCGCCGCATTGGTAGAAGGTCGCAAGCGCGGTGCCGGCATGGACGATAATGTCGGTGGAGCCAGTGTCCTTCAGCCCCTCATGCGCGCCATAGCCGGGGCGCTTCGAAGTGCCATGCGGGTCCATCAACCCGCCCCATAGCGCCTCGCCATTGATCTGTTCCTGATCGAAGCAATGGGTGCGGATAAACCGGTTGCGATAGCTCGCCTTGCCGCCGCTGATCGACACCTGATGCACCATCCCGTCTCCATCGAACGGGTGGTGGCGGCCCAGCGGCTGGTGGACCGGATTTTCGGTGTTGCGCAGATAGATACCGTCAATATCAGCCGGAATCTCGCCTTCGATTACTTCCAGCTCGGCCACATCCACTTCCTCATGAACCGGCGTCCATGCGCCAGAGAGATAGGGATGGTTCGACGGCTCCAGCGTAACGCGGACCGGCGGATGGCGTGTGACCTGCATTGGGTGTTCTCCTGCGCATCAATGCGCTCTGGATGAGCTTAAAGCACGAAATGCAACCAGCGCAAATTGATCCTGATCAATGCAGCCGCTCTCCAACCGCGCAAGAGTCAGGTGGCAACAAAGGAGAAGCCCCATGAAATCCATCCTGCTGCACATCAATGACGATTCCTGCATGGAAGCGCGCCTGCAAGTCGCAATGGACATTGCCCGCGCCTGCGACGCGCATATCACTTGCCTTCAAGCGGTGAGTTACGAGGTGTTCGCACCCGGCGATTTTGCCGGAAACGCGATGGCTGCTGCAATTCCCCGTATCCGCGAAGCCGCCGAGCATTTGCGGGCGGAGATCGAAGCCGACCTCGCCAATGAAGATGTCGCGTGGAACTGGCGTTTTCTCTACGGCGCGGCGGAGCATCGCCTGCTCGAACAATCGGCGCTGCACGACATCATCATCGTTGGCCCGCATGACATTGGCGAAGAGGGCTCGCGCGGGCCTTCGGCCATGGCGGGCGAGCTTACGCTTGATGCGCCTGCGCCGGTTCTGGTGGTGCCGGGGTCGATCAAGCGGTTGGACGTTCGCGCACCGGTGCTGGTGGCGTGGAACGGCTCGTCAGAGGCCGCAGTGGCCTTGCGCGCGGCAGTGCCGTTGCTGGCATTGTCGGAGCGGGTGTTCCTCGCCAGCGTGAAGGAAGAAAAGGACACTGAACGTTTTGAATTTCCCGCAAGCGAGGCCGCGCGATATCTGGTGCGCCACGGGGTCGAGGCCGAAGTGGTCGAAATCCCGCGCGGCAAGGGCAAGATCTCCGAGGTGCTGGCCAAAGCCGCTGCTGCGCGCGAATGCGGGATGCTGGTGATGGGCGCTTACGGCCATTCGAGGCTCGCCGAAATGCTGCTGGGCGGGGTGACGCGCCGGATGCTGAGCGAGCCGCAATTGCCGATCCTGCTGGCGCATTAGCTGGCGCCTTAGATGGCGCCTTAGCTAGCATCGGAGCGCCGCGCGGTGATTTTCCTACATTGGTCGGTCAGTGTATGAACCGCGCGGCTCTTTCTCATCGTCTGCACCGCTTGTTTCGTGCGAATTTTGCTGCTGCGCATCCGCCAAAGATGAAAGT
The DNA here is from genome assembly GCF_947492365.1 of uncultured Erythrobacter sp. Classification (NCBI taxonomy): domain Bacteria; kingdom Pseudomonadati; phylum Pseudomonadota; class Alphaproteobacteria; order Sphingomonadales; family Erythrobacteraceae; genus Erythrobacter; species uncultured Erythrobacter sp. The sequence goes on from NZ_CANLMB010000001.1 coordinate 339,707, forward strand.
TGACACTTCACGGCGGCAAAAAGCGAAAATTTTCACATGCAAACAGTCACTTGAAAAGAAGTGGTTTTTCTTAAAGAGGCCACTCGGGTGTAACAGGTTTCACCCCTTGGCTTTGCGCCTTCGCATCATGCCCTCTTGCGCAACGCTGGCAACTAGCTCGCCGGATGCGTTGAAGATGCGGCCCCGGTTGAAGCCGCGACCCTTGCCCGACCACGGCGCGTCGGTGGAGTAGAGCAACCACTCATCGGCGCGCGCTTCGCGGTGGAACCAGATCGCGTGGTCGAGGCTTGCGCCGACCAGCTCGCCGCGCATCCAGCTCAGGCCATGCGGCAGCGCGCTGGTGCCAAGCAACGTGAAGTCGCTGGCATAGGTGATGACCGCGCGGTGCAGCGCCGGATCGTCGGGCAGCGGCGCGACGGTGCGGAACCAACTATGCGCATGCGGCGGCTTGGGCTCGGAGTTCATCCAGTGCAGCTTGTCGAGGGTGCGCATCTCGATGGGGCGAGGGCGCAGCATCAGCTTGCGCTGCGCCTCGCCAAGCTTGTCACCCATGCGCTCCGCCATCTCGCGGCGCAGCACCGTGTCGGACTTGAGTGTCTCCGGCCCTTCGACATCGGGCATCGGACTGTCGTCATGCTCCAGCCCCTCTTCGACGGTCTGGAAACTGGCAGTGAGGTTGAGGATCGGGCTTTGGGTGCCGTCCTCGTTGGCTTGCGAGGCCACGACGCGCCGATTGGCGAAGCTGCGCCCGTCAAAGTCGCGCTCGATCCGGTACTCGATCGGTGTGCCCTCGCGCCCGCCGCGCAGGAAGTAGGCGTGGAGCGAATGCGCCTGCTTGCCATCGGTGAGCGAGCATTGTGCGGCTTGAAGCGCCTGGGCGAGCACCTGCCCGCCAAAGACGCGGCCAATGCCGTCCTTCTGCTCGCGCCCGGCATAGATGTCGCTTGCGCGCTGCTCGACTGTCAGCAGGCGGACGAGCCCGTCAACGAGGCGCTGATTGTCTGGAATGTCGTTCATCGCCGCTCGCAATGCGCAGGGTCGCGGGCGAGGTCAAGCGCCAGTGAGGCCGAGCTTGCGCAAGGCGCGGAAGGCGAAGGCCTTGCCCCGGTTGCCCTTGGGCCAGCGACCCGGCGCTGCAGGAGTAAACCCGCGTTGACGCAGCAGATGGTTGAGCCCGCGCGCGTCGCTTTCGGCATAGCTCCATTCCGAACGCCATGTGATCGAAAGCGAGATCGAGCTTTCCGGCCCGTTGCGCACGAAATGCGGCGCCATAACCGGCACATAAACCGCCTGACCGGGAGCCAGCGCAAACTCGCGCGCGCCCTGCATAAAGGCATCGTCCCACGCCAGCTCACGCGGGCCGCCCGCATGGTAGCTCTCATGCACCTCGTCCGGTGCGTAATGCGGATCGCCTGCAGGGAACTGCGTCATCACTTTGGAGCCTTTGACCTGAAGCAGGATGTTGTGCTCCGGATCAAAGTGGTAGGGCGTGACCGCGTTCGGACTGGAGATGAAGATGTAGGCCTGCGGGGTCAGCATCGCGCCGGTCCTCGCCTCGATACCGCCGCGCAGCTCGCCCAGCAGATCGAGCAGCAAGGACTGGTAGGGTTGCACCTGCTCGACGTTCTTCAGGACCGCCCAGCTGTTGGCTTCGGCGACATGCCGGATCGTCTCGCCGATCGAGAGGCCGGTTGCGCCCGGCTTTCCGTCCACGCCGATTGGCAGGTCGCCGCGATTGAACTCGACGCTTTGTTCGTCAAGTTGCTCGGCCAGCTCGGCAAGAGCCTCCAGTTCGAGTAGCGGATGCCGGTTTAGCGCGTGGCTCAGAACATGCGGAACTTCGGGGTAGCCCGCCGCGAAGTCCTGCCGCGCGCGCGCATCGAATATGTCCCAACTCGAAGCGGTGGGATCAAAGCTCCGGTGGTCTGTCGGGTGGAGGCGTGAGGGGGCATTCATTCGGGGGATTGTCCTCGGGTTTCATAGGCCATCAGCGCGCGAAAGGCAGTGCGGCGTAGGGAGCCGCCAATGGCAATATTGCGAGAGATGATGCGGCGTTTCTCGCGCCAGATCCGCTCGATCATCGTGTGACCTTCGACCGCGCAGCTATCCGCCCATTCAAAGCCGGGACGCTCGACAAGATCGAGATTCTCGATCTGGAGCAGCAGGCCGGGGGAGAAGCGCGAATAGGCCTCGTCAAAGGTGGTCTTGAAACTGAACACGCCCGGCATGGTGATGAAGTTGGCGAGCATTGCGACCGGCTTGCCGTCAAGCCGCAGTGCCAGCCGCTCAAGCTTATGAGCCTGCGCCGCCGATGTGAGTGTGGCGGTGAAGAAGCTGCGAGTGCTCTGCGCGCTTGCAAGCGCCGAACCGGCTTCGCCTTTCCAACCTTCTGCTTCCAGCGCGAGGAATTCGGCGATCCATGTGTCTATTCCCACGCTGCCCTCTAGGCGTTCAACGGTCAGCGTGCCCAATTCGGATAGCCGCTTGCGCTGGCGACGCAGCTCCTTGCGCTTCTTGGTGCTCATTGCTGCGTCGAGATAGGCTTGCGCGTGGGGGTAGTCATCCGGCGGCGAGAGCATCGCGCGCTCGCCTGCATCAACCGTGACGGCGCGGCGTCCGCTCTCTGCCAGAACCGCATCGAGCGCGGCGTTGAGCGGTCCGTCAGCGGGCAGCTGGGGCAAATGGAGGAACAGCGCGCGGCCCGCTTCTTGGTCAAGATGCGCGAGCAAGGACCGCCAGAAAGCACGTTCAAACCCGCGAGCCGCAAGCGGGCTGCCGCAAAAGGCATTGGAATGGAGCCAGCCTGCAATATGCGGCACCGGATAGCCGTAATAGCGCGGCTTTCGCGCGAGCGGCAAAAGTCCGATGAGCTGTCCATCGCTATAATGCGCAAACAGCTCGGGCGCGGAATCTTCGCTGAAATGGTCAAGCGAGCCGAGCGCAAACCAGCTTTCGAAGAACGGGTTGGGTTCGCTCGCTTGCTCGGCAAGCGCCTGCCATGCGGCGAGGAATGCGGTGCTAGCGGCTTCCTCGCAGTCAATCAGACGCACCTGTCCTGCGCCGACTGCTCGGCGATCCGGTGCGCCCTTTTGGGCTGGAAGGGAAGGCGCTGCCGCCAAATCCACTGCGTAAACCCCATTGCGAACATTGCAGAACCCGCCTGAATGCGCGCTCTTGAAACCGGGCTACGTATGCATCGTTAACAGAGCGTTAGGTTTGGGGCGGGCTTTGGGCATGTGGTTCAGATCGGCACAACCGGCGGCGCAATTGCAAATCGGGCAAAACAAAACCCCGCCCGGATCACTCCGGACGGGGTTTTGCAAAGGTCGGTTCTGAAGGAGCGCTTAGTGCGCGCCGCCAGCCAGCGCCGCGAGCAGAAGCAGCGCGACGATGTTGGTGATCTTGATCATCGGGTTCACAGCCGGACCTGCGGTATCCTTGTAAGGATCGCCAACAGTGTCGCCGGTCACCGCAGCCTTGTGAGCTTCGGAGCCCTTGCCGCCGTGATTGCCGTCTTCGATGTACTTCTTCGCATTGTCCCATGCGCCGCCGCCAGCGGTCATGGAAAGCGCGACGAACAGACCGCCTACGATCACGCCGAGCAGCAGAGCGCCCAGCGCAGCGAAGGCGTTGTCCTGACCAGCGATCCACAGGATCACGAAGTAGGTCACGATCGGTGCGAGCACCGGCAGGAGCGACGGAACGATCATCTCCTTGATCGCGGCCTTGGTCACAAGGTCCACCGTGCGGGCATAGTCAGGACGGCTGGTGCCGGCCATGATGCCCGGGTCTTTGGCGAACTGGTCACGCACATCGACAACCACATCGCCCGCAGCGCGGCCCACAGCGGTCATGCCCATCGCGCCGAACAGGTACGGGAGCAGAGCGCCGAGCAGCAAGCCGACGATGACATACGGGTTTTCAAGGCCGAAATCGACATTGGCATCCGGGAAGAATGCACGAAGGTCGGCGGTGTAGGCAGCGAACAGCACGAGTGCTGCAAGACCGGCCGAACCGATTGCGTAACCTTTGGTCACAGCCTTGGTGGTGTTGCCAACCGCGTCGAGCAGGTCGGTCTTTTCACGGACGCTTTCGTCCAGACCGGCCATTTCGGCGATGCCGCCAGCATTGTCGGTAACAGGACCGTAAGCGTCGAGCGCGACGACCATGCCAGCAAGGGCGAGCATTGCGGTTGCGCCGAAGGCCAGACCGATCAGACCAGCGAGCTGATACGCACCGATGATCGCCGCAATGATGACGATTGTCGGAAGTGCGGTCGATTCAAGGCTGATTGCCAGACCCTGGATCACGTTGGTGCCGTGGCCCGTTTCCGAAGCTTTGGCGATCGAGCGAACCGGACGGAAATTCGTGCCGGTGTAATACTCGGTGATCCAGATGATGATGCCGGTCAGCGCAAGGCCGATCAGCGAGCAGTAGAACAGGTCCATGCCGTTGAACTCAACGCCGCCCGGACCGGTGCCAAGCACCTGGTTCATATCTGCTCCTCCCGTGCCAAGCGCGTATTGCGTGACCAGATAGATCAGCGGAATGGCGAGGACTGCGGTGACGATGAAGCCCTTGTACATCGCGCCCATGACGTTGGTTGCCCCGGGGCCGCTTTTGCCCAGACGGACAAAGTAGGTGCCAATGATCGAGGTCACGATGCAGGCGCCGCCGATCAGGAGCGGAAGCGCCATCATCGGAAGCAGCAGATCGCCAAGCTGTGTAGCGAAGAGCAGCGCGGTCAGAACCATGGTCGCACCAACGGTGACGACATAGGTCTCGAACAGGTCAGCTGCCATACCAGCACAGTCGCCAACATTGTCGCCGACATTGTCAGCGATGGTGGCGGGGTTGCGCGGATCGTCTTCAGGGATGCTGGCCTCGACTTTACCGACAAGGTCGGCCCCGACGTCAGCAGCCTTGGTGAAGATACCGCCGCCCAGACGCGCGAAGATCGAGATAAGCGACGCACCGAATGCGAGGCCGATAAGACCGTCGATCACTTTGCGGCTGTCTGGTGCGAGTTCCATGGGGCCGACGAGGACGTAGAAGAACACCGCAATCGCGAGCAGCGCGAGACCAGCCACCAGCATGCCGGTGATGGCGCCAGCGCGAAACGCGATGGTGAGGCCCTGTTGCAGACCTTCGCTTGCAGCCTGCGCAGTACGAACGTTCGAGCGCACCGAGATGTTCATCCCGATATAGCCCGCAACGCCCGAAAGCACTGCGCCGATGATGAAGCCGACGGCTGGGATCCAGCCGAGGAACAGTCCAACTACGATCGCAGCAACCACACCGACCATGCCGATCGTGGTGTATTGACGGTTCAGATAGGCCTGTGCGCCTTCCTGAATCGCGCCTGCGATTTCCTGCATTTTTTCATTACCGGCGCTGGCACCCAGCACCTGGCGGCTCGTCACGAAACCGTAAACGATTGCGAGCACGCCCAACCCGATTGATATGAGAATAAGGTCCACGGAAGAATCCCCTCTATTGCGTGGAAAATACGCCGCGACAGGTTTTCCTGCTGGCGCAAGGCCCCCTCCCATAGTCGTAAACGACCATGAGGCAAGCCGGAAAACGGCTCAAAAGCGTGTGTCTCACCAGATTTGGGAGGGAATCGGCCCGTGTCGCGGCTCAGCCGTGCTGAAAGCCAAGGCCCTGTTGGTTGACCAGCGGATGCCCGTCTAGCACCAGCGGAGCAAATCCGAGCGGTTCGACAGTGCCGATGCGTGAGGCCGGGACCGGGCTCTCGGCGCCTTCTCGAAGTGTGAAGAGCAGTTCGTAATCATCGCCCCAACGCATGCACTCATCGCGGCGGTCAGCTGACGCAACAGGCACTGCGGCTGCCTCGATCGCGAACGTCGCCTCGCTTGCTTCGGCCATCCGAAATGCGTCGAGCAGCAGCCCGTCCGAAATGTCCATCATCGCCGTGACACAAGGCGCAAGCGTGCGACCTTCGAGCATGCGCGGTTCGGGGCGGTTGAAGGCGTCGAGGTGTTCTTGAACACCTTCAAAGCCGAGCATTGCTCGGCCCAAAGTGCCGGTGACGTAGATTGCATCTCCGATCTGCGCACCTGAGCGCGCCGGGACCGGAATGTGCGTGGCGCGGCCGATAGCGGTTAGACCGATTGTGCGTGCGCCCTTGGCCGCGAATGTGTCGCCGCCCAGCAATTGGACATCCATCGCGTCCAAAGCTTGCCAGAGTCCGCTGACGAATTCCGCATCTTCGTCGCCGAGCGGATAGCTAAGCATCACACCGACCGGCTCTGCGCCCTTTGCTGCAAGGTCTGACAGGTTGCTCGCCACCAACTTCCAGGCGACATCGCGCAGGTTGGCATCAGCACGGAAATGCGTGCCTTCGGCCATCGTGTCATGGGTGAGCACAAGCGTCTCGCCGCCGATCTCGATCACTGCGGCATCATCATTGAGCCCGCGTGCGCCCTGATGGAGCGGCAATGCGCGCAAGGCGGCGATGAAAGCCGCTTCGTCTATGACCGCACCTCTTTGGCCACCGCGTCAAGGATGCCGTTCACGAATTTCGCCTCGCGGTCATCGAAGAAAGCTTTGGCGACATCGACATATTCGCTGATCGCGCTGGCTGCCGGCACATCGGCGCGGGCGATCAGCTCGTAAGTGCCTGCGCGCAGGATTTGCAGCATCGTCTTGTCGAGCCGTTTGAGTGTCCACCCGCCGGCAAGCTTGGCGGTCAGCACCGCGTCGATCTCGTCGCGCCGCGCATCGACACCGCGCACGATGTCGTCGAAGAACTCGACCTCGGCATCGGCGAAGACCTCGCCTTCGTGGTCCTCGTCATCCACCTCGCGGCCCAGACGGTGTTGGTGGAACTCATCGAGCAGCTTGGCGAGCGCGGTCTTCTCCATGTGCTGCTGGTAAAGCGCCTGAACGGCGGCGAGGCGCGCAGTGGAGCGGGCTTGGGAACGGGCTGGAGTTGTCATTTGAGGCGCAATTCTACCGATTTGGCGTGTGCGGGAAGGCCCTCTGCATGGGCCAGAGTAACAGCGGCGGGTCCGATCTTGCCGAGCGCGGCATCATCAAGCCCGATAAAGCTGGTGCGTTTCATGAAGTCGAGCACCGAGAGCCCGCTGGAAAAGCGCGCGCGGCGGCCCGTTGGCAAGACGTGGTTGGGTCCAGCGACATAATCGCCCACTGCCTCGGGCGTCATCCGGCCAAGGAAGATGCTGCCCGCATGGCGAACTTCGCGCATCAGCGCTTCGGGTTCGTCAATAGCGAGTTCGAGGTGTTCAGCGGCCAAACGGTTGATCAGCGCGGGCGCTTCCTCGGCGATATCGTTGACGATGATGATTACGCCGTAGTCATCCCAGCTCGCTTTTGCTGTCTTGCCGGTGTCGAGCTGGGTCAGCTGGAGATCGATGCAGGCGCGCACCTGCGCGGCGAAGCCCTGATCGTCTGTGATTAGGATCGATTGCGAGGTTGGGTCATGTTCGGCCTGCGAAAGCAGGTCGGCGGCGATCCAGTCGGGGTCGTTCTTGCCGTCTGCGACCACTAGGATTTCGCTCGGGCCTGCAACCATGTCGATGCCGACAACGCCGAATAGCTGGCGCTTTGCCTCTGCGACATAAGCGTTGCCGGGGCCGGTGATGACATCGACCGGCTTGATCTTGTCGGTGCCATAGGCGAGCGCGCCCACAGCCTGCGCACCGCCTACGCGCCAGATCTCGTCGATACCGGCAATATGCGCCGCAGCGAGCACCAGCGGGTTTGACTTGCCCTTGGGCGTTGGCGTTACGACGACAACCCGTTCAACCCCGGCCACGCGCGCGGGAATGGCGTTCATCAGCAGCGAGGAGGGATAGGCGGCGCGCCCTCCGGGAACATAAAGCCCCGCCGCATCTACCGGCCGCCAGATCGCGCCAAGCCGCACGCCGGCTTCGTCGGTGAAGTCGCGATTTTCCGGCAATTGCGCCTCGTGATAGGCGCGGATGCGGGAGGCAGCGAGGTCGAGCGCCTCGCGTTGCTCCTGCTCGATCTGCTCGTAAGCTTCCCTGCAACGCTCCGCCGTGACCTTCCAGTCGGCATCGTCGATCAGCGAATATCCGTCATAACGCTGCGTATATTGAACCAGCGCGTCATCGCCGCCGGTCTTTACAGTGCGTAATATGTCGAGGACTTGACCCGCGACATCGCTATCGGCCTCGCGGCGCGCTTCGACCACGCGTTTGAAGCGTTGCTCGAAATCGGGATCGAGGGTGGAAATCTGCTGCATCAGGCGGCTTCGCCCTTAGCACGACCTTCAGCATCGGCGCGGAAAGCCGCGACCAGATCAGCAACGCGCGGATCGGTTTTGAGCGCGGCGCGGTTCACGATCAGGCGCGCGGTGATGTCGATGATCTTCTGCGTCTCAACCAGACCGTTCTGCTTCAGCGTCGTGCCGGTTGAGACCAGATCGACAATCTGGCGCGCCAGCCCAAGCGACGGAGCCAGTTCCATCGCGCCGTTGAGCTTCACGCATTCGGCCTGAACGCCTTGCCGTTCAAAATGGCGGCGGGTGAGGCTGGGATATTTGGTTGCAACGCGCAGATGGCTAGCTCCAGCAGTCTCTTCAGGATCGCTGGCAAGACGCGCAACTGAAAGGCGGCAGTGACCGATATCGAGGTCCACTGGCGCGTAGAGATCGGAATAGTCGAATTCTTCGATCACATCCGATCCGACGATTCCCACCTGCGCCGCTCCATGCGCTACAAAAGTCGCCACATCGAATGCGCGCACCCGGATCAGCCGCATATCATCGCGCGATGTGCCAAAGGAAAGCGAGCGGTTGGACTTGTCGTGAAAGCCATCCTCGGGCACGACGCCAGCGCGCGCCATTACTGGCAGCGCTTCGTCCAGAATGCGGCCCTTGGGCACAGCGAATGTCAGCTGGCCTGTGGCGGAAGGTTTCGAGTTGCTCGTCATTGCGCGGCGGGACTTAGGCACTGGGCGATCAAAGGGCAACATAAACGCGGCAACTCAAATAAGGCAAAGGTGGTGGACCGATGAGCGATGGTGGGATCATGGGGCTTGAGGAGTTCGCAGCGGCGCTCGACTGGCAGGCGGCGCATGCTGAAGAGAACGATGCACCGTGCACTGCTCGCGTGATCCGTGCGCTTGCCAAAGTGCGCGAGGGTGACACCGCGACCGGACGGCGGATAGCGAACTGGCAGGGGTTAACGCTCAAAGATGCGATGCCGCTGAGGATGGCGGGCGGTCTGCATCACCTGCTGCTATCAGGCGAGGATGAGCGGCTTGCGCGGGTCTATTCGGGCCAGATAAGCGATCAGGGGCAGGTCGACCGGCTGGTTTGCGAGCTGGTCGAAACCTACGACACCCTCCTTCTCCCATGGCTCGACGGGCCGCCGCAAACCAACGAGGCTGGGCGTTCGGCCAGCCTGATGGCGGGGCTCTTGTGGCTGGCGCAGCGCACCGTACCCCGCTTCGAGCTGTTCGAACTGGGCGCCAGCGCGGGCGTGAACACGATGCTGGACCGGTATCATTTCAAACTCGGCGCGACTGAGGTTGGTCCAGCGAAATCACCGATGCAGATCGAGCCTAAATGGCGCGGGGGAGGTGGGTCACCGCCAGCCCCGCCCGAAGCTTTCAAAATCCTGTCAGTGCGAGGCTGCGATGTCGCTCCGGTTGATCTGTCGGACACGGCCAGCGCGCTCAAGCTCAAATCCTATGTCTGGCCGGATGCTCCGGTCAGAATGGCGCGGATCGACGCGGCAATCCAGCTGGCGGGGGAGCGGGCACCTGATCTGGTCAAGCAAGATGCGGGCGATTTTGCCGCGGAAATGCTCGCCCGACCGCAAGCCGAGGGCACGACCCGGGCGATGTTCCACTCCATCATGTGGCAATATATGCCGTCCGAAACGCAGGACGCGATCACCGCCGCGATGGAAGATGCAGGGGCAAAAGCCACGCCAGAGCGCCCGCTGGGCTGGGTCAGTCTCGAGACAGACCCCGCGACCTTCCGCCACGAGTTGAAAGTGCGTTACTGGAATGGCGGCGCGGATGATGGCGCGACGACCTTGCTCAGCCACGCCCATCCGCATGGTGCTTGGGTCGAGTGGGTGGGAGGCTAATCTCAACCCTCCGTGATTTCCTGCGAAAGCAGGAATCCAGCGAGCTATCCAATGGGCTCCTGCTTTCGCAGGAGCTCACTCTGCCAAAAACTTCTCCATCGCCGCGTTCATCGCCTCCGGCGCTTCCCAGGTCACAAAGTGTCCGCAGCCATAGACTGGCTCGATCGTGAGCGGGTCGATCACATTGTCCAGACCTTCGATATTCTCTGACGGCAATGCGAGATCGTCCATCGCCCAAACTACCAGCGTCGGGATCGTCAGCTTGGGCAGATCTGGCGGGGAGTAATCAGCGGGAATCTCGAACGGCTCATCCATGGTCGGCACGTGCATCGTGCTGCCGCGATAGTAATTGAGCATCCCGAAACAGGCATCGCGATCCTCCCATTCGCGCAGCAAACGCGCGCGCTCCTCCTTGGGCATCGCATCAGGGCGGTCCCAATTGACCTCTTGCAGCAAAATGCCGGTGAGGCCCTTTTCGCGGATTAGAGCGTCATTGGCCGGGTCCTTAAACCCGCGAATATACTGGCTCGCCTCACGTTGGCCGTGATGGGTGTAAAGCAGCTTTTGAAAGATCGCCGGATGCGGCGCATTGGCAATAATAGCCCGCTCGACCCGCGCATGCTGCCCGCCCAGTGCCACACCCCAGGCAATCGCTCCGCCCCAATCGTGACCAACGATGGTGAATGTCTCGACTCCCAAGGCATCGGCCAGCAAAAAGACGTCGCCGATCATCTTGTCGGGCGTGTAGTTCTCGGCTCCTTGCGGTTTTGACGAGCCTGCATAGCCGCGCTGATCAGGGGCGATGCAGCGATAGCGGTCAGAGAAATGGGCGAGCTGGTGCCGCCATGTGCGGTGGTTTTCGGGAAAGCCGTGGAGGAAGATGAGCGCTGGCGCATCGCGCGGGCCTATGTCCACCACGTTGAGTTCTATCCCGTTGGCGAGCGCGATACGGGTCTGTTCGAGCGAGGTCACTCTGTCGCCTCGATCTTCTCCATATAACCCGCCGCGACCATGCCCGCGACCTGATCGAGCAATTCCTCGGGCGTCCGGCGCAGCTCTCCCATGCCCGCTTCCACTCCCTGCGCGACGATAATCTCGCGCTCGCCATTGGCCATGCCGTCGAGCATGATCTTGGCGGCATCGGGAGCCGGAATGCCTTCGTCGATGACCTTGTCCGAACTGCCCCGCTTGCTGCCGTCACCGACCAGCGCGTTGCGCGCGACATCGGTCGCAACCGAACCGGGATAGATGACGTGTACGCTGACGCCGGATTGCGACAATTCCGCGCGCAAGGCGTCACCATATCCGGCAAGCCCGAACTTCACCGCGCAATAGGCGGTGCGCATCGGCACACCGACCTTGCCCGCGATCGACGAGATAAAGGCCAAAGCGCCCGAGCCTCGCTCTGCCATGTGTCCGATCAGGCTTTGGCTGAAGGCGATCTGCGCGGTGAGGTCGATGTCGATAATGTCGCGGTAGACCTTCATATCGGTTTTGAGCGCGCGGCTGCGCTGCGAGACACCGGCATTGGCAAAGGCGATGTCGACCCCGCCTTCCCACGCGGTCGCCTTGGCCGTCGCATCGGCAAGAGCATCATCGTCGCGGACATCGAAGGGCAGAATGAGCGTCTCGCCGCAGTCTGCTGCGACCTCGGCCAGCCGCGTTTCATCGCGTCCTGACAGGACCACATGCGCCCCGCGTCTTGCGACATCGCGCGCCAGTGCTGCGCCGATCCCAGAGGAGGCTCCCGTGATCCAGACGACCTTGCCCGCATAATCCATCTAACATTCCTCTCCAGTCTCGTTTTGCTACCGATAGGAGGCGAATGGAGGGCGCGCAATCAGCTTGGTCTGGCCATTTCTATCAGTTTGGCGAGATTTTCCGGAAACAAGGCCTCGTGCCAGCCTCCCAACTCGTCGAGACTGAACCAGCGGTGCTGCGTCATCACCTGCTGTTCAAGCGCGGTGTGACAGTCAGTGGAGATCGAGGGCTCTGGCACGCGCACCAGAAAGTAGCGCTCGTCTGCCTGCACCGGCTCGCCTTCGACAGTCACGAATTCGGGCGTGGTGCGCGCGATCTGCTCGCCTGGATCGGCGGATATGCCGGTTTCTTCGAGCAATTCGCGCCGCGCGGCCTCTTCAAAGCTCTCATCCGGTTCGCATTCGCCGCCTGCCGTGACCCAGAATGGCGGACGGCCTGCAACATCGAAGCGGAACATCAGCACCCGTTCACTCGGGTCGAGCACGATCAGGCGCGCAGAGCGGCGGATGCGCCTGGCTGTCATGATGCCGGAGCGTTGGCCTTGATCGCTACCGCATGGACGCGCTCGCCAACGATGTCACCGAGCGCCGCGATCACCGCTCGTTGCCGGCCAAGGCGTGACATTTCGGCGAAGGCGGGGGCCTCGATCAGGATGGTGAAATGCGATTCGCCTGACCCATCATCACCCGCATGGCCCGAATGCTGGGCGCTATCGTTGATGATCTGGAGCTGAGTCGGGGCGAAGGCCTCGTTCAAAAGCTCGCGCATTTCCTCTGCTACTGTTCCGCTCATCGCTGCATTTCCTGATTACAAATCTACCGGGTTGGAATCTGGCGACTCTATCGCCATTCTCAAGGGTTCATGTCTAGCGCGCGATTCCATGGACGGTACGAAACACAGGAACGGGAGTGTGAGCACCCGACCTGCCGCGAGGCAGGCGAGTTCCGCGCGCCGGGCTATCGTCCCAACGGATTTGACGGTCCGGGCGAATGGCGCTGGTTCTGTCTTGACCATGTGCGCGAATTCAATTCGGGCTATGACTGGTTCGAAGGAATGAGCGCGGAAGAAGTGCTGGCCGCGCAGGCTCCGGCGAGCGGCTGGCGCACGGAAAGCCCGAGTTTCGGTCCGCGCGCTGGCGTGGATGGCATGCCGCGTTGGGCCGATTTCGACGATCCGCTCGATGCCATTTCCGCGCGTGCGAGCGGTATTCGCAGCCGGGCTGCGCGCGAAGCGGCAATGGCCCGAAACGCCTATGGGTCTGGCAAATTCTCCAAGGATGAAGCGGAGGCGCTCGAAACAATGGGTCTTGGTTCCGACACCGACCGGCGGCGCTTACGGCGACGCTATTCTGAGCTGGTTCGCCGTTATCACCCCGACCGCAATGGCGGCGACCGAAGTTATGAGGCGCGGCTCAACAAGGTGGTCGACGCCTATCAAACGCTGCGCAAATGCGCCTCGATTGCCTGAACAAAGGACGCGTTACTCGCCCGCTTCCTCGATCAGTTTCGCATCAATCGCATTGGCCTCGGCATAGGCTGGACGCTGGATGACGCGCTCGACATAGGCCTTGAATGCGGGACGTTCAGGGATCGAACCAAAGCGCAGGCCCCAGACGAACTGGCTGCCGACATAGGTGTCGGCCATGGTGAAGCGGCTACCTGCGGCAAAATCGTGTTTTGAAAGCCAGCCTTCCATCGCTGTCAGCGCCAGATCGAGGGTGCCGAAGCCCGCCATCGCTGTGCGCTCGGGCGGAACCTCCCAACCCATAGCCGAGGCGATCACCGCCTGCTCGATCGGACCCGCAGAGAAGAACAGCCAGCGGAAATAGGCGGCTCGTTCATGTGCATCGGGCAGCAGGCCTTTGTCTGGGTGCGTCTCGGCGAGATAGTGATTGATGGCGGCGGCTTCGGTGATGATGTGGTCGTGGTCGCCCCCGTCTTTTTGGCGATGATGATGGACCAGCGCGGGCACCTTGTTCATCGGATTGATGTCGGTGAAGCCCTCGGGCCGCTGGCCCCAGCCGAAGACAACCTGATCATAGTTCGCGCCAACCTCATGCAGCGCCCAGCGCGAGATTTGCCCGCGGCTCATCGCGACGGTGTAGAAGGTGAAGTCGGCCATGGATCAACGTCCCCTTGTGAGCAGCGGTTCAAATTCGCCAAAGATCAGCCGTGAGCCGTCAAAAGGCGGGTCGCCTTCGGGATAGTCCTCGAAACCTTCGCCTTTGCCCATCGATTCCTTGGCTTTGTCGAGCGTTTCCTTGTCAGGCCAGATCACCCAGCCAGTGACGATCTTCTCGCCCTCGGGCGCAGCCACGGCTTTGCGCAGGTCGGTGTTTTTGCCTTCGGGGACATTCGCCTCCCAGGCCTCCATTACTTCCAGAGCGCCATGGGCGATCGACCAGTCGGCCATGAATTCGGCGGCCTCGATATAGGCCTGCTTGTTTGCCTCTGGCACCGATAGTGCCGCCACTGCCACATACATTACCGCTCTCCTTCAGCTGTGTCGCAAAGAGCATTTAGCACATTTGCCGCGCGATGCGGTTAGTTCTGCTTGAAGGCCCAGCGAAGCGTCCTGCCGACGCCCCATGTCGCTGCGCGTGCGGGCAGGGCGGTGAAGACCGGACGTTTCAGGCGCAGCATCGAACGCCCCCAATCGGGGAGCATGGCAATCGCTTCGGCACCCAGCAACGCCTGGACGCCGGGCGGGGTGCCTTCGGGACGCTGGGTAAGCACGAGCTGTGCGATTTCGCGCGCTTCGGGTGTGGGACGCAGATCGCTGCGCAGTTCGCGGAAGATCGCCTCAGCTTCGTGGCGCGTTTCAGGGACCGGGTCGGCTCCCAAGGCGCGGGCAATTACTGCGAACTGGCGGTAATATTCATCTTGCTCGGCTACCGGCATCGAGGGGCGGACATGGCGCAGATAGCCCGCAAGAAAGCTCTGCGCTTCGACCACATGCACCCATGCAAGCGTGCGCGGATTGGCGGCGTTGTAGGGTGCGCCATCGGGCAAAGTGCCGCTAACCTTTGAATGGATCGCATTGACCCGTTCTATCGCGGCATGGGCGCGGTCGCGGTGTCCAAAGGTCGTCACCGCAATGAATTGCGCGGTCCGCCGCAGTCGCCCATGCATATCCTCGCGGAAATTGGAATGGTCGAGCACACCTTGCAACGCATGCGGGTGAAGCATCTGGAGCAGCAGACTTCTGATACCGCCAGTCATCATACCGACCAGATCGGCATGGACCATGCGGATCGGCGTGTCTTTCTCGAACAAGGCGTCATCAGACGGCGGAGTAGGGCGCTCGCCCTTGGAGGTGTCGTTGAACACACCGCGCACATGCTCGACCAGTTTTATGCGGAGGGATTCAATCGGATCGGCCATTCCCGAATGCATAGGCGCACCCGCAGCTATTTGAAATGATGGTGTCAGATGGGCACGAGCCTCTTGCCCACTAGCGTTGCTCGCATTAACGCCGCGCTTGAAATGAACGCTCCTGCATCAGAAAACTTCACCGGCGACAGCGCCATCCCGTCCAAGCCCGACGCGACCATCGACGTGCGCGACACATTCGGCATTGATGTCGACTGGCAGGTTCCGGCCTTCAGCGCGAATGACGAACATGTGCCCGAGCTCGATGAAAGCTATGTGTTCGATCCGGACACGACGCTCGCGATCCTTGCCGGTTTTGCGCATAATCGCCGAGTAATGATCCAGGGCTATCACGGCACCGGCAAGTCCACCCATATCGAACAAGTCGCAGCCCGCCTGAACTGGCCGAGCATCCGCGTAAACCTCGACGCGCATATCAGCCGGATCGATCTGATCGGGCGCGATGCGATTGTGCTCAAGGACGGTCTTCAGGTTACTGAGTTCAAGGAAGGCATCCTTCCCTGGGCATTGCAGCACCCGGTCGCGCTGACCTTTGACGAATATGATGCGGGCCGTCCCGATGTCATGTTCGTGATCCAGCGTGTGCTCGAATTTGATGGCCGCCTGACCCTGCTCGACCAGAACCGGGTCATCACGCCGAATCCCTACTTCCGTCTGTTTGCCACCACCAACACGGTCGGCCTTGGCGATACGAGCGGGCTGTATCATGGCACGCAGGCGATCAATCAGGCGCAGATGGACCGTTGGAATATTGTGTGCGCGCTCAATTATCTACCTGCCGAAATCGAACAGCAGATCGTTAAATCGAAGACACCCGAAACCAATGACGCGGTGATTGCCGACATGGTCAAGGTCGCCGAACTGACCCGCCAAGGCTTTATGAACGGTGACATCTCAACTGTGATGAGCCCGCGCACGGTCATCACCTGGGCGCAAAATGCAGCGATCTTCAACTCGATCGGATTCTCCTTCCGCCTGTCATTCCTCAACAAATGCGATGAGGCCGAACGGACATTGGTGAGCGAATATTACCAGCGCGTCTTCAACGAAGATCTGCCTGAGGGCGCGGCAAAGGGTAGCTGACCGCTTGCACCATACCGTATTAGCCTGCTAACACACTAGGCTATGGGCCTGCTTGATCGATTCTGGAAGCGCCGCGGTGCGGGTGGAGCGCAAAGCGGCGAGAGCGGGTTTTACGCGCTCTATGAATCGCAGCGACCGCTCGATCACGATGACGAGCCCTTGCGCTTTCGTACTGCGGGTTCGCCCGATTACGATTCCTGGGATTCCCGGCTGGGCACGCTCGATCATTCGGTGGAGCGCGAAGAACGGCGGCGACTGCCATTCTGGCGCCTCGGTTTTTGGCAGGGGCGGCGAAAGCGTTGGTGGGCGGTGCGCATTGTGGCGGCAATGCTGGCACTTTTCCTCATCCTCTTTGCTTGGCTCGCGATCACTGCGCCCTTGTCCAAGAGCCTTGAGCCAATTGCGCCCCCGCAAGTCACTTTGCTGGCGAGCGACGGGACACCGATTGCGCGGCGCGGGGCGATGGTGGGTGAGCCGGTCGAGATCGAGAACCTGCCGCCCCATGTTGTTCAAGCCTTCCTCGCCATCGAAGATCGCCGGTTCTATTCGCATTGGGGTGTCGATCCACGCGGTATCGCGCGGGCGGTGTGGACTGGCACCGGCGGCGGATCGACCATTACCCAGCAGCTCGCCAAGTTCACTTTCCTTACCCCCGAACAGACCCTGACGCGTAAGGCGCGCGAGGCGCTGATCGCTTTCTGGCTGGAAGGGTGGCTGACCAAGGACGAGATCCTCGAACGCTATCTGTCCAACGCCTATTTCGGCGACAATCAGTATGGGCTGCGCGCAGCGAGCTTGCACTACTTCTATCGCCAGCCTGAAAATCTGCTGCCCCAGCAGGCGGCGATGCTTGCGGGGCTCCTTCAGGCGCCTTCACGTTATGCGCCAACCGAGCATTATGACCGGGCCAAGGCGAGGATGGACCTCGTTGTCGGAGCGATGGTCGATGTCGGCTATCTGACGCAGGCAGAGGCCGATGCTCTGCCTGATCCGGTGCTTGACGTGCGCACAAGCAATGATCTGCCCACCGGCACATATTTCGCCGATTGGGCGCTTCCGATCGCTCGCGAAGGGCTGGAGACGGGCTATGCGAGCCAGGTGCTTACCACGACGCTCGATTCGCAGCTGCAGGCGCTGGCGAGCAGGGTGACGAGCCGGGCTGCACTGGGCGATGCGCAAGTCGCGCTGGTAGCGATGCGTCCCAGCGGAGAGGTGGTCGCCATGGTGGGCGGGCGCAATTATGCCGAATCTCCCTTCAACCGCGCGACTCAGGCGCGCAGACAGCCGGGCTCTACTTTCAAATTGTTCGTGTATCTCGCCGCGCTCGAAGCGGGTTGGGACCCCGAAGACACGATCGACAACACCGCGATCGAAGCAGGCTCTTATCGCCCCAAGAATTCGCGCGAGCGTTACTCTGAGTCCATTACGCTGGAGGACGCCTTTGCCTCTTCCAGCAATGTCGCGGCGGTGCGGCTGTTCAACGAGATTGGCAGCGAGCGGGTGATCCGCACCGCGCGATCATTGGGTGTCACCTCTGATCTGCCCGAGGGCGATCCCAGCCTTGCGCTTGGCACTTCGACCATGACCTTGCTCGAACTGACATCGGCCTATGCCGGTGTCGCTGCGAACCAATATCCGGTGCGTCCCTATGCTTTTGCGCAAGAGGAGCAGGGTTGGTGGGAATGGCTCACTTCGCCAGTCGACAGCGCTTCGGCGCGGACGCATGAGGATATCGAACGAATGCTGCGCGCGGCGATCAATCGCGGGACGGGCAGGGCGGCCGAACTGCCGATTGCCAATTACGGCAAGACCGGCACGACGCAGAATTTTCGCGATGCTTTGTTTGTGGGTTATGCTGGCGATCTGGTGGTTGGTGTGTGGGTCGGCAATGACGACAACTCGCCGCTCAATGGTGTTTCGGGCGGGGGGCTTCCGGCGCGTATCTGGAAAGACTTCATGCGCTCCGCCCTATCGCTTCCCCCGCCGCGTCCGCGTGCTTCGCCTGACCCCGAAGGGCCGGTGCAGCCCTTCGATATCGAGGAAGGCGAAGAGATTCCCTTGGGCGAAGACGGCACCTCTCTGCGCTTCGAAGAGGACGGGATCGTCCTTTCGCAAGACGGCGTGCCGGTAGAATTCAGACTCGATGAAGACGGGTTGAGGGTCGAGCCAGTAGAGCCGGATTAGGCCATCAGGATATTCATGATCGCCGTTGCAATCGGGCGGCCGCGATCATCCTGCCACGCCTCGACCGTGATATTGGCATTTCGCCGTCCCAGCCGCGTGACCCGGCCTTTGGCAAAGCTCGGGCGTGACTTGCCGGCGGAGAGATATTGCACCGTGATATTGATCGGCTTGAACTGGGCTTCGCGGCCTTCCTCGATCAGCCGGGCGCGTAAAGCGGCATAGCCTGCATTTTCGAGCAATCCGGCAGTGGCTCCGCCGTGATAGTGCTGCGGACGCCCTTCGACATTGGAGCCGAATTCGACTGTCAGGATCGGAGTTCCTTCGTCGATTTCGTGAACTGTGATGCCAAGCGCACGAGCATAGGCGGGGAGTTCAAATTCACTCATCGCCCGTTCCCGCTTCGCTTGCTTCGACCACCGATGGCACTTTGCCCTGACGCGGGTCAAAGTTGATCGTCATAAAGACCCCTGCAACATGCGCCACCGGATCATCGATGTCGCCATCATGGGCGATCCCCCGAACAAAGGCAGCAGATCGCGTGGTGCGATAGCATTCGACGCGGCCTCGCACTGCACTGCGTTCGCGTGCGGGGCGCTGGTAGTCGACTCTCAGATCGAGCGTTGCGATCGGGGCAAAGCTGCGGCGCGTCTGCCAGATCGACATTCCGCTTGCCATGTCCATCAGGCTGACAATCGGGCCTGAGGCAAGCACGGCCCGGTCGGATTCGCCCAGCAGATCCTCCCGCCATGGCAATTCCAACTCGACCCAATTTTCGCCTTGGTCGAGAAATTTCAATCCCAGCCAGCCCGTATGCCCGCCGCGGAAAAAGAACTTGCTCGCCTCGCGTGCATCAAAATGCGGCGGTTCTGTAGGGGTGGTTTTGCTCATCGTCAGTAAGTTTGGAGCGAGGGGCATTTCATTACAATCTCTTAATTTCTTGGCGGGCCATTTCTCGCCCAAGTTCCCTCTCAGCGCCGCAGCAGGATTGGACGGCGCGATAACAGGAGGGCACAAAATCATGCCAAAAATCGAACTATCGAGCATTCCAGGATTGGAAACGGCGCAGGCGCTGTTTGGCGCTGTGAGCGAACGGGTCCAGGCGGCGACCTATGACGATTCAATCGTCGCGGTCATGGTCTATATCTATGACACCTCGCCTCCGCCCCCGCCTCCGCCGGGCATCTTTTAAGGGATAGCGGCTGATGCTTTTAAGGGATAGCGGCTGATGCATGTGCATCCGGCTGTGGCGGCGCTGCGACTGGACCCCGGTTCGCAGCGCCGCTCCCGCGCGCGGATGGAGGCGGCCAAGTGCGACTGGCTTGCTTCCGAGAGCGAGGTGGCTGCGGCGTTGAGCGCTTATGATGGGGGCGGGGCGCTAGTCGGCTATCCGGCTCTGGCGGTGCTGATGGGAGAGGTGGATGCAGCGCGCGAATTCGTTGACGGATTTGTCCGCCGTTTCATTGCCGCACAGCGCGAGGCGACGCTTGGCGAAGTGCCTTTGCGCCACAGTTCGAGCGCCGGATTTGCGCGGCTGCAACTGATGCAAAGCGGCACAGCGGTGCTGTCGCTTTGCGTTTACGAGCCAGTGGCAGAACCCAAAGCGGCGCAAACCGCACGTTTTGTCGATTGCGAACTTCAAGAGATGGTCATCGCTGGGTCAGGGCGTGGGCGGGTTCATCGCCTCGAACTTGGCGATAAAGCGCCAGCCAGGATTTCAACCTTTGAGCGGCAATGGCGGGCAGGCGATCACATAGTCCAGCAGCCGCTTAACGAGGCTCGCGAATTTGTGGATGTCGGCCAAAGCCTGCTGGTCCTGCAACTCAGCCGCACGCCAAAGAGCCCAAGGCCTTCGCGCGAATACCGGCTCGATAACGGCGCGCTGATGCAGCAGATTAGCGGCGATAAACGTGCCAGCGAGCAGTTGATGGCGCTGAGCGTTCTGGGTGCGCTCGAACATTGCGAGGCGCTGGGTGAAATGGACAGCTTCGCCCGCGACCCGGCCAATGATCGCGATGCTAGGTGGGAGGCCTTGCGCCAAACGCTTGCGCTGGACACCGGACGGGGGATGGAACTGCTTGCCAGCTTCGGCCCCGGTGATCCATTGGCGCACGCCGCAGCGGAATTGCGGGCGCAGCTGATCGCCAGCCATCCCGCGCTTCAAGACATTGTTCCGGAGAACCAGTGATGCCTCAGCTCATCGACAATCCGTGCGATCAAAACTGCTCACTTCCCGAAGCGATCGAGGCGTTGGCGCAGTTCGATTTCGACCCTCGCGATGAGGCCACGACGCGCGAAGCCGCGGACTGGCTGCGCAAGCTCGCCAATAACCGTGAATTCCTCGGGCGAGTGTTGCTTGACCGGTTGGCTGGGCGGACCGAGACAATGGTTGAAAGCGGCTATGGCCCGCAAGCAATCGTGCTCAGCCCCTTGCGCGGCAATATGTTTCTGCGTGCCAATATCTGGCCTGCAGAACACGATCTGTGTTTCAGGAACAGCGGGGCGAAGACCTTCGTCTATGGCGTCCCCCACGATCACAATTTTGCATTCCTGACCTGCGGCTATCTCGGCCCGGGTTATGAAAGCGATTACTTCGAATATGATTACGAGGGCGTAACTGGCTATTCGGGAGAACTGGCTGATTTGCGCTTTGTCGAACGCAGCGCGCTGCATGAAGGCAGGCTGATGCTCTACCGCGCGCACCGCGATGTGCATTCGCAATTGCCGCCCAAGGCTTTGTCGATCTCGCTCAACATTATGCATGTCGATCCGGCACAGGCGTGGTTCGACCAATATGGCTTTGAGCTGGAGAGCAAGCGGGTCACCCGCGTGCTGAGCCCCAATGCGAACGAAGTGTTCCTGCGCGCGGCGGTTGCTGGCGGATCGGACGAGGCGGAAGAATTCGCGCATTGGGTCGGCAATTCGCATCCTAGCGAGCGGCTGAGACTGGCGAGCTTCGAAGCGCGAGCGGGACGGCAGACGGATCAGACGGCGCGCGAAGACATCTGGCGCGAAGGCGAGCTTAGCGGAAGCCGTATGGTGGCAGCGGTTGCTCGCGAGAGGCGGGCGGCGTTAGCCAAACTCTAGATAAAGAATTGTGCCAGCTACAATAACGACCAGAATCACAAGGCATCCGAGTTGAGCCTTGCGTGGTAGCAATTCGAAGAAGTCGAACTCCATCGCTTTGGTCTCCTAGATCACTCCGCCCGCCAGCCGGTCAACCGCACCTTGCAGGATGACGGCTGCAGCGTGGCTGTCGATGCTCGTCGCGCGTTTGGCACGGCTCATATCCTGCCCGATCATCGCCGCCTCGGCGCTCTGGGTGGACCAGCGTTCGTCCCACAGCAGGAGGGGCAGGCCGAAAGCTTTGTCAGCATTGCGGGCAAAGGCGCGGCTGGCCTGCGCGCGCGGCCCCTCGGAGCCGTCCATGTTGCGCGGAAGGCCGAGGACGAGGCCCTTGACCTCGCGGGCTGCAATCAACTCTTTGAGCGTGTCCCTGTCCCGCCCCCATTTGCCGCGCTGGATCGTCTTGCCATTGGTGGCAAAGCGCCAGCCCGCATCGCAAATCGCGGTGCCAATAGTCTTGGTGCCAAGGTCCAGCCCAAGAAGCACGCCGCCATCGGGCAGTGCCTCGGCAAAATCGGGTGCGAACTCGGTAATCAGTTTGCCGGTTCCGCTTCTGGAGACCCCGCGAGTGCTCTCACCCGCCGCGCAACATCGGCCTTGGTGTTGGCCCAGAAAAGCGGGATGTCATAGACGTGGTAATTGTTGCCCGGCAGCACGTAGGAGCCAAGTTCGGGCGGGTCGCCGATCAGCAGCAAACCGCGATCATCACAGCGCGCCGGGACGGCATTCGGAACAAGCTCTCCGGTGGACATCGTATCGTCAGGGACAAGCGTGCCGATATTGGCGCTCGATGCCGCTTCGCCGCCAAATGTTCCGGTGAGCGGATTGGTGCAAAGGATGGTGCTGTCGCCGCGGGGCTGCCCGTCAAAGCCGATCGAGGCGGCATAGGTTTCAATCACCTTTGACGGATCGGCAGGCTCGGCGAAGCTCGACCAAGAAATGATGCAACCGGTTTGCGCGGGCGTGGCGCAGGCGGCAAGGCCAAGCGCGGGCAGGTCGTGCTCAACAGAGATTGGCCAGCCGATGGCGTAGGCTGCAACCAGTCGGTCTGCGAGCGGCGTGCCGTTCACTTCCTCGCGCAGCAGCCGCAGCAGATGGAGCGAGCCCTGGCTGTGCCCGACCAGAACCACCGGAATATCCTCGTCAATCGAGCTGAGGAAATAGCGGAAGGATTCAAGCACATCGCCATAGGCGGCATCAATAGCCTGCTGGCCCTCGGGCGCGTCGGTCAGGAAGGAGCCCATCGTCGCCTGGCGGTAACGCGGCGCCCAGATTTCGCTTGCTGCATTGAACGGGCTGGCCATTCCGCGAACATAGATGCGCGCGATGTTCTCTGCATCTTCATCGCCAATCGGCGCGTTCCAATTGTCACGGCTGAGATAGCTGGTGGGGTGGATGAAGAAGACCGCGAAATCGGGCAGCTCGCCTTGGCCGCCGAACTCAGCACCTTGCGGATCGACCGGTTCGCCCGCCAGCGCAGGTTGCCAGCGCGCCGGATCGTTCACACCGATGCCCGGACGCGAATACCAAAGAGCGGGATCCTGATAGGCGTTTTCCTCAAGCGCTTCAGTCGGCGTGAACTCGCTTGACGGAACCAGCGCGAATGCGGCCAGCTCGTCCTGAAACATCTCGTAACTGATCCGCCCGATCAGGAAGAGGATGATGCAGATCGCGATGAAATAGAGGAATTTCTTGGCCATAGGTGAGAGCTTTCTAGCCTATTGATCCGTGCCGGTATCTTCGCCGGTTTCTTCCACAAGCGCTGGGCGCAGAGTGTTCCATGCGCGATCGCCGCGCGTGGCCGAATACCAGGTGAACGGGTTCCACGTCGCCGATCCGTCGAGCGAGAATGTGATGAACTCTGCCCGCCCGCCGATATTTTCCAGCGGAATGCCTCCGCCAAGCCCGCGATTGTTTGCAGGCGCGCGGCTGTCAGCGCTCGAATCGCGGTTGTCGCCCATCACGAAGACCTCGCCTTCAGGCACGGTGTAAGGGCCGTAGTTATCGAGATCATCGCCGCCGCTGCGGAACCTGCTCTGATCCAGGTGGTCGATCACAAGATAGGTCGCGCCATTGGGCAGCGTTTCGCGGTAGGTGGGCGGCTCGAAGAATTGCTCTCCGCTTGGCAAGCGCACACGGAAATCTTCGAATCCGGTAAGGCAGGGGTTGCCGTCACATGTGAGCGAGGGTTCGTAAGGGATGCGGACCGGCGGCATCACTTCACGCTTGATCGGCGTGCCATTGAGGATGATCAGGCCGTCGCGCACTTCGATCGTATCGCCCGGCAGAGCGACGACGCGCTTGATATAATCCTCGTCGCGGGTCGGGTGGACGGGAATCACGATATCGCCATATTCTGGAGTTGCGCCGAACACCCGCCACTCGCCGCGCGGCAACAGGTGGAAACTCGCCGATGCCCATGACCAGCCATAGGGATACTTGCTGACGATCAAGCGGTCTCCGACATGCAAAGTCGGCATCATCGAAGTCGACGGGATGTAGAACGGCTTTGCGACGAGGCTATGGAACGCCAGCACCGCGAGCAGCATCAGCGCTAGTCCGCGAAACTCTGCGAACCAGTCGACCTTTTCGTTCTCTTCCTTGCCCGCTGCAATCTCCGCATCTGCGGCAGCTCTCAGCACCGCCGATTCATTGTCGGGCGAGCCGGTGTCCTGCTTTTCTGGACCGGAAGTGGTGTTATCGTTGTTGTTCAAGGTAAGTCTTCGATGCTCGCTGGGTCAGACCTTGGGAAAGGCCTCGATAATGACAAAGGCCTGTGCCCATGGGTGATCGTCGGTGAGGGTTAGATGAATGCGCGCCTCATGGCCCGCTGGCGTCAATTCTTCAAGCCGCTTGGCCGCTCCGCCGGTTAAAGCCAGCGTTGGTGCGCCCGATGGGGCGTTTACAACGCCAATATCCTTCATATAGACGCCGCGCTTGAACCCGGTGCCGACTGCTTTGCTGAACGCCTCCTTGGCGGCGAAGCGTTTCGCGTAGGTTCCGGCAATCGTAAAGGGTCGCCGCTGTGCTTTGGCGCGCTCGATATCGGTAAAGACGCGGTTTTCGAAACGCTCCCCATAACGTTCGAGTGAGTTGGCAATCCGTTCAATATTGCAAAGGTCCGAACCAAGGCCGATGATCATGACGACGCCCTCACTATAATCGTGACGAGCAACACCAGCGCGATCGCATGTAGCATGACCTGACTGGCGAAGAGAGGGTGAGCGAAGTCGCCCCTTGCGAACTTGATCGCTCCGACAAAGCCAAAGATTTGCAAGCCCACCCAGCCAATCGCGAACCCGCGCAGAATGCCGGTGTTGAGCGCGAAGCCGAGAAATCCGATCGCGAACAGGAACAGGAGCGCTGCGGCAAGCGACCACACTTTTTGCGCGCGAGAAAGGGTGGGGAGTTCTTCGCCCATCAGCCGCGTTGCCCCATCATCGAGCGTCGTCCATCATTTCGCGCATCCGCCGGATCGCTGGTTCGAGGCCGGTGAACACCGCCTCGCCGATAAGGTAATGCCCGACATTGAGCTCGGCCAGCTGCGGGATCGCGGCGATTGGCTGGACGTTTTCAAAGGTCAGACCGTGGCCCGCATGCGGTTCGATCCCGTTTTTGGCAGCTAGCGCTGCCATATCGGAGATGCGGCGCAGCTCGCGCTCCACCCTCTCGCCGTCGCCATCGAGAAAGGCGTGGGCGTATTCGCCCGTGTGAAACTCCACAACCGGCGCGCTCAGTCGCAGGGCGGCGTCAAGCTGCCGCTCGTTTGCCTCGATAAACAGCGACACCCGAATGCCCGCTTCGCGCAGTCGTTCGACAATCGGGGCGATCGTGTTGTCGAGACCCGCCGCGTCCAGCCCGCCTTCGGTGGTGCGCTCCTCGCGCTTTTCGGGGACGATACAGGCCGCGTGGGGTTTGTGGCGCAGAGCGATTTCGAGCATTTCCTCGGTCGCGGCCATTTCCAGGTTGAGCGGGAGGTCGGTCGCTTCCTGAATGCGCGCGAGGTCTTCATCGCGAATGTGGCGACGGTCTTCGCGCAGGTGAGCGGTGATGCCGTCGCCGCCGACGCGCGCCACGATCTCCGCCGCGCGCACGGGATCGGGGTGATCGCCGCCCCGCGCATTGCGGATGGTGGCGACGTGATCGATGTTCACACCCAGTCGAAGACGGTTGCTCATGTTTGCGTCTATTCCTTCCGGCTGCCCGGCTTAGTCACTTCGATTGCGGCAAGCGCTTCTGGCACTTCAACCTCGGCATAAGTCGGAAAGTTAAAGGCGGCGAGCGGGTAGAAGGGAACGCCCAGATCGGCTGTGCCTTCTGAGCGGTCGATCAGCGAACATTCGGCGATGACTTCTCCGCCTTCACGCGCGACAGCGGCAATGGCTTCGCGGCTGGAAAGGCCGGTGGTCACCACATCTTCAACCATCAAGACTCGCGCGCCCTTTTCCAGTGCGAAACCGCGGCGCAGGTGGAAAACGCCGTCTGGCCGCTCAAGGAACAGGGCGTCCTTGCCCACCACCCGCGCGACTTCGTGGCCGATTATGATCCCGCCCATCGCAGGCGATACCACAACGTCGATCTGCTCGATCACATCGGCGGGAATCGCATTGACGACCGCTTGCGCCAGCCGTCCAGCGCGCGCCGGATTCATCAAAACACGCGCGCATTGTAGGTAGTGTCCGCTATGCCGCCCTGAAGAGAGCTTGAAATGCCCTTCGAGCAATGCGCCGCTTTCGCGGAACTCGGCCAGCACGTCTTCAAGGGTCGCGGGAATCGTCTCGTTTGTAGTCATATGGGGCACTTATCCGCAGAATTGATCGGGTTGATATGGAATTTTACCCCTTTGAGAAAGGCGCCATTGCGCTCTCTTCATCGGGGCTTGCATAAAATTCTCCCTAGAAGCGCTTGAGGCACTGGGCAAGCGAGGCTAAGGGGGCATCGACTGTGACAAGGTGTCACCGGTGCGCCGGACGCGTGGGGCTTGCAAAACGTTATGCGCTTTCCGGCATGGGATAAATTCGAGAACCGATTAGGCATGATTATGGGTCAGGCATTTGCCCGCATGAAGTTTGGATTGCAGCTTGGCGTTTTGACGCTGATGGCAGCAGTGATGGTTGTTGTCGCACCGCAGGCGGCACTGGCGCAGGATGCGGCGACCGCCGAGACGGTTGCTGCGGCTGAAACCGAAGTCGAGGCGGCGGGTGGCTACACGCCGATGGCGCCGACCGAAGGCAAAGGCATGCCGACCGCGTTTGAAGATGACGCGCTCAAGAGCATGACTTTTCAGGATCAATACACTGCCGACGGCCAATATGCGCTGTGGATGCACGATGCGATCCTGATGCCGCTGATCACGATTATCAGCCTCTTTGTGTTGGCTTTGCTGCTTTATGTCTGCGTCCGGTTTAACCGCCGCGCCAACGCGACCCCTTCGAAGACGACGCATAACGCGCTGATCGAAGTGATCTGGACGATTGTTCCGGTTATAATTCTGGTCGTTGTCGCGGTGCCTTCGCTGACATTGCTTGCCGCTCAATATGAAAATCCGCCCGAGGATGCGATCACCGTGAAGGCGGTCGGTTACCAGTGGTATTGGGGTTATGAATATCCTGACCACGGGGTCGAAGTCGTCTCCAACATGCTGACTGAAGAGCAGGCCGCTGCAAGTGGCGAGCCGTTCCAACTGGCCGCAGACAATCGAATGGTTGTCCCTGCCGGTGTTCCGCTGCGTATCCAGACCACCGCCGCTGACGTGATCCACGCCTTTGCCGTGCCGTCGCTGTGGTTCAAACTGGACGCGGTTCCGGGCCGTCTGAACGAGCGTATGCTCGTGATTGAAGAGCCGGGCGTTTATTACGGCCAGTGCTCCGAACTGTGCGGCCCGCGCCACGCCTTCATGCCGATCGCGGTCGAAGCGCTGCCGATGGAAGAGTTTGAAGCTTGGGTGCTTGAAAATGGCGGCTCGATCCCCGGCACTGAGGAAGTTGCCGAGGCTGATGCGGCTGAAGAAACCGCTGAGGAGCCGGCCGCCTGAATGGCCGCCGAGCGCTGAGAAACACGACTTAGACTGAATGTGAGAGACCAGAGATAATGGCTACCACCGCAGACAATTTCGACGCCCACGCCGGTGATCACGGGCATCATGATGCCGATCACAAGCCGGGCTTTTTCGCCCGCTGGTTCATGTCGACCAACCACAAGGATATCGGCACGCTCTATCTGATCTTTGCGATTTTTGCAGGGATCATCGGCGGTGCGATTTCGGGCATCATGCGGATGGAGCTGGCAGAGCCGGGCATCCAATATCTGCAATTCTGGGCGGACTTCATGGGCAACACGCCCGGTGATACCAATGCGGCGCTCCACATGTGGAACGTTTTCATCACCGCACATGGTCTGATCATGGTCTTCTTCATGGTCATGCCTGCGATGATTGGCGGTTTCGGCAACTGGTTCGTGCCGCTGATGATCGGCGCGCCGGACATGGCCTTCCCGCGCATGAACAATATCTCGTTCTGGCTGACGGTCGTTGGCTTCCTGAGCCTGCTTTTCTCCATGTTCGTGCCCGGAGCAGCAGGGACTGGTGCAGGCGTGGGCTGGACGGTTTACGCGCCGCTATCGACCACCGGCTCTCCGGGGCCGGCAGTCGATTTCGCGATCTTCTCTTTGCACTTGGCGGGCGCTGGCTCGATTCTGGGTGCGACCAACTTCATCACCACCATCTTCAACATGCGTGCGCCGGGTATGACCTTGCACAAAATGCCTCTGTTTGTGTGGTCGGTGCTGGTCACAGCCTTCCTGCTGCTGCTCGCGCTTCCGGTGCTTGCCGCTGCGATCACGATGCTGCTGACTGACCGTAACTTCGGCACGACCTTCTTCGATCCGGCCGGTGGCGGTGATCCGGTGCTTTACCAGCACCTGTTCTGGTTCTTCGGCCACCCCGAGGTTTACATCATGATCCTGCCGGGCTTTGGCATGATCTCGCAGATCGTCGCGACTTTCAGCCGCAAGCCGGTCTTCGGCTATCTTGGCATGGCCTATGCCATGGTCGCGATTGGCGTTGTCGGCTTCATCGTGTGGGCGCACCACATGTATACGGTCGGCCTCGACGTAAACACGAAGATGTACTTCACCGCCGCCACCATGGTGATCGCGGTCCCGACCGGCGTGAAGATCTTTAGCTGGATCGCCACGATGTGGGGCGGCTCGATGGAGTTCAAGTCGCCGCTCGTCTGGGCGCTCGGCTTCATCTTCCTGTTCACTGTTGGCGGTGTGACCGGCGTTGTGCTTGCCAATGGCGGCATCGACGACAACTTCCACGACACCTATTACGTGGTGGCTCACTTCCACTACGTGCTGTCGATGGGTGCGGTGTTCTCGCTGTTCGCGGGCTTCTATTACTGGTTCCCGAAGATGAGCGGCAAGATGCACTCCGAGCTGCTTTCGCACCTGCATTTCTGGGGCTTCTTCATCGGCGTGAACGTGATCTTCTTCCCGCAGCACTTCCTGGGTCTGCAGGGCATGCCGCGCCGCTATCCGGACTACACCGAAGCCTACACTTACTGGAACGAGATCAGCTCGATCGGCTACATGATCATGGCTGCATCGATGGCGCTGTTCTTCATCAACATCGCCTACGCGTTCATCGCAGGCCGCAAGGCTGAAGCGAATCCGTGGGGCGAAGGTGCAACGACGCTGGAATGGACGCTGTCGAGCCCGCCGCCGTTCCACCAGTTCGAAACGCTGCCTGTGATCGAGGATCACCACGATTACCACGATCATCGTCCGGCCAGCACGTAAGGCTTTGACCGGCGCCTAAAGGCGTCGGGCACAAGAAATGAAAAGGGGGAGGGCGCGCCGATCTGGTGTGCTCTCCTTCGGATTAAGTAACACTGCGAATATGACCACAAGCGTAGAAACCCAGTTAGGGGCACAAGTGATGCCGACGGAGTGGCGCGATTTCTTCGCGCTCACAAAGCCGCGCGTCATGACGCTGGTGATCTTCACGGCGATTTGCGGATTGCTGGCCGCGCCCGGCACGATCCACCCAATCCTGGGCTTCACCGCGATCCTCGCGATTGCGATGGGCGCAGGCGGTTCGGCGGTGCTAAATCAGTGGTGGGAAGCTGACATTGATGCGGGGATGAAACGAACCCAGTCGCGCCCTTTGCCCGCAGGCAGGATGCGCCGCGACGACGCGCGCGATTTCGGCATCTTCCTTTCGGGCGTTTCAGTCATGGTGATGGGGCTCGCTATCGGCTGGCTCGCCGCTTTGATGCTGGCCGCTGCGATTGTCTATTACGCGGTGATCTACACAATGTGGCTCAAGCCGCGCACCCCGCAGAATATCGTCATCGGCGGCGGATCAGGCGCGTTTCCGCCGCTAATCGGCTGGATCGCTGTGACCGGTGAGATCACCGCGATGCCGGTGCTGTTGTTCGCAATCATATTCATGTGGACGCCGCCGCATTTCTGGGCGCTCGCGCTGTTTGTGAAGACGGATTACGCAAATGTCGGCATTCCGATGATGCCAAATGTCGCAGGCGAGAAATCGACCCGTTTGCAGATACTCGCTTACACCGTCCTGCTCGCACCTGTGGCCATCGCGCCATGGCTGATCGGCGGGACGAGCTGGATCTATGGCTGGGCGTCGGTAGCGCTCTCGCTGGCCTTCTTCGCGCTCGCATTGCCGGTGGGGCTGCGCAAGCGGAGCGAGAGCGACGACATGCAGCCTGAAAAGACACTGTTCAAATTCAGCATCCTTTACCTCTTCGCGCTCTTTGCCGCACTGGTCGCTGACCGGCTGCTGGAGGCGCAGGGCATTATTGCACCGGGAGCCTTCGCATGACCCCTGACGAAGAAGCCGAAACCAAGCGCCGCCAGAAAAGTCGCAACCTCGTGGTCGGCGGGACGCTGATCTTTTTTGCGGTGCTGTTCTACGCGATTACCTTGGTCCGGTTGGGCGACTAAGATGGTGACCGCAACCTTTGACGGCGAAACCGCGCGCAGGAATGCCAAGACCGGCATCCTCGCCATGATCGGTGCGCTCGGCATGCTGGGCCTCGGCTATGCGGCCGTACCGCTTTACGATCTGTTTTGCCGCGTCACCGGCTTTGGCGGAACCACGCAAGTGGCAAGCGAGGCTGAGGCCAATGCCGCTGCTGCCATCGGCACAACCCGCGATATTTCGATCCGTTTTGATGCATCTGTTTCGCGTGACATCCCGTGGGAGTTTCGCCCTTCGCAGCCGACCGACACGGTCCGGATTGGTCAGCGAGACCTCGCGACCTATGTGGCGAAGAACAATTCATCGCGCCCGATCACCGGCACTGCGACATTCAATGTCGAGCCTTCGCAGGCCGGCGTCTATTTCCACAAGATCCAGTGTTTCTGCTTTACCGAGCAGACGCTTGAGCCCGGCCAAGAAGTAAACATGCCGGTGCTCTATTACGTCGATCCGGCGATCCTCGACGACGAGGTTATCGGCGATATCGAGCAGATTACCTTGAGTTACACTTTTCATCGCGCGAAAGAGCCCGTATCGAGCGCTCTTGACCGCTCGCAATAAGATCCAACTTTTCTAAGGCACGGGACGACAACCATGGCTGGCAATGTAAACCACGACTATCACATTCTGGAGCCGGATATCTGGCCGCTGATCGGTGCTTTTTCCGCGCTCGCTTTTACCTCTGGTATCGTCCTGAACCTGAATCCCAGCGTTCTGGGGGCAGCAACCAGCAGTGTTGTCATGTGGGCAGGTCTTGCCGGATTGCTGGCGACCTTCTTCTTCTGGTTCAAGAATGTCGTGATCGAAGCCCAGCGCGGCGATCACACGCCGGTTGTCCAGCTCCACATGCGTTACGGCATGATCCTGTTCATCGCATCGGAAGTGATGTTCTTCGTCGGCTGGTTCTGGAGCTTTTTCGACTTCGCCCTGTTCCCTGCGCCGCTGACGGTTGAGGGTGCGGGCACTGCCGCGCAATTGACCGACAATCTTTTCCTTACCGAAGGGCTGACGGGCCTCGGCACCCTCGTGCCTGAGGGTATGGAAGTGCTCGATCCGTTCAGCCTGCCGCTTCTCAACACTATGATCCTGCTCTGCTCGGGCACCACGGTGACCTGGGCGCACCACGCACTGATCCATGGCGACCGCGAAGGTCTCAAGCAGGGCCTGTGGGCGACCATTGCCCTTGGCGCATTGTTCAGCGCGATCCAGGCTTACGAGTACAGCGTTGCGCCGTTCAACTTCGGCCAGAACACCTACAGCTCGGCGTTTTACATGGCGACCGGCTTCCACGGGTTCCACGTCCTCGTCGGAACCATCTTCCTCGCCGTATGCCTGTTCCGCGCTTACAAGGGCCACTTCACCCCGCGCCAGCATTTCGGTTTTGAGGCGGCGGCCTGGTACTGGCACTTCGTCGATGTCGTGTGGCTGTTCCTGTTCATCGCTGTCTATGTCTGGGGCGGTGCGGGAGCCGAATTCCACTGATGAATTCGGGCAAAGGCCCTGAAACAACCAAAGGGCAGTCCGGTATCTTCCGGGCTGCCCTTTTGGGTTTATGCCCCCGCTGCGGCGAGCCGACCTTGTTCGAGGCACCGGCGCGCGTCGCGCTCAAATGTTCAGATTGCGAGCTTAACCTTGGCGCGCTTGAACGCGGAGGAAGGCTGGGGGGTGTGTTGACGGCCTTTGTGGCGATAGTCCTGATGATGATCGCGCTGGGAATCGAATACGCACTGCGCCCGCCGATCTGGTTGCAGGCGGCATTCTGGGCGCCGGTGACGGTGGGCGTGGTGATTTACTCACTGCGCCTGTTCAAGACGAAATTGCTCTACGAAAACTTTGAAGAGCTTGAGGGGCCGCAAGAATGATCCGCAAATTGCCTGTTATCCCGACGGTGCTGGTGCTGGCAGCGGCTGCGACGATGGTGTGGCTTGGCTTCTGGCAATTGGGCCGTGCAGACGAGAAGGCGGCGCTGATCGCCGAGTTCGAGGAGCGTTCAACCGATACAGAGATTCACGAGATCGTGGGCGGCAACGATCGCCTTGTGTATCGCAATGTCCGCCTTTCCTGCGACCAACCGCGTGATTGGCAAGCAGTCGCCGGACGGAGTGATCGAGGGCAGAGCGGCTTTGCGCACCGCTTCGTCTGCAACATTGAAACGCTATTTTCGTACGATGTTCCTCCAGCCCCTCCTATCGTGACCTATGCCGATATTGGTTGGTCCAACTCTCCTCAACAGCCCGACTTCAACGGGGGCAATGTTGAGGGAGTGCTTGTCCGTCTAGGCGATGATTTCAAGCTCGTGGCTAGCGAGCCGCTTGCGGGGCTACAACCACTTGCCAAGCCCGATCCCAACGATCTGCCCAACAACCACCTTGCCTATGCTGGCCAGTGGTTCCTCTTCGCGCTGACCGCCCTCATCATCTACGGGTTCGCGTTGCGCGCGCGGCTCGCAAAGCGCGACTAGGTGAATAGCAAGCGAGCCTTGCTTGCCCCGCCGCAAAGCCCCCGCTAACCGCGAAAGCACGATGCAGTATATCTCCACCCGCGGCGCAGCGCCCGCACTCGACTTTGAAGGCGCAACTCTGGCAGGCCTTGCCTCTGATGGCGGGCTGTATTTGCCGCGCGAATGGCCGCGTCTGAGCGAGACGGACATCCGCGCGCTACGCGGGCTTTCCTACGCGCAACTTGCTGTGCGGATCATGCGGCCATTTGTTGCGGGCAGCCTGAGCGATGATGAGCTCGAAGCCTTGTGCGAGGCGGTCTATGGCGATTTCGGCCACAGCGCGGTCACGCCGCTGGTCCAGCTGAACGAGACGCATTGGTTGCTGGAGCTGTTCCACGGCCCGACGCTCGCGTTCAAGGATGTCGCGCTCCAGATGCTCGGCCATCTGTTCGAGACTTTTCTGGCGCGGCGCGGCGAGCGGCTCACCATCGTTGGCGCGACCAGCGGCGACACCGGCTCGGCAGCAATCAATGCGGTGGCGGGGCGCGAGCGGGTCGAGATATTCATGCTCCACCCCAATGGCCGTGTCAGCGACGTTCAGCGCCGCCAGATGACGACAGTGCGCGCGCCCAATGTCCACAACCTCGCGATTGATGGCAGCTTCGATGATGCGCAGAGCCATGTGAAGGCGATCTTTGCCGATAAGAGCGTGACCGGCACTCTGCGGATCGGGGCGGTTAACTCGATCAACTGGGCGCGGCTGATGGCGCAAGTGGTCTATTATTTCTACTCCGCGCTCCAGCTCGGCGCGCCGGATCGCAAGGTCGCTTACAGCGTGCCGACCGGCAATTTCGGCGATGTGTTCGCAGGCTATGTCGCGGCGCAGATGGGACTGCCGATTGAACGGCTGATCGTTGCCACCAATGTCAACGACATCCTCCACCGCGCTTTGGGTGAGGGCGATTATTCGACCGGCGAGACGACCGCGACGATCACCCCGTCGATGGACATTCAGGTCAGCTCGAATTTCGAGCGGTTGCTGTTCGATTGCGGCGGGCGCGACGGAATGGCTTTGGGCGAGCAGATGCGCAGCTTTGAACAGGCGCGCGCAATGCAGCTCACTGGCGCTCAGCGCGAAGGCGCAGCGGCGCTCTTCACCAGCGCGCGTGCGGACCAGGATGAAACCGCGCGGGCGCTGCAATGGGCCTATCGCAGCGCCGGTCAGGTGATCGACCCGCACACTGGCGTTGGCCTGCACGCGGCGCTTGCGACCGACACGGTCTCCATCGGGACGCCCATTGTCACGCTCGCCACAGCGCATCCGGCGAAGTTCCCCGATGCGGTCGAGCGCGCCGTCGGAGTGCGACCTGCGCTTCCTGCGCGGGTGGGCGATCTGTTCGGGCGCGAGGAGCATTTCACCGAGCTTGGCGGCGACTACGAAGCGACCCGCGCATACGTGCTCGCCAATGCAGCGGTATCGGCGGGCTGATGGCGCGGCTCATCCAGCAGCCTCTTGTGATGGAGTGCGAAGGCTGGCCCGGAAGCGCATCCTATCGCCTGCTCGATAGCGGTGCGGGGCGCAAATATGAAAGCTTTGGCCCGCACGCATTTATCCGGCCCGAGCCGCAGGCAATGTGGCAACCGCGCCTTTCCGACTGGCCGGCCTCGGGCGAGTTTGTCCCCGGCTCGGACGAGGATGGCGGTGGGCGTTGGAATCTCGATCCTGCCGTCCCGGCGGATGGGTGGGAGCTGGGCTGGAACGATGTGCGTTTCACTGCGCTGCCAACCCCGTTCCGGCACCTGCAATTCTTCCCCGACATGGCGCCCGTATGGGACTGGATGCGCGCGCAATTGCACGGGCGCGACGATGCCGAGACGCTCAACATGTTCGGTTATACCGGCCTTGGCACACTCGCACTGTCGGACCATGGCCGTGTCACCCATGTCGATGCGTCGAAGAAGTCGGTGGCACAGGCGCGCGCGAATGCGGAGCTGTCGGGCATGGAGGATCGCTCGATCCGCTGGCTGGTCGACGATGCCGCCAAGTTCACTGCGCGCGAAGTTCGGCGAGAGCGGCGTTATGACGGGATTATCCTTGACCCGCCAAAGTTTGGTCGCGGGCCCAAGAACGAAACATGGCGGCTGGAAGAAGGCCTGCCCGAGCTGATCGGCGATTGCGCAAAGCTGCTCGATGACAAGAGCGCCTTCCTGTTCCTCACCGTCTATGCCGTGCGGATGAGCAGCCTTTCGATTGCCGGATTGCTCGAAGAAGCATTGCGCCACTTGCCCGGAACAATCGAGCATGGCGATCTGGCCGTGCGCGAAGAAGGAGAGGGTGGCCGCTTGCTCCCGACTGCCATCTTCGCGCGCTGGAGCAATTCCGGCTAAGGCGAAAATGATGGAACAGACCGATTCGCTTATCCTTGAAGTTGCCGATCTCGAAGTCGATGTCCTCACCGGCATCTATTCGGAGGAGACCGGCAAGCCCCAGCCGCTGCGCATCACGGTTCAGGTGCGCTATGATATTGCCGATCACTACGGCCCCGACACACCGCTTGATGCGAGCAAGAATTACATGGACCTGAAATTCGCGGCCTCTGAAGGGTTGCCCGAAGGTGTGCATTTCAAGCTGATCGAAGCGGTTGCCGACCATATTTGCGAGACGCTTTTCGCGCAGGATACGCGCGTGCAGGCGGTGACGGTGAAGATTATCAAGCTCGCCATTGCCGAGGCGAACGAGCGGATCGGGATCACGCTCCACCGCGAACGACCGGCGGATTGATCGGATGCAAGAGGTGTTCGAAATCGAGGCCTTGCCAGAAAGCGGCCTTGCCGCAAGTGCCGCCTTTTATCGCCATTATCTCGACCGCGCGCAAACGCTCTTGTCGCGCGAGGGCCTGACCTCGTTGGCGATTGTCTTGCCTGCTGCCGGTCAGGACGAAAATGGCTGGCGGCGCAGTTTGGCACGCGATCTTGCCCGCGCGCATACACCGGCCCGCGTGAATGTGATCGGTGCAGATGGCGCCGCAGCCAAAGCGTCAATGCTGGCATATTTAAGGGATGCGCCCGGTGTGACCGGCCAGTATCTTGCTGCTCATGACTGAGCTTCCCACCCGGCACCCGGATATTATACTGGTCGATGCGTTCAAGCGCAGGATTTCCTATCTGCGCCTGTCAGTGACCGATCGCTGCGATCTGCGCTGCACCTATTGCATGCCGGAACGCATGACCTTCCTTCCCAAGCGTGAGGTTCTCAGTCTCGAAGAGCTCGACCAATTGGCGAGTGGTTTCATCGAGCGCGGCGTCACCAAGATCCGCATCACTGGCGGAGAACCGCTGGTGCGGCGCGACATTATGGACCTGTTCCGCGCGCTTGGGCGCCGGCTTGGCCACGGTCTGCAAGAGCTGACGCTTACCACCAATGCGACCCAGCTTGCCGAACATGCCGACGGTTTGGCGAAAGCGGGGGTGAAGCGGGTCAATGTCTCGCTCGATACACTCGACCGCGCGCGCTTTTTGCAATTGTCGCGCCGCGATGCGCTGTCAAAAGTGCTCGACGGTATAGCGGCGGCGCGCGAGGCGGGGCTGAAGGTCAAGCTCAACGCGGTTGCGCTTAAGGGCGTGAATGAAGACGAGCTGCCAGACCTGATCGCGTGGGCGCATGGTCAGGGGCATGAAGTGACCCTGATCGAGGTGATGCCGCTCGGCGATGTCGAGGAGGAGAGGCTTGACCAGTATCTCCCGCTCGATGCGGTGCGTGCGCAGCTCGAGCGCGATTGGACACTCACGCCCAGCGACCATTCAAGCGGCGGCCCTGCGCGATATTTCGATATCGCAGAGACGGGCGGAAGGCTGGGGCTCATTACTCCGCACACCCACAATTTCTGCGACGGCTGCAACCGGTTGCGGGTGACGGCAACCGGCCAGCTTTACCCCTGCCTCGGCGGCAGCGAGCAAGTCGATCTGCGCGCGGCCTTGCGCTCGGAAGCACCGCAAGAGCAGCTGGGCAGGGCGCTCGACCGGGCTATGATTATCAAGCCGGAGAAGCACAATTTCCGCATGGATGAGCGCGGCGCTGATCCCGCCCTTGCGCGGCACATGTCGATGACGGGAGGGTAAGCCAATGGCGGTGACCATCCTCTTCCTTGGCTCTTTGCGCGACATTGCTGGCGAGGAAAGCCGCGTGGTCGCTGCGCCGCTCGACTGGCAGGGTCTGCTAGACGCTGTCGGAGAAGGGGTGGCGAGCCAGCTCCATGGCGACCGGGTCAATGTGGCATGCGCTGGCAAGGTGCTGGGTGACAAGCGTGATCTCCTCGCCAAGGACGGCGATGAAGTAGCGCTATTGCCCCCCGTGTCAGGCGGCTGAGGACAGCCGATGCTCGACATCCGCCTTCTCGATCAGCCTTTAGACCCGAACCCCGAGATTGACCGGCTGGCCTGCGGAACGCCGGACGCTGGCGGAATCGCGACGTTTGTTGGCAAGGTTCGCGCAGGCGGCGGCGTCGAGGCGTTAGAACTGTCGCATTACGAACCGCTCACCTTGCCCGGCATGCAGTCGCTTGGAGACAGCGCGGCGCAGCGCTTTGACCTGATGGGTCTGTTGATGCTCCACCGGATTGGACAGCTCGCTCCCGGCGATCCAATCGTATGCGTTTCGGCGGCCGCGCGTCATCGGCGCGATGCGATCCTCGCGGTTGATTTCTGCATGGATCACCTCAAGAGCGCGGCGTGGTTCTGGAAGCGCGAACTTAGGGGTGGTGAGTGGCATTGGATCGAACCACGCGGCGCCGATCACAGCGATCTTGCGCGCTGGAGCGACTAAATCCCGCCAGTTTGATCCGGATCAAGGTGGGGCGAATCGCCCGCGGCTAATCCTCCGTGCGAACGAAGGAGAAGCCCCATGTCCCAACATCTTCAAACCAATCTCGAACAAGGCAAGGCCCGTATCGTCGATGCGCCTGCCAGCGCCCCGCACGCCACTGTGCGCCATCAGGTCGATGTCGATCGCAATTTCGAGCTGCCGGTTGATCTTTATGCAGCGACCGCAGGCCTTTATCTGGCCTTTCTGGCGGTAATGCTTGCCGGTTTTGCAACCGGGGGCCTTATCATCCCCATCGCGATCTGCGCGGTGCTTGTGGTCGCGATTTTCGGTGTCCCGGCGATCTGGACCCGGCTCAAAGACAACAATTCAAAACCGATGAGCCTTGGCCAATTCGCGCATAAGGGGATCATGACCAATACCGGCCATTGCAGCGCGCGCGATGCGGCGGTGCAGATGCTGATCCTGCCGGTTCTTATCATTCTTTGGGCCTGCGCCTGCGTGACGATAGCCGCGCTGGTGTGATCGAGGGGCTCGATCGCCCGGACGCGGCGCCACGATTTCAGTTAAAGATCAGCTGACTGGCGCCCGGAGAGGGCCTGAAGAAGCGCGGGGTCGACCAGTTCGATCCCGCGCTTACCTTTGCGTGCAATCGCCCCCATCTCCTCAATCTCACCAAGCTTGCGGCTGACGGTCTCAATCGTCAGGCCGAGCATATTGGCGATCTCTCCGCGTGTGAGCGGCAGTTCGAAAGAGCGCGCAATGTGACAGGAAGAATCGCTCGCAGCGGCCGCGAAATCGTGGATCAAAGCGGCCAGACGCGCCTCGGCGCTGGCATGTGCGGTCAGCTCCAGCAGGTTGCGCGTCGCCAGCAAATCTTCCTGACTGCGCCGCAGCAGCGCCCGCGCGAGCGCAGGATAGGTCTCAATCGCCCGCTCGATATCCTTGCGCGCGAAAGTGCAAAGCTTGCTCTCGGTCAGCGCAACTACGTCGTGGTGCGCGAAGGGGGTGAAAAGCTCCCCGATAAACCCTGAAGGATGGACCAGGGCGAGGATCTGCTCGGTCCCTTCACGGTCGACTGCCGACACTTTGAGAGCTCCGCTGACGAGCGTCGCACAGGCCGCATCGTCATCGCCTGCCGCAAACAGCATCTCGCCGCGTTTGATGATGC
Organism: uncultured Erythrobacter sp.; assembly: GCF_947492365.1. Taxonomy (NCBI): domain Bacteria; kingdom Pseudomonadati; phylum Pseudomonadota; class Alphaproteobacteria; order Sphingomonadales; family Erythrobacteraceae; genus Erythrobacter; species uncultured Erythrobacter sp. The sequence continues at coordinate 378,793 of NZ_CANLMB010000001.1, forward strand.
GGGTGCGCCCTGCAGCGGAAAGCGCCTCTCGCTCGTCATGGGTGAGAACCGAGCAGGCCGCGCTGTCGCGCACAGGACAGGTCTCGCAAGCGAGGCTCATTGTCCAAGTTCCGCAAGCAATGCATCGAGGATTTCGTCTTGCTCGGAAAGAAAAGATGCGACCTGAATTTGTGCAACGGCGATTGCGTCTGTCGGTGCGAATGTGCTCGCAACGCGCGCCTCCAGCGTATCCAGTTCGGCCATTGCAAGCTGCGTATCGCTGCGCAGCGATGTGAGCACGGACAATGCGGTTTCGGCTCGGGCGCGCTCATTACTTTCGATCCCGCCGCCTCTTGCCTCACGAACAAGGCCAAGCGCGCCAGATTGCTCGCCTAAGAACAGCTGATGGGTTGCGCGCGCTCTAGCGGCGATGCTTCCGATCTCCTGATCCGAGGCGACCGGAGCGGCCGGAGCCGCGTCTGCCGGCGCAACAGTGGAAAATTCACCGCTGACGCGCTCTGCATCGCGGATCGCGAGCGAGGGATACTTGCTGCTGTCGCCCGCGCAGGCAGCCAGAATCGCTGAGCTTGCGGCGATGAGAATGCAGGATCGAATATGCATGGGTTTCATTGCGAGAGCCGTTACCATGGGTGCGCCCGCCGACAAAGTCCGCAATCACACAGTCTGCGCACGGTGGAGAAGCGAAATAGTCTCAAGACTCTCGTTGACTTGGCCAGATCATTCCCTTAACGGCACCCATCTTTCCGGCGCTGCAAACTCGCGGCGCCGCATTGCCGTTCGTAAGGTGCTAAAAAGCACTGGATCGGACATAGCACGAGATTGAGAGTTACAAGCCATGTTCGCAGTAGTGCGCACGGGCGGCAAGCAGTATCGGGTTGCCGCCGGAGACAAGATAGCCGTTGAAAAACTCGCTGGTGAAGCGGGTGACACGATCACTTTGGGCGACGTTCTGCTCGCTGGCGAAGGTGACAATGTCGCCGACGCTGCGAAAGTGACGGTTTCGGCAGAAATCATTGCCCAAGCCAAGAGCGAGAAGGTCGTCGTTTTCAAAAAACGTCGCCGTCACAATTATCGCCGTAAGGCCGGCCATCGCCAACAGATGACGCTGCTGCGCATCACCGATGTGGGCGAAGGCAAGAAGAAGGCTCCAGCCAAGAAGGCTGACGCCGAGGCCAAGGCAGCACCGGCAAAGAAAGCCGCACCTGCCAAGAAGGAAGCCGAGAAGAAGGCTCCCGCCAAGAAGGCAGCTCCGAAGAAAGAAGCAGCGGCCAAGAAGCCCGCAGCCAAGAAAGCACCGGCTAAAAAGGCGCCTGCCAAGAAGGCAGCGCCCAAGGCCGACAAGAAGTAAGGATCAGGACCAATGGCACACAAAAAAGCAGGCGGTTCATCGCGTAACGGTCGCGACTCAGTCGGTCGCCGCCTTGGTGTGAAGAAGTTCGGCGGTCAGGACGTGATCGGCGGCAACATCATCGTGCGTCAGCGCGGCACCAAATTCTATCCGGGCACCAATGTCGGTATGGGCAAGGACCATACCCTTTTCGCCCTCGGCGAAGGTGTGGTGCGATTCCACAAGGGTAAGCTTGGCCGCAAATATGTGTCGGTAGACGCGATTGCGGAAGCAGCCGAATAACCGGACGGTTCACGAAAAGGATCGTCCAACGGGGCGGTCCTAGCCGGACATTGGAACCGGCGACGTAGAGGGAGAAGGGCCACCCCGATAGCCGGGGGAGCCATCTCCCTCTTGTCGTTTCTCCCTCACAGTCCGGCGAAATCTCCTTTCGCCGAAACGCAAGTGTCATGCATGGCCCCCAAACGGGCGATGCGGGGCGGGAGAGGGAAGTATCGTGTTCCATCGCAGCGACAGATTATTGCTGAGACCGATCTGGCCAGAGGACTGGAAAGGCGTGCTTGCGGGCATCGCTGACGAGGGCGTCGTGCGCAATCTCGCGCGCGCTCCATGGCCCTATGTCGAGCAGGATGCGCGCAACTTTACCCGTCTGCCCATCGCGCCGATGCATCCGCGTTTCCTCATCACCCGAGCGCGCGACGCGCAGGTCGTCGGCTGCATCGGTATCGATCCGCCGCCTGCTGACGAAGGCCAGGATGCGGGCACGGTTGAAATTGGCTACTGGATTGCGCGGCCCTTCTGGGGGCAGGGCTTTGCCACCGAAGCAGGGCGCGCGGTGCTCGAAATCGCACACACGCTCGGCTATTCGCGCGTCATCGGCTCGCATTTTCTCGACAATCCTGCCTCAGGCAAGGTTCTGGAAAAGCTCGGTTTCGAGCCGACCGGCCGGGTGGTCGAACGCCATTCTTGTGGGCGCGGGGAAGAGGCTCCGACGGCGGAATATGCTCTCTCGCTCGAAGGGATATCTGCGGCAGACAATGCGCAGGCGGCGTGACCAGCGCGCCGCCTGCGCTTGCCCATGCTTGTCCTATACTTGAGCGCCTGACGCAATTCGATTACGCGTCGGGGCAATGACAAGTCGCAAGAGATTAAGTCCCGAAGAATCGCGCAGTTCCGCTCTCGAAGCGGCGCGCGCATTGCTGATCGAGACAGGCCCGCAATCGGTGACGCTGAAAGCCGTCGCTTCGCGGATCGGGCGCACCCATGCCAATTTGCTGCACCATTTCGGCTCGGCCTCGGGTTTGCAAAAGGCGCTGGCTGAGCATCTCGCCCGGACCGTATGCGAGACGATTATCGAGGCGGTCCATGCGAGCCGCGCGGGTCTAGGCTCGGCGCGCGAAGTGGTGGATCTGGCCTTTGATGCATTCGACCGCGAGGGCGCGGGCGCGCTGACCAGCTGGATGCTGCTGACAGGCAATGAGGACGCGCTCAACCCGATCATATCGACCATTCACGATCTGGTGGACGAGATTGCGCCCGGTGAAGCCGATCATCAGGGCGACGAGATGTTCGTCCACAAGGACACGCTCAATCTGGTGCTTCTGGCGCTGGGTGATGCACTGATCGGTGCGGCTTTGGCGAAGTCGCTCGGCCTTCCGCGTGACACGGCGCGTCAACGTGCAGCCGCGACGCTCGAGGCCTCGCTGGCCGAGAACAACGCCGCCGAAGCCTAGTCTGCGATCCCTGCTGCCTGCCAGTCGGGCAGCGCGGAAGGATCGAGATCGCTCACCCGCAAGTGATCGACCGCCAGCCCGAGTTCGGGATAGGCCGCCTTGCGCCGCGCTTCGTCAGACGAATCGAGCGGGACGACAACCAGCCGCCGATTGACCTTATTGCGCCAATTCATCCGCGCGGTGTTTTCCTGCCCGATATAGCAGCCCTTCTCAAAGCTGACGCCGTTCAGCTCGACCGCATTGGTTTCGAGCCAGAGGATATCGCCCAGCTCCGCGCGACCTTCGGGCACGCCGAGTGAGAGCCGGTGAGCCAGGTATGCTGCATCGGCGGGTTCTGAGCCTTCTTGCGCTCCCAACCATCGGTGACCCAATTGCGTGAGGCGTGGGTCGGAGGCGGAGCCTTCTTGCGCGGCGAGGCTCCAATGCACAGCGGCTCCTTCATCGCGCGCGATCTCGATCTTGCGGCGCAGTCGGTAGAGCGAGAGACGCTTTGCAAGTTCGTCAGCGTGCTCTGCCTCGCAATCCAGCAACACGGCGCCATCGCCGCCATCCCATACGAAAAAGTCGAACATCGCCTTGCCCTGCGCGCTGAGCATTGCGGCATAGACCGGCAGTTCGCCCGAGACATCGTTGGTGACGAGCCCTTGCAGGAAGCTGCGCACATCTTCGCCTGCCTCCAGCGGCGCCAGGCGGATTACCGCGCGTGATTTCAGCCAAGTGGCGCTCATGTTGCACATTTCCTTTGAACCGCGCGGGCAAGCCTAGCGCCGAGTTCCGGCCCTTGCTCGGGATAGAGATAGGGTTCGATCAGCTCCGATTCCATCACCGCAAGCGCGCCGTCCTCCATCCGCAGCATGTCGATGCGGGCATAGAGCGGCGCGGCGAAGGGGAGGGCGGCGATGATCGCGGCGGCGGCGCTGGCTTCCTCGGGTGAGGGTGCGTGGACGCTTTCCTGCCCGCCATAGAGCGACTGGATGCGGTAATCGCCCTTGGCGGGGAGCTTGCGCAGGACGTGGCTGAGTTCGCCTTCGATGAAGATGAAGCTAAGCTCACCCTCGCTGGCGATTGCGGGGAGGAAGGGTTGAAGCATGGCGGGGTGGTCGAATTGCCAGCCTGCCGGGACTTCACCGCGCGTGAGCATTTCCTGCCCCATCGCGCCTGCGCCGACCTGCCGCTTCACCACCAGCCTGTCGCACCCAAAGGCGTCCATCGCCGCTTCGGCCTCTGCGGCGGAGACTTTGTCGAGCCAGCGCGTCGGGATGGTCGCCGCGCCGTGTGTCGCAAGTTCTCGCAGATAGGTCTTGGTAATGTTCCACCGGACAACTTCAGCCGAATTGCACACGATGATCCCGCGCGCTTCCAAGGCGTCGAGCTTGGCGAGGAAGGCCTCGGCCTTGTCCTGATAGTTCCACGCTGTGCCCAGCATCACGAGGTCGACGCCTTCAAAGGCCTCTAGCGGCGCTTCCCAGTCGATCACTTTGAGCGTCAGGCCCGCATCTGCAAGGGCAGGCTCGATCGCCGTCATCATCAGGTCGTGTTCGAACGCGTCGCCGCGCCGCTCACCTGCTCCTGGTAGAGTCGTGTCGCAGGCCAGAAATCCGATTGTGCTCATGCCAGCGCCTTAAGCGGACACAAGGGGACTGGAAAGCCCCTCAAACGCCGCTTAAGGCACACAGCGATGACAGACACGCTGACAATTCGCCGCCCTGATGACTGGCACCTGCATTTCCGCGATGGCGAGGTGATGCGCGGGGTTGTTCCCTACACTGCGCGCCAGTTTGGCCGTGCGATTGTGATGCCGAACCTCTCCCCGCCGGTGACAAGCGCGGCGATGGCGGCGGAATACCGGGAGCGGATTCTGGCAGCGGTGCCTGATGGGACGCGCTTCACCCCGCTGATGACCTGCTATCTGACTGACACGACCGACGCCGACGATCTGGCGCGCGGAGCGGCTGAAGGCGTGTTCACTGCGGCCAAGCTTTACCCCGCCAACGCCACCACCAATTCCGCGTATGGCGTTAGCGATGTAACACGCATCTACCCCGTGCTTGAACGGATGGAGACCGAAGGCATCGTGCTGTGCGTCCACGGTGAAGTGACCGACAACGAGATCGACGTGTTCGACCGCGAAGCGGAGTTCATCGAGCGCCACATGCGCGCAATTGTCGTCGATTTCCCGCAGCTTAAAGTGGTGTTTGAACACATCACCACAGCTGACGCGGCGCGTTTTGTCGCCGAAGCCGGACCGAATGTCGCCGCGACGATCACCCCGCAGCACTTGCACATCAACCGCAACGCGATGCTGGTGGGCGGGATCCAGCCGCACAATTACTGCCTTCCGGTGGCCAAGCGCGAGACTCACCGGCTGGCGCTGCGCGCTATGGCGACTTCGGGCAGCGGCAAATTCTTCTTGGGCACCGACAGCGCCCCGCATTTGCGCTCTGCCAAAGAGACCGCTTGCGGCTGCGCGGGCATTTTCAACGCGCCCTTCGCGCTCGAAAGTTATCTCAAAGTGTTTGAGGAAGAGGGCGCGCTGGACCGGTTCGAAGCCTTTGCCTCGCTCAACGGACCGGCGTTCTATGGCCTGCCGGTCAACGATGAAGAGATCACCCTGGAACGCGCCGAAGTGCAGGTTCCTGAAACGCTCGCACTGGCGGGTGAAGAGATCGTGCCCTGGCACGCAGGCCAAACCCTCGGCTGGCGGATCGCGGGTTAGGCGGCAGCGATCGACTTTGCGGCTTTCGCACGGCGGCTGCTGGCCCACAGGTCGGCGACAAAGATCGCAACCGCAATCCAGATCAGGATGAAACTGCCCAGCTGGACGGGGCGCAGCTGCTCGCCAAACACCGTCAGGCCGAGCAGGAAGACGATGGTCGGCGCGAGATATTGAATGAAGCCGAGCGTTGAGTAATTCATCCGCCGCGCCGCTATCGCGAACAGCAGTAGCGGCACCGCTGTGACCACGCCGGAAAAGATGATCGCAAGGCTGAGGAACCAGTCCTGACCGAATGACGTGCCTGCCGGGCTGCCTGCATAATACCAGGCGATGCCGCATGCGGGCAGGAGCAGAATCAGGCTCTCGATCGTGAGGCCCGGCAGCGATCCCACATCAACCTGTTTGCGAACAATGCCATAAAGGCCAAAGCTGAATGCGAGAGTTAGGCTGATCCACAAGGTGGTGAGCGCGCCAGCGGAAAGCAGCGCCACCGCCGCCAGTGCAATCGCAACCGCCAGCCATTGCCATTTCGACAGCTTCTCACCCAGCAGCAGCGTGCCAAGCAGTACGTTAAGCAGCGGGTTGAGATAGTAGCCAAGGCTCGCCGCATAGACCTGGTTCTCCATGATCGCCCAGATATAGACGAACCAGTTCACCGCGATCAGCACCGCGCTTGCCAGCAGCGCCAGCATGGTGCGCGGATTGGACAACGCTGCGCGCAATGCCGGGAACTGTTTGCGCAAGGCCACGATCAGCAAGCAGAACGGCAAGGTCCATATGATCCGCCAGCCGACAAATTCGAACGGCGGCACGCTTGTCACCAGCAGCAGGTAGAGCGGTAGAAAGCCCCAGATGAAATACGCGCCGAGCGCTGCGGGGAGGCCCGAAGGCGTATCTGGCGATGGTGAGGGAGGGGCGCTTTGCATCAGGCATCGGCCACTAGGGCGCGCGAGGCCAGGGCGCAAGCGCTGCGTCTTGCGCTCAAACTTGTAAGATTTCTCGATAAAAAGCTGAACGAACGCCGACAGGCCCGCTCGCACTTCGTTCAGTTTCGATCATGTAAATATGAACACACAATCGAGGGGCGACCTATCCCACACCACCTTGTCGGCTCCTCCCTTGACTTGGACCCGTCCTATGGACGGCCCGGGCGCGGCTCCCACCAGCCGTGGAAGGCGCTCTCAACTCCCTTCGGGGGCTTGGGAGCGTCTTCGATTCTGGAGCAGGAATCCCGCCCACCTGCATAGCGAAAATTAACCAAAATGCGTCAAAGCGGCTGGCATGGATATTCGCGCCCTCAAACCTGTTTCGCTCGTGCTCGCCATCGCGGCTTTGGCCGCGTGTGGCAGTGAGCCCGCCGATGCGCCTGCCGAAATCGTCGTTCAGGATCCCTTGCTGGCGCGCGCGCTCAACGATCCGCTGATGGTCGATCCCGATCTTTCATGGCGCAGCGAAGCCAATGCAGCAGTTGCGATTCGCGATGGTCATCCGCTGCCGCTCTTCGCAGGCAGCGAGGATGCGGCTGCGCGGGCGAGGGAAGCGGCGCGGATCGAATTGCTCGAAGGCGGCCAGATACCCGCCGTTCCGCTCGCTGCCGGAAGCACCGGCTCTGCGGCTCTGGGAGGCCTGACCACAGCCAATGAAATCGTCGAAGCGCTTGATGCGCGGCCCGATTGCATTGGCGATATGGACGGACGACTCGGCTGGTCGACTCAGATGCCCGAAACCTCATCAATCATGCCGCATGGCATGGTGCAGCAGGCTGCGGGCGTCGATCAGGGCACCTGCGTTGTGCGCGTTGTGCGCTATCTGACCGCCGCCGATGCCGCCGATGTGCTCGAATATCACTATGCCAAGGCTGACCGCGCGCGTTTTCGTGTCGAGCGGTTTGATGCACCCGAAGTGCAGCTGCGCGCGGATCGCCGCGATCAGGCGCTGGCCGTCCATGTCCGCGAAGGGCCAAACGGTTTGACCGAGGTTGATGTGGTGCACTGGCGCAAATAAGCCCTAAAACTCAGTCGCTTTTCAGACCAACCCCGATATTAGCGCGCGGCTGATCCATCTCGGTGCTGGCCACGGGATAGGCGCAGTAGTCCGCTGCGTAATATGCCGCCGGGCGATGATTGCCTGACAGACCGATCCCGCCAAACGGAGCCTTGGACGATGCGCCATTGGTGGGGCGGTTCCAGTTGATGATCCCTGCGCGAATATTGGCCCAGAACCGCCCGTAATCATCGGGCGATCCGCCAATCAACGAAGCCGACAGGCCGAAGCGGGTGTTGTTCGCCTCTGCAATTGCTGCGTCGAGATCAGGCACACGGATGACCTGCAACAATGGCCCGAACAGCTCGACATCGGGCCGGTCGGGAATATTTGTCGTGTCGATAATGCCCGGCGTGAGGAAAGGCTTATCCGGATCGGTGCGCCGCATGTGAAGCAGCGCCTTGCCCCCCGCTGTCAGCAGCGCCAGAAAGCTTTCGTTCAAGCGGTCGGCAGTCTCGTTGTCGATCACCGGCCCCATAAAGGGCTGCGGTTCGGCAAAGGGTTCATCCACCACCAGCTTTTTGGCGAGCGGGAGCAGTTCGGCCATCAGGTCATCATAGAGATGGTCGACCACGATCAGCCGGCGTGCAGCGGTGCAGCGCTGTCCTGCTGTGGTGAACGCGCTCTGCACAATCAGCGCAGCCGCATCGCTCAGTTTGGGCGTATCGGTGACGACAATCGGATTGTTTCCGCCCATTTCGAGCGCGACGATTTTCGACGGATTGGCGGCGAGTTTGCGATTGATCGCGATGCCTGCCTGCGCCGATCCGGTGAACAGCACGCCGTCAACGCCGGGATGCGCCACCAGAGTTTTGCCTTCGTCGGGGCCGCCGATGATGAGCTGTACGGTGTCTTCGGGTGCGCCCGAGCGGTTCCAGCAATCGACCAGCGCCTCGGCCACGGCGGGCGTCTTTTCCGACGGTTTGAACAGGATCACATTGCCCGCGATCAGCGCGGGGATCATGTGGCCATTGGGCAGGTGCGCGGGGAAGTTATACGGCCCCAGCACGGCCATCACACCGTGCGGTTTGTGCCGCACGGCAGAGCTGCCCTGCAGGGCGCTGTCGAGCTTCTTCTTGCCGGTGCGCTCGGCATAGGCCTGAACCGAGATATCAACCTTTGCGACCACCGCATCGACTTCGGTGCGCGCTTCCCACAAGGGTTTGCCAGTTTCATTGGCAATCAGTTCGGCAAGCTTATCAGCATCCTTGCGCACTTCATTGGCAAAGCGGCGGGCTATCTCAACCCGGTTCGCCAATGCCCGCGCAGCCCAGGCATGCCAGGCGCGCCGTGCGCGGCTGACCGCCGAATCGACATCGCCGATGGCGCCGCGCCACACTTCTTCCCCGGTTGCGGGGGCAATCGAAATCAGGATGTTATCGGTCACACTGGCGGCTCGATTTATAGGTATGCCTCTCAAGAATGGTTACCAGCCTGTCATCTGGACCACCTAGTTGGCCTCGGTAGCCATGTGCCGGGCATAATTCCAGTAAGTTCGAGTAAGCTTTCAGGGTCTTCCCTTATTTGTGAGTTCGAGTATGTTAACTCCGCAATCTGGGGGGGTCGGGCCTAAATGGGCAATGCGTGGGGCATCAGACCAAACCTCCAAGATCGGATCGCAATTGAAATTGCTGCGCACTTAATGGCGCGGTTTCCGAAGGGGAAAATCTGATGAAGTTTTTAAAATCAAAACGTTCGGCACTTGGTCTGTCGACTTCGACAGCTGTGATCGCTGGCGTAGCGGCATTTGGTTTCAGCGCGACGCCTGCGTCGGCTGAAGAATGTCTTCTCGATGATGGCGCTGGATTCGGCATTACAGGCCCGAACGAAGGTGAAGCCTACAGCCAAGGCGATGTTCTGCTCTTTGGCGGCAATCCGGACACCACTGGCGGTGCCAATGGCTCTGGCGCCAATTCACTGGCTTGCGGCGAAAACGCAGAAGCTTCGGGCGACGAAAGCACTGCGGTCGGCGCAGATACAGTTGCTTCCGGCGACACTTCTTCGGCTTTCGGTTTCAACGCACGCGCGCTCAACGAATCGTCGACCGCAATCGGCTCTAGCGCACGGGCTGAAGGTCTGTCTTCGACGGCGCTCGGTGCGCTTGCAGAGGCAACTGGAGACAACTCGTCTGCACTCGGCCGCAGCTCGGTCGCATCGGGTCAATTCTCGACCGCAGTCGGCAACCGCGCCACGGCAAGCGGCGGACACAGCTTCGCTACGGGTCGCGATTCGGTTGCAAGCGGCATCTCGGCCATCGCGGTTGGCCGCGCGTCACTTGCTGATGGCGACAATTCGATATCGGTCGGTGAGTTCTCGCAATCAGCGGGTGCCTCTTCGATCGCAATCGGTAACGCTTCGCTCGCTACAGGCGTTGACGCTGTTGCGATCGGCGGCGACGATGCAGGCGCAGGCGCAGCAGCAGTTGGTAACTCGACCACCGCAATCGGCGGCGAGTCGCTGGCACAAGGCCCCGGCGCAACCGCAGTGGGTTGGCGTTCGGTAGCCTCGGCAGAACGCGCGCAGGCCTTCGGTCACCTGGCACAAGCAACGGGTATCCGCTCGCTGGCCGTCGGTGAGGCCGCCAATGCAAGCGCAGACTTCGCAATCGCTCAAGGCGATCAGGCAGCGGCCAGCGGGCTTGCTTCCATCGCTATCGGTAATGCTTCGAGCGCGACCGGTGTTGATGCAGTTGCACTGGGCGGCGACGACGCAGGCAGCGGCGCAACGGCAGACGGCAACTCCACCACGGCAGTGGGCGGTGAAGCCTTCGCTCAAGGCCCGGGCGCCACAGCCTATGGTTGGCGTTCGGTTGCTTCGGCAGAACGTGCTCAGGCCTTTGGTCACCTTGCTAACGCGACCGGCATCCGTTCGCTCGCAGTGGGTGAAGCGGCCAACGCATCGGGCGATGGTTCGGTTGCAGTCGGTAACCTCAGCGCAGCATCGGGCGTCAGCTCGGTAGCGGTTGGCGATGGTTCGAATGCAGCTTTCGACAACTCGGTTGCTCTGGGTGCCTTCGCGGCCACCACACGAGCAAACCAGATTGTCCTTGGCGGCGCAGGCAGCTCGGTCACTATCGGCGATCTCGCAGCCAGCACTGCTGCGCAGACGGGCACGGCCTTTGTGGCGACGACCGACGCAACTGGTACACTGGGTCAGGGCATCGCTGTCGATGATCTGGCAACCGACGCCGAACTGGCTGCGACGGCTGCAACATTGCAGTCCGGAATCGATGCCAATGCGACTGCGATTGCGGGCAATACGGCTGATATTGCGACGAATGCTGGTAATATCGCAACCAACACCGCCGATATCGCGACCAACACTGCTGATATTGCGACCAACTCTGCCGATATCGCAACCAACACCGCAGCAATCGGTGCCAATGCAACGGCGATTGCCGGCCTCGATACGCGGGTAACCGCGAACGAGACCGCGATTGCAACCAATACGGCTGACATTGCTACCAACGCCACTGGCATCGCAACCAACGCTACTGGCATCGCTACGAACGCGACTGGTATCGCCACCAACACCACTGACATCGCGACCAATGCGACTGGTATCGCTACCAACGCCACTGGCATCGCAACCAACGCTTCGGCGATTGCGGCGAGCAACACGGCAGTGGCGGCTCTTGATACGCGGGTCACCGCCAATGAAGGGGCCATCGCTACCAACCAGACAGACATTGCCGCGCTCACCACGCAGCAAAACACCAACACCGCTGGAATTGCGACCAACTCCGCCAATATCGGCGCGTTGCAGCAATTGACCGCTACGAACACCGGTCGGATCGACACTCTGTTCGGTATCACCGCAGCCAACAGTGCTGCGATTGATCGCGCGAATGAAGGTGTGGCGATGGCACTGGCGATGGAAAGCCCAACGCTGCCTGCAGGCACCAGCTTCGCGCTGTCGGGCGGTATTGGCTACTTCGAAGACCAGGGCGCTGGCACGATGGCGGTGAGCGCTCGCGTGTCTGAAAATGCCTCGATCTCGGCAGGTGTCGGTGTCGGCTTTGACAGCGGCGAAGTCGGCGCACGCGGCGGCTTCCAAATTGCTTGGTAAGCCGTTACACATCAGTGCCATGACACATATGGCAACAAAATATGCGATGCCGGGGCCTAGCGCCCCGGCATTTCGTTTTGCACTAGTAGCGCTTGTCGCAGCAGCGCTCCCTATGACGCCGGTTCAGGCACAACAGCAACCTGCTGCGCAGCCAGTACCGACGGTTCAACCGCCGCCATCAGCACGGCCGGTTCCCAGCCAGCTGGAATTGTCGAAGCTGCTCTGGTCGACCATCGCCGCGGTCGATCACGCCAACCAGTCGGGCAATTATTCGGTGCTGCGCGACATCTCTGCGCAGACATTCCAGATCAATTTCAACCCTGCGCGGCTGACCGAGATTTTCGCGGGCCTGCGCAATCTCAATATCGACCTGTCCAACGCGCTGCTGGTCCCGCCGACCTATTACGAAGCGCCGACAATGATCAGCAACGATGTCTTCCGTGTGCGCGGCGTCTTCCAGCTGCGCCCGATCTCGATCGGGTTCGACGTCTATTACCAATGGGAACAGGGCCGCTGGAAACTGTTTGGGGTTGATCTGCAACCCCAGCAGATGATCGAAGCGCAGCCCGCGCCGTAAAGCCTAGGCGTGGCCTGCCGGTTCGGGAGGCGTTCCATGCGCTTCCCCCATCCGGCGGAGCGCCGCGACCTTGTCCGTTAGCGGTTGCCAGTCATCGCGCTCGTCAATCGCTGACCAGATCGCTTCAACCTCTTCGATCAGCATCGACTGAGGCTTATCGTCGCTCCAGTAATCATGCGTGCCATCTAGCGGGGTGTAACGGCCAAGCATTTCGCCCAGCTCCCCTTCGGCTCCGCGCCCGCCGCGAAGGTTGAAGAAGAACGCATCGGGCTGCGCGGCCTGTTCGCGCATGACCTTTTCACAGGCCGAGACGAGCAGCGAATCCGTCTCCACTCCTTGCGCTTCGACACCCAAGCGCCAGCACCAGCGCCGCGCGATGGCTTCCATATAAAGCGGTCCGAACCGCTCCAGCGCAAAGACCAGCGGCTCACTCTCTGCAAGCAGGCGCAGGGAGACCGCGAACTGGCCAGAATTCCAGTGCAGCGCCTCCGGCTGGCGGCCGAATGCGTAGAGGCCGTTATGGTCGAAATAGGCGGCGGTGAAAGCGGGATCCCAGCGTGGCAGCCAGCGCCACGGGCCGTAGTCAAAGCTCTCCCCGCTCACATTCATATTGTCAGTGTTGAGCACGCCGTGGACGAAGCCCGCGACCATATAGCTCGCGGCAAGATCGGCCATCCGCTCTACAACGTGGTGCATCAGCTGCACCGCAGGCTCGTCGCGGCCCGGAGCGTCCTCTGGCGGTGGAGGGCCGGGGAATTGCGTGAGGCAGTAATCGACCAAGGCCTCCATCTCGGCCTTCTCCTCCAGCGCGAGCAACCGCTGAAATGTCCCGATGCGGATATGCGAATGGCTGAGCCGCACCATCACTGCGGAGCGGGTGGGCGAGGGCTCGTCATTGCGCTCCAACGGCTCGCCTGTCTCGATCACCGAGAAAGTCTTGGACGTGTTCACACCCAAGGCTTCGAGCATCTCGGTCGCCAGAATCTCGCGCACCGCGCCTTTCAGCGTCAGCCTGCCGTCGCCTGAGCGGCTGAACGGCGTGGTGCCCGAACCCTTTGTCCCCAGATCCATCAGCCGCCCGTCGCCCTCGCGCATCTGCGCAAACAGGAACCCGCGACCGTCGCCAATGTCGGGGTTGTAATGGCGGAACTGGTGGCCGTGATATTTGAGCGCGAGCGGCTGCGGCAAATTGCCCTCCAGCGGAGCAAACCTTCCGAAATGCTGCGTCCATTCGTCGTCACTGAGCGAGTCCAGACCCACACTCGCAGCGGCGCGGTCATTGCGAAAGCGCAAGCGCGTTTCGGGGAAATCCGCTGCCGCAACCGGCGCGCCGAGCCAGTCGGAAAGCGTCAGGATCGCAGGATCGGGGGTGTATTTGGCAGCTTGCGGATCATCGTTCATCCCGCGATAGTGGGGGTAAGCTGACGCCTGCGCAAGCAGCACCCGCGCATTAAGACGCGCATAAGAACAACAGGGAACACCGCCTTCCATGGCCAACATTTACGAAGACAGGAACTGGACCAGCGAGGACGGCCTGTCGCTCTATTACCGCGATTATGCAGGCCCCGATGGATATGACGGCCCGCCGGTCCTGTGCCTCCACGGCCTGACCCGCAATTCTCGCGATTTCGCTGAACTGGCCGAGCATTTGAGCGCCACACGCCGCGTGATCGTGCCCGAAATGCGCGGGCGCGGGCACAGCGACTACGCTCCCGATTCCTCGACCTACAAGCCGCGCCAATATGTCGCCGATGTCGAGAAACTGCTCGCAGAGCTGGGGATTACGCGCTTCATCGCGGTCGGCACGTCGATGGGCGGGCTGATGACGATGCTGCTCGCGGCGGCCAAGCCGGGGCGGATCGCGGCGGCGGTGATGAACGATATCGGGCCGGAGATCGATCCCACCGGAATCGAGCGGATCGCGGGCTATGTCGGGCAGGGCAAAAGCTATCCGACATGGATCCACGCCGCGCGCTCGCTGGCCGAAACGCACAGCGACGCCTTTCCCGATTACGACCTCGACACCTGGCTGGAAATGGCCAAGCGCACGCTTGTGGTCAGCCAGAACGGGCGGATCAGCTATGATTACGACATGGCCATCGCCGAACCCTTCAAGCAGGCGGACAACACGCCTGCGGACGCTTTGTGGCCGGTCTATGAGGCACTCAAAGACGTGCCGATGCTGCTGGTGCGCGGGGAGCTGTCCGATCTGCTCACACCGGCAACGGTCCAGCGGATGGGAGAGGTTAACCCGGCCATGACTAGCGTCACCGTGCCGCGCGTGGGCCATGCTCCGATGCTTGATGAGCCTGAAGCGCTCGCCGCGATTGACGCGCTGCTGGCGCAGGTTTGAACTCCGCCGCCATGACGACACAATCCAGCGCATTGAGGATTCTCCACTGCCACTCGACCTTTGCGGCTGGCGGAAAGGAGATGCGCGCGGTTCAGCTGATGAGCGCATTTGGCGATGCGGCTGAGCACACGATCATATCCGGAATGCCCGATCAATTGGGCGCGCGCGAGCACATTGCGCGCGGGATCAAGGCGTATTTTCCCGATAATTTCCCGCAGCTTACTGGCTGGCCGACGCCGGGCAGGCTGGTCGCGCTGGCGCAGGCGATGAAGCCGTTTGACCTTGTGCTCACCTACAATTGGGGCGCGATGGATGCGGTGATGGCACATACGGTCTTTGGCGATGCGCTGGGCCTGCCGCCGCTGATCCATCACGAGGACGGCTTTAACGAGGATGAGGCGGGTGAACTAAAGCCCAAGCGCAACTGGTATCGCCGGATCGCGCTGGGCCGTGCGCATAGACTTGTCGTGCCCAGCCGGACGTTAGAGAGCATCGCGCTCGAAACCTGGAAGCAGCCACGCGCCAAAGTGGAGCGCATCCCCAACGGCATCGACACCAAGGCGTTCGGCAAGAAGGCAAAGCCCGGCGCGTTTCGCGTGGTCAAGCACAAGGGTGAGAACTGGGTCGGAACTCTGGCCGGATTGCGCGCGGTCAAGCAGCTGCCGATGCTGGTGCGCGCTTTTGCCGGTCTGCCGGAGAACTGGCAGCTGGTGATCCTGGGTGAGGGTCCGGAGAAAGACGCGATCCGCGCCGCTGCCGATGATCTGGAGGTCAGCCACCGCGTCCATCTGCCCGGCGCGGTCAGCGATCCCGCCAGCCTGATCGGCATGTTCGATATCTTCGCGCTATCCTCCAAGAGCGAGCAATTCCCGCTTTCGGTGGTAGAGGCGATGGCGGCGGGCCTGCCGGTCGCCGCGCCCGATGTCGGCGATGTCAGCGCCATTGTGTCAGAGGCCAACCGGCCCTTCATCGCGAAACCTGAAGATGCAGAGGCGCTGGGAGCGATGCTTGGCGAGCTGGCCGCCAATCCCGCCTTGCGCAAGGAAGTGGGCAAGGCCAACCGCGAAAAGGCGCGCGCGCATTTCGACGCAGGGAAAATGGTGGAGACTTACAAGGCGCTCTATTGGGGGGCAGCTTCGACGGATGCGCGCGAGAATTCGTGATTTTGACCGCTTCACCGGGGGTTAAACTTGCGGCCCCCATTCACTGTGTTCAAGCCGATCATGTGCGCACCATTATTCAGCGCCATTGCGCACCGCCGCCGCGCTCCTTAAAGACGCGCGCAAAGATAGTGCAATTGTAACGAGGAACACGCCCGGTGGCGCGCACCCCAACCCAAACTCCGAACGACGAAGAACCCGAAGGCCCATCGCGCGAGGACGAGATCCTCATGCGCGAAATCGACGAGGCTGTGCGGCAGGACGATGCGCTGGAATTCTTCCAGAAATACGGCGTCACGCTGGGTGTCTCGATCAGCCTGCTGCTGGCGGGCATGCTTGGTTACTGGTGGTGGGACAGCACCACTGAGGCTGAACTGGAACGGCAATCCGAAACCATCGTCAGCGCGCTCGATTCGGCAGATGTCGAGGATTTTGCCGGTGCAACGGCCAAGGTTGAACCGCTGATCGAAGATGGCTCGCCCGGCGCGCGCTCCGCAGCGCGGTTCCTTCAGGCTGCTGCCGCGCTCGAACAGGATGAGCCGGCCCGCGCGGTGGAGCTTTACGCTGCTATCGCCGCAGATGAAGAAGCGCCGCAACCTTTGCGCGATCTCGCGCTGATCCGCGAGGTATCGACCAATTTCGATGACCGCGAACCGGCCGATGTGATTGCCAAGCTCCAAGGTCTCGCCGTGCCCGGCAACGCCTTTTTCGGCAGTGCAGGCGAACTGGTCGCAGTCGCCCATCTCGAAGCAGGCAACCGCGACCTAGCAGGCACGTTGTTCGCCGAGATTGCGCGCGACGAAAGCCAGCCGGAAACGCTGCGTTCGCGCGCTCGCCAGATGGCAGGCCTGCTCGGCGTCGATGCAATTGATGATGTCGAGCAATTGCTCGAAGACGAAGGGGTGATCCCCGCAGGCGGAGCAGCGCGGTAAGCGTGCAGCTGCGACAGACATGAAGTTTATTGAACGGACGGGAACTTATGCGATTGACGGGTAAAACAGGCGTTATGGCGCTCACGCTGGCTGCAGTGACGATGACCGGAACGCTGACCGGTTGCGAAGGCGGGCTGTTCGGCGGCGGCAAGAAGACGACGCCGACTGTGGGGAACCGCATCGACATCCTCTCGCGCATCGAAACCGGCGCGGCGGTTGATCCGGCGCTTGCCGGTGTGACCGTGGTGCTTCCCCCGGCGCAGGTGAATGCCGAATGGGCGCAGGTCGGCGGCTCGGCGAGCAAGTCCTACGGCCACCTCGCTCTGCCAGAAAACCCTTCCAAGGCCTGGACCGCGCGGATTGCCGGCTCAAGCAATAGTGAGCGCCTCGCGGCTGCTCCGGTTATCGGCGGCGAGATGCTGTTCGCAGTGGGCTCTGACGGCACGATCCACGCCTTCAACCGGCAAAGCGGCGCGCGCATCTGGAGCTCGGATGCCGAAATGAGCGACGATATGCGCCCATCGGCCTTTGGCGGCGGTGTCAGCTATGAGAATGGCCGCCTCTACGCGACCAATGGCGCGGGCGATGCCAAGGCGCTGGACGCTGCAACGGGCGAGATTATCTGGCAGGTTAAGCCCGCCGGACCTTTGCGCGGATCGCCGACCATCGCCTTTGGTCAGGTCTATGTGATGACGCAGGACAACCAGATCCTCGCGCTCGACGTGAATGATGGCTCGCTGCTGTGGAACGAATCCGGTTCGACCACGCAGTCAGGCGTGTTTGGCGTGGCAGCGCCGGCTGCCGGGCAGGGCACGGTAATTGCGGGTTATTCCTCGGGTGAGCTCAACGCCTACCGCTACGAGAATGGCCGCACGCTCTGGGCCGATGCGCTGGCGCGAACCAATATCTCGACCAGAGTTAGCGCGATCACCGATATCGACGCCGATCCGATCATCGATTCGGGCCGCGTCTACGCGCTGGGTCAGGGCGGCCGCATGGCGGCATACGAGCTGGTAACAGGCCAGCGGATCTGGGAACTCAACCTTGCAGGCATTTCCACTCCGGCGATTGCGGGCGAGTGGATCTTCACGCTGACCGATGATGCGCGCCTTTTGGCGATCGCGCGTTCGAATGGCCGCGTGCGCTGGATCACCCAGCTCCAGCAATTCCGCGACGAGGAAGACCGCGAAGGGCCGATTTTCTGGACCGGGCCGGTCCTTGCAGGCGGCAATCTGTGGGTGGCAAGCTCGCGCGGTGAAGTCTGGAAGGTGAGCGTTGGTGAAGGCTCTTCGCAGCTATTCGCGGACATTGATCAGCCGGTCAGCCTGCCTCCAGTCGTGGCGGACAACCACCTCTATATTCTCGACGATAGTGGGACGATCCACGCCTGGCGTTAGTCGCCAGTAGCGCGGGAAGCTGCGTTAACCTTTGGCTGCGCAGAGTGTCTCATCGGCACGGCGCGCTCTGTGTGGGCGGAGAATTAACCCTTTTGCGTTAAGCGCCGAAGGGTAATGAGCACGAATCCAACTGAGAGCGCCGCGCCTTCGAATGCGGCCCCCGCAAGGTCACGCAAACCGGCACTGCCGAAAAGCGACGTTTCCTCCGGCGTCGGCCTGGCCGGTTTGCTGGGCCTGTTCGCGTGGATAATGTTCTGCCGCGCCTTTCCCGAGATTGCGCTGTGGCTGGGGCTGGAGGGCAATTTTACCGTCCTGTCAGGCCCGCATGCCGCGCTCACCGCGATGGTGTTTACCGCGGGGCCGATGGCGGTCTGGTCGGTGCTGGTGGACCGCGTGCATCTGCGTCCTTCGACCGGGCTCGACTGGAACCTAAAGCGCAGCATGGACGAGGTTATGCCGGTTTCGACCGTCAAGATTCTCGGCCTGTGGGCGACATGGGCGATTATCGCCGGGCTTTACTGCATTTGCCGCTGGTATTGGGACGGGCAATATCTGTTTGCGATGAAAATACTGGGATTCGCGCTGGTGCCGATGGTGGTGCTTTCGGTGCCCTATATCATCTGGCTCGACCGCCATATGACCGAGCCGCGAGACAGCACCTGGCATTTTGGCGCGATGCTGCTGGGACGCGGCGAGTGGGACACTGACGCGATCAAGAAGCACTGGCGCGCATGGATCATCAAGGCGTTTTTCGGCGCATTCATGATCTCGATCCTGCCGCCCGGCTTTGCCTATGTGGTTGAGAGTGATCCGGGCTCGATCATCAGCAATCCGGTCGCGCTGGGCATGCTGCTAATCACCTTGCTGTTCGTGATCGATGTGCAGATCGGGACCGTCGGCTATCTCTTCACCCTGCGCCCGCTTGATGCGCATATCCGTTCGGGCAATCCCTTTGTCGCGGGCTGGCTGGCGGCGCTGCTTTGCTATCCGCCCTTTGTCTGGGGGATTATCGGCAATAACGGCCAGATCCTTTCCTATGAGCAAAAGGTGCTGAGCTGGGGCGACTGGATGGCGGGTAACACCGCATTGCTGTGGGGCTGGGCCGCGTGGCTGGTGTTCCTCACCGGTATCTATGCCTGGGCGACAGTGGTGTTCGGCATCCGCTTCTCCAACCTCACCTATCGCGGCGTGCTGACCAACGGTCCGTATCGCTTCACCCGCCATCCGGCCTATCTGTCAAAGAACCTGTTCTGGTGGTGTTCGGTCATGCCGTTTCTCGTCATCAGCGGATCGCCGGTTGACGCCATTCGCAACACTTTCTTCCTGCTTGTCGTCAACGCGATCTATTACTGGCGCGCGCGGACAGAGGAAGCGCATCTGCTCGCTGAAGATCCCAAATACCGCGAATATTACGACTGGATGGAAGAGCACGGCCTTATCACCGCGCCGCTAGCCAAGATCAGGCGGCGCCTGTTCGCGCGCTTTTCGGGGCAGGGCAGACAGGTTGAAACGGTCTCGGGCGTTGATCCGGCCCGTGAACCGGCGGAATAGCAACGCTCAGATATAGAACCCGTCATCGGTTTCATGCGCAGTGAGGTTGCGCTCCGACATGGCGAGCGCGGAGACCTGCGCGCGCCATTCGGCAATATGGGCGGTGCGAAGATGCGCTTCGAGAGCGGCACGGTCGCGCCATTTCTCGCTGACCCTCACAAGTCCTTCGTCCAGCACGTCGAAGCCGTAAGCGTATTCGATGCAGCCTTCCTCGGCGCGGCTGGCGGAGATCATCGCCTCCATTGCAGGGCGCACGACCTCGATCATGCTGGGCGGGATACGGAACGATCCGACAACGACGATCATGGCTTGTGCGCTCCTCTTACATCACCGGGGAGCCGTCATCGGCCTGGAACTTGGCCAGCTCGGTGATCTGGACGTCGAGCGAGCCGAGCGCCTGCTGGAACGCGGCCATATGCGGGGTCTGGAAATGGAAGGTGAGCGCGTCGCTATCGACCCACTTCTCGACAATGATGAGCTTGTTCGGATCAAGCACGTCGACGGCGTAGGCATAGCTGACGCAGCCTTCCTCGGCGCGTGAAGCCTCCACCATAGTCGCCATCGCATCGCGCGCGGCGTCGAGTGCGCCTTCGCCCAGTTTGGCTTCGGCCAGCACTATCAGCATTGCTTCTCTCCCCTAAGGTGGATCAGAACGAGTATTTGTAAACCTGCGAAACGTCGCCGTTCCACTCGCCGTGATAGGCATCGAGCAGGCGCTGCGCGGGAACCTTGCCGCTTTTGACGATCTCGTCCAGCGTTTCGAGATAGCCGGTTTCATTGTCGCCGCTCATATTGAGCCGCGCTCGGGCCGACAGGCCGGAATGCGCGATAGCCAGCGCCTCGCGCCCCAGATCCTGCATCGTCCCCTTGCCGCCCGGCAGAGGTGCGTCGAGTGCGAGCTTGGGCGCGTCATTGCGCAGTTGCTCGCGCTCTTCCATCGACCAGTCCTTGACCAGATCCCACGCGGCGTCGAGCGCGCCTTGGTCATAGAGCAGGCCGACCCAGAAGGCGGGGAGGGCGCAAATGCGGCTCCACGGCCCGCCATCGGCGCCGCGCATTTCGAGGAAGCTCTTGAGGCGCACTTCGGGAAAGGCGGTGGAGAGGTGATCCCACCAATCACTCGCCGTCGGGCGTTCGCCGGGCAGGACGGACAATTTGCCCGCCATAAAGTCGCGGAAGCTCAGCCCCGCCGCGTCGATATATTTGCCGTCGCGGAAGACGAAATACATCGGCACGTCGAGCATATATTCGGCCCAGCGCTCATAGCCAAAACCGTCCTGAAACACGAAGGGCAGCATGCCGGTGCGGTGCGGATCGGTGTCTGACCAGATGTGGCTGCGGTAAGAGAGGTATCCGTTGGGCTTGCCCTCGGTGAAGGGCGAATTGGCGAAAAGCGCGGTGGCGAGCGGTTGCAGCGCCAGCCCGACGCGGAATTTCTGCGCCATGTCTGCCTCTGACGCATAGTCGAGATTGACCTGGATCGTGCAGGTGCGCAGCATCATGTCTAGGCCGAGGCTGCCGACCTTGGGCATGTGCTCCATCATGATCTTGTAGCGACCCTTGGGCATCACAGGCAGCTCTGCACGGGTCTTGTCCGGCCACATGCCGAGGCCGAGATAGCCGACCCCGCAGCGCTCTCCGATGGCCTTTACCTGTTCAAGATGCCGCCCCGTTTCCGCGCACGTTTCGTGCAGGTTTTCCAGCGGTGCGCCTGAAAGTTCGAGTTGGCCCGCGGGCTCCAGGCTGACCGCGCCATCCTTGCCCTTCAATGC
Source organism: uncultured Erythrobacter sp. (assembly GCF_947492365.1). Taxonomy (NCBI): domain Bacteria; kingdom Pseudomonadati; phylum Pseudomonadota; class Alphaproteobacteria; order Sphingomonadales; family Erythrobacteraceae; genus Erythrobacter; species uncultured Erythrobacter sp. The sequence goes on from NZ_CANLMB010000001.1 coordinate 400,443, forward strand.
GATGACATTGCCGTTTTCCTCGACCGGCTCCCACCCGAACTCGGTGAGTTCTGACAGCAGGTCGCGGATGCCGCATTTCTCGTCATAGGACGGCGCGCGGCGGTTCCCGTTCTCATCGGCGCGCTTGTAGACGAGCTTTTCGTGCTCGGTCCCGATGCGCCAGTCGGATTTGGGCTTCTCGCCCGCGCGCATCGGTTCGATCAGCTGGTCGAGCGATTCAAGGATGGGCTCGTCGGCGCTGGAAGCTTCTCTGGTGCTCATGCCGGTTGCTCTAGGAAACCGATTCCCCCGTGGGAAGCGCAAAATGCGTTTGTGCGCGCGAAGTCATCCTTCGCCGGGCTCCAAATCCTCGGCCATTGCTTCCTCGTCATCCAGCCAGTCGCCCGCTTCCGCCATCCATACCGATAGCGCAGCGATGGCGGCGGTTTCGCCGCGCAGGATGCGGGGGCCGAGCGAGATTGCGCGGGCCTGGGGGTGAGCGCGGATCGCGGCGCGTTCGGCATCGTCAAAGCCGCCTTCGGGACCGATCAGGATCGCTGCGGAGCCTTCGCTATAGACGAATGCATCAGCAGCCGGATCGCCGCCGTCTTCATCTGCGAAGAACAAGGTGCGCTCCTCAGGCCAGTCGCGCAGCAGCGCATCGAGCTTGGCCGGTTCGGTGACTTCGGGCAGCGCAGTGCGCGCGCATTGCTCGGCGGCTTCGATGGTGATGGTGCGTGCGCGCTCCAGATTGAGCTTGTCCGCAACGCAGCGCCTTGTGAGCACCGGCTGAATCCGCGCCGCACCCAGCTCGGTCGCTTTTTCCAGCACGAAGTCAAAACGGTCTTTCTTGAGAAGCGCGGGGCAGAGCCACAGATCGGGCACGTCTTCGCGGGGGCGCAGCTGCTCGGCCACTTCCAACTCGACCGAGCGCTTGCCCGCCTCGACCACCCGGCTCGCCCATTCGCCGGTGGCGTTGTCGCACAGGATCACCGCATCGCCTGCCGCCGCGCGCATGACGCGGGAGAGGTAGTGCGCGGCGTTGCCTTCGATTGAGACATGCGCGCCGGTTTCGAGCCGCTGCTCGACAAACAGGCGCGGTGCGCTTTTCGGCGGCCATGCCGGGGTTCGGGGGGAGGGTGTTTCAGCCATGGCTTTCCCCTAGGCGCGCACGGCGCTAGGGAGCAAGTCATGACCGCTCATACGGCCCGCAACTTTGCGCAATTCTACATCGCGCTCGTCTTTTTGGGACTGGGCGGCTGGGCGCTGTTCTTTCCCGGTCATGTGATTGATGTCGCCGTGACCGAAGCTTTCCGCGAGAACACCTTCCTGATGCGCTTCACCATGGCGTGTTTCGGGGCGCAGGCGGTGCTGTTCGGGATCATGGCGCTGGCGGTGCGGTGGAGCGCGCACGGCTTTCTGGTCTTCGCGGCCGCGCTGCTGCCGTTCTTCTGGTTCAATTACCATTTCCACTATGTAGAGCCGGTGCTGACCTCGATCGGGATGCTCGACTTTGCCGGAAACCTGACAATGTTGATAGCGGCGGTGATTGGCTGGCGGGCAGCGCTAGCTGAGGTTCAAGCGTGAGCGAAGAGATCGTCCCCGACACAGAGCATCGCGGGCTGATCGCGCGTCTGCCGCAGCTCCCCCGCGACCTTGCGCAATTGGCGCGGTTTGACCGGCCTATCGGCTGGTGGCTGCTGTTCTGGCCCTGCGTTTTCGGCGTCTGGCTCGCCGGAGCGGGGCCGCAATTTGCGCTGCTCGGCTGGTTGCTGCTCGGATCGATTGCGATGCGCGGTGCGGGCTGCATTTTCAACGATATTGTCGACGCCGATCTCGACAAGCAAGTCGCGCGCACGGCAGTTCGCCCGGTTGCCAGCGGAAGGGTGAGCAAGAAACTCGCGTGGGGCTGGCTCATCGCGCTCAGTCTGGTGGGTCTGCTGGTGCTGCTCCAACTTCGGATCGAAGCGCAATTGATCGCGCTGGCGAGCCTCGCTTTGGTGGCGGCCTATCCGTTTATGAAGCGCATCACGTGGTGGCCGCAGGCGTGGCTGGGCATGGTCTTCACATGGGGGCTGCTCGTCGGCTGGAGCGAGCTTCGCTGGGACAATTGGGACGCGCTTGCGGCGATCTATGCGGGCTGCATCGCTTGGGTGATCGGCTTCGACACGATCTACGCTCTGCAAGACCGCGAGGATGATGCGCTGGTCGGGATCAAGTCCTCGGCGCTGCGCATGGGGGGCAAGGTCCATGCTGGGATCGCCGCGTTTTATGCGGCGGCAATTGCGCTGTGGAGCCTCGGCATCTGGCTCTACCGGCCCGATATCTTCGCGGTTCTGACATTGCTGCCGGTGGCGCTGCATCTGGTGTGGCAGGTGGCAACGCTTGATCCTGCCGATCCCGACAATCCGCTTGAACGCTTCCGTTCCAATCGCTGGGCGGGCGCGCTGATGGCGGCTGCGTGTTTCATCGTCGGGAATGCGGGCGCGGGCTGATGTGCAACCTCTACCGCATGACCAAGAACAAGGACGAGGTCGCGCGCCTGTTTGACGCAGATGACGCATCGGGCGGCGCTAATTTCGGCGAGGAGGTCTATCCCGGCTATCCCGGACTGGTCGTTGCAGAAGGTGCGGTGAAGCAGATGAGCTGGGGTTTCCCGCTGGTGATGAAGGGCAAGAACGGCCAGCCGCTAAAGCCCAAGCCGGTCAACAATGCGCGCACGGACAAGCTCGACAGTTTCTTTTGGCGGCATTCGTTTGAGGAGCGCCGCTGCCTGATCCCGCTCACCGCATGGGCCGAGGCGCAAGGGGCGAAGGGGGCGAAGACCCGCACATGGCTCTCGCTTCCCGGGCTTTCGCTGCCAGACGCGGAACTGTTCGCCTGCGCAGGCGTATGGCGGCAGTCGGATGAGTGGGGCGCGGTCTATTCGATGGTGATGACCGAGAGCGCCGGATCGGCTGCGGAACCAGTCCACAGCCGGATGCCGGTGCTGCTTCGGCCGGAGGATTATCGCGGCTGGGTGTCCGGCTCACCCGAGGAGGCCAAGGCCCTGTGCAAGGCGTGGAGCGGCGAGCTTAATATCGAGCGCACCGACCAGCCATGGACGCGGTCTGCATCGAAGGGTGAGGCGGGCCAGACTAGCTTGCTCTGATCCTTGTCGGACGGGCCGCGGAACAGCGGTTCGCGCAGGAGAGGCTCGTTCATCACACATTCTCCGCATAGCTGACGATCTCGAACTCGATCCCGTCCCAGTCGAAGAAATAGAAGCGCTTGCCCGGATAGTAATCGCCGTGGCTGAAGGTCTCCAAACCGGCGGCGATCACGGTCTTTTCGGCCGCATCGAGATCGTCGACCACTAACCCGAGATGGTTGAGCGGCTGGCCCTTCCTGTAGGCGAGGTCGCCGCCCTTCTTCAGGTCGTCATTGGTGTAAACCGCGATGTAATCGGTGCCGTGGCCGGGCACCCCGACATGGATCGTCTCTCCGCCCAGCTGCGAAGGCCCGCGCCAGCGTTCCTCCCAGCCGAGCAACTGTTTGAGCAATTCGGCGCTGCGGTCGGGGCGGGAAACGGTGAGATTGGCGTGTTCGAGTTTTCCTTTGGCCATGGTCTGGCACTCCTTCTTTCGAGGTTTCTCCGGCGACTTGCGGCTGGCCGCGAATCGCCTTGTGCCAGCATCATGCAACCTCAACCTAACTTGAGATCAAGAGATTTCTTTGCTAAGCCGCATGCCATGGCAAACACACGCACAATCCCGCACCCAATCTCGCATAGGGACCTCATCCCTATCGGCGAAATGGCTCGGCGGACCGGGCTGTCGGTTTCGGCGATCCGATTTTACGAAGACAAGGGCCTGATCGAGCCGGTGCGCACCAGCGGGAACCAGCGGCGCTTTCTGCGCTCTGACCTGCGGCGGGTGAGCTTCATCCTCATCGCGCAGCAGCTCGGCCTGACATTGGGCGAGATTGACGAGGAAATGGGCAAGCTTCCCCATGGCCGGACCCCCAATGCCCGCGACTGGCGCGCAATCAGCGCCTCGATCCGCGACCGGATCGAAGCGCGCATTGCCGAGCTGGAGCGGATGCGCGACCGGCTGGATGGATGTATCGGCTGCGGGTGCCTGAGCCTGAAGACCTGCGCGATCTACAATCCCGATGACCGGCTGGCCGAGCAGGGCCCCGGACCGCGCGCAGTGCTGGGCGCAGTTTCGGGCTAACTAGCCCTCCGGCCCCAATTCCGGATCAAGATCGCGCGGGCGGGCCAGATGGATCAGCTTTGCACAACGCGGGCGCAGTTCGGCCCAGCTGTCGATCTTGCATTCGAGCACCGCATAGGTCGCTGTCGGGAATTTGACGCAGGCCTCGTGGAACAGATCATTCTCGCGCGCGGGTGAAACCAGCTCCAGGATCACCTCCTGCAAGCCGGGATTGTGGCCCGACATCAGGATCGTGTTCGCCTCATCCTCTCCCGACCCTGCATGTTCCTGTGCGACCTCCATGATCGTCTCGAAACTCGCCAGATAGAGTTTTTGGTCATATATCGGCGTGAATTCGGGCAGGCCGCTTTCAAGCGTCTCTGTCACGCGGATGGCAGGGCTGGCGATCAGCCGGTCCCACTTTATCCCATGTTCGCGGATATGATTGCCGATCAGCGCCGCACCGCGCCGCCCCCGGTCGTTCAACCCGCGGTCGAAATCGCGTTTGGCCATATCGTCCCATTCGGACTTCGCATGGCGCAGGAGACCCAGAATCTTCACGGACGTTCGCTTTTCCCACCTGTCTGCGCGCAGGACTGCGGCGCAAGCGCCCCTTTTGGCATTTTCAGAGCCGCCTGAAAAGGAATTGCGGCAGTCCCTCTAGCGCCAAACGGGCAGCCCGATTGGGGAACGCCGTCTGGGGAAGGCGCATGAGCGACTGCCGCATAAGGCGGGCTGGAGAATTCGCCCGCGCTATTGGAGGGAGGTCAGGCGATGCCGCCTTCAACCGCGACCAGCCAGCCATTCAGCGTGATGGCGGTGGCGAGCAGCGCGGCCATCAGCACGCTGATCTTTTCCGCCGCGCGCGGGCCGATGGAGGGCAGGCGAATGGGCTTGGCGCTCTTGCGGAACTCTTCCTTGTAGCGCGGATGCTCGGTGCCCATCATCCGGTCCCACCAGGTGAAATAGAAACCGTAATTCCCGCTCGACGAATGGTGCAGATCGTGATGGGTGGTGGTGCTGATCCAATCGGTGAGGGGGTTGTCGACCCAGCCTGCCGGAAACAACTCGCTGCCGGCATGCGCCATCACATTGCGGATTATCATGTGCCACAGGAACAGGAACATCGCGAAGCCAGCGAATGCGAGGCCCAACAGGCTGGTGATGAAGAGGAACAGCGGCACAAAGGCAGCCTCCGCAGCGGCTTCCCAGCTGGAGAAGCTGTAAGCGGTCCACGGTGTAGGCGTGCGCGATTTGTGGTGATGCAGATGGGTCGCCTTGAACAGCGCCTTGGTATGCATCGCGCGGTGGATCCAGTAGAAATAGGCGTCGTGCAAGACCACGATCAGCGCAAAGTTCCAAGCGACGGTGAAGAGCGGCGCGCTTTCAATTTCGAGCAGGATCACCCCTGCCTCTATCCCGATCACGGTCGCCAATGTCGTCACCCCGAAAACGAACACTGTGCGCAAAGAAGAGAGCACTTCGCGGGTATAATCCTGCCGCGATGCGCTGCGCTTGGTCTGGATGCGCCGAGCCTTGGCCCAGCCGCTGAAGACCAGCAGCAGCAATGTAAGCACGCCGGCAGCGATCAGGTAACGCCCCAGATCGAAATAGAGGACGTTCATGAAATGCGCGCCGACGCGCTCGATCACATAGGTGAGAGTCGAGGGCTCTTCTGCGGCAGTGAGAGCGGCTAACAGGTTGAGGGCAGTCATCGCGGCGGTCTTCCTTTCGAGGTCTGCACCGAAACTGCCCGATGCGCCCTCACAAGTCCCCGCATCGCTGAAAAATGCCGGTCAATTTCAAAACTGAAGGCCTATTTTCAGTTTTGACCAGTCGCTGTCAGCGCCTCGGCAGGCTCTTCATTGAAGGCCAAGCGTCTGAATTCGCTGGGTGTTGTGCCGGTTTCACTACGGAAAGCGCGGTTGAACGTGGGGAGCGAATTATACCCAAGGTCCATCGCGATTGTGAGCACTGGAAGGTCCACATCATCGCGGCTGGACAGCTTCTCACGCGCCTCGGCGATCCGGTGGCGGTTCAGGAACGCGCTGAAATTGCGGTAGCCAAGCCGCTGGTTAATCAGCGCGCGCAGCCGGTGTTCGGGCGTGTCGAGCCGGTCAGCAAGGCCCGCAATGGTGAGGCCGGTTTCGCGGTATGCACCCTCTGCCATTGCAGCGGTCAGCTTGTCATGCAGCACGCTTTCCGATGGAGAGAGGTCGAGCGCTTCGGGTTCCTCTTCCTCCTCATCTGCGAGCGAGGGCCGGGCTTTGTCGAGCAGCAATTCGCCATCCGAACGGAACAGCGCAATCGCGGAGAACAGCATCAAGACAAAGATCAGCAATGAATTGAGCAACTGCGCCACCGGCGATCGTCCATCCAGCAGGCCAGCCACTTCGAACAGTTCGAAGATCAGGATGCTGGCTACCTGTGCGGCTACGAGCAAAGGGAGCCACAGGCGGATGGTGCGGCGCTGTTCGACCAGGTCGTCGTCGCGCTCGAACACGCCAACCCGCACAAGGTCGGCGATCAGCACCAGCGCAATGAAGTGCATCGACAAGAAGCCTGCCGGTTGGGTCCACGGCATGAAATTGGCGATGAACCAGCTGACCAAAAGCGCGGCAGCCGCGCCGAGCAGCATCCGTCTTTCCGGAGGGCGCTCAAACAGGTTTCTGGCGAACAACCAGATAAAGAACGTTGTCGAGACCGAAACCAGATCGACCCACGGGTCGAACGGGCCGTTGGGTATGGTCAAAGGCGTTGAATTGATCAGATATCCGATCGCGCCAATGACAAGTCCGGCGAGCGGAATTTTGAGCTCTCTGCGGATATCGTTGGCGACGATCATCGCCACCAGCATGAGGCCCGAGCCGAGCGCCATGATGCGCACCAGATAGTTCAGCTCTTCGATCATGCGAATGTATCTGGCACTTCGGCGTCGAGTTTGCCACCCGCTTCGCCGGTTGCGCTCGGGCTTTCGCCGATCAATCCCTTGCTCACCCGCTCCAATGCCTCGTCGAGGGTGACGCGGCGGACCTGGGTGCCTTCGGGAAAGGCGCTAAGCAGGCGCGAGGGGAAGGCGGCGGAGAGCACCACGAAGTGCCCGGCGTCATCCTTGTTCCTGATCAGCCGGCCAAAGGCCTGCGCCAGCCGCGCGCGAATGATGCGGTCGTCAAACTGCCCGCCGGTTCCGCCGGTGTTGGCAGCAGCCGCGCGGCGGGCCTTGTGGAGGATATCGGGGCGCGGCCACGGAACCGCCTCCAGCACCACGCATCTCAGCGACCGGCCCGGCACGTCCACCCCGTCGCGCAAGGCATCGGTGCCGAGCAGGCTGGCGCGCGGATCATCTCGGAAGATATCGACCAGCGTGCCGGTGTCGATCGGATCGACATGCTGTGCGTATATCGGCAGGCCTTCGCGCGCGAGCCGGTCGGCGATCCGTCCATGGACCGCGCGCATCCGCCGGATTGCGGTGAACAGGCCCAGAACCCCGCCTTCGCTCGCCTCGATCAGCCGCGCATAGGCACCCGCTAGCCCCGGTAGATCGCCCTTTTTCACATCGGTGACGATCAGCACTTCGGCGCGGGATGCGTAGTCGAAGGGGCTTTCGGCAGCGGTCAGCAGCGGCTCGCTTTCGATATGCGCCGCGCCGGAGCGGTGGATGGCTGTCGCCCACGGATCACCCGCCTCGCTGCCGATCCTGTCAGTCAGCGTCGCGCTGGTCAGCATCACGCCGTGCGCGGGTTCGAGCACGGTCTTGGCAAAGGGCTTCATCGGGTCGAGCCAGCGGCGGTGGATCGCCACGTCGAACTCGCGCGCATCGGAGCGGTCAACCGCAAGCCAGTCGACAAATTCGGGGTCCGCCGGTCCGCCCAGCCGTGCCAGCAGGCTCTCCCACGCCGCCAGCAGATCGACCCGCCATTGGAGAGAGAAACGCGCGCCTTCGATCCGCGCTCTGCCCTGACCGTCGAGCCAGTCGGGCGGGTCGGCCATGATTGCCTCCAGCCGTCCGCCAAGCCGGATCAACGGCGCGCGGATGCCAGCCAGCGCTTCGGCGGCGGCGCTCGCGGCTTCGATCACTTCGCCCGGAAGCCCGCTGGCCTCGGTTTCAATCCCGTAGCCTGCGTCGATCCCCGCCGAACCCTTGGCGCTTTCATCGCGGGCATAGGTGGCGGTGCGCACAGCGGAGAGCAGCGCTTCAACTGCTCCCAATGGCTCGCCATCGACCAACCTTTGCAGCCAGCCTTCGCCGGGAAGCGCCTTGCCCGCTTCACTGGCGTCTTCGATGGCCTCGCCGCCTTCATCGTCATAGCTGGCCACATCGGCAAGGCGCGCGGAGAGACCGCGGCGGCGGCCTCTGTTCTTGCGTTCCGGCCCGACGATCCAGCGGCGCAGTTCGATGGCCTCTTGGCCTGAAAGCGTGGCGGCGAAGGTGGAATCGGCGGCTTCGAAGACGTGGTGGCCCTCGTCAAAGATGATGCGGGTTGGTCTTTGAGCGTGGTCGCGGCCTCTCGCGGCGTTGACCATCACCAAAGCGTGATTGGCGATCACAAGGTCGGCCTGCGCGCTGTCTCTTGCCGAGCGTTCGATGAAGCACTTTCGGTAATGCGGACAGCCGGCATAGATGCACTCACCGCGCTGATCGGTGAGCGCGGCGATCCCGCGTTTGCGGAAGAGCGTGCCCAGCCATCCGGGCAGGTCGCCCCCGATCATATCGCCGTCGCGGGTAAAGCTCGCCCAGCGCGCAACCAGCTGGGCAAGTATCGCGGGACGGCCCGAAAAACCGCCTTGCAATGCGTCTTCGAGGTTGAGAAGGCAGAGATAGTTCTCGCGCCCTTTGCGCACCACAACCGGCGGCGTTCCGTCGGGGCGTTTGACCGGCCAAGCACGGCGGCTTTCACTGCGCAATTGCCGCTGGAGGTTCTTGGTGAAGGTCGACACCCACACCGTCCCTCCCGAAGCGCCCGCCCAGAGCGAGGACGGGGCGAGATAGCCCAAGGTCTTGCCGATCCCCGTGCCTGCTTGCGCCAATGCAATATGCGGCAGCTCGCGCCGGTCACGCGGGGCAAAGATGCGCGCGGCGTCCTGAGCATAGGCGCGCTGGCCCTCGCGTTTTTCCGATCCTTCGCCCGTCAGCGCGTCGAGCGCCCCCAGCACCTGCTCGCCGGGCAATTCGACTTGCGAAGGCGGCGCGCGCTCGCCTGCTTCCTCCCATTCGGGCAGGGTCGCAAACAGCCATTTCTCCGCCCGCTCGGGCGTTGCAAGATGCGGTTTCAAGACCTGCGCCCACGGCCAGCGCAGCCGCTCGAGCGATTGGAGCACGCTCCACGCACCGGAGCGTTCGAACCATTCGGGATCCTCGCAGGCCGCGACCATCGCGCCTGCGGCCTTTTGCAGGAAGGCGGGCACGTCGGCATCGCCTTCCGGCTCCTCCAGTTCCAGCGCCTCTGCCAGACCGCGCGGCGTAGGCACGCAAAAGCGCGCCGGATGCACAAAGGCGAACAGTTCGAGCAGGTCGAGGCCGGAAAGGTCGGGATAGCCCAGCCGGTTGGCGACCAGCGGGGCGTTCAGCAGCAGAACCGGCGTATCCGCGGCGCCCATGATCGCCTCACCCTTCGAAACCGCGCCTGTGACGCCGTTGGCCGGGCGCAGCCAATTGCCTCCGTGGCTTGCATGAAGCGCGGGGAGGGGAACCGGAACAATCGAAGGAAGGGCAGGGGGCGAATTCACGATCTGCCGATGATGGTCACCTGAAAACCATATGTAAACGAGTGCGCGGCATAGTTCTGTGGTTTTGAGACGTCGCAGGTCTTTCAGGGAGGATACTTTGCGTACGAGAATGATGTTCGCAATCGGGGCAATGTTTGCTCTGACGCCTGCCGCGCTTGCCGAGCAGGTGGACTCCAACGCACCCGCGGCAGACAGCGCCGAAATGGCCGAAATGCGCGCAAGGGTCGCGGCGGTTCAGGCGCATGTTGATGCATATCGTTCGGGCAATCTGGACCGCTTTGTCGCGACTTTCACTCCCGATGCCGAAGTGCATGCCAACGGCATGGTTGCGGTTGGCCGCGAACAGATCCGCGCGCTCTACGCCGCCAACTTCGCTCCCGGCGCGCCATCGATCCGGATCGATGACAGCGGGGTCAATGGCCAGTTTGTCTATTTGTCGGTCGGCTATATTTTCGCTGATGGTCAGGAGATGTGCTGCTCTTATTCCGAATATGAAGTGTCAGGCGGCAAAATTGCCTATCTGGCGACGAGCGGCTGAGGGTCCGGCGATGAGTTTCGGCAGAAAAGGATTGGCTGCAGGGCAGACCGCACCACGCCCCGGCGGATTTGGTCAGGCGGGCGCTGGCTCTAATGCCAGAGCGCCTCAAATGACGTCTCTTGAGATCGCAGCCAAGCGCGAGGCTTTCATCGCCTCCGAACGCGCCCGCATAGCGCATCAGGGGCTAGCTCCGGCGCAGCCGCAGCAGAGCGATCAGATTTCCAGCATCGATGGCACTCCCTACGAGGACCCGATGATCAATCTTCGCAATATGCGCCCCACCGAACGTCCGGCGCGGCGCATGGAGCCTGCGCAACCTATGGGCGGAGGGCCGATTGGCGCGAGTGGACTGTCAGCTGCGCAAGAGGCCGAAATTCGCGCGGCGGCTCGCGGCATGGCACGGGGTGAAGCGCCCCGGATGCCCGGCGGGTCGGGCGGCGCGCGGGGCAAATCGGGCAAGACCTTCTTCTTCGGCGATCCTGCCGGACGCAGCCTGGGAATGGCCTATCTGATCTGGTTCGTAATCGGCCAGACCAGCCTGCACCGCGTCTATTGCGGGCACGGCGAAAGCGCAATCTATCAGGTCGGCCTGCTGATCGGCAGCATAATCGCCGCCTTCATCTTCCTGCCCTTCGCCTTTGGGATTGTCATCTGGATGATCTGGTTGTTTGCCGATCTGTTCCTGATGCCGGGCATGATGCGGCGTTTCAAAGCCAAATATGACTACGACACGGGCGTATTCGACTAGGGACTGACGTCGCAGCCCTGATCTGCCCGCTGTCCTACACGCAGCGGCCCAGGTATCATCGGCGGACCATGCGCGATTCCCACCCAGCCGCTCTGCCGAAAGGCAAAGGTTACACTCTGCACCCCGCATTTCGCCTGCAAAGCCGCAGAATAGCGCGGCTGCGCGGAACGCAATTGTTTTTCAAAGACCCCACTTGCGCGGTCCAAGTCTCGCCACCTTCGCACTTGCACAATCGCATGCTTGGCATAAAAGCGGCCCCACTATGACAGACAGCAGACTCATCGAAACCGCCCGCAATTCGAAAGCCTGGCCCTTCCAGGAGGCACAGCGCCTCGCCAAACGGCTTCGCGGCGGAAAACCGAATGGTGAGCCTGTGCTGTTCGAGACCGGCTATGGCCCCTCAGGCCTGCCGCATATCGGCACGTTTCAGGAGGTGCTTCGCACCACGCTTGTCCGCCGCGCCTACGAAGCGCTGACGGGTGAAAAGACGCGCCTCGTCGCCTTCAGCGATGACATGGACGGGCTGCGCAAAGTGCCTGACAACGTGCCGAACAAGGAGATGCTCGGCGAGCATCTGGGCAAGCCGCTGTCGCGCATCCCCAACCCGTTCGGCACGCAGCATGACAGCTTCGCCGCGCACAACAACGCGCAGCTGCGTGCCTTCCTCGACCAGTTCGGCTTCGACTACGAGTTCGTAAGCTCCTCGGACCGCTACAATAGCGGCGCCTTCGACGATGCCCTGCGCGGCGTGCTGCGCGGCTTTGATGCGATCCTCGACATCATGCTGCCGACCTTGGGTGAGGAACGGCGCAAGACCTACTCTCCCGTGATGCCGGTCAGCCCGACCACGGGCGAGGTGTTGCAGGTCGCGGTTGAAGTGGTCGATGCCGAAGCAGGCACGATCCGCTTCACCGACGCCGATGGCAGCTTGGTCGAGCAGAGCGCGCTGGGCGGCATGTCCAAATGCCAGTGGAAGGTCGACTGGGCGATGCGCTGGGTCGCGCTCGGCGTCGATTACGAGATGTATGGCAAGGACTTGACCGATAGCGGCGTGCAATCGGGCAAGATCGCGCGCGTGCTTGGCGGGAACAAGCCTGAAGGCTTGATCTACGAGATGTTCCTCGACGAAAAGGGCGAGAAGATCAGCAAGTCGAAGGGCAATGGCCTGTCGATCGAGGAATGGCTCGAGTATGGCAGCGAGGAGAGCCTCGGCTTCTACATCTTCGCCAATCCCAAGAGCGCCAAGCAGCTCCACGCAGGGGTCATCCCCAAGGCGATCGACGATTACTGGCAGTTCCGTGAGCGCCTGCCCGAGCAACCGCTCGACAAGCAGATGGGCAATGCGGTCTGGCACTTGCTGCGCGCTAATGAGCGGCGCGATACGCCGGATGCGCCGGGGGCGGGGGACAGCCTGTCGGTGCCTTACAGCTTGCTGCTCAACCTTGTGAGCGTGCTCGGGCTTGAGGCAACACCTCAGAACCTTGCGGAGTATGTGGCGAGCTATACCGGCAAGCCAGTGACCGACCCTGCGCTGGAGCGGCTGATCGAGGCAGCGGTGCACTATAACCGCGACTTCGTGGCGCAAACGCTCAACAAGCGCGCGCCTGCTGGCGGTGAAGTGGCTGCGTTGAAGGAGCTTGATGCCGCTCTGGCTTCGGCTGGCGCGGGCGCGAGTGCGGAAGACCTGCAAACCATGGTCTACGAGATCGGTAAGCGCGAGGAGTTCGGTTTCGAGTCCCTGCGCGACTGGTTCCGCGCGCTCTACGAAACGCTGCTGGGATCAGAGCAAGGCCCGCGCATGGGCAGCTTCATCGCGCTCTACGGGGTGGAGCCAACGCGCAAGCTGATCGCAGAGGCGTTGGAGAGAACCTAACCACCCTCGTCATTGCGAGGAGCCCGAGGGGCGACGCGGCAATCCATCTTCTGACGGTGCGCCATGGTGGAACATTCAAAGATGGATTGCTTCGGCTTCGCCTCGTAATGACGAGATAGAGGCGAGACGCGACTTTCTACTTTCCTACTTCCAATTCCGCGTGCGATACCATTTGGTGATGATGTACTTGGCACCTTTCACCACAGGGGTGCCAGCATGCATTGTCTGCTCGTTGGGGCGGCCATCGGGTAGCGCGTTGTTCCAGACGAGCAAGACACCGGGTTTGGGCTCTATCTTGATGCCGATCTCGGTGAAGTGCGTCTCGCCGCCTTCTTCGACCTCGTTGAGGAAGGCCATGGTTGTCCAACTGCGCTGACCGCCGCGTTTGCGCTCGCCCTGCCAGTACTTCTCGGAGGTGTAGAACCAGTCATTATGCGGCTTGAATTGCTGGCCCGGTAGATAGCGCTGTCCCTGAATCGCTTCGCCGATCTTGGGATCAACGCCGAGCAGGTCGTCGATCCGCCGTCCAATCCCTTTGACGAAGCTGTCATAGGGATCGAGGTCGCCAGAATAGGAGGTGCGAAAGCCGCTTTCATAGCCGATCTCGTGCAGCGAAGAGGGCCGCGCGGTGTGATCGACCATTAGGCACAGCCGCTCGCATTCGGCGGCGCTGAGGAAGTCACCGATGGCGTAAAGCTCGGCCTTGTCGGTGTCGATCTTGTAAACGCCGGGGTCAGCTTCGAGCCGTTCGCGCACAGACTTGCCAACGCGGCGCAGCGCATCCTGATCGGGGACAGTTTCGGTCTTGGTCATAGGCAGTGCTTAGCAAGCGAAACGCAAAAGCAAACCCCCGCCGGATCGCTCCAGCGGGGGCTGCTGTCAGGTCATCGCGGATCTTACCAGAAGAAGTCGTGAATCACGTCGACCACTTCGCCGGTATAGATATCGACCAGCACGACATCGTCGTAATAGCGCACCCAGCGATACGGTCCGTAGACCTCGGGCAGGCGGTACGACCATGGGTCGTTGATGTAGTAGCGCGATCCGAAGAACAGGCTGTCGAGATAGAAGCCGATGCTCAAGCGGTTGTAACGGTGCGCGCGGTACGGGGCGTAGTAACGACCCAGGCGGAAGATGCTGCGGTTCGCGCGGCGATAGTCACGCCAGCGATAGCGGCGGTTGTCGCGCCAGGTCTGGCGGTTCCACCGGCGGTAGGCGCGGCGCTCTGCACGGCGATCTGCCCGGCGCTCGGCCCGGCGTTCAGCACGGCGGCCGTCTCTTACACCGTCACGGTAGTCACGGCGGACCCTGCGGTCACTGCGGCGGTCATAGCGGCGCTCTGCGCGGCGGTCCGACCGGCGTTCTGCACGGCGATCAGCGCGCCGATCACCGCGGCGCTCAACCCGGTCGGCCCTGCGATCACCGCGACGCTCGACCCGGTCCGCGCGGCGGTCACCGCGGCGTTCTACACGGTCGGCACGGCGGTCTGTGCGGCGATCAACGCGGCCTGCGGCACCGTCACGGCCCCGACGCTCAAGCCGGTCCGAACGGCGGTCTCCGCGGCGCTCTGTCCGGTCTGCGCGGCGATCCGAGCGACGGTCAACGCGATCAGCGCGGCGGTCTGTGCGGCGATCTACCCGGTCTGCCCTGCGGTCCGCACGGCGGGCGGGTCTGCTCTGCGTGCGCGGTTCGGCCCTGCGTTCAGCGCGACGTTCTGCACGTCGTTCCGAGCGGCGTTCTGCACGGGGCTCGTCGCGTCTTTCAGCACGTCGTTCAGCACGTCGCGGCGTAGCTCTGCGCGACTGGCGCTCCACATTTTGTGTCGAGCGGCTGCGCTCCATTTCTGATCGGTCGCTCCAGGACTGGCCGCGCTGGGCGCGGCGCTCACTGCGTCGTTGGGCGCGGCGATCCTGCCTCGACTGTTCGGCTTCTGCGCTGGCCTCGGCTGCACCGGCGCTCGCCGCGTGAGCAACTTGCGCAGGAGCAAACGCCGCCATTGCAAATGCAAGGGCGGACAGGGCGCTGCCTCTGAGTAACAGGGTGATATCCATAATGTGCCTCCAGTGTCGCCGCCCCACCACTTACGGCTTGATTGATAGTCCTGCCGGTCCTTTCCGACCGATACAACTGTGTAATACGGGCGAGTCGCTGACAGCATCCTGAACCGGCTGGTAAGGGCTACGTTAATGTTGGACTGCGTTTTTCTGAACACCTTGACCCTTCCCCGCAAAGCCACGATGGCGCAGATCCATGTTTGAATCGCTAGAAGATGTGCATCGAGACCTTGCCGCCCGGCTTGAGGTTGCGGCGAGTGACCGGCGATCCGGCATGCATGTGCCTGCGGTCGTAACCAGCGATGTCGATGCGCGCACAATGGTCTTGCGTGAGTTTGACCCGCAGTCATGGAGCCTTCGTTTCCACACCGATTGCCGCGCTCCCAAGGTTACAGCTATCGAGGCGGATCCGCGCATGGCGGTGCTGTTCTATGACAGGTCCGCCAAGGTCCAGATCCGTGTGCGGGGGATCGGCGAGGTCCTGCGCGAAGGGCCTCTGGTCGAAGCTGCGTGGCAGGAAAGCGATAACTTCGCCCGCCGCTGCTATCTGGGCGAAGGGCCCGGCGCATTAGCCGATGCGCCCACATCCGGTCTGCCCAGCGAATTTGAAGGGATCGAGCCGAGCGATGAGCAGATCATCCCTGCACGGCCCAACTTCGCCATTGTACGTGTCGAGTTGCGCGAGCTGGATTGGTTCTACCTCGCCCATACCGGGCATATCCGCGCGCAGTTCGAACGCGGTGAAAGCGCGCAGGATTGGCGCGGAATTTGGGCCGCGCCCTAAGCTGCGGCGGCACCTCTGCCACCAGCGGCCCGTGCCTCGCGTGCGGGTTCAGGAGCAGGCAGGAACTTCACTTCCTCCCATTCGCTCGCCACGATGATCCGGTCCTCGCCATGCGATTGCGCGGCGTCGAGCGCGGCGTTGGCGCGGGCGCGCAGATCGTCGTCGCTTTCTCCGTTAAGCCGCTCGGCCACGCCAAAGCTGGCGGTGAGGCGCATGCCTTCATCAAGACCCGGCACCGGCGTTTGAGCGAGCCTTTGCATCAGCCTTTGCGCGATGGCGCCCGCTTCGTTTTCGCTTGCTCCCTTGGCCACGATCACGATGCTTTCGTCTTCGGCGCTGGTAACGATGTCAGTTCCGCGAACACCGGCGCGCATGACCTGAGCAACCTGCGCAATCGCCTCTGAGCGGGTGTCCTGACCCCAGACCTGCCGGATTTGCGCGGCGTGGTCGATGCGGCCGCTCAAGACGGCGGTTTTGGCTGGCGATTGAACAGTCTTGCGGGGTGTGTGGTCGGCAACTGCACTCGCGCGGGCTTCGAAAGTCGGTCGGTCGAACAATCCCGTCAGAGGATCGGCAGATTCGGTCCGGCGAGCCATGGCGCGAAAGGCGAACATGGCCAACACCGAAATGACCGCAATCGTTGCGATCAGCATCAGGTCCGATACGCCTGATCCCCACGCCACGCCAGTTCCGGCTAACGCGCTTTCGACTACGCCCATGAAAGTGCCCCTCTTTTCCCTATCGGTAAGGGGAATGCCCTATGCGCGGTTAAAGGGGCGTAAAGGACGAAAGGCATTTGTGGCGCGTAGGCAGGAGCGGTTGGATTCGGTCTTCAAAGAGCCAGCGACGAATGAAGCGGGCGTTTGACGGGGTGGGAAATGCGAGGGTTCGTCGTCACCCCGGGCTTGACCCGGGGTCCCGCTTACTTCTTCTTTGCCCCATGGATCGCGAGAAGCACGGCGGTTGGACCTACATCATGGCGGACCGCTATCGCGGGACGATCTATGTTGGGGTGACTTCGGATCTGTCCGCGCGCGTCAGCCGGCACCGGTCTGGCAAAGGCTCCGATTTCTGCGCGCGGTACGAGCTAAAACGGCTGGTCTGGGCGGAGAGCTTCGCGAGCATCGAGGAAGCGATCACTTTCGAGAAACGCCTCAAACGCTGGCGACGCGATTGGAAGCTCGACCTGATCGAAAAGGCGAACCCCGATTGGGCCGACCTCTACGATCACCTGATCTGAGCACCCCCTCTATCCCGTCATCCGAAACAACACTCTCCGTCATACCGGACTTGATCCGGCATCCCGCTAACTTCCGGCTTGGCGCGCGGGAACAAGAAGCGGGACCCCGGATCAAGTCCGGGGTGACGGATGGCGCGTACGAAGAGCGAAATAGACCGTTCACAACTCCGACAGGTCAATGCCTCTGACATTGCCATTCTCAAATTGAACTACAGCTATGTTACCCTTAATGCTCCGAATGATGCCTTTTCCATATGCGTTATGGTTCACTGAATCACCAATGGCTGGCGAAGAAGACGCGAGCGCCTGCCCAAGAATATCTCCAACGCTTGGTTCGTGATCCAATCCCTTAGTATTTGAATTAGCTTCTTCCACAAGGCGTCGCCAATACTGCTTGTTACCCGTTTGATTGACATAGGGGATCAACTCGGCGACTGCGTCCCTTGGAAGTGTTCTACGCATCTCAGATTGTTCTAAGAGTGTCTCGCTTACGTCTGCTTCAATCGAATCAATTGTGGATTCAATTCCATCAATGCGAGAGCCTATTCTTTGAAGAAGGCTATAAACATCTTGAATCTTTAGCGCTTTCTCAGACTTAGGAGATGCTGCGGGGACGTTCCCGAGCTGGCCTTCTAACGCCGGCCACATTGCGTCAAATCGCCTGTCGATCGGCTCGGGAGGCAGCTCCCAAAGCTTGCCGAAACTTTGAACCACCGCGTGAATATCTTCCTTTGCAAATGACTTGCTCTGAAACTGATTCAGGGGAGTGTCAGCAATGTCACCCACTGAGATATCCCATAGCAATGGCACGACGTTTGAATTTGCTAGCCGCTTTGAAATCGCTCCAGCCTCAAAGTTAAGCCAAGGGGCGCCTTTGTTTTCGTCTGTAACAAGAATAAGTCCTGCGTCGCAGCTATCCAGCGCCTGTGCAATTTCATCACTCCATCGCCTTCCGCTATCTATCTCTTTCGAGAGGAAGATATCGTTTATTCCAAGGACATCTTGGAAAAATGTTTTCAATATTGGGGCGATCTGACCAGCTTGCGCACGGGACCAGCTGACGAAGAGGCGATGCTTTGACATTTGCGCTAATTACCGCGTCAACTTCTTATAAGCCAGCCTTGTAGGCCGGTCCGCCGCATCACCCAGCCTGCGCCGTTTGTCTTCCTCATACGACTCAAAGTTCCCCTCGAACCACTCGACGTGGGAGTTGCCCTCAAACGCCAGAATGTGCGTTGCGAGGCGGTCGAGGAAGAAACGGTCGTGCGAGATGACCACGGCGCAGCCGGCGAAGTTCTCGATTGCGTCTTCGAGTGCGCCCAATGTCTCGACGTCGAGGTCGTTGGTTGGTTCGTCGAGCAGCAGCACGTTGCCGCCTTGCTTGAGCATTTTGGCCATGTGCACGCGGTTGCGTTCGCCGCCTGACAGTTTGCCGACATTCTTCTGCTGGTCGCCGCCCTTGAAGTTGAACGCGCCCACATAGGCGCGGGTCGAGGTGTCGTGGCCGTTGACCTGCATGTAATCGAGCCCGTCGGAGATTTCCTCCCAGACGTTGTTCTTGGGGTTCAGGTCATCGCGGCTTTGGTCGACATAGCCCAGATGGACTGTCTCGCCGATTTCGATCGAGCCGGTGTCGGGGGTTTCCTGCCCCGTAATCATGCGGAACAGCGTCGATTTACCCGCGCCATTGGGGCCGATCACGCCGACAATGCCACCGGGGGGCAGCATGAAGGACAGGTTTTCGAACAGCAGCTTGTCGCCGTAAGCTTTCGAGATGTTTTTCGCCTCGATCACCTTGCCGCCGAGGCGCTCGGGTACCTGAATTACGATTTGCGCTTTGCCCGGTGCGCGTCCGGCCTGCGCTTCCTGCAATTGCTCGAACTTGCGGATACGCGCTTTGGACTTGGTCTGGCGCGCGGCAGGCGTCTGCCTGATCCATTCCAGCTCGCGGGATAGCGCTTTCTGCTTGCCCGATTCCTCGCGGCTTTCCTGTTCGAGACGCTTGGCTTTCTTCTCCAGATAGGTCGAGTAATTGCCCTCGTACGGGTAGTAGGTACCGCGATCGAGTTCGAGGATCCACTCCACCACATTGTCGAGGAAGTAGCGATCGTGGGTGATCATCAGGACGGCGCCTGCATATTCCTTGAGGTGGTTTTCAAGCCATTCGACGCTTTCTGCATCCAAGTGGTTGGTCGGCTCGTCGAGCAGCAGGATCGACGGCTTCTGGATCAGCAGGCGGGTAAGCGCAACGCGGCGCTTCTCACCGCCTGAAAGGTTGTCGACCGCCATGTCCGAAGGCGGGCAGCGCAGGGCCTCCATCGCGATCTCGAGCTGGTTGTCGAGCGTCCAGCCATCGACCGCGTCAATCTTGGTCTGGAGGTCGGCCATTTCATCGCCGAGCTTCTCGTAGTCAGCATCAGGCTCTGCCATTTGCGCAGCGACTGCGTTGTAACGGTCGACGAGATCAGCGGTTTCGCGCGCGCCGTCCTTGACGTTTTCGAGAACGGTTTTGGACGTGTCGAGCTCAGGCTCCTGCGGCAGATAGCCGACGGTGATGTTCTCGCCCGGCCATGCCTCGCCAGTGAAATCGGTGTCGATACCTGCCATGATCTTCATCAGCGTCGATTTGCCCGCACCATTGGGGCCGACAATGCCGATCTTCGCGCCTTGATAGAATTGCAGGTTGATGTTCGCGAGCACCGGCTTTTGCGCGCCGGGGAAGCTCTTGGTCATGCCCTTCATTACGAAGGCGTATTGCGCGGCCATGTGGCAGTCCTTTGGAAAAATCGTGTGTGTGATTGCTTGCGCGCCCAGATAGTCGGCGCGCCCCCACAGGGCAAGCTGGACTTGGGCCCCATCGCTCGATAGCACGCTGTCTCATGAAAAAGACACTCTTCGCGCTTGCCGCGCTTTCGCTTCCTGTTGCAGCTTTCGCCGATGGCCATGCCGAGACTTCGACCGACCCGCATATGTCGGTTGAGGCGATGGCTGATGCGACTTTGACGCAGGACACAATCGCGTGGGATTTCGTCGAAGGGATCACAACCGAAGTTGGCCCGCGTCAGGCAGGGACCGAGGCTGAAACACGCGCGCGCGAGTGGGCGGTGGCGTGGCTGATCGAAAACGGCTTTGAAAATGTCGCGGATGAGCCGTTCGAGATGGAGACATGGGTGCCCGGCAATCTGGCGACTGCGCGGGTCACGGCTCCCTTTGCGCAGGACATGGTGATCCAGCCGCTCGGCAACAGCGCACCGACGCCGGTTGGTGGGCTAGAGGCAGAGGTGGTGTTCTTCCGCACTGTGGCCGAACTCGCGGCGGCTCCCGAAGGTTCGCTGGACGGCAAGATCGCTTATATCAGCCACGAAATGCGCCGCGCGCAGGACGGCTCGCATTACGGGTTTGCCGGCCCCGCGCGCTGGGTCGCATCGGGCATTGCTGCGAGCAAGGGCGCGGCGGCGACCGTCATCAAATCGGTTGGCACCGACTATCACCGCAACCCGCATACGGGCGGCACCAGCTGGCCTGAGGGCGTTTCGCCCACTCCGGCCGGCGCTCTCTCGATCCCCGATGCGGAGAACCTTGAGCGGATGTTCGCGCGTGCAGATGGACGTCCGATCACCATGCGGATCGAGATGAACCCCGAATTCATCGGCACCACGATCAGCGGCAATGTCGTGGGCGAGATCGTCGGTCGCAACCCCGATCTCCCGCCGGTTTTGATCGCGTGTCACATTGACAGCTGGTGGAATGCGCCGGGTGCCTTTGACGATGGCGCAGGCTGCGGGATTGTTGCTGCGGCTGCGCTCCATGTGTCGCACACTGGTCAGCCCTTGCGCACGATCCGTGTGCTGTTTGCAGGTGCAGAGGAAGTGGGCCTGTGGGGCAGCCGCGCCTATTCCGAGGCGCATATCGACGAACATATCGGGGTCGGTCTGGAGAGCGACTTTGGTGCGGACCGTATCTGGCGATTTGAAAGCAACTTCCGCGAGAGCAACCCCGATCTCCACGCAAGGCTGGCAGCGTCGGTCGCGCGCTTCGGTGTGGCGGGTTCGACGATTACTGCAAGCGGCGGAGCAGACATCAACATCTCGCGCGATCAGGGAGGGGCGATCATCGACCTTCAGCAGGACGGGACGCGCTATTTCGACCTGCACCACACGCCCGACGACACGCTCGACAAGATCGATCCGGTGCAGCTGCGCCAGAATGTCGCGGTGTGGACGCAGATTGTCGGCATTCTCGCCAACGAACCGCGCTCGATCCAGACGGGCGGTCCGATCCCCAGCGCTCCTGCGATCATGGAAGAGTAATCTGAGGGGGCAGTCCGGTGGCAGTCCCCCTCAAAATGGTTGAAATGGTCGGGGAGAGAGGATTCGAACCTCCGACCCCCTGTACCCAAAACAGGTGCGCTACCTGGCTGCGCCACTCCCCGAACCGATTTCAACTGCCATGCCGCTATTCACGTGAATTCCTGGTGGGCCCGGCAGGACTCGAACCCGCGACCTAGCCGTTATGAGCGGCCAGCTCTAACCAACTGAGCTACAGGCCCATAGGTCCCAAGAATTCGCCGTAGTGGCAAAAGCAGCGCCGCCTCTACAGCGCTCTCAGCCAAGACACAAGCATCACTGTTGGCCGATTGTGATTAGCGCAGCGCGGCTTCGATAATTTCGCGCGCTGTGACCGATCGAACGCCGCGTTTGCCGAGATAGGCATAGACCGCGCGCAGCCAGTCATAGAGCGCCTCGACGCCGGCTTCGTCCTCGGCATATTCGGTGTTGCCGGGTGCGAGGCTGGGGCTGTGCAGCGACAGGACCAGCACTGGCAGATTGTCGTCGAGCGCGATGTCGATCCCGCGGATCGCTTCGTCAATGGTGACGCCTTCGGGGGTGAGCGCGATCCTTTCGAGCAGGCCGAATCTGGAAAATCCGCCGAAAAAGGTCGGCAGATGGCGCTGCAAGCGGTGGATCTGGCGACCCAGCTGCCTGAGCATTCCCCAATAGATCGTTGTCAGAGGCAGTTCGAGCAGCGCACGGTCTTCATCGACCCAATAGGGGCGGACCGGATGATTGGTGTAATCAGGGCCGCCATCATGGCTGTAATCAAACAGCGAGCGCACCGATGTGTCGATAGCAATTCCGCCTGATTTCAGGATCTCGGAGCTGGCCGGTCCCAACCCATACCGACCGGCGCGATAGATTTGCGGGGCAGTGCCAAAGGCTGCTTCGATCCGGTCGCGCAAGAGGGAGAACTTGGCCTCCTCCTGATCGCGCGGGAGATTGCCGACATAGGAGTTGCGCGCATTCACCTCTTCATCAAAGGGCGGGTTGACCCATGGATGCAACTGCACACCAACCTCCGCCGCGCCGCGCTTCACTGCATCGCCGATGATCTCCACCGCACGCGGATCATTGGCGATCGGCCAGTCGACCAGATAGACCGGATGCGCGCCGATTTCTTCGCAAAAGCTCTGAAAGCGAGGCAGCGCCTCGACATGTTTGAGACCGTGGCCGTCACGCGTAAAAGGAGCCTCCCAGTCGAACTCCTCTTCGGTATCGATAGTCAGCAGCACACGTTGGCCGAATTCGGGACCGAAGCCGGCAGGGCGCGGCTGGGCAGGCGCTTCGTTCATCGAAACGCTCCCTTGCGGCGAAACTCCACCCTGTTCAGTCATTTCGCCTGCCCTTCGTGCCCACTGGCGGTGATGAAGCGCCTATATACCAGGAATTGTAAGCATGCTCTTACCGCGCGCAACCCGCGGTGGGAAAGTCAGTGCTCGCCCGAGGCTTCGCACTCCATGTCGGGCTGCATGGCGGCAGTCTCAAGCAGTGGCAGGTTGAGCACAATCCGCTCGTCGTCGCGTGTCAGCGAGCCACCTGCGGCGCGCGCTTCGGCGCGGGCAAGGCGCAGGGCAAAGCCTGCTCCGAACAGCCCGGCATTCACCGCATTGCCAACCGGCTTGGCTTCGGCGGTGAAGATATCTTCTTCGGCAAGCAATTGTGCGGGCAGATCACACGTTAGCCGCGCCATGCCATTCTCAGCCAAGAGTGACGCTTCGAGCATTTCGCCCGCCGCGCAGCCGCCGCCCAATGTGGCAAGGAGGCGCCACAGGAGCCCCTCTGCCTGATCGCTATCGAGCGCGACCAATTGCGCGCCGCCAATATCGGCATCATCGAACTCGATACCCGCCATGCGCGGCGCGAGGACCTGTGCAAGCTGGCTCGCCGTGCGCCGGGCAAGCCCCGCCAGATCGGTTTCGCCCGGATCAAATTCGATCACGCCCGTTTCAAGCTTGGCGAGCCGGTCAAGCTCTTCAAAGCCCGACAAGATGCGTGCGGCGTCAGCCGCAATCGCTGCGGCAAGCGCGCGATATTCATGCGGCGCGGTGCCGAACAATTGCTGCTGGATCACCTCGGCATAGCCTTGAACAGCGGTAACAGGCGTGCGCAATTCGTGGAGCAACTGGCGGATCCGGTCGGCTTCCAGTTCGGCAGCGCTGGGCGCCGTGGGATCGGCACCGGCAGGGCGGCGGAAACGCCCTAAATAACCGGCAAAATTGCCGTCATCGGTAAAGCGCGGCTGTGCATTGACGATCCATTCGCCCGCAATCGCTTCGGCTCCGGACAGCACGAAACGTTCGCCTGCAATCGGTTGACGGCGGGCAAAGGCGCGTTCGAGCGGGGTTTCGCTGGCCGATGCGCCCAGCCGGGGCCGGGCCGCCAGCCGCGTGCCGATCACCATGGCGGGTGTCTCTCCGTCGGACCACTCGATCCGTCCGGCAGCATCGGCAGCAAAGCCGAATGCGCCGATAAGCTTGACGCTGCGCAGTTGTTCCTCACCCAGCGGCAGGCGCGGTTCGGTTGCATCATCTGCGGAAGAGCCGCCGCTTTCACGGTTGCGCTTGAAGGCGGCGATCCGTTCGACCAGCGCCGAAATCTCGCTGCGCCCTTCGCCTGCGGGATCGAAACCGGAGGGGAGAATGGCAGAAGGCGTGGGCGCATCCGCTTGCGGCTCTACGACGTCGTGCGGAGGGTGCTTGTTAACGTCAATCCCGATTGGCGGTGAGGGCGGCGGCGCGGATGTCTCGTAATCGGGCGCCTCGTCCTCTTCTGGCGAAGATGGCGGCGCATCTACGCCCTTCGCTTCAATCTGCGTATCCGGCGCGGCGGCTGGCGCTTCCTCGGGAATTCCAACCGGCGAAGGCAGTCCGCGATCACTCACGCCCAGCCGCTCCAGCAGCTGCTCGACATCCACCGGCAGGTCACGCCGCAGACGCAGGAACCCGCGCGCGCGGATCGGCAGGCGCGGGATCAGCGCGGACCAATCCTCTGCTGTCAGCTGCGCGCGATTGAGCGCGGCGGAGGCGACGTCGGGTTCGAAATCGGCCAGATGTGCGGCGAGTTCGGGATTGCGAAAACGCCAGCCTGCCTCACGGATTATGCGCGCGCGGCTCTCTGACGGAATGGTCTCGCCCAATGCGTCCATCCGCAGCCATGCCGAAGCGACCAGACTCGAATCGCGCGATTGCGCTTCGCCTGTGCGGACTGCGCCCAGAATGTCGAGCAATTGCCGGAACTGCGTGCGCCGTCCGACATCGCTATCGGCACGCTGCCGCAGCACTGTCGCAAGGCGATCATCGAAGAACATTCAGCTATGGCTCCAGCCGTAGAACGGGCAGGCACGCCGCGCGCGCCCGGATCGAGAAGGGGCGCATTACCGCCACGTGTCTTCTACCACCGCAGGACGCCTGTGACAGTGCGCCTCTCACGCGCGTTGCAAAGCGGGACAATTGCTGGCACACATAATAAAATTAGCTTTACGAGTGCAAAGTCGTGCGCAATCTTGCAGTCTGTTGTTAGAGCGTAAGGCATTGTGCCGCGGCCAAGCAATCAAACGCGCAAAATGTGCAGCGCGCCACATATCAGGGGAGCTTCACGTAAAATGGCGAATCTGGACGAGATCGACAAACGGCTACTCAGCGAACTTCAGGCAGAGGGACGCGTCACCAATGTCGAGCTGGCGCAGCGCGTCGGCCTGACCGCGCCGCCGTGTTTGCGCCGTGTACGCGGGCTGGAGGAAGACGGTGTTATCCGCGGCTATCACGCCGATCTTGACCCGTCCAAACTGGGCTTTGCAATCACCGTTTTTGCGATGGTGAGCCTGAAAAGTCAGGCCGAAAGCGCGCTTAAAGAATTTGAAGAGCATATGGCCGACCTGCCCGAAGTGCGCGAGTGCCACATGCTTAATGGCGAGATCGACTTCATCCTCAAGATCGTCAGCCAGGACCTTCAAAGCTTTCAGGAATTCCTCACTAGCAAGCTGACGCCTGCGCCCAATGTGGCAAGCGTGAAGACCTCGCTGACGATCCGCACCGCCAAGCACGAGCCCGGCGTCCCTCTATGAGTGAGGTCGAGCGGATTAGCGAACCGCTCCACGGCAATTGCCTGTGCGGTAAAGTCTCGGTCACGTTAACCGGCGCGCATCGCGAAGTCGATGTGTGCCATTGCTCGATGTGCCAGCAATGGGTCGGCGCGATGTATGCCGGTATCGAAAGCGACAGCTTTGCGATTGAAGGCGATGAGCACGTCTCTACCTACGATTCGAGCGATTGGGCCGAGCGCGCCTTTTGCGGCACATGCGGCAGCAGCCTTTGGTACAAGTTCAAGCCCACAGGCGGGCGCACCTTTCTCGCAGGAATGTTCAAGCTTCCCGAAGGCCTGCCGATCAAGCACCAGATCTTCATCGATGAAAAACCCGACTGGTACGATTTGGCGCAGGAAAGCCCCAAGAGAACCGGCGCTCAAATCATCGCCGAAGCCAAGGCTGCCGGGTTCAGTTTCGACTGAGCCGCTCCGCCAGAGACCTGCACCTGCGCCATGTGTCGCAAGCTCTCCTGACCCCGCAATAGCTCCACATCGGACCAAGCCTACGCGTTCTTACGAAGGGTGACGCAGCCTGCGCTCGGCTAGGGGTTTGTGCGGGGGACTTGGCTCTGAACGGATCAAAGGTGGGCTCATGAACGCGCTGTTCGAATACGAACAATATATGCCGCACGGCATGTGCCTGTTGTGGGAGCCTTGGCTGGTTCTGCTGTGGTCGGGCAGCGACCTGATGATCTTTTCGGCCTATATGGCGATCCCGATGGCGCTGATCCTGGTCTTGCGAAGACGGCCCGATCTGGCGCATCGCGGACTGGTGACAATGGCGGCCAGTTTCGTCCTGCTTTGCGGTATCACCCATGCCTTGTCGATCGTGACGCTGTGGTATGCGATCTACCCCTTTATGGGGGCGTTGAAGCTCGCCACAGGCGTGATTTCATTGATTACGGCGGTTGTGCTTTTCCGCCTGATTCCGGTGCTAGTCCGCGTGCCCACACCCGACAAACACGAGGCAGTGATCGAACAACTCGAAAGCGCGATGGCCGACCTGTCGCGCACGCGTGATGAGCTGGATGCGCGGGTCAAGGAGCGTACGGCCGAGCTCAACCGCGCCAATGCCAATCTCGCTTTCACGGCGCGCGACGCGGTGCAGCGCAGCCGCAATCTGATCCAGATCGTATCCTCGCTTACACGGCCGGGTGCGGAAGTCGGGCCCCATCCTGATACTTTCCTGCGCGAGCTGCGCGGGCGGATCAACGCACTCGCTATTGCCACCTCAACCGTGATGGAGAAAGGCGACCATGCCCGCGCCAGCATCGACCGCGTAATCCGCCGACAGGTCGAACCGCTCTTTGCCAAGCCAAGCCTGCAATTCGTGACCGACGGACCCGATATGGAGATCGGTGCGCAAGGCGCCCAGCAGATCAGTCTGGCGGCGTGGGAGCTGGCTTCGCGTTTCGCCCAGATGGGGCGGTTCGATCAGGACTCCACCCGTATCGAAGTGAGCTGGTCGATTGAGCGCGAGGCGGATGAACCGGCGAAGTTTGTTCTGGATTGGCGCGAGACGCTAACGCCACTGACCGAGGTGGGCGAGGTGCAAGAGGCATTGGAAGAGGCACTGGAAGATAACAATCCGATCACCCGCACGCCCGACCCATTGCCCGAATTCAGCGAAGCCCTGCTGACTCGCATCATTCCCCACCTGCTCAATGGGCAGGGGCGAATCGATGTCGCCGGGTCAGTTTTCTCCTACAAACTGACCTGCACACTCGATGCGCTCGACAATTCGCGCGAATTCGCCTCGGGTTTGGATGATGAACGCATGATCGAGCGAAATCTGGTTGCTGACCTTTGATGGGCGAAGCCCACTTGGTAATGCCGGTCAGATAAACCGTCGCAAGAACCGCCAGGTGCCCCATTGGCAGGCAGCAAAAATTGCCAGCAACACAATCACCAGCACGATGCGGCCACCCAGAATTGTTTCGAGCGGCATCTGCATGGTCTGAACACCGGTCCATGCGATCAGGATCGCGATCAGCGCTGCAAGCACAAATCCTCCGACAAAACGCCAACCCGCGCCGATGGCGATACGCGCAGGTGATTGGCGGCGCAGCCGCTCGCGTTGCACGATGGAATCGGCGAGATAATCGAGGTCAACGCGAAAGCTGGTGTGGCGCACTTCGATCGCGTTCTTGGCTGTCAGTCCAGTCAGCGAGGCGGGCAGATCGATGCCGCCCGGCATGGCAGCGCCGTCGACTAGGCACGGGATCAACCGCTTGCCGCTTTCCAGCGCGGCTTCGATCTCGCGCCGGACGAAATCCTCCGCACTGTGCAAGCGCGCCATTCCCTCGCCAGTATCGGCGCCCTGCCAGCCGGGGCCGATCACCGCGAGCACCACATCGGCTGCTGCGATTTCGGCATCGAGCCGGTCGGGAAAATCCTCCCCGTGCGCGATAGCGTCAACGTCGAGAAAGACGTGATCGATATCCGGATCGAGCGCGAGATTATCGGCAATCCGCGCGGCGATATCCTTGCTGTCGGAGCGGCGGTAGGAGATGAAGACGCGCATCAATCGCTCTGCTCTGCAACCGGTGCGAAGATGCGCGGCAATGCCTCGTCGAGGCCGGAGCGTTTCAGATGTTCGCGCGGGGGAATCCGGCCCGGCGCGATCATCGAAAGGTCATAGCCGATCCCGTCATTGACGAATTCATAGATCAGCGCGGTGACGCGGTAGCGGTCGCTGAAATCGATTTCGCGCGTATCATCGGACAGGTCGCTAAAGCCGCCAATCACCCGCCGCTCCGCCTCCTCCACCGCCAGCGTCTCGCGCGCGGCACAAAAGGGTCGGTCGCTGACGACGATAGCGAGGTAACGGTAATAGGTCTTGGGCCGTTCGAGAAACAAATCACGGATCGAGACGAGCAATCCGATGCGGTCTTCGCCCGGTTTGAGGTAGCGCGCAGTGCCTCTCACCCCTGCGCCTTCGGGGTCGGTGCGTTCGGTTTCGGTCACGATGATATAGCCGCCCGGAACCGCGTAAAAGGCGTGCTGCTCATAACCAGCCTCGTTCAAGGCATCGCGCAGCATCTGACCGGTTTCGTAAAGCGAGCGCCCCTCGCGCGGGCCGAGATAGCGGTCGAGTGCGATACGCGAGGAGGCTTCCTCGGGTGGCCAGGAGGGGTAGCGCGGTAGGCTGAGGCTGGCCGGTTCACCGGGTGCGCAGGGGTCGGAGCTTGCCGCCAGAGGCGCTTCGGCAGCTGCCGGAAATTCTTCGATTGTGGGCGAAGTAGTGGGCACAGACTGCGCGCGGCTGGTGATCTGTACGCCGCGCGTTCGGCCTGAATTGGCCGTATCCCTGCTGCGAAACGCCCGTGTGATCTGGTCAGCCGAAAGAGTTGTAGTGCTGCCTAAATTGCCCGCTTCGACGTTAGTATTGCCCTGAATTGCAAGCCCGACTCCCGGCGTAACGCCTGTCACTGGAGAAGGCTCTTCGACGGTGAGCGCAGGAGGCAGCGGAGGCGGCGGAGAGGGCGGAGGAAGGGGAGAAGGTTCCTCGATAACGGCCGGTTCAATCACAGCAGTGGCAACGCCGCCATCGCGCGAGCCGGTGCAACTCGCCAAAACGCCGATAATCACCAGACCCTGAACCGCTCTCAGCATACCAAACCGGCCCCCATTCCCGTCCTCGCAGCAGGGTAATGGATAGGCGGCGGCTTGTCAGCCCGTTGCAGGATGTGGTCAGCGCGCCGGTTACGCAGTTAGGCCCCACTTAAGCGGCGCAGGCAGACTGGCGGAGCAATAGTCGATCTGCAACACATGTCTGCGCAATTGCTCACCAGTTCCACATACAGCATCTGAACGATGCAAAATGCTGGTTGAATACAGCCACACATCTCCAGGATCGGCTTCGCAGAAATGGACTTCGCATCCCGCAACCACTTCGGAAACCAACCCTTCTTCGATCCGCCCGCACCTTTGTGAGCCAAGCGCGATTTGCAGAGGTGCGTTGTTGAGCCGGATCTGGTCAAGGTGGATGCGAACGGTCAACATTTTCTCGATCAGCGAGAACGGCGGCTCAACATGAATCGCGTCTTTCTTACGCGTCCAAGGACCAAATCCGTCGAAATCGTGCTGCTCCGCAACGCAGATTGTGCGGTCCTGATGCCAGCCCAGCGACCAATTCGCGCCGGGCGACTTGTCGAAGGCGATCGCGCGGACAGGTCGCGCGTCAGGCCCGATATGCGACGCAACCACATCGCCAATCGCGCTGCCGTATGTCAGCTGCGGACCCAGAACTCCCAACTGATCCAGCCGGTGACCAGGAGACGGTTCAAGGTTCTGATAAATCTCGCTAATCGCTGGGATCAGCTCCTTCGCAAGCGACGGATAGAGTTGCGCCCCGTCGGCAGCGAGACTTAGCTCTCCCGCTCGGCCAGCCATTCCTCAAGCCACTTGATCGAATAGTCGCCGTGCAGCACGTCGGTCTGCTTCAGCAATTCCTGATGGAGCGGGATGTTGGTTTTGACCCCTTCGACGACCATTTCCTCCAGCGCGCGGCGCAGGCGCATGATGCAGCCTTCGCGGTTGCGGCCATAGACGATCAATTTGGCGATCATGGAATCGTAATAAGGCGGGATCGAGTAGCCGGCGTAAAGCCCTGAATCGACCCGCACATGCATCCCGCCAGCCGGGTGGTAGTGCGTCACTTTGCCGGGCGAGGGAGCGAAGGTGAACGGGTCTTCGGCATTGATCCGGCATTCGATGGCGTGGCCGTTGAATTCCAGATCTTCCTGCGCCACCGAAAGCGGCTTGCCTGAGGCGACGCGGATCTGTTCGCGCACCAGATCGACGCCGGTGATTGCTTCGGTGACGGGGTGTTCAACCTGAAGGCGGGTGTTCATTTCGATGAAGTAGAACTCGCCGTCTTCCCACAGGAATTCGATCGTGCCCGCGCCGCGATAGGCCATGTCGCGCATCGCCTTGGAGCAAACCTCGCCCATGCGCATGCGCTCATCATGGCTGATGACGGGGGAGGGCGCCTCTTCGAGCACTTTCTGGTGGCGGCGTTGGAGCGAGCAATCGCGCTCACCCAGATGGATCGCATTGCCGTTTCCATCGCCGAACACCTGGAACTCGATATGGCGCGGATTGCCTAGATATTTCTCGATATAGACGGTCGCATCGCCGAAAGCGGCCTTCGCCTCGGACCCGGCCTGTTGCATCAAAGTGGCGAGCTGGTCTTCGCTCTCGCACACTTTCATGCCGCGACCGCCGCCGCCAGAGGCAGCTTTGATGATTACCGGATAGCCGATCTCGGCGGCGATCTTCTTGCCTTCTTCAGGGTCGGATACCGCGCCGTCAGAGCCAGGGACCAGCGGCAGGCCCAGTGCGCCAGCGGTCTTCTTCGCCTGAACCTTGTCACCCATTGTGACGATATGTTCGGGCTTCGGGCCGATCCATTTCAGATCATGCGCCTCAACGATCTCGGCGAACTGGGCGTTCTCGGACAGAAAGCCGTAGCCGGGATGGATCGCGTCGCATCCGGCCACTTCGGCGGCCGAGATGATGTTGGCGTGGTTGAGATAGCTGTCGGTCGCAGCGGGCGGGCCGATGCACACGGCGTGGTCGGCCAGCCGCACATGCATGGCATCGGCGTCAGCGGTGGAGTGCACCGCGACTGTTTCGATCCCCATTTCATGCGCCGCGCGGTGAATGCGCAATGCGATTTCGCCGCGATTGGCGATCAGGATGCGGGTGATACTCATCCCGGATTACCCGATGACGACGAGCGGCTGGTCAAATTCGACCGGCTGGGCGTTCTCGACGAGGATAGCCTTGATCGTGCCCGCTTTGTCGGCGGCAATCGGGTTCATCACCTTCATCGCCTCGACGATCAGCAGCGTGTCGCCTTCGGACACCTTGTCACCGACCTTGACGAAGTTCGGCGCGCTTGGCTCTGCGGCGAGATAGACGGTGCCCACCATCGGCGATTTGAGCGCGTCGGCATTGTCGGCAGGAGCCTCGGCCACAGGCGCGGCGGCGGCAGGCGCCGGAGCAGCCGGTGCGGGAGCAGCGACAGGCGCATGCATCGCAGATGCAGCCATGACGCTGCCACCGCGCGACACGCGGATCTTGCGATCATTGTCCTCGACTTCGATTTCAGTGAGCCCGGTTTCGCCCAGCATCTCGGCCAGTTCACGAACCAGTGCAGTGTCGATATTCATGCCGGATTTGACCCCGGCGCTTGGCTTCTTGGTAGCCATGCAATCCCCTATTTTGATTTCAGGCGTGACTATTCACGCCAATTGCGGCTGGCAAGTGGCAAATGACACATTTGTTGCAATTTTGCGGCGTGTCCCAAGTGGGGTCAAACTTCGCCTGACGCTACGGATTCCAGCGCAAGGCGGTAGGAATCGGCGCCATGCCCTTCGAAAGTCTTGGCCGCCGCCATTCCGACATAAGACAGGTGGCGGAATTCTTCTCGCGTTTTTGGATCAGAAAGATGCACTTCTATAACCGGAGTGGTTATCGCCTTGATCGCGTCGAGCAATGCAATCGAAGTATGCGTGTAAGCCGCCGCATTGAGCAAAACCGCGCGCGCACCTTCGGCCTGCGCCTCGTGGAGCCAATCGACCAGCATCCCTTCATGATTGGTCTGGCGCATGTCGATGGTAAAGCCAAGCTCGCTTGCACGATCCTCCAGCATCCCAGCAATCTCGTCGAGCGTGGTCGAGCCGTAAATCTCAGGCTCGCGCAGGCCGAGCAGGTTTAAGTTCGGGCCGTTGAGGACGTAGATGGTATTGGAAGTCTGGTTCATGCCTGTCGGAGCTAGCCGCTGGCGTCGCGTTTGGGAAGATTCCGTGGTAGTATGATCGCAAGTGTTTGGGGGAATTGTTATGAAACGCATTCTTGGAATAGCTTTGGCAGCAGCAATAGCCGGACAAGCCGCGCCGCTTGCCGCGGAAAACTACGCCGAAACCGCCGCACAACTGGCGAATGCTATCCGGACCGGCGACACCGATACGCAGCGTGAGACTTTGCCGCCGCTCACCACACCAGAATATGCCGAGATTGCCGATCTTGCGAATTGCGACGCCTATATGGGCTCGGCCGGGGGTGCGGAATATCTGGTGATCGACTGGATCTGCCCGTCTGTTTCCGGAGAGTCAGAGCGCAAGCGATCAACCCTGATGCTGTTCGATGATCACGGCGAATTGTTGGGCTTTGCGATCAATGCGAGGATTGGCGATCTCGCTCCTAGCGAAGCCGCTTTGACAAGCACCGATTTGCCAATGCCGCGATCGTTGTTGCGCGATTTTGCCGAAGCGGTGACAAGTGGCGAAGACGCTTCGCTGGGCGGGTTGATCAATCTGGGGGAATTCGAATTGGCCCGGCTGGCGCTCTATCGCAGCGGAAATTTCCGCGTCTCGCGTTCCAGGCTGAATGGCAATTACCACGTCCTCTTTTACGAGGGCAGTAGGCGGTCCGGCCTTAGAAGCCGTGCCGTCTTGCAATTCGACGAGCAAGGCAGGCCCATAGGTCTGTTATTCACCCCGACCTACTTCCCGCGCGACCGTTCGCGCTATCACGACGATCGGCGCTTCACGCAAAGATTGGCAAACGAGCGGGCAAGCATTCGTTCGCGTTGCGCGGTCTGCTGATACGGGTGGAGAAAGGGGCGGGCATTACCTATCAACCCCTTTGACCTTACCCCACTGCCGCGCGGCGGTGTAGCCGAGATAGCCGGTGCCGAAGAGCGCATAGAGCGGCTCGGGCAATCCGCTGAGATAAGCGTTCATGCCGCGCGCAATGTCGCTCGCGGTGGCGGGGCTGAAGGCGGCGAGGAGGCCCATGGGTAGCGCGGTCAGGATCAGCACATACATCACGTAGAGGAAGCTGGGCCGCGCGCGGCTGGTCCATGGGTCGGTCGAATTGGCTTCGGCGACGATGGCTTGCAGGCGCGCTTCGATCAGCTGCATCTCCTGCGTGCCTTCGAGCTTGAGCAGTTCAAATTGCGCTTTGGCGCGCGCTTCCTTGTCAGGAATGATCTTGTCGAGGATCGAGGTGATCGGGCCGATGAGGGATTCGAGTAGGGCCATAAAGCGCGCTCCGGTTGGTGAGTCGCACTCTAATAACCAAATAGGTTCTTGTAGGAAAGTGTCTGTGCCCTACAGGTGATTACTCTGCCTGACCGGCCTCTGCCAGCAGTCGCTGTGCCAGCGCCAGATGCGGGCGGTCGAGCATATTGCCATCGAGCTGCACCGCGCCTGCGCCGGGATTGTCGGCAAAGGCTTGGATGATCGCGCGGGCGTGGCCGAGTTCCTCGGCGCTGGGCGTGAATGCCTCGTTGATCGGAGCGACCTGCGCGGGGTGGATCGCCAGCATTCCGCGAAAACCCTGCGCGCGCACGCGGCGGGCGCGGGCTTCGAGCTTTTCGAGGTCGCGGAATTCGGGCTGGACGGTTTCAATCGGGGCAACGCCGGCCTTGACCGCACCGAGCAGGCACAGGCTGCGCGCCATCTCGAAGACATGGGTGTATTCGCCGTCTGCGCCGTGCTGTTCGCGTGCGCCTAATTCGCTGGAGAGATCTTCCGCCCCCCAGCTCATCCCGACGAGACGCGGCGCGCCGTCATAGGTGCCGGTGGTGAACATCGCGGCGGCGGTTTCGGTGACGAGCGCGGCGACCTTGGTTGAGCCGGGCGCGATGCCAGCAGCTTCTTCGCGCGGCGTGAGCATAGCATCGAGCGTCGCCACGTCGTGGCCGCCTTCCGCCTTGGGCAGGAATACGCCGCCCGGCCCTGCGGCGATGATCGCATCGAGATCAGCCTCGGTCAGGCCGGATGACAGCGGATTGACCCGCACCCACACACGCGCCTTGTTACCAGCTCCGGCAATCGCAGCGGCGACCATCTCGCGGGCAGCAGGCTTGCGGTCGGGCACCACCGAATCTTCCAGATCGAGCAGCGCGATATCCGCCTCGCTCGCAATCGCCTTACCCATCTTCTTCTCGCTATCGCCCGGAGCGAACAGCCAGCTGCGCATGCGAAGGGGTGTAGCGGTCATATGCAATCCTCTTGATCCAGTTGCGGTCCGAGTAGGGTGCTTAGAACGATCCTTCAATATCGAACGAATAGATCGTGCCGAAACGGCGGCGGCGTTCCTCGAACCCGTCAATCTGTCCGGCGGCGCGATCGGTGAAGAAGGTCCGGTCGAAATTGTTGTTGCGGCCCAGAACGTTGCCGACGCGGAAGCGGGCGGTCATGCCTAACACGTCTTTGTGTTCGACAAACACGCGGGCGAAGCCGGGGCCTTCGGTTCGCTGCGAAATCTCTGAGAGGCGGACATCGGGGCGGTCTTCGTCAAAGCGGTAGGCCGCGCCGATCGCCCAGTTCGTGCCTGCGAAATCCTGCCGCAGCTCGGCATCGACGGAGATGTAATCAAAGCCGGATATCTCGCGCGTTTCTCCGGTTAGCGGATCGCGCACTTTGCTTTCGGAAAGCTCGACACTGCTGTCCAGCCGCAGACCGTTAATGCCGAGAGGGTCGAACAATAGCGTTAGTTCAGCCTCGATGCCGCGGGTCGTTGCGGAATCGATATTGCCGGGCGCTTCGCCGCCGCCTTCGATCGGGATCTGGTCGACGATATCGCTGATATCCTCGTAAAAGCCGCGCAGATTGAGCGAGCCGAGATCACCTAGGCTCTGCGTGGCCTCGATCTCGAACAGCCAGCTTTGCGGAGGCACCAGATTGGCGTTGGTGACGTTGACGCGGTCTTGGTCGAGATTGGTCGAGGCGATGAAATCGAAGAAGTTGAGCTGCCCCACCACTCGCTCGACCCGGCCCGACACGTTGAGCGTCTCGTTGGCCTTCCAGTCGAATGCGGCGAAGCCCTGCGGGCGATAGAATGTGCGGGTGAGACCTTGCGCGCCGGTCTGGCTGATCTTCGAATATTCGCCGCCCAGCGACAGCTGCATTTGCAGATTGCCGGTGAGCGCGCGGCTGTATGTAATAGTGGCCTCGGCGCGGTCCTCGTCGACGCGCGCGCTGGCGCCGTCAAAGGCGACCGGCTGGAAACCGCCAGCGGCAGACAGCTCTTCCAAGGCGGATTCGATTTCGAGGTAGTTCTTCACGCCCTCAAGCGCGAATTGCAGATCGCCGCCGAGGCCGGAGACCGAATATTCGGCGCGGCCAATCGTCTCACCTTCATCGGCGTCGCGGATGAAGCGAGATCCGGTGGCGGCGCTACCATCGGAGAATTGCGTGACCACTGATGAGACCGTCGGGCTGTCTTCGTAACGGTGATAGCCGATCACTTTGAGCCGTCCGGGGCCGAGGCTGAATGTGTAGTCCGCGCCCAGCTCGATGTTGAACTCGTCTTCCCTGCTGCGGAACAGGCGCGAGCGGTCGCGCGGATCGATTAGCCCCGTGCGCTCGGACGTCTCGCTCTGGCGAAAGATGTTCGCGCCGACCTGTCCATTGAGGTTGAGCAGATTGCCGTTTTCGGCGGTGCGGGCGAAGGAGCCGGAGAGGGTGGGCCGGTCGGAGTCGAAGCGCGATTGTTCATCGCGCAGGTCGATCAGCGTGCCATCGGCGTCGAAAACCCGTTCAAGGCCTTCGTCGCCTCGCCGTCCGGCATCATTCTCGAAACTGAGCGTCCAGCTGGTGTTGTCGCTGCCGCCTGCCAGGCTGATCTGGCCATCGCCCCAGCGGAACGGGACGCCGAAATTGCGCCATTCTGCGGAGTAGCGAAATTGCCCGGTAACGCCGCCGCTGGAGCTGGTGACAACGTTGAGAACTTGTCCGGTTAACCCGCCAATATCGAGGCTCGCGCCGTCGAGAATTTCCAGCCGCACAACATCCTCGGCCGGAATCCGCTGGAGCGCGGCGACCGGCCCGTTGGATTTGCCCGAAATGCGCTGGCCATTGATCAGGACATTGGTGTCGGCCTGTCCAAGCCCGCGATCATTCCCGCCGCCGCCGCCGCCATTATTATCGTCGCGGATCGAAAAGCCGGGGATCTGCTGCGCCATGTCGAGCGCGCTGCGCGGCGCGAAGCGCGCGAAATCTTCGGGCGTGAAGGTGCGGCGGGTGTTGGCTTCGTCTGACGCAGTGCCGACCTCGTTCAGCGCTGCGTCGCCTTCATTGGCAAAAGCAGGCGCTGCCCACAGAGCCAGCGCGGCAGACGAGAGCAAAAGGGCGGAACGCTTCAAAGAGCGGGAAGAATGCGAGGGGCGCATGAAAGTTCCTTGCGCATGTCTGTTATTATTGAACAGCAGCAGGGGATGAACCGGTTCCATGCTTCAATGAATGCTCCACTGGTCGGGAAGACAGGATTCGAACCTGCGACCCCCACACCCCCAGTGTGATGCGCTACCAGGCTGCGCTACTTCCCGTATCCAGTGGAGGCGCGTGCCTATAGGACCGGCTTTGCCTTGTGGCAAGCGGCCTGTTCGATTGCCGGTTCGGTTGGGAGCGCAAATGCGCGGTGATGCAGCTTTGCACCATCGCGCGCGGCATTCAATTGCGGGCGGCTTGCAATGCTGCTAACCGCGCCCACTTACAGCTGATACGGGCGAGGGAAGGGCGGTTTTGAGGCCTCTTTTGCCATCCCGGATTTGACACACAAACACCAATTCTAACGGGCTTTACGACCATGATTGAGATCCTTGCCGCCGCTGCACCTGCCGGAGAACCGCCTGCATGGCTCACCTGGTTGCCGATCCTCGGCATGGTGGTGATCTTCTGGTTCCTGATCATCCGCCCGCAAATGCGCCAGCAGAAACAGCACCGCGACCGCGTCGCCAGCATCAAAAAGGGCGACAAGGTTATCACTCAGGGCGGTCTGGTCGGCAAAGTCGTGAAGGTCGATGACACCTACGCCGATATCGAACTCGCCAAGGATGTGCGGGTCAAAGCGGTCAAGCACACGATCGCCGACATTATCGAGCCGGGCGGCAAGCCCGCCAACGACTGATCGACTGCCCCGCAAGGCATCCACCCAACCATCGATAAGGTTCAAATTGGGCACCCATGCTTGAGACCCCACTCTGGAAGAAAATCACGCTTTGGGCGCTGACGCTGGCCTTTGCCGCGGCGGCTCTGCCTTCGCTGCTGAAACCGGCAGGCGTGGATTTTGGCGAAGACAGCTCTGCGCCTGAAGTCAATCTCGGGCTGGACCTTGCTGGCGGCTCGCACCTGCTGCTTGAGGCTGATCCTGATGATGTGCAGCAGGCGGCGCTTGAGAATATGCAGGAAGAGGTCGAAAGAGCTCTCCGCAGCGCGGAACCCGAAGTCGAGTTCGCGGATATTTCGCGCGCCAACGGCCAGCTGTCGTTCCTGCTCGATTCTGTCAGTGAAATCGACCGGGCGCGCGGATTGCTCGAACCGCTGATGATTGGCGAAGCCGGGTCATTGCAGCAGGCCTGGGACTTTGAGGTTATCGACACCCAGCGGGTCGTGCTGACCCCGACGAGCGGCGGTGCTTCGGCAGCGCTCGATAACGCCATGAATGCCACCACTGAGGTTATTCGCCGCCGGATCGATTTGCTCGGCACGCGCGAGCCGACCATCCTGCGGCAGGGCGAAACTCGGATCGTGGTGCAGGTTCCCGGCCTTGATGATCCGCAGCAACTTAAGGCCCAATTGGAAGAGGTCGCGGTTCTCGAGTTTA
Source organism: uncultured Erythrobacter sp. (assembly GCF_947492365.1). Lineage (NCBI taxonomy): Bacteria > Pseudomonadati > Pseudomonadota > Alphaproteobacteria > Sphingomonadales > Erythrobacteraceae > Erythrobacter > uncultured Erythrobacter sp. The sequence goes on from NZ_CANLMB010000001.1 coordinate 438,623, forward strand.
AGCTGGTCGATGAGGACAGCACTGCCGAACAGGCCGCGCGTCCGGGTAGCCAATTGCTGCCTTACGCCGAGGGAGAGGCCGAAACCGGCGCGCCGTTGCTGGGCGTCAAACGCCTGAATGGCATTCGCGGCGACCGGCTGACCGGCGCCAATGCGGGTAACGATCCGCAAACCAATGAAAGCGTCGTCAACATCACCTTCGATCAGGAAGGCGGCCGGCGATTTGCGGATCTGAGCATCGCCAATGTCGGCAAACGCTTTGCGATCATCCTCGATGGCGAAGTTATCTCGGCACCGTTCTTCCGCGAACCGATCCTTGGCGGGCAAGCGCAGATTTCGGGCAGTTTCACTCCCGACAGCGCCAACCAGCTGGCAATCTCGCTGCAATCTGGTGCGCTGCCGGTGCCATTGACCGTGGTCGAGGAACGCTCCGTTTCAGCAGAGCTAGGCGAGCAATCTATCCGCTCGGGCATGATCGCTATGCTGATCGGCAGCCTTGCGGTGATCGCGTTGATGATTGCCACCTATGGCCGTTTCGGCGTCTACGCGACCGTCGCGCTGGTCTTCAACGTGATGATCCTGCTGGGCCTGATGGCGATCGGGAATTTCACGCTGACCTTGCCGGGGATCGCGGGCTTTGTTCTGACCGTCGGCGCGGCGGTGGACGCCAACGTGCTCATCAATGAACGCATACGCGAGGAACGAAAACGAGGGCGCAAAGTGATAACTGCGGTCGAGAATGGCTATAAAGAAGCCAGCCGCGCGATTTACGACGCCAACATCACCAACTTCATCGCGGGCGCGTTGCTGTTCTGGTTTGGCTCAGGCCCGATCCGCGGCTTTGCAGTCGTGCTGGTTTTCGGCCTTGCGACTTCGGTCTTTACCGCGTTGTTCCTGACCAAATTGTGGGTCTCCGGCTATCTCGCCGCGAACCGCCCCAAAGATATCAACATTTAAGAAGGGAGACGAGAAATGAAACTTTTGAAACTTGTCCCCGCAGACACGAATATCAAATTCTTGCGCTTGCGCGTGCCGTTCTTCATTCTTAGCCTGCTGCTGATGGTGGCGAGTTGGGGATTGGTCGCGGTCAACGGTCTCAATCTCGGCATTGATTTTGTCGGCGGGCAAGAGGTCCAGCTGTCTTTTGAAGAAGGCGAAGTGGCACCGGTCGACGACCTGCGCACCCGCGTCGAAGCGCTGGGTTATGGAACGCCCGTGGTGCAGGCCTTCGGTTCGCCCAACGAGGTTTCGATCCGCGTGCCTCTGCCCGAAGATGTCGAGGGAACACCGGGCGCTGCGAACGAGATCGGCAATCAGGTGATCGCCGAAATCCAGCAGGCCTATCCCGAAGTGCGATCCGACGGAAACCAGACTGTTTCCGGCAAAGTCGCCGAGGAATTCAGCCGCGATTCCGCCTTTGCGCTCCTCGCCGCTCTGGTGATGGTCGCGCTTTATATCTGGATCCGGTTTGAGTGGCAGTTCGGCGTCGGCGCACTGTTCGCATTGTTCCACGATGTGACGCTGACACTTGGCATGTTCTCGCTGTTCCAGCTGGAATTCAGCCTCCAGATCATCGCCGCGATCCTGGCGATTATCGGTTACTCGCTGAACGATACAATCGTGGTCTATGACCGAGTGCGTGAGAACCTAAAAAAGTATCGCAAGATGCCGCTGCCGGAGTTGCTCGACCTGTCGATCAACGAAACGCTGGCACGTACGGTAATGACCTCGCTGACGCTGTTGGTGGCGCTGCTGCCTCTGCTTATCGCCGGTCCCGCAAGCCTGTTTGGCCTTGTCGCTGCGATCACGATGGGTCTGTTCGTCGGCACCTATTCGAGCGTCTATCTCGCCTCTCCGATCCTGATCTGGCTGGGTGTGACGTCGAACAGCTTTGTGCCGACCGAAACCGAGGCCGACAAGCAGGAAAAGAAGGTCCTGAGCGGGATGTGATGGTGGGAGCGCGAGACTCGCGCTCCTAACCCACCAAGCCGTCATAATGCGCGGCAAGTTCCAGCGCATTTGTCTCCCAATTGAAGCGCTCCGCCATTGCCGCGACGGCTTGGCGCATGGGCGGGTTGTTGAGCACTTCATTCACGCCCGCCGCGACCGCTTCGGGTGAGCGCTCGACCAGCCGGCCGGCGGTGTTGTTGGTGATAAGCTCGCGCGCGCCGCCGACATCGCAGGTCACAACCGGAGTGCCGCAGGCGAGCGCCTCGACCCAGGCATTGGCAAGGCCTTCATTCATCGTCGGCAGCACCATCACATCCGATGCTGACAGGATCAGCGGCAGCAGATCATGGTCAAGCGACCCTGCAAAATGCACCCGCTCCGCCAGCGCCAGATCGCTGGCCAGATCGCGCAGATGCGTCTCGTCATCCCCTTTGCCGACCAAGACCAGCCGTGCGCCCGGAATCTGCGCCAGAGCGGCGATAGCGATGTCCTGACCCTTGCGCTCGATCAGCGCGCCGACACAGGTCAGCATCGGCGCATTGGCGGGCAGATCGAATTCCAGTTCCTTGCTGATCTGCGCGCGCAATTGGGTGTGTTCGAGCGGGCGGAAACGGTCGCGGTCGAGGCCTGTATAGTGCACCCGGATCTTGTCACGCGGCATCCCGATTTCGGCCATTTCTCCGGCGAGCGCAGCGCTTACTGCGAGGATACCGTCAGCGCATTCAGCGGCTTCGAGCATTTGCTCACGGGCAAAATCGAACCCGCCCCAATAGGTGATGTCGCTGCCCCGCGCCTTTAGTGAGAGCGGCACACCGATCTTGCGCGCGATCCACGCTGCGGCGGGGCCATCGGGAAAGAAGAATTGCGCATCGAGCACATCAATCGGCGTCTCGGCATGGATACGCTCGATCAGCGGCAAGGCAGCTTTGGCAATTGCGGAGGCGTTGCGGCGCGCGCCGACAGCGGGGATCAGCGTGAAGCGCGGGCGGTGGACGGTGACACCGCCTTCCTCGCTCACTTCGTCCAGCTGCGAGAGCGCGCGATACCGGCCCAATGCAATCGGGGGCAGGCCAATCGGATTGACCATGCTCACCCGCCAGTCGCCGTGCGCCGCGCCGCGCTTTGCCAGCGCCTCCAGCGAGCGCGCGACAAAGGTGCCGAAACGCGGATTGACCGTGTTGGGATAGAGCGTGCTCAGCGAAAGGACGTGTTTAGCGCTCAAAGCGGCCTCACCAGCATCGCTGCAACCGCGATCCATGGCGGATTGTCGATCACCTGCTGCTTGTTCCCGGCCTGCGAGGGAAGGATGCCCACCATCGTGCCCTTGCGGTCAATCAGGCGGCCAAACGTAAAGCGGCCGCCGGGGCGGGGCACAAGACAGTCGCGGTTGATTGCGCCGCCCGCGTCGTCGGGAGCGATCTGCCGCAGCCACACCATGTCTCCGGGGCGATATTCGCCTATCGAAGCGGTCACTTCGAGCACCAGCATCGGCGCATCGTCTTCCTGCGCGGCGATTTCGGTTGGCAGGATCGCCTCACGCGGGCGGTCGAGCGCTTCGGGATCGGAAAGGCCGAGCTGGGCGACAATCTGCGCGCGCGGTTGATTGTCGGAACGAACCAGAACCTGTGGGTCAACGTCGAGCGCCGCACCGATCCGGTCCATCCATTTGATCGAAAGATTGCGCATCCCTGTCTCAAGCCGCCCAATTGTCTGCGCGGTGGTGGGCGGGGTGCAGGCCTCTGCAAGATCGGCGAGGGTGAGCCCTTTGGCCTTGCGGATTTCGCGGATGCGATTGATCATTCTTTTGCGCTTTCGCTGTCACTTCGGGTCGATTTTTCCGATTTAGAGCTTTCCTACAGTAGTGGCGACAATGCAAGTGCCTTGTAACCAATCCGGTGAAAAGGGAGAGCCGCAATGCGCAAACTCGTCGAACGCGAACTGACATCCGAAGGGCCTGTGCGAGCGGGCGGTGCAAAGGGCAAGCGCCGCAGCGTCACGGTCAATCTGGGCGAATCGCCGATAGCTTGGCTGCATGCGCGCGGCCATATCGACAACCGGCTGTTCGATGCGGGCGAGGCGCTGCGCGGTGATTACGAACGCGCACGGCTCTCTCCCAATATCACGATGCGCTGGGATGTGGTGCGGGTGAAGTCCACCGGCGGCACCGGGCTCACAGGCTCCGAACAACAGCTCGCGGCAAAGCAACGTTTCGACGGCGCGCTGGCATCTGCGGGCAAGGGGCTGGAGGATGTGCTTTGGCGCGTCGTTTGCGCTGGCGAGGGCCTGCCAGAGGCGGAGAAGCAACTCGGCTGGCCGGCCCGCAGCGGCAAATTGGTGCTGAAATTGGCGCTCGACCGGGTGGCGGATTTTTACCGGATTACCTGAGTGCCGGTTTTTCTCTCAGGACCGTGTAACATGCGGTCCATGTCTCGGAATTATGAAATCCGTTCAAGCACTTGGCTCCGAAGGCGCGGCAAGGTTTCGGCTTCATACCACGGGTTCTTCGCCATCCACATCCGCACCCGCCAACTCGGGTGAGGGAGCGGCACAAAGGGTGCGAACTCGGCTCCGCGTTGGACCCGTTCTGTGAGGGAAAGCTTGCGGGTTTCAGGCAGGTATTGGGCTTGCGCAAAGGAGCCAACGAGCAGGGTCAGACAGTCATCGGGAAGCAGCGCGAGGATGCGGTCGTGCCAGGCGGGCTGGCACTCCTTTCGCGGAGGAGCATCGCCGCCGCCCTTCTTGCCGGGATAGCAGAACCCCATCGGCATCAAGGCAACAATATCGGGATCGTAGAACTGCTCTTTGTCGAGGCCCAGCCAGCCGCGCAGCCGGTCGCCGCTATCATCGTCCCATGGCACGCCGCTGGCATGGACCTTGGTTCCTGGAGCCTGTCCGATGATGAGGATGCGGCTCATCCGCGAGAACTGGACCACGGGGCGCGGGCCGAGCGGAAGGTGCTCGGCGCAGATGGTGCAGGCCTTGATCTCTTCGTGGAGAGCAGAGGCCGAGGCGGCGCTCACCCCTCGACCCGTTCGGCAAGGTCGAGCCAGCGCTCTTCGGCGGCGTCCTTCTCGGCGCGTGCGTTCTCGATCCCCTTGGAAATCGCCGCAAACCGCTTGGGATCGGCAGTGAAGAGATCGGGATCGGCAAGGATCGCTTCGCCCTTGGCAATTGCGGTTTCCAGTTCCTCGATCCGGTCGGGCAGCAGCTCGTAATCGCGCTGGTCCTTGTAGGAGAGCTTGTCCGATTTGGCAGGCTCGCGAGCGGGTGAGGGCGCAGCAGGCGCGCGGTTCGCTTTAGCCTTGCCGACAACCGGCCTCGGCCGCTTCGCCTCCCAATCGGCAAAGCCGCCCGCGACCACATCGACCTTGCCCGTCCCGTCAAGGCCGAGCGTGAGCGTGACGGTCTTGTCGAGAAAGTCGCGGTCGTGGCTGACGATGATGACGGTGCCGTCGAAATCGGCGATCACCTCTTGCAGCAGGTCGAGCGTTTCGAGGTCGAGATCGTTGGTCGGCTCGTCCAGCACCAGCAGGTTGGCGGTGCGCGCAAACTCGCGGGCGAGCAGCAGTCGCGAACGCTCTCCGCCCGACAGGATGCCGACTTTGGTGTCGACCAGCTTGGGATCGAACAGGAAGTCTTTGAGGTAGGCTTGCACATGCTTGCGCACGCCGCGCACGTCGATCCAGTCGCCGCCTTCGGCAAGGATATCGCGCACGCTGGCATTGGGTTCGAGCAGGCGGCGCTGCTGGTCGATCATCACGCCGGTCAGAGTGCGCGCGTGGCTGACGGAGCCGGTGTCGGGCTCGAGTTCCTTGGTCAGCATCTTGAGCAAGGTCGTCTTGCCCGCACCATTCGCGCCGACAATGCCGATCCGGTCGCCATTCTGGATGCGCAGGCTAAACGGCTTGATAATCGCGCGCTTGATCCCGTCGGTTTCGAACGTCTTGGAGATGTCCTCCGCGACAATGACCGACTTCGATTTGAACTCATCATCGCTCGCGAGTTTCAGCTTGGCCGCGCCGCTATCAGAGATCATCGCCGCCCGCGCCGCGCGCATCTGGTAGAGCTTTTCGAGCCGCCCCTGATTGCGCTTGCGCCGCGCGGTTACGCCGCGTTCGAGCCAGTGCGCCTCGATCTTGAGCCGTGCGTCCAGCTTCTCCGCCGCGCGCGCCTCCTCGGCATAGACCTGCTCTTCCCACGCCTCGTAACCGCCAAAGCCGACTTCCTTGCGCCGCATCGTTCCGCGGTCGAGCCACAGGGTCGCGCGGGTCAGGCGTTTGAGGAATGTACGGTCGTGGCTGATAGTGATGAAGGCGCCCTTATAGCGGGTGAGCCAATCCTCCAGCCAGTCGATCGCCGACAGATCAAGGTGGTTGGTTGGTTCGTCGAGCAGCAACAGATCGGGGTCTTGCGCCAGTGCGCGGGCGATGGCGGCGCGGCGACGCTCGCCCCCGCTGGCAGAGGCCGCATCGGTCGCCATGTCGATCCCGAGCTGTCCGGCAATCGCCTCAACCTCGTGGACGGCCGGCGCGTGGGGGCCGGCCAGCGCGAAGTCCATCAGTGTGCCGAAAGGCGAGAAATCGGGTTCCTGCTCCAGAAACACGATCCGCGTATTGGGCTTCACCCGCCGCGTTCCGCGATCCGCTTCGATCCGGTCGTCGATCAGTTTGAGCAGAGTCGTCTTGCCCACCCCGTTGCGCCCAATCAGCGCGAGGCGATCCCCCGGCAGCACATGCAAGTCAATCGGCTCCGCACCCTCGCCAGCGCGCGGCCCGCCAAACAGCCAGCGCGCGCCCTGTTGCAGGCCAAGGCCTTCGAGCGAAAGGATCGGGGGTTGAGCCATAGGGTGCGGCACCTAGGGGCTTGCGCTTCGCCTGCCAAGCCGGTTCAGTGCGACGAAAGGACGCGCAGTGCAAAGCGCGGACAAAGGAGGACCAATATGATCCGTCACACATTCGCTGCACTGGCAGCAACCGCACTCACCATTCCGGCCATCGCAAATGCCACCGAAGTCCAAGTCACCGCCAATGGCCCGGTGATCGAATTGTCGGTCTTTGAAAGCGTCACCGCCGAGCCGGACCTCGTTACCATCGGCGCGGGCGTGACCACGCAGGCACCCACTGCGGTTGAGGCTCTGCGCCAGAACGCCGCAGAAATGCAGCGTGTGATCGACCGTATCCGCGCGCTGGGCGTGGCCGAGGAAGACATCCAGACCACTGGCATCAGCCTCAACGCGCAATATGATTATGACCGCGACAGCCGCCAGCAAATATTTCGCGGCTATCAGGTGTCGAACCGCGTGAGCGTGAAGCTGCGCGATATCGAGGGAACCGGACGCGCGCTGGATGCACTGGTTTCGGCTGGTGCGACCGACCTGTCCGGCCCCAGCTTCTCGATCGAGAACGACGAGGAAGCCAAAGCGCTTGCACGCGAACGTGCGGTCGAGCGGGCAGAGCGACGCGCGCAGGCCTATGCCGCGATGTATGGCTATGACGGCGTGCGCGTGCTCGCGGTGAGCGAGACGATCCAAGGACGCGGGCCAGTTCCGCAGATAGAGATGCGCGCAATGGCAGCGGCAGACGTTGCCAATACTCCAGTCCAGCCCGGACAGGTCAGCACCGGTGTCTCGATCACGATCAAATACGAAATGGTGCAGGAAGCCGGAGCCGATTGAGCAGGGCTGATGAAACGCGCCGCTACAAGTCTGAACAGACGCGCGGCGCGATATTCACAGCTTGTTCAACGCTTTTGATCTAGGCATGTGAGCACGATGACACGCAACCGCTCTTTTCTTGCTGCCTGCGCAGCCGCTGTGACGCTCACCGCCCTCGGTGTCGGCTCCGCTTCGGCTGTGGTGGCATCGGAAGTGATGGCGCAGGAGCAATCGCGCTCTGACCAGGGCGATGCTCGGCGTGAAATGCGCGCGGGCAACCAGCTTTCCCTGCGCGAGATTGAGCGCCGCGTGCTTCCGCGAATGCGCGGGAGCGAGTATCTCGGCCCGTCCTATGACAGTACGGCGCGCGCTTACCGGCTCAAATTCATCCGCGACGGCCGCGTGACCTATGTCGATGTCGATGCGCGCACCGGCCGCATCATCAACCGCTCGAACTGAAGGCAGCGGCAACTCAATGAATGATTTGACGGGGGAAGAGCGCGTGGCAAGCGCGGGGCGTCGCTTGACGCGGGCACCGCAAACGCGCAACCCCTTGGGTGAAACCTCATACGAATATGGTGGAATATGCGCATCCTGATCGTCGAAGACGAACCGACACTTGGCCAACAATTGAAGACGACGCTGGAACAGACCGGCTATGCCGTCGACCTGTCAACTGACGGCGAAGACGGGCACTTCCTTGGCAGCACAGAGAATTACGACGCCTGCATCCTCGATCTAGGTCTGCCCGAGATTGACGGGCTGTCGGTGCTTGGCATGTGGCGCAAGGAAGGCCGCGACTTTCCGGTTCTGGTGCTGACCGCGCGTGACAGCTGGTCTGACAAGGTCGCCGGCCTCGATGCAGGCGCGGATGATTACCTCGCCAAGCCGTTCCAGACCGAAGAACTGATCGCCCGCCTGCGCGCGCTCATTCGCCGCGCTTCGGGCAACACTTCGTCTGAATTGACTGCGGGCAATGTCCGGCTGGACACCCGCTCGGGCCGCGTGACGCTCGATGGCGAGCCGGTGAAGCTGACGGCGCAGGAATACAAGCTGCTGTCTTACCTGATGCACCACAAGGGTAAGGTCGTCAGTCGGACTGAGTTAATCGAGCATATCTATGATCAGGATTTCGACCGCGATTCGAATACGATCGAAGTGTTCGTCACCCGTATCCGCAAGAAACTTGGCGCAGAGGTAATCACGACTATCCGTGGACTCGGTTACAGCCTCGACGACCCGGCAGACGCCCCCCGAGCATAGGGACGTGCCTGAGCGCGGGGCTGAGGGAGCGGCGCCTGAAAAAGGCGCGCTTCTGTCCCAGGGCGGATTGACTCGGCCGCGCGCCAGTCTTGCACGGCGCATGGGGCTGATCGCGGCGGGCTGGATTATCGTCTTGCTGCTGCTCGGCGGGGTCGCGCTGGAGCGCACGCTCACCTCCCAGGTCAAAGCCAATTTTGACGAGCAATTGCGTAACCAGCTGACGGCGATGGTTGCCTCGGCAGAAATCGACTCGTTCGGCGAGGTCTGGTTCTACCGCACGCTGGGCGACCAGCGCTTTCTGGAACCCAATAGCGGGCTTTACTGGCAGATCAGCGGCACCGATTACGATCCCTACCCCTCGCGCAGCCTGTGGGACCGGACGCTCGACCTTCGCGGCGATGACGAAGCGGGCGAGCATTTCGACAGCGACGTCCATTTCTACGATTCCGCGCAGTTCGACGAGGAGCGGCTGCGCATTGCCGAACGGACCGTGATCCTGCCGGGCAGCGAGACGCGCTGGACCTTTGCTGTGGCCAGCGCGACCGAGGAAATGGACGCGCAAATCCAGCAGGTTCGCCTGATCCTGATCTGGAGCTTTGCGGTGCTGGGCTTTGGCCTGTTCGTGATGGCACTGCTGCAAATCCGCTATGGCCTTTCGCCGCTGCGCCGTGTGCGCGCGGCGATCCAGAAACTGCGCACATCGGGCGACAATCGCATCACCGAGCCGCTTCCCAATGAAGTCGAGCCGCTGGTTGAAGAGATCAACATGCTGCTCGAACACACCGAGCGGCAGGCTGAGGAAGCGCGCACCCATGCGGGCAATCTAGCCCATGCGTTGAAGACACCGCTGACGGTGCTCACCAACGCCGCGACCGCGCGCGATCCGAACCTTAACGAAGCGGTGTTCCGCGAAACCAAGACGATGCAGCGCCATGTCGACCACCATCTTGCGCGGGCAAGGGCGGTGGGCAGACGAGCGGTCGGGCAGGCGCGCACCAATGTCCGCCAAAGCGCTGAGGCCGTGCGCCGCGCAGTCGAGCGGCTCTATCCCAATGGTCGGCTGGATATCGCCGGGAGCAAGGATGCGCTGGTCGCAATCGAACGGCAGGACCTCGACGAAATTCTCGGCAATCTGATCGAGAACGCTGCGAAATATGGCGGCGGAAGCGTCTTCGTCACCGTCGATCACGAACCCGGCGGTCCCATGTGCCGCATCTGGATCGAGGATGACGGGATGGGCATCCCCGAAGAAGAACGCACCCGCATCTTCGACCGCGGCGCACGGCTCGACACCGGCAAGCCCGGCACCGGCCTTGGCCTCGCCATCGTGCGCGACGTCGCAGAGATCTACGGCGGCTCAATCACGCTCGATACCAGCGAGGATCTTGGCGGATTGCTGGTCGATTTGAGGCTGCCGAGGGCTTGAGGTGCCTTCGCCCGAGGCGAACGGAAGGTGTCTACTCAGGCGATTGCAAGCAAGCCAAGATCGTCTGGTGCTGCAAGTTTTTGGCGGCGTTATAGGCGCGAATGTCTAGGTTGAGTTCGACGTAGCTATTGGCAGGATTGATTCTGGCAAACGCGCGCAATTGGGTTTGCGAGAGCGGGTCGAGATGAAAGGGATAGCGAACTGGATAACCGGTCGATTCGCGTCGTTCCATGCTGGCTTGGCTCATCTGGTTGATCGCGACAGGTCCTTTCTTGCCGATGCTCGCACCAACAATTGCTGCCCCTGACGTTGTCTGGTTCACCAACTCGATCGTCCACGAATATCGTGCCTGCTGCGGGTCAAGGCATTCGAGCGCGAGCACTCGGGTAACGAAGGGGTGTTCGGGCTTACTTGTGATCCATTTGATCGCCTCGGCCCCCATTTCGGATGCAGCGCCTCCCAAGACTGCCCCGAACGCGATCTCCATGCCGGGTATCCAGCTGGTCGGCTGGGAAGTATTTTCATCCTCGCTATGTTCATCCGCCATGGGCGTTTTACCTTGCTCGTGCCTTCTCATGATGCCGGATCACTTCCTCGATAATAAAACGCAGGAACTTCTCGCTAAATTCCGGATCAAGGTCGGCCTCTTGCGCGAGTTTGCGCAGCCGCTCGATCTGGCGCTGTTCGCGCGCGGGATCGGCAGGGGGCAGAGTAACCTTGGCCTTGTACTCACCCACGGCCTGCGTGATGCGAAAGCGCTCAGCCAGCATGTGAATGATCGCGGCGTCGATATTGTCGATGCTCTTGCGATAGGCATTGAGCACCGGATCGCCTCCGCTGGTAGGGGCGGCGTCTTGCTCGGGCGATGCTTGCGTTTCATGCGACATATGACGCAAAACTAGCAGCAATTCAGCGCTTGCCAACCGCCTGCGCGCACCCCTAATGCCGCTTTCATGACCGCAGATGTCGTTCCCCTTCCGCGCAAGCAACCGACACTTGATCCGATGCTGGCATTGACTGCGAGCGGTATGAACTCGGTCAATTCGGTTATTCTGGAGCGGATGCAGAGCGAAATTCCGCTTATCCCGCGTCTTGCAGGCCATCTGATTTCGGGCGGGGGCAAGCGGCTTCGTCCGATGCTGACGCTCGCGGGTGCGGAGCTGGTCGGCTATCAGGGCACGCGCCATCACAAGCTCGCCGCAGCGGTGGAGTTCATCCACACTGCGACTTTGCTGCATGACGATGTGGTCGATGGCAGCGAGCTTCGCCGGGGCAAGGCAGCGGCCAACATCATCTTCGGCAATCCGGCGACGGTGCTGGTGGGTGACTTCCTGTTCAGCCGCGCTTTCGAGCTGATGACCGAGGATGGGAGCCTGCGGGTGCTCAAGATCCTCAGCAATGCCAGCGCAGTGATTGCCGAGGGCGAGGTTTCGCAGCTCACCGCCCAGCGCCAGATCGAAACCAGTGAAGAGCGCTATCTGCACATTATCGGCGCGAAAACCGCCGCACTGTTCGCCGCTGCCAGCCAGATCAGCGCAGTGGTCGCCGAATGCGGTGAGGAACACGAGCGCGCGCTCGAAGATTTCGGTCGCAATCTGGGCGTGGCCTTCCAGCTGGTCGACGACGCGATCGACTACGATTCGGACGCAGCCAGCATGGGTAAGGACCAGGGCGACGACTTCCGCGAAGGCAAAATGACGCTGCCGGTCATCCTCGCCCATGCGCGCGGGAACGAGGAAGAGCGCAAGTTCTGGAAAGACGCAATACTCGGCCATCGCAGCGCGGATGAAGACCTTGCCGAAGCGATCCGGCTGATTGAGAAGCACAACGCCTTGGCCGATACGCGCGAGCGCGCCCGCCACTTTGCCCAGCGCGCCATCGATGCGATCTCGATCTTCCCCGACAGCAAAGCGCGCTCCGCCATGGCCGAAGCCGCGCAATTTGCGGTCGCGCGCGGATACTGATCGCGCTAGCGAGTTGGGCGTGAGCCCGAACCTTCCCATCAACGCTGTTCTGCCCGATTTGCGGGAGACTTTGGCGCGTGCCGGAGCCGCTGTGCTGATTGCTCCTCCGGGGGCGGGCAAGACAACTGCGGTTGCGCCCGATCTGCTGGGTGAGGATTGGTGCAGCGGGCAGATCATCCTGACATCCCCGCGCCGTGTTGCTGCGCGCGCAGCGGCGGAGCGCATAGCGGAGATGCTGGGCGAGAGGCCGGGCGACACTATCGGATACATGACCCGCCTCGACACCAAAGTGTCGGCCAAGACCCGCGTAATCGTTATGACCGAGGCGATCCTAGTGAACCGGCTGGTCGATGATCCCGAATTGCCGGGGATTTCGGCGGTCCTGTTCGACGAAGCGCATGAGCGGCATTTGGACAGCGACCTCGGCCTTGCGCTGGCGTTGGAGACGCGCGCAGTGCTGCGCGAGGACTTGCGGGTGCTGGTGATGTCAGCAACTATCGACGGCGCGCGGTTTGCGCAGTTGCTGGGTGATGACACGCCTGTGATCGAGAGCGAAGGGCGCAGCTTTCCGCTGGAAATCAAGTGGCTTGGCTCCAATCCCTCGCAGCGGATCGAGGATCAGGTCGCGGGCGGTGTGATGACGGCTTGGCGTGAGGAGGAGGGCGATATCCTCGCTTTCCTGCCCGGCGTCGGCGAGATCGAACGGACGCGCGAGCGGCTGGAGGCGAAGCTCCCCGATACGCCGATCCTTCCCTTGCACGGACAGGTCGAACCGGCCGCTCAGCGCGAGGCAATTCGGCGTGACGGCCAAGGGCGCAGGCGGATCGTGCTCGCCACGGCAATCGCCGAAACCTCGCTCACACTCGATGGCGTTTCGGCAGTGGTCGATAGCGGCCTCGCGCGTATGGCCGAACACGACCGCGCGGCGGGCACCACCCATCTGGTGACGCGCCGCGCCAGTCAGGCAGCGGCGGCGCAAAGGGCAGGGCGCGCGGCTCGGCAGGGTCCGGGCGTCGCCTATCGCTTGTGGGAAGAGGGCGGGCACCTCGGGCGTCCTGAGTTTTCGCCGCCCGAGATTGAAACCGCTGACCTTGCGCCGCTTCTGCTCAAGCTCGCCAAATGGGGTGCGAGTGATCCGGCGGAGCTGGCATGGCTCGACACGCCTCCTGCGGCCTCGGTTGCGGCGGCAAGGGCGGCTTTGCAGGCGATGGGCGCGCTTGATGACGAAGGGCGGATCACGCCGACAGGATCGCAAATCGCCCATCTGCCGATGGACCCGGCATCGGGAGCGGCTGTTTTGTTCGGTGCGGAAGTCTCGCAGGCGCACGAAGCGGCGCAGCTTGTGGTGCTGATGCAGGAGCGCGGGCTGGGCGGGCGCAGCGAGGACCTGATGCAGCGGCTCTCCAAATGGAAGTCCGAGCGCGGCCGCCGCGCCGATGCCGCGCGCAAGCTGGCGCAGCGCTGGGCGAGCCAAGCGGAGAAGCTGATTTCGGGCGCCGAGCCGAACCGTGTGAACCCCGCGCTGTTCCTCGCCTTTGCGCGGCCCGATTGGGTGGCGAAGCGCCGCGATGCGAGCGGGGAGCAATGGATCAGCGCGGGCGGGCGCGGGTTCCAGCTCGATCCCGCATCTCCGCTTGCGCGTGCGGAGTGGATCGTCATCGCCGACGCGCAAGGTCAGGCCAAGGGAGCGCGGATCACGGCGGCGGCCGAACTGACCGCAGGTGAAGTTGAGCAAGCGCTTCACTATAGGCTCGAACAACGCCGGACAGTGCGTTGGAACGAAAAGGAAAAACGGGTCGAAGCGCGGCTGGAAAAGCGGCTGGGCGCAATCACCCTGTCCCGCGCGCCCGATCCCGAACCCGAGCCCCAAGCGCTTGTGGATATCCTTGTGGGGAAAGCTCTGGAAAAGCTGGGGGAAGTCCTGCCAGCAGGCTTTCTGGCGCGGGCACAATTCGGCGGGGTGGAAGCGCTCTCGGCAGATAACCTGCGCGAGCAATCGGCGCTTTGGCTGGAGCCGTTGTTGGCCGGGCGGCGCGATCTCGATTTGCCCGCGCATCGATATGCAGAGGCGGCGCTGGGCCTGCTCGATTGGGACTCGCGCCAACAGCTCGACAGCGCCGCGCCGACCCACTTCACCTCTCCCGCGAAGACCCGTCACGCGATTGACTATGCGGGCGATGATGCGCCGAGCGTCGAGGTGCGGGTGCAGGCGCTCTTTGGCCTCGACCAGCATCCGATGATCGGCAGCACGCCGCTCTTGCTCAAGCTTACCAGCCCAGCTGGCCGCCCGATCCAGTCAACCCGCGACCTGCCCGGTTTCTGGCGCGGCAGCTGGGCCGATGTCGCCAAGGATATGAAAGGCCGCTACCCCAAGCACCGCTGGCCCGATCAACCCTGGACCGAAAGGCCGAGCCTAAAGACAAAAAACGCCTTCAATCGCAGCTAGGATTGGACTAAACGCACAGTGAAATCCGGTCGCTTGCGACCGCAAGGCCGACCGGCCGTCGCGGCCAATGCCGCGAAGCCAAGGCGGGCGGATGCCCGCCGCCCGGCGTTTGAGGGACGAAACAAAGATGACCGCAATTATCTACCAGCAGCCCAAATCCGCCATGCAATCGGGCAAGGCCAAGACCGACACATGGGTGCTCGAATTCGAGCAGAGCGAGGCGCGCAAGCCCGATCCGCTGATGGGTTGGACCGGCAGCGGTGATACTCAGGCACAGGTGCGCCTGACCTTCCCGACCAAGGACGCGGCCAAGGCCTATGCCGAGAAATACGGCATCACCGCGCGCGTCCACGCGACACCGGCAAAGTCGCTCAAACTGCAAGCCTACGCCGATAATTTTCGCTGATTGATTTTTCATCGCGGCATCGCCATATGGCGCACCGGGAGTCGGGTGGACGTTTGCGTTCGCTCACCGGGTCAGGTCCGGAAGGAAGCAGCCCAGGTGAATTGCGACGGGTCGCTCGGCTCCTTTTTAGGCTGTGCCAGCCCACTCCCCCTCCCAACCACCCGATAGTTTGAACCATGTCGGGTGGTTGGGAGGGGGAGTGGGCCGGTGCCGACCATCAGACGCTCGCTCGGCTCCTTTTGATTGCGGCTCGAGCCCGCTTTTCCACCCCGTTTTACGAATCCGCGCGATGACAAAGCTGCGCCAAGCGCCTAGCTTGTCCGTGTGAGTGATTCCGACCCCAATCTGCCCGAAGAGAACGAGGACAATGTCCCCAGCGCTGCCGAGCTTGAGGCGGCGGGGCAGAACTCGATGTTTGGCGATGCGCCCGCTGAGGCCGCGAGTCCGCCCGCTGCGGCGCCGACTCCAGCGGCCGCGCCATCGGGCGAGAGCAACCAGCCTTACCGCGTGCTGGCGCGCAAATACCGTCCGCAGACTTTCTCCGAACTGATCGGGCAAGAGCCGATGGTGCGCACGCTTGGCAATGCGATCGAGCGCGACCGGCTGGCGCATGCCTTCCTGATGACCGGGGTGAGGGGGGTCGGCAAGACCTCCACCGCGCGCCTGATCGCAAAGGCGCTCAACTGCGTCGGCCCCGATGGCGAGGGCGGTCCGACGATTGATCCATGCGGGCAGTGCGAACCGTGTCAGGCGATTGCCGAGGGCCGCCATATCGACGTGATCGAGATGGACGCTGCTTCGCACACAGGCGTCGATGATGTGCGCGAGATCATTGAGCAGGTGCGCTATGCGGCGGTTTCGGCGCGCTACAAGATCTACATTATCGACGAGGTGCACATGCTCTCGCGCAACGCCTTCAACGCGTTGCTCAAGACGCTCGAAGAGCCGCCCGCGCATGTGAAGTTCCTGTTCGCCACCACCGAAGTCGAGAAGCTTCCGGTGACGGTGCTCAGCCGCACGCAGCGCTTTGACCTGCGGCGGATTCCGGCAGAGATGCTGGCCGCGCATTTCGGGCGGGTGTGCGAGATGGAAGGGGTGGAGGCCGAAGCAGAGGCTTTGCGGATTATCGCTGCTGCCGCTGAAGGATCGGTGCGCGATGGCCTCTCGATCCTCGACCAAGCGATTGCCCATGCGGACATGGACGCCGACGGAAACGTCGCGGCAGAGCGGGTGCGCGACATGCTCGGCCTGGCTGACAAGAGCGCGCAGCGGCGCTTGCTCGGATCGATGCTGGCGGGAGATGCGCCGGAGCTGCTTGCGGGGATCGAAGAACAATATGCGCTGGGCGTTGAACCGCTGGCGCTGATGCGCGCGCTGATGGATCTGGTGCACCGGATCACGGTGGCGCAGGTGTCAGGCGGCGAAGCCGATGCGCCCAGCGAGGAAGAGCGAACCGCCTTGGGCGAGTTTGCGGCCAAGCTCGGCACCGCAGAATTGCACCGGTTGTGGCAATTGCTGCTCAAAGGGCATGACGAGGTTCGCCTTGCGCCCGATCCACTGGTGTCGCTGCAAATGGCTTTGCTGCGGGTGCTGCATGCCTCGCAGCTTCCCGATCCGGGCAAACTCGCCAAGCGGATAGAGGAACTTGCCAAGAATGGCGCAGCGCCAGCGACCGCGCCAGCCGGGGAAGGGGCACCGGCAACTGCGAGTGCGCCGAGTGGTGATCTCGACTGGAGCGCTTTGGTGAACAGCATCGACCAAGGCGGCCAGCTGCGCGTTGCACAGATCATGCGCGACCGGGTGCGTGTGATCGAACTCGCTCCTGAGAAGCTGATCTTCGAACAGGCTGACAGCTTCCCTGACGACCCCGCGCCCGAAATCCGCGATGCGCTGTTCAAGCTCACCGGAAAGCGCTGGCTGGTTGAAAAGGGTGCAGGCGAGGCCCAACCTAGCCTGCGTGAGGCCGCCGAAGCGGAAGCGAACGCCGCCCGCGAACGGATCGAAGCGCACCCGCTGGTGAAAGCCGCCAAAGAGGCATTCCCCGATGCCGAACTGATCGACCCACAAGACAATGTCGCCCGCGCCGCTTCGGCCGGGCGTAAATGGAATTGAACGAAAGGACCCCCGCGCCATGAAGAGCATGGAAGAAATGATGCAAGCCGCGCAGCAGGCTGCCGAGACGATCCAGAACCAGATGAACGACATGCAGGTGAAGCTCGACTCGATCGAAGTCGAAGGCAAAGCCGGCGGCGGTCTTGTAACGGTGCGCGCAACCGCCAAAGGCCGCATTCTCGGCGTGAGCATCGACGACAGCCTGATGGTCAAGGAAGAGAAGAACATCGTCGAAGACCTCGTCACCGCCGCCTTCAACGACGCGCGCGACAAGGCTGACCGTGTTTCCGCTGAACAGATGAAGGAAATGCAGGGCGGAATGGGCCTGCCGCCGGGGTTTAACCTGCCGGGCATGGGGTGAGGCGCTCTCCATGGGGCTGTTCGGACCGTCGCTGCCGATCGACCGCGAGGAATTAGAATGGTTGCTGGCGTGTTTTGCGTGGATTGATCGAACATTAGGTCAGCGCGACCAATCCGACGGGTTCGAACCTCGACTCGTCTTGCCCAATGACGAAGCGCTAACAGCGGCTTCGACGGCTTCCGACCTCTTCCATGCTGTAAAGCAGACGGCAGGCCTCTCCGATTGGGAGTGCCGACTCGAAAAGGGAGAACCGAGGCGCGAGCGGATCCAAACGGGGCTTGCGGCAGATTACGATCCTGAAAGCAGCGCGCTCGGTACATTCAGCGTTGAAGGCAGCACGCCTGTCATCCGCTACGATCCGGCGCTCTTGCGCGATCCCGACGCCTTGGTTTCGACTTTTGCGCATGAATTGGCGCATCTCGTTATCCACTCGTTGGGAATGCCTCCGGGTGGTGAGGCCTTGGAGGAACACGCAACAGATTGCATGGCGGTCTATCTCGGATTTGGCGTGTTCCTAGCCAATTCCGCGCGCAATTTCAGTCAATTCAGCGATGGCGCGATGCATGGCTGGAGTTCTCAAACGTCGGGCTATCTGTCGGAGAATGCTTTGGTCACCGCGCTCGCAATCTTCGAGAAGAGGTTTGCGACTGATGGCGATGCGCAGGGTGCGTTAAAAAGCTATCTGAAACCAGTGCACCGTAAGGCGCACAAGTACTTTGCCAAGCGCTATCCGCAATTGGCCCAAGAGCTCAGCCAGATCGACCTCAAGGCTTGGGCCTGATGAGTTGCAAGTTCTAGCGGAAGAGCTGAAAGAATTTCAGGCCGCACTGGCACAGCCGCCGCGCTCCAGCTTTCCAGATCAGGGGGGTCCGCAATGACAGGTCAGAAGTTCGATCCATCCAGCATCGACCGTGCGAGGGGACTCCCGAGCATTGGGGGTATCTCCCAACGGCCGACGGTGCTTCCTGGTATGAGCGGCAACACTTCGGTGCCGATCAACACGCTGCCCGCGCCCAAGCCGGACGAAACCTATCGCGACGCGCGTTCGCTGGATGGTCAGCCGATCGGGCTTGTGCCTGACTTCATCACCGAGGCCGAGCGGCTGCGCCTGCTCAAATTCGCCAGCGGCGTAGACGCGCCATGGGAGACGTATCTTCCCAAAAGCGATGTCTGGTACGACCGGATGATCAATCCGCGTTCGATGCCCGGGCCGATCCTCAAACTGATGGTGGCGATCCGCAAGCGCGCGACGAAAAGAATCTGCAAACATTACGGCATCACCGAGAAGGTCTATGCTGACACGCTGCAGCTGGTGCGCTGGCGGCCCGGTGACAATCAGAAACCGCATGCCGATTGCGAGGAACCCGATGGCCTACCGAACCGGACGCCGTGGCGTGCCTTTGCCTCGATCATCTATCTCAATGACGAATATGAAGGCGGCGGGATCTACTTTCCCGACCGTAAGCTGAAGCCTGAGATCAAGCCGAACATGCTGGCCTTCTTTCCCTCGACCAACCATTACCGGCACGGAGTCGAGGCGGTGACGTCGGGGCTGCGTTATACGATCAGCACTTTCTACACCTTCAATCCTGCGCATCATGACGGGAACCCGATCTAGCTGATTTTGCAGCCAGCGCCCGCCTTTGCCGCGCCATCCACACGCAATTTGAGGTGGTCCGTTGCGCGGTCGGGTTTCGCTACCCATATTCCCCCAAACGGCGCGTCCCAATGGCGGCCTTGGATACAGACACATGACACAGCATTTTCCTCTCCTTCCCCTGCGCGACATTGTCGTGTTTCCCGGCATGGTCGTGCCGCTCTTTGTGGGGCGCGATAAGTCGGTTGCGGCGCTGGAGGCGGCGATGGAGGCGAGCAAGGACATCTTCCTGCTCGCGCAGCTCGATCCGGCTTGCGATGATCCGGAAGGCGTGGACCTCTATGATACCGGCGTCATCGCGCAGGTGCTCCAGATGCTCAAACTGCCTGACGGCACGGTGCGCGTGCTGGTCGAAGGGACCGCGCGCGCAAAGCTGACGGACTTGAAGCCAGAGGGCGAGCATATCCTCGCCGAAGTCACCATCGAAGAGCCGGAAACAGTTGCTGGCAGCGAAGTCACCGCGCTGATGCGGCAGGTGACCGAACAGTTCGGCGAATATGCCAAGCTCAACAAGAAGATGGGCGAGGAGACCAATGTCGACCTCACAGATGTCGATGATGCGGGCCAGCTTGCCGACACGATTGCCGCCGCGCTCAACGCAAAGGTTTCGGACAAGCAATCTCTGCTGACCGAGACGAGCCCTTTGAAGCGGCTCGAACTGGTCATGGCCTTCATGGAAGGCGAGCTGTCGGTGCTTCAGGTCGAGCGCAAGATCCGCGGGCGGGTGAAGCGCCAGATGGAGAAGACCCAGCGCGAATATTACCTCAACGAACAATTGAAAGCGATCCAGAGCGAGCTGGGCGGCGGCGATGATGGCGATGGCGACGAGATTGCCGAGCTGACCGAGAAGATCGGCAAGACCAAGCTGTCGAAAGAAGCCAAGACCAAGGCCAGCGCAGAGCTGAAAAAGCTCAAAGGCATGCAGCCGATGAGCGCCGAGGCGACTGTCATCCGCAACTATCTCGACGTGCTGCTCGGGCTGCCATGGGGCAAGAAGAGCCGCGTTAAGAAAGATATCGCCAAAGCGCAGGAGGTCCTCGACGCCGATCACTATGGCCTCGAAAAGGTCAAGGACCGGATCATCGAATATCTCGCAGTGCAGGCGCGCACGAACAAGCTGAAGGGTCCAATTCTGTGCCTTGTCGGCCCTCCCGGCGTGGGCAAGACCTCGCTTGGCAAGTCGATTGCCAAGGCAACGGGGCGCGAATTTGTGCGCCAGTCGCTCGGCGGCGTTCGTGACGAGGCGGAGATACGAGGCCACCGGCGCACTTACATCGGCTCCATGCCGGGCAAGATTGTCGCCAACCTGAAAAAGGCCGGGACCAGCAATCCGCTGTTCCTGCTCGACGAGATCGACAAGCTCGGTCAGGATTTCCGCGGCGATCCGGCTTCGGCGCTGCTCGAAGTGCTCGACCCCGAACAGAACAGCAAGTTCCAGGATCACTATCTGGAGCTCGACCTCGACCTGTCGAACATCATGTTCGTGACCACCGCGAACAGCCTCGACCTGCCGCAGCCACTGCTCGACCGGATGGAGATCATCCGCCTCGAAGGCTATACCGAAGACGAGAAAGTCGAGATCGCCAAGCGCCATCTGCTTCAGAAGCAGATCGAAGCGCATGGGCTTAAGAAGGGCGAGTTTGAACTGACCGATGAAGGTCTGCGCGACCTGATCCGCTATTACACGCGAGAGGCCGGTGTGCGCACGCTCGAGCGAGAAATCGCGCGGCTGGCGCGCAAGGCGCTTCGCAAGATCCTCGAAAAGGAAACCAAGTCGGTCACGATCACGCCGGATAATCTGGGCGACTTTGCCGGTGTTCGGAAATTCAAGCACGGCATGAGCGAAGATGAAGCGCAGGTCGGCGCCGTCACCGGTCTTGCATGGACCAGCGTGGGCGGCGAGTTGCTCACCATCGAAAGCGTCACCACGCCGGGCAAGAGCGAGGTCAAGACGACCGGCAAGCTGGGCGATGTGATGCAGGAAAGCGTCGCGGCGGCGTTCTCTTTCGTGAAGTCGCGCGCGCCGGGATACGGGATTAAACCGTCGCTGATCCAGCGCAAGAACATCCACATCCACCTGCCCGAAGGCGCTGTGCCCAAGGACGGCCCGAGCGCGGGCGTGGGCATGGTGACGTCGATAGTCTCAACTCTCACAGGGGCCGCTGTTCGCCCTGACATTGCCATGACGGGCGAAGTCACTTTGCGCGGGCGCGTGCTTGCTATTGGTGGGCTGAAAGAGAAGCTGCTGGCGGCTTTGCGCGGCGGGATCACCACGGTCCTTATCCCCGAAGAGAACGTCAAAGACCTCGCCGAGATTCCCGACAATGTGAAAGAGGGCCTCGAAATCATTGCGGTTTCGCATGTCGATTCTGTGCTCGAACATGCGCTGGTCGAAATGCCCGCGCCGATCGAGTGGACCGAGGCTGATGACCTTGCCTCGCAGCCCGGCGCTCAGGCAGGTGCGGGCGGAGAAGTGCCAACCGCGCATTGATCGCATTAATCGCACCGGTGGCGATTCGCGACGGGCGCGCTGAAATGGCGCGAAATTCCCCGATTGCGTAGCGGCAGGCTCTGCCAAAGTCGCAAGCGCGATGCGGTTCGCCGCAAATGAGGCCGCAGAGCGCGCGAATGGCGATTTTCTGCGAGATTTGCCTTTGACAGCCTGTGGAAAAACGTCTCATGTTGCGCGCTTTCGGGGGCGATTCACCGAAACGGAATGTGAGTTAGACAGGGCTGTTACACACGCCTGAAAGACATGAGGGGTTCCAAAACATGAACAAGAATGAACTGACCAGCGCAGTTGCCGAAACCAGTGGGCTATCCAAAAGTGACGCGTCGAACGCCGTTGAGGCCGTTTTTGATGCGATCCAGAAGTCTCTGGCAGGCGGCGACGAAGTGCGTCTGGTCGGGTTCGGGACGTTTTCCGTGGCCAAGCGCAAGGCTTCCACCGGTCGCAATCCGCGCACTGGCGAGCCAATGACGATCAAGGCTTCCAACCAGCCCAAGTTCAAGGCTGGCAAAGGCCTGAAGGACGCGGTCAACTGATCTGATTTCAGCCTGACCTTCTTACCGGCGCAGCGCAATGTGCCGGTAAGCAAAAGACCCCGCCAGCAGCGATGCTGACGGGGTCTTTTTTGTCTTTGGTTGATCTCGTGCGGTTTAGCGCGACATATCGATCAAAGCGGTCGGTGCGGCGCTGGTGCGAGGGCTGATCTGCCAGGTCAGCACTTCACCTTCGGCCGAAGGGCTTGCGCCTTCATCGGTGTTGTTGGCGCGGATCGCGCCGTTGGTGCGGATCGTGAAGGTGCCTTCGATTGCGGGAAGCTCGGGCATTGCCTCGTTGCCTTCCTCACCGCTCATCGCTGCGAGTCCGGCCATTCCCGCCATGCCGCCCATCATGCCGGCCATCGGGCTGGCTTCGTTCTGGGCCGCAAAGCCGGGCGCATTCACGCGCACCACATCGCCATCGCGCAGATGGATCTGGACGAAGGGGTTCGCCATCGGAAAACCCTCGATCACAGGGAACATGAAGTCATGGCTCAACTCACCGCTGACCGAATAGCTGACCTCGAACACGCCGTCGCCCTTGTCGACGACGCTGTGCCAGCCTTCCTGCCGCTCCAGCATGCGCACCAGCTCGGCAGAGGCTTCGGGATCGCTGAGGTCGATGCCGCCCATCATGGCGGACATCTGTTCGGCCTCACGCGCGGATTCGGCGGCGCGTGTTTCGGCCTGTGCCTCCCACTGGGCGCGCTGGCTGGAGATTTCATTGGTCGAACATTCGCGCACCTCATAGGTCGCGTCGATGTAGCAAGGCTCCGGCTCGAATTCCTCGGTCGCTGCATCCATCTGCGCCAACTGCGACAGGCCGAGGAAGAATATCTCGCCGTCATAGGTGAAGGTGAAGCGGTCATCCTCGGTCAGGACCAGCTCGGAGGTGAATTTGCCCGGAGTCATGAAGCACCCCGACAGGATCAGCGACAGGCCCGTGAGCAAGGCGACCGCGATCGCGCGTGGTTTGGTGTGGATGGACATAATTCAATCTCCCCCTGATGCGCGGATCAATCGCCCGCGCGCGTTGCAGCTGCATATAGTGCAATTGCTGCTGCGTTAGAAACGTTAAGACTTTCTATTGCGGAAGAGATCGGCAGACGGGCCAGCGCGTCGCAATGCGCCGCAATATTGTGCCGCATGCCTTCGCCTTCTGCGCCCAGCACGATGGCGAGCGCGCCGGTGGGCATGCTCTCGCCCAATGTCGCTTCGGCCTCGCCAGCAAGGCCAATCCGCCAATATCCGGCATCGGCGAGCTCATCCAGCGCGCGGGCAAGATTGACCACGCGGATCCACGGAACGGTTTCAAGCGCGCCCGAGGCAGATTTGGCGACAACGCCGCTCTCAGGCGGAGCGTGGCGGTCCTGCGTAACGATGCAAGCCGCGCCGAAGGCCGCCGCCGAACGCAGGATCGCGCCGACATTGTGCGGGTCAGTCACCTGATCGAGCACTACGACCGGGCGCGTGCGATCTCCGGTCGCGATTGCATCGAGGAACTGGTCCTCCAGCGGCTCGCATTCGAGCACCAGACCTTGATGCGGCGCGTCCTTGGCAACCAGCCGGGCCAGATCATGCGGATCGGCATACTCAACCGGAAAATCCTGCGGCAATTCGCCGTCCAGCGCCTCGATCGCGTCGCGCGTTGCCCACAATTTGCGGTGCTGGCGCGCGGGGTTCTTCAGAGCAGCCTCGACCGGGTGGCGGCCCCACAGCCGCACATGGCCCGCGGTTCCCTTGCCCGAACCGCGCCCGCCCGTCATTCTGCCCGCTCGCCCTCGCAATGCGCGTTTGCGGTCACCCTTTGCCATCAATTATTCTCGCTTCTGCTTGCTATTGCGGTCCCCCTGCCAGCAGGCCCATTGACAGGCAAGCGCCGCTTCGCCAAATGGGCGCCTCTCGGCAGCGGGGTGTTATGCCCGGTGCTTGCTATTGAGACGCGAACTGACGCGTTTTTGACAGCCCTTGTGTGGACAGGTGGCCGAGTGGTTAAAGGCAGCAGACTGTAAATCTGCCCGCGCAAGCGTACGCTGGTTCGAATCCAGCCCTGTCCACCACCACCGGCTGACCGGCTCTTTAGAAATTCACGCCAGCGCGCACATTTATCTGCGGATCGTTGCTGGTGTCGCGTTCGCCGCTGCCGCCGAGGGGGAAGGCACCTTCAACCTCGAAGTCGAAAATTCCAACGCGGCCGCGCACGCCCGAGCCAGCCGAGAAAAGCGAGCCTTCGCCCAGATCGCTGCCAATGTCAGTGACATAGCCGCCATCGGCAAAGGCGTAGAGCTGGAGGAAGTCGAACGGCAGGCCGCTAGTGTTGAAGCGATAGCGCAGCTCTGCGAGGCCAGCGATTCCTTCATCGCCCAGCACCTCGGCAAAGCCGTATCCGCGCGTGCGATGGGCGCCGCCCAGTGCGATTTCCTGACTGGCCAGCAGCGGACGGTCAGCCATCTGTCCGGTTGCGGTCAGGTAGAGGTCGAGTCGCCTCACCAGCGGCAGCCGCGCATCGGCGCTGAAGCGGTAGCGGGTGAAGACGCCGTCGCCATCGGCTCTCGACGCCAGCGGATCACCGAGCCGGGTCGCACCGAGCATATCAAGCCCGCGGTCGATCCACAGGCTCGCACCCGCAGAACCTTCCGCAACGGCAAAGCGTGTGCGCAGCCCAACCGAAGCCGTCACCAGAGTGTCGTCGCGCAGCAATGTGCCCAGATCGTCTTGCGCGACCGAGATATAGGCCGCGTTGGCCTCAAGCCACAGGCTCGCTCCGCGCGATCTCTTGAGCGGGACCGACACCGCGAGGCTCGCGCGGCGGCTGTCACCCGAAATGTCGCTTGGCCCCAGATCGCCGCCCGGCGCGGTCTGTCCGAGCGACCCGGCAAGCGTGACATAGGTTCCGCCATCGGTGACCTGGGTTCGATATGCGGCTGAGCCGAATAGCAGTTCAGACGGTTCAATCGGATTGATGCGCACCGCCGCGCTCACCTGATCGGCGGAATTCAGAACATCGGCATAGCGGATCGCCGCGCGCGCGCGCACCGGCCCGAACAACTCGGAGCCGTAATTGTCTGCGCTGACCGAGATATTGGGGCCGCGTTCTTCAAGGCTGACCAGCAGCACGCCTTGCCCGTCAACGCGCTGCAATCTCGCGCCGCGAAGGATCAACGCGGGGATGTCGGAGACTAGCAGCAGGGTCGATTCCAGATCGGCTTTGGTCGCCGGGCGGCCAACCAGCCCCTCCAGCATCCGGTGTGCGGCAGGATTGTCGGAGCCGGTGATCTCGATCCGGTCGATGCGGCCTTCGTCGATGTTGATCTCGACGAAACCGTTCTGCGCAGCCTCGGTATCAATCGAGGCTCGGGCATAAGGATAACCGGCTTCCTTGGCGAGCTCGGTCAACTCGTCAGACAGCCGTTCGAGCACTTCGTCGGTTAGCGGTTCGCCGAAAAATCCTTCGACCACTTGCTGGTAGCGTTCTTCTTCAAGCGCCTCATTGCCGCGAATGATCACCGCGCCGATCTGCCCTGTCTGCCCTTCAAAACCGGGTGAAGGCATGGATAGCACGTCGTTAAAGGCGATCCTCGGGGGTGGCGCGCTTTGCTGGGCGGAGGCTGGCGTCATCGCAGGCGCTATCGCAGCGCTCAGCACAAGGCCGGCGACACACGTACGCGCAAGGGAGAAGGTCCTAACCATCTGGGCCGGTCGCTAGGCCCTATCCGCTAAGAATTTCTTACAACGAACAAGCAACCTGAATCGCGCTTTAACTTCGGGGTAAGGCTGCAAATTCACGCTTCCTTGAGGCGCGTGCGGATAGGGGGGAGGCACAAAGGAACGAATGCGAACCCCTCATGCACAATCTTGTTAAGTACCCCGTCCTGATCGCCGCCCTGCTAGGCAGCACAAGCGCCATGGCTCAAGTGCCTGACTGGCGGGTTTCCGAAGCAAGCGGCGAAGTCACCATCACCCGAGATGGGCGCACAATTTCCGGTCGCCCGGACCTGACCTTGCGTCCCGGCGACCTCATCCGCACCGGCTCACGCGGCCGCGCCGTGCTGGTGCGCGGAAGCGAGTTTGTGGTGGTATCGCCGCGTGCGGAACTGCGCGTCGCCGTGCCTGAAGAATCCGGGCCGGTAATCCAGTTCTTCCAGTATCTCGGCAATGCACTGTTCGATATTGAGCGGCGCGAGACGCAGCATTTTGGCGTCCAGACGCCCTACCTCGCCGCTGTGGTGAAGGGCACAACTTTCAACGTGTCGGTATCGGCGGACAACTCGGCGGTGCAGGTCACCGAGGGCGCAGTGGAAGTCGCGACCGGCGATGACCTCGAGGCGGCGCTTATCACCCCCGGCCTGATCGGTCTGGTGGAGGCAGAGGCGGCAAGCGACCTGATCGTGGTGGTTGGCGACACTCCGCAAGAGCAATTTTCCGGATCGGTCGTGCGCGGCACGCCTGAATTTGTGGGCAACATCTCCGAGGCGCGCACCAGTGGTTCTGATGGAGCACAATCGGGCAATAGCAGCATTGCTTCATCCGATGAAGCTGCAAATGCGCCCAGCGCAGCGCCCGCAAGCGTGCAGGGCCCAGACGATGGAGCAGCAACCAGTGGCTCCTCGACGCAGCCCGCCGATGAAGACGCGGTCACTGATGATACGCGCAGCGATGAAGGCGCGTCTTCGAGCGTTGCCGGCACGCAAATCGCTATGCGCGACGACGAAGTAACCGGTGGTGGCCAGGCTGACGCTTCAGAATCTGACGGTGGTCAGGTTGACGCGGTGTTTGGCAGCGACGGATCGGCTGCGGTCGCGGTCAGCGGCGGCAATGGCGCCGACATTGATGTTGATGTCACGGGAAGCGGTTCGAGCAGCGGCAATGGCAGCGCGAGCAATGGCAATTCCAGCGGCGATGATTCCGGAAACGGAGACACAGCCCCGGACAATTCGGGCAATTCGGGCAATTCGGGCAATGGCGGAACCGGCGTCAACGTTTCTGTGATTGCTAATGGCGGCGGCACAAATCCGGGTGATAGCGGAACAGGAAGCAACACCGGCAGCTTTGACGGCGACGATAGCAATGATGACGATTCAAGCGACGGCACACCCAATGCCGGTGTAAATGTTGGAGTTGGAACCGGCGGAAACGGCAATCAGGACGGGGACACCGGCGTCGGCGTGGAAGTTGGTGTTGGTACCGGCAATGGTGACGGCAACAGTAATGGCAGCGGTGACGGTAACTCGGGTGATGACACCGGAGCTGGCGTAGATGTTAGAGTTGGCACTGGCGGCAACGGCACTGGCGGGGGCAATGGCAACTCGAATGATGACACCGGAGTTGGCGTAGATGTCAGTGTTGGCACCGGCGGGAACGGCAACGGTAACGGCGGCGGCAATGGCAATGGTGGCGGCATTGATATTGGCGTCGGACTTGGCGACGGGGGCAGTGACAATAACGATGGCAATGGCAACGGTGGCAACGGCAATGGCGGCAACGGTAACGGTAACTCGGGTGATGACTCCGGCGACGACGTAGGTGTTGGTGTTGGCAATAGCGGCAACGGCAACGGTGGCGGCAACGGTAACGGCGGCGGCAACGGCAATGGTGGCGGCATTGATATTGGCGTCGGACTTGGCGACGGGGGCAGTGACAATAACGACGGCAACGGCAACGGCAACGGCGGCAACGGCAACGGCAACGGCAACGGCGGCAACGGCAACGGCAACGGCAATGGCAACGGTGGCAACGGCAATGGCGGCGGAAACGACGCCACCGGCTCGAACGGAAGCGGTCAGATCGCAGGCTCGGATGTCGATCTGAGCGATCCTTCGGGACAGGATGTGTTCCCCGTCTCCGATAGCGGCGATTCGAACGTTTCCGGATCCGGCCTCACCGCCAATCTCGACAACGATGCAGTCAGTTCGGAAGATGTTATCACGGTTGTCTCCGATACAGGCCGCGACGATGGGCTCGGCAGCAATACCGGCAATGACACCGCCAGTTTCGACCGCGGCGGGAACGACGGTTTCTGCATTGGAGAATTGTGCTTTGACCGCCGCGGAGATGGCGACACCGATACACCTTATCAGGACAGCGATGAAGACGGCCGGCTGTGCGGCTTTGCCCTTTGTGTCGAAGGGCGTGATAATGGCGGCAATAGCAATGGCAGCAATGACGGCAGCGATAGCGGCAACAGCGAAGGTGGCAGCGGTAATGGCGGCGGCAACGGTAATGGCAACGGCGGAAACGACGATGATGACGGCGAGTCCGGCGGCCAGGGCGGTCGCGGTGGCGGGGTGCTCGATGGCCTGCTCGGCGGCGGCTGAGTTACCTATCTAGGTATCGCAAACGCGCCGGTAACCCTTTTGCGCGATAGTGCCTCCAGTCCGGCGGGATGAATCGCGGATAAGGAGACTTAGCCTTGGGAAATTGGCATGTGGCTGACGCGTAGGCCGCGCGGGCCCCTCAAAGATACGATCAGTCTTGCCGCCTTCGTACTGGCGGTGGTGGCGGCCTGCGCTTTTGTTGTATCGGGCTTTGCTGGCGGCGCGGAAGAAGGCCTGCGCGACACACGTGACCAGTTCCGCATGGGTTCGGCATCAGGCGAAATCGTCATCGTCGAGATTGACGGGCGCTCGCTTGAACAGCTCGACACATGGCCCTGGCCGCGCAGCAATTACGCCGATGCCATCCGCAAACTTGACGCGATGGGCGCTTCGCAAATCGCCTTCGATGTCGACTTTTCGGCCTATTCGAATGAAGCAGAAGACGCGGCGCTAGCCAGCGCTTTTGCAGAGATCGGCCAACCCGCGCTGCTTCCCACGTTCCGCCAGCTCAACCAGGCGGGCGCCGTGCAGACCTATACCGAAGCTCTCCCGATCCCCGAATTTCGCGAGCACACATTCGTTGCCTCGGTCAATGTTGCGCCCTCGGCAAACGGGCGGATCACCTATTACCCTTACGGCGTCATCACCAATGGGGTGCCGCGCCCTTCGCTGGCGAACATGCTTGCCAATGCCAATGGCGCGGTGGGTGCGGATTTCCGCGTCGATCAGGCAATTGATATCAATTCCATACCGCGCATCTCCTTTATCGATCTGGTCCAAGGGCGCGTTGCCAGCGATCAGGTGGCGGGCAAGAAGATCGTGATCGGGGCCACTGCGATCGAGCTGTTCGACCGCTACCCCACCGCTCTGTTCGGAGTCCAACCGGGTGTCGCGATCCAGGTTCAGGCGGCGGAGACGCTGCTGCAAGATCGTGCGAGAAGCGATAGCGGGCAGGTGCTTCCGCTGACCCTCACCGCATTGGTGCTGGGCCTGCTTCTCATTTACCGTGGTCGCCGCGGCTTGAAATGGCTTCCGGCAAGCGCAGCGGCGCTTTCGATCGGCGCGATCAATCTTGTGGGCGCATTGGTGCTCGACCAGCTTTCCGCAGTCCATATCGCGCTAGCCAGCCCCTTGCTCTTTGTCGGCACCTTTGTCGGGGCGCGGCGGATCATGGCGGCGATGGCAACGATTGAGGCGGAACGGATGACCGATACTGCTACAAGACTGCCCAATCTCGCAGCGATGCAGCGCAAGCTGTTGGCGCATAAGAAACCGTGGATCGCAGCGGTGCGCTTTGCCGATTTTGCCGAGATCGGCGCGCTGCTGTCAGGGGAGGACCAGGTCAAGCTGGAACGTGACATTGCACGCCGGCTGCAACTTGCAGCAGGGGGAGAGGACATCTACCGGCTCGAGGCGGGCGCCTTCGCCTGTTTCGCTTCACAAAGACAGGCTGACAGTCCT
Source organism: uncultured Erythrobacter sp. (assembly GCF_947492365.1). Lineage (NCBI taxonomy): Bacteria > Pseudomonadati > Pseudomonadota > Alphaproteobacteria > Sphingomonadales > Erythrobacteraceae > Erythrobacter > uncultured Erythrobacter sp. The sequence continues at coordinate 468,680 of NZ_CANLMB010000001.1, forward strand.
GAAGCAGAATTCGCCGCCGCGCGCGCAGTCTTCAATGCCGGGTTTGAAGTCGCGGGCGAGAAGCTGCGGCTTAACCCGCATTTCGGACTGGCGCAGGGCGATATCAAGGGCGCGCTCGACGCCGCCGAAACCGCGCGCAAACAGGGGCTGGGCTTCTCCGCCGACGCGCAAAGCCTGCAAAGCGATGCCCAGTTCAAACAGCGCCTGCTGGGCGAGCTCGACGAGGCGCTGGAGAACGGCGACATTTCGGTCGTTTTCCAGCCAAAGATACGTCTTGCCGATGACGCCATTTCGGGTGCGGAATGCCTCGTGCGCTGGGAAAGCGCGCAATTGGGGCGGGTTTCCGCGGCGGACTTCATTCCGATCCTCGAAGAGAAGAACCGCATCAGCGCGCTTACCCATTTTGTTCTCGCACAAGCACTGGCGCGGCGCGAGGAGGCCTTGCAGCAAGGCCATGCGCTCAACATTGCGGTCAACATCTCGGCGCAATTGCTCACCAATCGCGAATTCGTTGAGGAAATGCTTGCGGTTCTGTCGAAGGAACAGGTCGGGACAAAGGGCGGCCTGACGCTCGAAATCACCGAAAGCGCGCCTTTGGCGGATTCAAGCGCGGCCAAGACCGCATTGGTCGACCTTGCCGAAGCAGGCGCACGCATATCCATCGACGATTACGGAACAGGGCAGGCAACGCTCCATTATCTGCAAGACTTCCCCGTACAGGAACTCAAACTCGATCAAAGCTTTATCCGCGATCTGGAAAATAACAACAAAGACCGGATCATGGTCCAGTCCACCATCGAAATGGCGCATGCGCTGGGCTTCAAAGTGGTGGGCGAGGGCGTGGAAACCGCTGAAATTCTCAAGATCCTGCGCGCGCTGGGATGCGATTACGTTCAAGGTTGGCACACTGGCAAACCGGCGGAGTGGTCCGAGTATTTTGCCATGGTCACTGGCGCTGCTGAGGCGGCCAAGTCCAAAGCTGCATAGGGCAGCGCGAACCAGACCTTGCCGCTGGGCCAAGAGCGCATTAAGCCTCCCGCCCCATGCAGGATACCACGCTGAGCCGCGCAGATAGCGCCCTTTCACTCACCGGACGGCCCGTCATTTCGGCCACCGGACTCTTCACTCCCGAAGAATCGATCAGCAATGAAGAGCTGGTTGAAAGCTTCAACACCTATGTCGACCGCTTCAACGCCGCCAATGCGGACGCGATCGAAGCGGGCGAAGTGACGGCGCTGGAGCATTCCTCGGTCGGTTTCATCGAGAAGGCGAGCGGGATCAAGTCGCGCCATGTGATGAGCAAGGCCCCGATCCTCGACCCCGACATCATGACGCCGCGCTGGGAAGAGCGGACCAATGACGAATGGTCGATGATGTGCGAGATCGGCGTGACTGCGGCGAAGAAGGCGCTTGAGCGCGCGGGCCGCAAGGCTGAAGATGTCGATGCGGTTTTGTGCGCGGCCTCAAATATGGAGCGCCCCTATCCCGCAATGGCAATCGAGATTCAGCAGGCGCTGGGCATCGAAGGCTTTGGCTTTGACATGAATGTTGCGTGTTCGTCGGCGACTTTCGGCATCCAGACGGCGGCGGATTATGTCCGTTCGGGTAATGCGAAAAGCGTGCTGGTGGTGAACCCAGAGATCACTTCAGGCCATCTCAACTGGCGCGACCGCGACAGCCACTTTATCTTTGGTGATGTCGCGACTGCCATTCTGGTCGAGGATTCCTCGATCGCTCCGGCGCAGCATTGGGAAATCCTGAGCACCAAGCTCAAGACCGTTTTCTCCAACAATATCCGCAACAATTTCGGCTTCCTCAACCGCGCCGCGCCCGAAAATGCGGGCAATGCGGACAAGCTCTTCATTCAAGAAGGGCGCAAGGTCTTTAAGGAAGTCGTCCCAATGGTCGCGCAGATGATCATCGATGAGGCTGAGCGTTTGCAGATGGCCCCCGCGACCCTGCGCCGCCTGTGGCTGCATCAGGCCAATGCCGGGATGAACCGCCTGATCGCGCACCGTGTGCTGGGGCATGAGGCGAATGACGATGAAAGCCCGACCGTGCTCGACACCTATGGCAACACGTCAAGCGCGGGCTCGATCATCGCGTTCCACCTCAATAGCGAGGATTTGGCGAGCGGCGACACGGGGCTGATTTGCAGCTTCGGCGCGGGTTATTCGGCTGGCACCGTGTTTGTGCGCAAGGTCGGCTGACGCGTTTCGAGCCACCGGTCCCAAGCAGCGATGATCAGCTGCGAGGCCTTCCAGATCACTGCGACCGCGATCAGCGATACCAGCCCGTCCACCGCATAGTGGTAGGCGAGGTGGACGCTGCTCACCCATGTGATGGCAAAGAACACGCCGAAGAACATGCCCCATTTGGGTGAGATACGCCGCATAGCGATCCAGTAGAGGAACGCGATGGCGCAGTGCATGCTCGGCATGGCGGTGATCCCGCTGCCAAGGCCGTTTTCGCGCGTGCCATACCATTCCAGCAGCATTTCCTGCACTGGAAGCACCATGATCGGCACCTGTTCGTTCGCGCTGTAGAGATAGGCCATCTGCGCATCGAAGGTGGAATTGCCCAGCATCGGCCCGACAAAGCACGGACCCACAGAGGCGAGCCACGTCGCCATCGCGCCGCCGATCAACGTCCAGCTGAGCACGTAAGAGAGGAAGAACTGCCGCCGGATCGCAGGGTCGATCTTCGCAAAGGCAAAGAACAGCACGCCGGGATAGAGCAGAAGGAACCACAGCTGATAAAGCAGCGCGAGGAATGCGGTGACGATCGGATAGCCGAGCACCGGCTGGAGCACTTCCCACGCATCATATCCAAAGAAAATCGCGCGGTCCCAAGCGATGAAGCTCGCATCCCAGCTGTATTCATTGAACAGCGGAATCGCCGATTTCATCTTGGAGAAATAGGGCAGCAGCACAATCGCGACGCCCAGCAGCGGCAATCCTGCGGCGAGCGGGCGGGTGAAGGTGGGGGCTGTGTAGCGCGCCTTGAGGTGCGCAACGGGGCTATCGGGGCGGTGCTTCCACAATTCGCGGCCCGCATCCCAGCAGGCGAGCACAATCACGAACATGAGGAAAATCTGCGCATTGGCGATGATCCCGCCAATGCCGGGATTGATGCCCTTCGCCGCGAGCAGCGAAAGGCAAACCGCCATCAGAGTAAGGCCGACCGCAAAAATGGGCGCTTCGCCCAGCCAGCGACGCGCTGTCGGGCTGCCCTTCCTCTTGTCCATTTCAGCCGGTGCTGAAGCCATCGTCGCCGAACTTTCCCTGTTTGCGAGCCAATTCACACGCTTGCTGCGCGTTTCTCCTCCGGCAATTAAGGTAAACATCTCACTAAAATGTGAACGCATTGAGGGGGCATGGCGCAAGCTCGCTTGCGGGCACGCGATGCAGGCCCTAGATGGACCCGCATGGCAGGTGAAATTCTCGATAATCAGGGCCGCGGTGAAGCCAGCTGGGGCTGGCCCGCAATCCATCCCGAAGGGCGCAAATATGGCGTGATCGCAATTGTGATCAGCCTCATTCCGCTCGTGCTGGGCTGGGAATATGTGGGCTTACCATTGCTGTTCCTATCCGCTGGGGTGTTCGCATTCTTCCGCGATCCGGAACGCGTGGTTCCGCAATCGGAGAACACGATTGTCGCGCCTGCTGACGGTTTGGTGACGCTGATCAAGACCTGCGAACCGCCGCTTGAAATGAGCGTGGATGACGGCTCGGGCAATCCGGGCCTCCCCGCTGTGCCTGTCACCCGTATCTCGATTTTCATGAGCGTGTTCGACGTTCACATCAACCGTGCGCCGATTGCCGGAACGGTGCGCCGCGTGGTCTATGTGCCGGGCAAATTCGTGAACGCCGATCTCGACAAGGCAAGCGAAGAGAACGAGCGCCAGCATGTTCTGATCGAGCGCGGGGACGGGCTGGCGATTGGCTTTACTCAGATCGCCGGACTGATCGCGCGCCGGATCGTGCCGTTTGTGAAGCCGGGCGATACTGTCGCCAAGGGACAGCGCGTGGGCCTCATTCGCTTTGGCAGCCGCGTCGATGTCTATCTTCCCGCCGGAACCGATCCCAAAGTGATGATGGGCCAGAAAATCATCGCAGGCGAAACCGTGCTGGCCGAAGTCGGCGCGACCGCTTTGCTAGAGGGTATCGCGCAATAGTTTGCGCCGCGCGCCATTGCCGGCAGGGCGACCTGTCATGAGCTTGCGCGGCCGTAATCAAGCTCCCGGCAGCGCGCCGCGTCTCGGCCCCAAAGCTGCCGAAGATGAAGGCGCAGAGGTCCATGCGGGAAGCAAGGGCCTTCCGCTGCGCGCGATGCTGCCCAATGCGATTACCGCTGCAGCTTTGTGCGCAGGGCTGACCGGCGTGCGCTTTGCTATCGAGGGGCAGTGGGGCTTTGCCATCCTTGCAGTTGCGCTGGCCGGAGTGCTCGACGGGCTCGACGGACGCATTGCGCGGATGCTCAACGCGCAGTCCCGGTTCGGTGCGGAGCTGGACAGCCTGGCGGATTCGATATCGTTCGGCGTCGCGCCTGCGCTTGTGCTCTATCTGTGGTCCTTGCAGGATCTGGAGCGGTTCGGCTGGTTTGCCGCGCTTGGCTTTGCGATCTGCTGCGCGCTCCGGCTTGCACGGTTCAACGCGCAGATCGATGTCGAGGATCAGCCGCACAAATCGGCCGGTTTCTTGACCGGTGTTCCCGCGCCGGTAGGGGCCGGGCTGGCCTTTACGCCGTGCTATTTGTGGCTGGAGACCGGCCTGCCGATCTTCCGCGATCCCATAGTCCTGTCGATCTGGGTCGCCGTGATTGCGGTGTTGGTCATCTCCAACATGGCAACGCTCAGCTGGACTGCGATCCGTCCGCGCCGCGATATCCGTCTGTGGCTGATCGCTCTGGTCGCGCTGGCCTTTGCCGCGCTGATGCTGGAGCCGTGGTGGACGCTAACCGCGATCAGCGTGATCTATCTCGCGCTGATGCCTTACGCCTTGTTCAAATATGGCAAGGTCAAGCGCCGCCGCGCTCTCAAAGCCCTCAAGCAGCCGTCTGAATAGAAGCGAGCGGCACGCGCCGTGCGTAGGGGCGGGAAGCCGCAGCCAGAGTGCGCCGCGCTGGTTTGCGCAGCCGAACCTCATGCGCATGAACCTGAGGCACGAAACCCGCCTTCAAAAGCGCCTGCTCGCGCCGGAGCACCCGATAGGCACCCCGGCCGCGCAGCCAGCTGTCGATCAGGCTAAGGCCCGTAGCAACAGCGGTAATCGCGATCAGCGCGGTGATAAGCATGGCAATCATAGTCTCGTATCCCTCTTCAACCGCAACCCTGGAACAGTAACGAATGCCAGCGCTGGTTTAATCCTGTACCGCGTTTGTTCTTCGCGCCTTGTTCTATAAGTGTTCTCCCCAGTCAAGCATTTTGTTCCACTTGTGTTCCTGCGCGTGTTCTTTGCACTAGATTTTGTGGGAGAGGGGGGCTAGAGCGCGCGCCATCGCCGGATCACAGGTGCGAATCACTTCGCTTCCGTAACCTGGCGAAATTCACATGAAGGGCATTTCATACCGGTGCCGCCAGCGGGATCTCCGCCAAGCGGTTCCAAGCCCTTCAGAGGAACAACCGGAAAGGAATTACCTATGGCGGTCACTACCGTCACAATGCAGCAATTGATCGAGGCCGGCGCACATTTCGGCCACCAGACCCACCGCTGGAACCCGCGGATGAAGCCGTATATCTTCGGCGCCCGCAACGGTGTTCACATCATCGACCTGTCGCAGACCGTGCCGCTGTTCGCGCGCGCTCTCGATTTCGTCGAATCGACCGTCCGCGCAGGCGGCAAGGTTCTGTTCGTCGGTACCAAGCGTCAGGCGCAAGAGCCGATCGCAGAAGCAGCCCGCGCGAGCGGCCAGCACTTCGTCAACCACCGCTGGCTGGGCGGCATGCTCACCAACTGGAAGACCATCAGCGGTTCGATCAAGCGTCTCAAGACCCTTGAAGAGCAGCTTTCGGGCGACACGAGCGGTCTGACCAAGAAAGAAGTTCTCAACCTTACCCGTGAGCGTGACAAGCTCGAGCTTTCGCTCGGCGGTATCCGCGACATGGGCGGTATTCCCGACGTGATGTTCGTGATCGACGCGAACAAGGAAGACCTCGCCATCAAGGAAGCTGCCGTGCTCGGCATCCCCGTGATCGCGGTGCTCGACACCAATGTCGATCCTTCGAACATCGCCTTCCCGGTACCGGGCAATGACGATGCTGCCCGTTCAGTGCGCCTCTACTGTCAGGCGATTGCCGACGCGGCGAGCGTGGGCAAGGGCGGCGCGGTTGCCGATTCCGGCGCAGACATTGGCGCGATGGCAGAGCCTCCCGCAGAAGCGGCTGCCGAAGCTTAAAAATTTCGAACGGCGCGCCCCGGCGGTGCGCTCTACCAATCCCAGATCGGCGCGCCGGGCACATCCATGCCCGGCGCCCCAGACTTATTAAAAAGGAAATCACCATGGCCGATTTCACCGTCGCCGATGTGAAGACCCTGCGCGAGAAAACCGGCGCAGGCATGATGGACGCCAAGAAGGCGCTGACCGAAGCAGGCGGCGACATCGAAGCCGCTGTTGACGCTCTGCGCGCCAAAGGCCTCGCCACCGCCCAGAAGAAGTCGAGCCGCACCGCGGCTGAAGGCCTTGTCGGCGTTGCCGTATCGGGCACCAAAGGCGTGTCTGTCGAAGTCAATTCGGAAACCGACTTTGTCGCCAAGAACGACCAGTTCCAGGATTTCGTGCGCAAGACGACCGAAGTCGCTCTCACGCTGGGTGCTGACGATGTCGAAGCGCTCAAATCCGCTGCCTATCCCGCCGGCGGCACCGTGGCTGACAAGCTGACCGACAACATCGCCACTATCGGTGAGAACCAGCAGGTTCGCCGCATGAAGAGCGTTTCCGTGTCGAGCGGCACTGTCACCTCCTACGTCCACAACGCGGCGGCAGAAGGCCTCGGCAAGATCGGCGTTCTGGTTGCACTGGAAAGCGACCTTGGCGCAGACGTGCTCGAACCATTCGGCAAGCAGCTGGCCATGCACATCGCCTCGATGTTCCCGCAGGCTCTGAGCGCAGACGGCCTCGACGCCGACGTGATCGAGCGCGAGCGCGCCATCGCTGCGGAAAAGGCAGCCGAAAGCGGCAAGCCTGAAAACGTGCAGGAAAAGATGGTCGAAGGCGCGATCAAGAAGTTCGCCAAAGAGAACGCCCTGCTCAGCCAGATGTTCGTGATGGACAACAAGACGAGTGTCGAAGACACGGTCGCCAAGTTCGGCAAGGACAATGGCGGTTCGGTCGTGCTGACCGACTATGTCCGCTTCCAGCTCGGCGAAGGCATCGAGAAGGAAGAAAGCGACTTCGCAGCAGAAGTTGCAGCTGCTGTTGGCGGCTAAGGCCTAGCGAGAGTCCCAGCGAAAGCTGGGACCTCTATCGGGTTAAAGCAAGGTGCCAGCCTGCGCTGGGACTCGCGATTTGTGATTTCCTGCGCGAGCAGGAATCCAGCGAGCAAAGAATAGGGACTCCTGCGTTCGCAGGAGATCACGAAGAGAAAGGCCGTCGCAGCGTTGGAGCTGCGGCGGCCTTTCGTTTTGGAGAACTGTGTGTTTCGCGCCCTAGTCCAAGACGTAGGTGCCCAAAGGTGGAGGCTTTCATCACCTCCTTGTTTAGCTCGATCGGCTTTGATGATGGATCTATTATCATGCTTCCGACCTAGAGGCAGGTTTGTTGCGGAACAATTTCTGATTCAACTTCCTTTTGCCTAAATGATCGCATACCGAGTAACGGAATTCACCGTCTGTATAGTCGATTGAAGCCAAAATGACCCAGACGTTCTATAATTTTCGAGGGAGCTGATGGAACTTTCCCGCATTACCTTTATCAGAGAAGATGTATCGATCTGGCTGGTATACGCAGGTCGCGGACGCCGGTTCTTCAATGACTTTAAAGAATCTCAGTCCGTTTTTCTAAACTTACCTGGCTTCCAAGCTAGCGAACGTGTGTTTGCCGACCCGACGCTGATGCGACAGCATTTGGCGATGTCCGATCAGGTGGCCAGATGGCTTAGCGGCGCGCGCAAAGATCCGCCAAATAGAAATGCAAGCGCCTACATGGCCTATCCGCATAACACCGGAACAACAGACGCAAGATCGTTCAACGCAGAGCTTGGCAACATTGAGCGGCTTTTCGTCGATGCTAAAGTGGGCGACCTAGTCCTTTCGCCTGCGCGTGGTCACTTTGAGCAGTACCTAATCGGGCAAATCTCTCACAAATGGCGACCCGCTGACAACATTGAAATCCCGAGATTAGAGGGCGAGAGTGTCCCAAGCCGTAAGGTGAGCTGGCTCGACCTAGCGCTAACAAGACGAGACTTCCCAGCGAAAGTTTCCAAGCGGCTTCAGAACCGCCATGCGATAACTCGGTTAGATGAAGACTTATACGAAGATGTCTTCAATATGGTTTATCCAAGTTTCGTTTGGGGCGAGAAGTCGAAGCTTGATGTGTATGGTGATGGCTACCGAGGGGACGATCCGCTTCAACCATATGCATCAGCCTTGCTAGTCAAGTATGTGGTCGCTTCTGCTTTCGCCCACGCAAAAGGTGAGTTTTTGCAATTTCAAGCGCTCGATGCAAACGACGCGATTGAAAAATACTACGACAAAGAATTAGTCGAAGATTTCGCCCAGAATTTTAACTCGCCCGGCAAATTCGCGATAATTGCCGCTGTAGGGTCGTTGTCAATTTTGGCATCTGCTGGATTGTATGTTGCGACGTCTGACCCGGGCGTTCCGATCAATCAAGTGATTGCGGAGGCATCCGAGAATATCAAAGGAGCAATGGCAGGATCGGGTAAAACAAAAGCCACCGATGACTTGGACAACTACATCGAATCAATGCAGGCGGTAAGATGGAACGATGTTCGCAGCGACCTTGGCAAGAAATCAAATGATACGATGCCTTTGAGTCTCGATAATAAAGTTGAGGTCGCTCAGCGTCGTGACGAGATAAATGCTAGGTAGGGCAAAATCTTGGTTAGAGGCACACGCTTCGTTTCTGTTCAAAGAGACGATGCCCGTTTGGCTAACCCTCGTTCTGAGCGTCATCGCAAGCTTGGTCGCAGCCGCAGGAACCTATTGGCTCGCCCCAGCAATCAATCGAGCATATCAAGTGGATGAAGTCCGTAGCGCTCATCTTGCCGATACGACAAATTCTCTGAATAGCCAGATCATCGAATTGTCTCAACAGGTTAGGAGACTTAACGACGCGATAGTGAACCAGACGGATGAAGTTGGCCCAATCCGCCAAGATGCACTGGATTCTGTCACAAAACTTCAATGGATGCTCGTCGATCTAAGAGTCGTACTAACTTCTGAAAACGATCGACAGGAAGTGCAAGAGTTGGGCAATTCTATCGATGAAGTGAAGCAGGCACTTGATGCTGTTGGACGAGAGGACGGACAAAGGCGCTTGCTCGCTGCAATGCGCAGCTTAGGCGAAGATACTAGAGAGGTACTGGACCGCCTGTATCGACGCTCTTCATTGAAGTAGTTCATATAGGCGCAAACGTAGGTGTGTACGCGGCGGTCAGACGTTCCAGATACAGTCCAAACTCATTGATGGATTCAACTCTCCCCAAGCAGCCAAATTTTCCTACACCCCCGCAAAAGCGTATAAAAAGCGCCGCTCCTCCCCAACGCAGTCAGCGGGCTGGAGGGCGCGCCCCGAAACACGCCCAACTTCGCACAAACTCTAAGGTTACACCCGATTGGTCCAATTCTCCTCCAAAGCGCTGAATCCCGGCGCTTTGGGCGGAAGCAAAAGTTTTTCAAAGGCCGTGGATGCGCGGTCCATGTCTGGCGGCTTTGGCGCCAAAATCGGGCACCTCTTGCGCCATGCCTCTTGGCAGCGCAGCGCCTCCCCGATAAGGGCTGCTCAGTCCAACCCGTTGCCGGAGACAGCACCCATCATGGCCCTTCCTCAAATCAAGCGCGTCCTGCTCAAACTCTCGGGCGAGGTTCTGATGGGGGAACAGGAATACGGCATCGATCCGGTCTATGTCGCGCGCCTTGCCGAGGAGGTGAAGGCGGCCAAGGATAGCGGGATCGAGGTCTGTCTGGTGATCGGCGGGGGCAACATCTTCCGCGGTATCAGCGCAGCAGCCAAAGGGCTCGACCGGACGACCGGCGACTATATGGGCATGCTGGCGACGGTGATGAACGCGCTGGCGATGCAGAACGCGCTCGAACAACTGGGCGTGCAGACGCGGGTGCAGAGCGCGATCCCGATGTCGAGCGTGTGCGAGCCCTACATCCGCCGCCGCGCCGAACGGCATCTGGAGAAGGGCCGCATCGTCATCTTCGCAGCCGGCACCGGCAACCCGTTCTTCACCACAGACACCGGCGCCGCTCTGCGCGCGGCCGAGATGAACTGCGATGCGCTGCTCAAAGGCACCAGCGTCGACGGGGTCTATGACAGCGATCCCAAGCACAATCCGGATGCGACCCGCTTTGACACGGTCAGCTATGACCACGTCCTGTCGGCCAATCTCAAGGTAATGGACGCCACCGCCGTGGCACTTTGCCGCGAGAACGAGATTCCGATAGTGGTCTTCTCGATCCGCGAAAAAGGCAATGTTGCCCGCGTCCTCTCGGGCGAAGGCACGCAAACGATAGTACAGAAGGACTGATACCCCATGCCGCAATATGACAAGGCCGATATCGAGCGCCGCATGGCGGGCGCAGTGGAATCGCTCAAAGGCGATCTGGGCGGTCTGCGCACCGGCCGCGCCAACACCAGCCTGCTCGATCCGGTTGTGGTCGAGGTCTATGGCTCGATGATGCCGCTGTCGTCGGTAGCAACGGTCAACGCGCCGGAGCCGCGCATGCTCTCGGTCCAGGTGTGGGACAAGAGCAATATGAGCGCGGTGGAGAAGGGCATCACCAAGGCAAATCTCGGCCTCAACCCGATGACCGACGGCCAGACGATCCGCCTGCCGATGCCCGACCTGACCGAAGAGCGCCGCAAGGAGCTGGCCAAGCTCGCCGGGCAATACGCAGAGAAGGCGAAGATCGCGATCCGCAACGTTCGCCGCGATGCGATGGAGAGCCTGAAGGCGGACGAGAAGAAGAAGGACATCTCCGAAGACGAACGCAAGCGGCTCGAAGATGAAGTTCAGAAGCTGACCGACGGTTATGTCAAAGACACAGACGACGCGGCAGCGAAGAAAGAGCAGGAAATCCTGACCCAGTAAGGACTGGATCGGGCAGGGGAGACATGATGGGCGACAGCCCTCTCACATCAGAGGCGCGCGCGCGCCATGTCGCCATCATCATGGACGGCAATGGACGCTGGGCGAAGAAGCGCGCTCTGCCGCGTGCCATCGGCCATCAGCGCGGCGTCGAGGCAGTGCGGCGGCTGGTGCGCGGGCTTGAGCCGATGGGGCTGGATTGCCTGACGCTCTATGCCTTCAGCTCGGAAAACTGGAAGCGCTCCGAAGACGAAGTCGACGATCTGATGAACCTGATGCGCAAGTTCATCAAATCGGACTTGCCCGACTTCGTCGCGAACGATGTAAAGCTGCACATCATCGGCGACTGGCGCAGCCTTGCACCCGACATTGTTGAAATGCTCGAAGACGCGCTGGCGCAGACGGCCAATGGCTCCAAGACGATCGCGGTCGCGCTCAACTATGGCGGCCAGAACGAGATTGCGCGCGCCGCCGCCGAAGCTGCAAAGCAGGGCGAGGTGACAACCGCCAGCATCGAGGCGCATCTCGATACGGCAGTCCTGCCGCCGCTCGACCTGCTGATCCGCACCAGCGGAGAGGTTCGCCTGTCGAACTTCCTGTTATGGCAAGCGGCCTATGCCGAAATGCTGTTCGTCGAGACGCTCTGGCCGGACTTCCAGCCTGAGCATCTCGCCGACGCGCTTGAGGACTTTGCCCAAAGGGAGCGACGCTATGGCGGACGAAAGTAACCAGAGCCCGGTCGCCGAAGGCGGCGCGATGAACGACCTGCTGGTGCGCTTCATCTCGGCGGTCTTCATGCTGGGGCTGGCGACCATCGCGCTCTATCTGGGCGGGTGGTTCTGGATCGGCTTTGTGGTGCTGCTCGGCGGTGTTGTGCTGTGGGAGTGGAACCGGCTGGTGAGCCGCTTTGGCATCTCGGCCATTGGCGAGGTTGCATGGCAGTTTGTCGGCGCGCTCTATGTAGGCGCGGCGGCGATGGCGATGGTCCAGGTGCGGATCAACTACGACATGTGGGGCGTGCTGCTTGCCTTCCTCGCGCCAGTCATCGCGGTCGATGTGGGGGCCTACTTCGCAGGGCGTCTGATCGGCGGACCCAAGATCGCGCCTTCGGTCAGCCCGTCCAAGACATGGGCCGGATTGATCGGTGGAGCAATCGCTGCCGGACTGGTCTGCATCTTGGCGGAGTATCTCGACCTTGGTCCCGGCGGCTTTGCGCCCGGGGTTAGCACCGCTGCGATAGGCGGCGCGATGCTGACAGGCGCGGTGATCGCGGTGATCGCGCAGAGCGGCGACTTCTTCGAAAGCTGGATGAAACGGCGCGCAGGGATGAAGGATTCCAGCGCGCTGATCCCCGGTCATGGCGGCGTGTTTGACCGCGTAGATGGCTTCCTCGCCGTGTTCTTCGTGCTGTTCCTGATCGCGGTTGTGCCCGCCTATATCGGGCTTGCCTGATCGGCGCTGCCAAGATGACCCGTTCAATCTCCATCCTTGGCGCAACCGGTTCGATCGGAGCCTCGACGCTCGACCTGATCCGGCACAATCGCGGCGATTGGCAGGTCGAAGCGCTGACCGCCAATTGCAGCGCGAAGAAGCTGGCCGCGGTTGCCCGCGAGTTCGAAGCGCGCATTGCGGTGGTCGGCGACGTGGCTTGCCTCGGCGATTTGCGTGAAGCGCTAGACGGCAGCGGGATCGAGGCGGCTGGCGGCGCGCAGGCACTGTGCGAAGCGGCAGCGCAGCCCGTTGACATGACAGTCGCTGCGATTGTCGGCTGCGCAGGACTTGCCCCGACAATGGCCGCGGTCGAGCGCGGCGGGACGATTGCGCTCGCCAATAAGGAAGCGCTAGTTTCGGCTGGCGAGATCCTGAAGTCGGCGGTGACACAGGCGGGCGCGACATTGCTCCCGACCGATTCCGAACACAATGCGATCTTCCAGTGCCTTGCCGGCAATGACATCGCGCAGGTCCGCAAGATTACGCTGACGGCAAGCGGCGGTCCGTTCCGCACGCTCGATGCCGAGGCGCTTAAGTCCGTGACGCGCGAACAGGCGCTCAAGCACCCCAACTGGGACATGGGCGCAAAGATTACGGTGGATTCGGCCACGATGATGAACAAGGGGCTGGAATTCATCGAAGCACACCACCTGTTCCCCGTCGGCCTCGACAACATAAAGATCATCGTTCACCCGCAGAGCATCGTCCATTCGATGGTCGAATATCGCGACCGCTCGGTGCTGGCGCAGATGGGGCCGAGCGATATGCGCGTGCCGATTGCCTCCTGCCTTGCTTGGCCTGAGCGGATGGAGACGCCGCTCGAACCGCTCGATCTGGCGGCGATTGGCACGCTGACTTTCGAAGCGACCAATGAAGAGCTGTTCCCAGCCACCCGCATCTGCCGCGAGGCTATCGAAGCGGGCGGAGCAGCGCCTGCGGTGCTCAATGCCGCGAACGAGATTGCGGTTGAGGCTTTCCTTGCCGACAGAATCGCGTTCACTCGCATTACGGCAGTGGTCGAAGAGACATTGGCGCGCTATAGCGCCCCGCAGCCAGCCACTCTCGAAGATGTGCTGGCAGTAGATGCCGGAGCGCGAATACGCGCCCGAGACGCGCTGGAGAGCTCCACCTTTGTTTGAATCGCCCCCCGTCTGGATGTATTTCGCCGGTTTCCTGCTGGTGCTGGGCCCTCTGATCACCGTGCACGAGCTGGGCCACTACCTTGTCGGGCGTTGGTTCGGCGTGAAGGCGGAGACTTTCTCTATCGGGTTCGGCAAGGAGCTGTTCGGCTGGAATGACAGTCACGGCACGCGCTGGCGGCTCGCCGCGCTGCCGCTGGGCGGATATGTGCAGTTCAGGGGTGACATGAACCCTGCGAGCATTCCCAATCCTGAAGCCCCTGTGACCGAAGGCAGTTTCCAGAGCGCGGCGCTGTGGAAACGCGCGCTGATCGTGGCGGCAGGCCCGGTGACGAACCTGCTGGTAGCGATCGCGATATTCGCGGCATTCTTCACCATCTTCGGCAATCCCGTGATTGAAGGCGTGGAGGACTCGCGCACAGTTGGCCAGTTTGGCGAGGAATCGGTCGCGCGCGACGCGGGCATCCAGATCGAGGACAAGATCATCGCCATTGATGGCAGCGAAGTTGCGGACTTCGATGCGATCCGCACCTACGTCGTGTTGCGCCCCAGCACGGCGATGACGTTCACCGTGGACCGCGACGGCGAGCGGATCGATTTTCCTATCACCACGGCGCGGGTCGAGCAGACTGACAGGTTCGGCAATGTCAGCGTCGAGGGCCGGATTGGCGTTGGCCCGCTGGATGGCCGCTATGTCTTTGAAGAGGTGGGTGCGTTCGAAGCGATCCCATTGGCGGCCAAGCGCTGCTGGGACATTACCAGCATGATGATTACCGGCATCAAGCAGATTCTGACCGGCGAACGCTCGATCAAGGAATTGGGTGGGCCGATCAAGATTGCCAAATTTTCAGGCGAGCAGATGAGCCTGGGCTTTATCGCCTTCGTCAATTTCGCCGCATTGATATCGCTTAATTTGGCATTCATCAACTTCTTGCCAATCCCCGCACTCGATGGCGGGCACCTTGCCTTTTACGCCGCCGAAGCGATCCGCCGCAAACCGGCGGGGCCTGAGGCGACCGAATGGGCGTACCGCACCGGCATCGTGTTCGTGCTTGTCTTCATGGTCGTCGTGACCTGGAACGACATTGCATCCCTGCTGCCCTTTGGCAGTTAGGTCACGCTTGTTGCCGTTTGGCAGCTAACACAGGGGAAAACTCGGGCCGGGCTGTTCGCAGGTGCGGCGCTTGGTCGGAGAAAGGGAACGGTCGGTCGGGCATTGTTCACGGCATGGCTGTTCTGCCCGCTTGATTGCGCCTCGCGCATCGGGCACAGGCGGGAGACGAGTCAGGGATTGTGAGGCGCTTGCGTCTCACATTTGCGCAACAGGGTTCGCTCGGGGCAATTTTGCCCTTAGTGGACGCGCCAAAATACGGGTTGGACGGGAACATTACTTCCATGAATCGATGCAAATCTACAGGCGTCCAGTCTGTGAATTCAAAAGGTGCAATTGCCCGCTATGCCGTGGCGCTATCGGGCGCGACGATGCTGGCCGGTGTTCCGGGCGCAGCCTTTGCGCAGGACGAGGCCGATGCCGCGACTACTGGCACGGCAACAACCGCGCAGCCCGCTCCGGCACCTGCACCCGCGCCGGCGACCAACATTATCCGCACGATCAGCGTTGCCGGGGCAGAGCGTCTCGAGCCGACCACGATCCTGTCCTACATTCGCCTGCGCGCCGGTCAGGAATACACCTCGGCAGCCGCTGACGAAGCGCTGAAAGACCTCGGTGCGACCGAGCTGTTCGCCAACTTCTCGATCCGCAACGATGCTGGCAATGTCGTCATCACGGTGACAGAGAACCCGGTGATCAACCGCATCGTGCTCGAAGGCAATGACCGCCTCGATGCCGAGAAAATCCTGCCAGAGATTCGGCTCGCTCCGCGCCAGATATTCACCCGTTCCAAAGTGCGCGCCGACGTTGCCCGCATTATCGAGCTCTACAAGCGTCAGGGGCGGTTCGCCGCGACGGTCGAGCCGAAAATGGTGCAGCTCCCGCAGAACCGCGTCGATATCGTGTTCGAGATCGTCGAAGGGCCCAAGTCCAAGGTTCGCCAGATCAACATCATCGGCAACGAAGTCTTCTCGGATGGCGAGTTGCGCAGCGAGATGGTGACGAAGCAGTCGCGCATCTTCCGCTTCTTCAGCTCCAACACCAGCTATGACCCTGACCGTCTGGCCTTTGACCAGCAGAAGCTGCGCCAATTCTACCTGACCGAAGGTTATGCCGATTTCCGCGTTGTTTCGGCCGTAGCCGAGCTGACGCCGGACCAGCGCGACTTCATCATCACCTATGTGGTCGAAGAGGGCGAACGCTACCGCTTTGGCAATGTCGAGGTGGAAAGCCAGCTGCGCGATTTTGACAGCGACTCGATCCAGGCCGGTCTGGTGATGCAGTCGGGCGATTTCTACAACGCCAAGACGGTTGAGGACACGGTCGAGCAGCTGACCGAGCTGGCGGGCCGTTTCGGTTACGCCTTTGCTGATGTGCAGCCGCGCTTTAACCGCAACCCTGACGATTTGACGATGGACATCACGTTCATCCTGCGTCAGGCGCCGCGCGTTTATGTCGAGCGGGTCGATGTCAACGGAAACACGCTGACCCAGGACAAAGTGGTTCGCCGCGAGTTCCGCCTGTCGGAAGGCGATGCGTTCAACTCTTTGGGCGTGCAGCGGACGACCGCGCGCATTAACTCGCTGGGATACTTCCAGGAGAATTTCGAGGTCAATCAGGTTCCGGGCAGCGCGCCCGACCGCATTGTGCTCGAAGCCAATGTCGAAGAGCAGCCAACCGGCGAATTGCAGTTCTCAGCCGGTTTCTCCTCGATCGAGCGATTCATCCTGGCTGGCAGCATCCGGCAGCGTAACTTCCGCGGACGCGGCCAGACTATCGGCCTGAGCCTCAACTATTCGCAATTCTCGCGTTCGGCGCAGGTGAGCTTTACCGAGCCGTATGTTTTCGACCGTAACATCTCGGCAGGCGCGGACATTTATCGCCGCGACTTCAACAGCTTCAACTTCCAGAACAGCGAACGCAACACGACTTTCGAACAGGCCACGACCGGCGGTTCGCTTCGTGTCGGCGTGCCGTTGACGGAATTCATGTCGCTCGTAGGCAGCTATACGCTCAACTACGACGAGGTCAGCCTCGACGAGAATCTGTTCTTCTCCGATCTTGACGGCGATGGCATTGCAGAATGTGACCCGCTCCTCGCCGGTCGTTTCCTGTGCGATTCACTGGGCAACCGGTTGAGCTCGATTGTCGGCCTCAGCCTGAACTACAACTCGCTCAATTCGCGTCTGCGGCCTTCGCGTGGACGGACCATTTCGCTCAGCACCGAATTTGCTGGGCTGGGCGGTGATCAGCGTTACCTGCGTTTCCGCGGTAGCGCGCGCCAGTTCTGGAATGTCGCCAATACCGGCTTCATCTTCTCGGTTTCGCTTGAAGGCGGGACGATCATTCCGCTCAAGGATCGCGGGGGGCCAGGCGTCGATGACGTGCTCCTTACCGACCGCTTCTTCCTCGGAGAGCCGCAGTTCCGCGGGTTTGACATTCGCGGCGTTGGTCCGCGTATCCTGACTCAGCGTTATCTGCTCGATGGGCAAAACAACAACATCCTAGATGATGATGGCAACCCGACGCTGGTTACGGATCGGAACCAGATCCGCGACGACGCGATTGGCGGGCGCAATTACTATCTGGGCCGTGCGGAGCTTGAAATTCCGCTGGGCACAGGCGCGCGCGAACTGGGTCTGCGTCCGTCGATCTTCCTCGATATCGGTTCGCTGTGGGGCGTTGATGCACCTCAGCTTCAGGACAACCCAACCGGACTTCCGCTCGTCAACTCCGACGGTGTTCCGCTGTTCCTCAGCGTCGACACCAACGAAGTGACGACCAACCCGCTCGCAGATGACGGGGTCACTGCGAACACCCGTCTGATCCGCCAAGGCAGCGCGATCCGCGAGGTCTTCCTCGGAGATTCGCCATCCCCCCGCATTACCGCAGGTATCGGGGTCAACTGGAACTCGCCATTCGGCCCGTTCCGCATCGACTTCGCCCAGACGATCCGCAAGATCGAAGGCGATGACGACAAGACATTCACGTTCAACGTAGGAACTCAATTCTGATGAAACTTCTCACCAAAATCCTCGCTCCCGCGGGCCTCGCGCTTTGCGCAGTGGCCGCCACCGTTCCCGCAACCGCGCAGGTCCAGGGTAATGTCGCAACCGCCGATGTCAGCCGCGCGCTGATCGGATCGAGCGCGCTCCAGACCGCCTATACCCAGATCGGCACGACCTACGCCGCTCAGATCGAGCAGCGTCAGACCAAGCAGCAGCAACTCGCAACTTTGCTCCAGCCGTTCGATTCCAACGGCAACGGCCAGTTGGATGACAGCGAAGTGCCGGCGATTCAGAGCTCGGCAAACTTCGGCCAGATCCAGACGCTTGAAGGCGAAGTCGCTGCGCTTTCCAATCAGGTCAACGGCGCCCGTATCTTTGCTGTCGAGCAAATCCTCGCACAGTATCCGGCGGCTCTCACCGATGTCACCACGCAGCAGCAAATCGTCATGGTGATGCAGCCCGAAACGGTCCAGTTCGCTGCTCAAGGTGCTGATATCACAGCGCAAATCACCACAGCGCTCAACACGCGCGTCCCTTCGGTTGGGATCGTTCCGCCGGCAGAGTGGCGTCCGTCGCGCAACGCCGCGCAGATCTTCCAGGAGATTCAGCAGACGCTTCTGACCGCGCAGCTGATCCAGCAGCAGCAAGCCGCTCAGCAGCAGGCACCGGCAACTCCGGCGCCGTCTGGCCGCTAAGCAAGACACTGGTAAACGGGGGCAGGGCATGAGCGAAACGGAAAGCACCGACGCGCCGAAGGAACCGATTGTGGACTATGACATCCACAAGATCTTGAAGGCCCTGCCGCACCGATACCCCTTGTTGCTGGTCGACAGGGTGCGCGAGATCCACCTCAATGAGCGCATCCATGCGGTCAAAGCGGTGAGCATGAATGAGGAGTTCTTCCAGGGACATTTCCCCGGCGCTCCGATCATGCCCGGCGTGCTCCAGATCGAAGCCTTGGCGCAAGCCGCCGCGATCCTCGGCATCGAGACACTCGAACTGTCGGGCACCGGCAAGCTGGTGATCTTCATGGGCATTGACGGGGCCAAGTTCCGTTCGCCCGTCACGCCCGGCTGCCTGCTCGATCTGGAGGTCGAATTCCTTCAGCAGCGCCGCACGATCTACAAGTTCAAAGGCCGCGCCAGCGTCGAAGGCAAGACCACCTGTGAATGCGAATTCACCGCGATGATCGCCGACCCGCCGGAAGGCTGAAGCCTTCCGTTTTTGTTTGCGCCCTCAAGCGCCGGGCGCGGCGCGTCCGCGCCGCTTGGCTTCCGCGCCAAAGGGCGCGACGGCCGGTCGGCCTTGCGACACCTGCGGTGTCGATCCAACCCAACATCGCCATTGTGCTGCCGGGACTTGGCTTGAGTTGGGGCGCGTTGGGGTGAGACTTGGAACGCGCAGGTTGGCTGTTTAAAGAAATGGCCTTATTTTCAAGAAATTGAAATCGCACCGAAAAATCGGGAATTTGCGCTGCCGATGTGTCAACTTCGGATTATAGACGGCTTTGCGGGTGCGCAAGAGTCGAGATGAGAAAGAGCCACAGCCACTTTAGCGCCGCATATCGAAGTAGGAAAATAGAGAGGGGTTTCTCGGCTCGCGATCAGCGAGCCGCGAGGCCACGCGGCCGAGCCGCTGGTGCCTGACCGAGCGCAGCGAGGGAAGAACAGCACCGAGGACGAAAGTGCGCAGGCGCTTTCGGAAGACAAATAAAGCGTATTGGGGTTGCCATTCATGGCAATCCCAATTAAGCGCGCGCCTTTCCCGCATAACAGCTCATCCGGTCGGAACCGGACACCAGCTAGCCAAGGACAGTTACGATGAAAGCCGAAGGGCACCCCGAATATCACATGATCACGGTCAAGATGACCGATGGCACCGAATTCCAGACCCGCTCGACCTGGGGCAGCGAAGGCGACACGCTCGCGCTCGACATCGACCCGACCAGCCACCCGGCATGGACCGGTGGCAAGCAGCAGCTTCAGGAAGGCGGCCGTGTGGCAGCGTTCAACAAGCGCTTCGGTGGGCTCAGCCTCAAGAAGTAAGCTGGCAAAAGCTTCGCATCCCCCAATTCGTTGGCGGGATGCAAGGGGAAGGCGGTCCGACGGGGCCGCCTTTTTCATTGGGGGCCACCTTTTTCTTTTGGGTGGCCACCCGCCTAAAAGCTTTCATCGTCTCTCCGGACTTGATCCGGGGGCCAGCTTCTTTTCTCTATGAGCCAGGCCAAAGTTAAGCGGGATCCCGGATCAAGTCCGGGATGACGGGGTGAGCAGACTACTCCATCAGGAAGGCACCGTTGCACTCAGCTTTTCGATACCGGATGATTGGATCGCTGACCGCGGTCGGGAGGTGGAAGCACAGGCTGTCTTCGCAGGTTTCGATTTCAATGCGAGTTTCAGCGTGTCTTCCGCCCGTTGGCACCATCAGCGAGAACCATCCGGACAATTCGCCTGTTTCGTGATCGAACGCCGCAATCTTCGCTCCATCAACGACCATTGCGGCCGAGCCTCCGGAGAAGCTCGCTGGCTCGAAACGATATCGGTCGACGACGCTGCGGCTCTCGGTCTGGAAGACGGTAGTTCCGATATGAAGAGGCTCGGACCTCTCGGAAAAATAGCAACCACGAATTTCGTTCGGGGCAATCTGATCCTGGCCAGCGCCACATGCCGACAGGCCCACGAAGATCGTAAGCAATGTTGCATGCCGCAACGTAGGTAACCCCCTCACCACGGCCACGGCCTTTCCCGGTACCACTTTGTAATCACATATTTCACGCCCTTGCGCACCTTCATCCCGTGGTGGAGCGTTGCGGGGTTTACGCTGCCATCGGGCCGGGCGTTGTTCCAGCATAGCAGTTTGCCTGCCTCGGGCTGGAAGGTCTTGCCGATCACTTTGAACCGCGTCGCGCCGCCCGCTTCGACCGCGTTCAAGTAGATCATGAATGTCCATGTGCGCTGGCCGCTTGTCGCGCAGAACTTTTCGAAATCTGCGCCATTGGGAGTGAAATAGTCGGTGTGCGGCTTGAACTCCTGCCCGACATCATAGCGCTGGCCCTGACACGGCTCGCCCAGCTTGGGGTCGATGCTGTTGAGGCTGGCCAGGCTCGCTTCCAATTGTTGCACCGCTGGCTCTGTGGGGGCGAGATCGCAGGTCTCGCTTGTGCGGAAGTAATCATCGCCATTGCTGTCGGCGATGGTGCTGGGGCGGCGGTCCTTGTCGATCAGGGTGATGAGCGCCTCGCAGAGGTCGGCGCTGACGAAGTTCCTGGTCTGAAAGAGCTCGATCTTGGGATGCGGAACGCGTTGCAACCCGTCATGTCGGGCCAGCCGCAAGGAGACAGAATCGCCGGTTGCATCCATGCGGGCAACCTTACGAAACGCGCGCGGACTGGCAAGGGCAGGGGACAAGAGGCGAGGCGCGCGCGAAATAATGTTGCGTCAGACAGATTTTGAAGCAGTTTTCGCTTCCCTTTAAAGACGCATTGTGCAACAGGCTCGCGCCCGCTTAAAGCGGCCTTGACCATGGCTTTGCCCCCTGTAAACCGGCGCACTTGCGCGGGTCTGGTGAGCGGCCAATCGGTCGAGCCGGGGCAGAGTATGTGGCGATCGTAGCTCAGTTGGTTAGAGCGCCGGTTTGTGGTACCGGAGGTCGGGGGTTCGAGACCCCTCGATCGCCCCACTTCTCTCCCTTACGCACCTCATCATTTGCCGCGCCTTTATACGAGGCAACGCAAATATGACCGCTTTCTGGACAGAGCCCGATTTTGACGATCACGAGATGGTGCACGTTGTGCGCGATCGTGCTTCGGGGCTGATGGCGATTATTGCGGTCCATTCCTCGCATCTCGGCCCCGGCGCGGGTGGCACGCGGTTTTGGCACTATCCCGATCCGAAGGACGGACTGCGCGATGCACTGCGCCTGTCGCGCGGGATGAGCTACAAGAACGCGATGGCTGGCCTGCCGATGGGCGGGGGCAAAGCCGTTATTCTGGCGGACGAAGCGCGCACAAAGACACACGAATTGCTCGCAGCATTCGGCGATGCGGTCGAAGGTCTGGGCGGGCGTTATGTGACGGCCGAAGACGTCGGTATCAGCGAGGCGGATATGGTCGCGGTGTCAAAACGAACCGCGCATGTCTCCGGCCTGCCTGCAACCGGCAATGGCAGCGCGGGAGGCGATCCCGGCCCGTTCACATCCTACGGCATCTATCTCGGCATCAAGGCGGCGGTTCAGCACAAGCTGGGCACCGATTCGATGAAAGGCGTGCATGTCGCATTGCAGGGCACTGGCAGCGTCGGCGGCGGGGTTGCAAGGTGGCTCGCCCAGGACGGCGCGCGGCTGACCTTGGCAGATATCCATGTCGACGGTGTGAAGGCGCTGGCCGAGGAACTGGGCGCTGAAGTGGTCGCGCCTGACGCGGTGCTGAGCACCGAATGCGACGTGCTCAGCCCCAATGCGCTGGGCGCGATCCTCGATGATGAGAGCATTGCGGGCCTCAACACGAAGATCATTGCGGGCGGTGCGAACAACCAGCTCGCCCGTGCGCGTCACGGTCAGGTGCTGTTCGAACGCGGTATTCTCTACGCGCCCGACTACGTTATCAATGCGGGCGGGATCATTTCGGTTGCGACTGAATACCTTGCGCGGCGCGATGGTAAGCCGGGCAGCGTGGATGACGTCAACGCGCTGATCGAGCAGATTCCGGGCCGCCTTGCGCAAATCTGGCAGGTGAGCGAGGCGGATGGAACATCGCCTGACGTGGTTGCCGACCGGATGGCGCAAGAGCTTATCGGGCGCCGCTAATCGGGCGTTGATCGATCCTATAACCCGCTTGCTCGTTTTGCGCTCTTGCGGGGACAGTCTCAGGCTTTAAGACGGGCTGGGGGACCGAAATTGCATATTTACGCCAATCCAAAGCGCTTTCTGACGCTCGCCAGCTGGCTGACCCCGCTCCTGTTCTGGAGCGGGCTGGTGCTGACGCTTGGCGCGCTGGCGTGGGGCATGTTCATGGTACCGCCCGACCGCTTGATGGGTGAGACGGTGCGCATCCTGTTCGTCCATGTGCCCGCCGCTTGGCTTGGCATGGGCGGCTGGGCCGGACTTGCGATTGCGAGCGCGATGCTGCTGATCTGGAAACACCCGCTGTCAGGCATTGCCGCGCGCGCGATTGCGCTGCCGGGCATGGTGTTCTGCGCGCTCTGCCTCATCACCGGCTCGATCTGGGGCCGCCCGACCTGGGGCACATGGTGGGAGTGGGATGGCAGGCTCACCAGCATGCTCGTCCTCCTATTCCTCTATGGCGGATATATCGCGCTGGCACAGGCCTCTGCACGCGAAGGTGGCTCGTATCGGATTCCCGCGATCTTCGGGCTTGTCGGCGCGATCAATGTGCCGATCATCAATCGCAGCGTGGTGTGGTGGAACTCGCTCCACCAGCCGCCTAGCCTGACTGCGGGTAAGAGCGCGATTGATGGCGTGTATCTGTGGCCGCTGCTGGTGTCGGTGTTCGGTTTCTCGCTGCTGTTTGGCGGCATAGTGCTGATGCGGATGCGCGCGCTGATTGCCGAACAACAGGTCGAGGCGCGCCTGCGCCGCCGCGCGCTTGAGGATGACACTGTGAACCCCGCTGCAACCGTGCAAGCGGAGACAGTATGATGCGCGAATCTCTCGACCCTTGGCCCTTTGTCTACGGTGTCTATGCCGTTGGTCTGATCGGCCTCGCGCTGCTGATCATATGGAGCTATCGCGCGATGCGTCGCGCAGAAAAGCGCCGTGAGGAATTGAAGCGCAAATGACCGGTCCCATGAAAGCAAAGCACCAACGCATGACGCTCGTCATTCTGGCGCTGATCGCGATTGTCGCGGCAGGGCTGATCGCGGCATGGGCTTTGCGCAATCAGGCGAATTATTTCTACCTGCCCGAACAGATGGCGGCAGAGCCTCCAGCAGTCGGCCAGGCCGTTCGTTTGGGCGGCATGGTGCAGGCTGGGTCAATCGAAACGCAGCCTGACGGGATCACGGTCAAATTTGTCGTCACCGGCAATGAGGATAGCAGCATCCCGGTGCGTTACAGCGGCATCCTGCCTGATCTCTTCGTAGAAAACTCGGGTGTCGTGGCCGAGGGTAGCCTTGGCGCGGACGGCGTGTTCGAGGCGACCAATCTGCTGGCCAAGCATGACGAGAATTACGTGCCCCGCGAGCTTGAGGGGTTGGAGGGGCACTCCGACAATCCCGACTATTCCGCAACCGTAACCGGTGCAGAGTAGCCCCGCATGATTGCCGAACTCGGACTTGCAGCCCTGTGGCTCTCCGCTGCTTTGGCAGTGTTGCAGATGGTTTCCGGCGCGTGCGGAATGGGCCGTGAGAATAGCGGTGCAACCAAATATGCTCTCGGCACAGGCGAACTCCACAGCATCGCAGCGTCGCTGAGACTGTCAGATGCGCAACTGCAGCGCCTTGGGATCTACGCCCGTCCGGCAGCCGTGGTTCAGGCCTTCCTAGCCGTTCTGGCCTTCTGCCTGCTGCTCTACGCCTTTGCCGTGACTGACCTGTCGATCAAGCTGGTCGCGACCAATTCGCATTCGGCCAAGCCGCTTATCTACAAGCTCACCGGCACATGGGGGAACCACGAAGGCTCTATGCTGCTCTGGGTAGCGGTCTTGGCGTTGTCGGGGGGCTTGCTTGCGGGCATGGAGCGGCGGCTGCCCGAAAAGACCATGAGCGCAACCTTGGGCGTGCAAGGCTTTGTCGCGCTCGGCTTTTATGCCTTCCTGTTGATCTCCTCCAACCCGTTTGAGCGCATGCCCCAAATCCCGCTCGAAGGGGGCGGGCTGAACCCGCTGCTTCAGGATATCGGCCTCGCGATCCATCCGCCCACGCTCTATATCGGCTATGTCGGCCTGTCGGTCGCATTCAGCCTCGCGATGGGCGCGCTGATTACGCGGCAGGTGAACCCCGACTTTGCCAAGGTCTTGCGCCCATGGGTGCTGGCCGCATGGGTGTTCCTCACATTCGGGATCACGGCTGGGTCATACTGGGCCTATTACGAACTCGGCTGGGGCGGCTGGTGGTTCTGGGATCCGGTCGAGAACGCCTCGCTTATGCCGTGGCTCGCCGCAACCGCACTGCTCCATTCGGTGAGCGTGCTCGCCGCGCGCGACGCTTTGCGGACATGGACGATCATGCTTGGCGTGCTCGCCTTCTCGATGTCGATGCTGGGGACGTTCCTCGTGCGCTCCGGCGTCCTCACCAGCGTCCACGCCTTTGCCGTCGATCCGGAGCGGGGCAGCTTCATCCTCGTGCTGCTCGGCCTCTATATTGGCGGGGCGCTGGCGATCTTCGCCATGCGGGCGGGCAGTATTGCAGAAGGCAAGCGGTTCAGCGTGACCAGCCGCGAGGGCGCGCTGGTGTTCAACAATGTGATGCTCTCCGCGATCCTTGCGATTGTTCTGCTGGGAACGCTCTATCCGCTGCTGACCGAAGCGTTCGATGTGCGCGTCAGCGTTGGTCCGCCCTATTTCAATCCGGCAGGCGCGATCTTTGCGATCCCGATGTTTGTGGTGATGGCCATCGGCCCGCTGCTGCGGTGGAAGCAGGACAAGCCAGCGCGCATCCAGCTTGAACTGTTGATTCTTGCCTCGATTGTGATTGCGGCCATCGCCCTGATCGCGATCCTTGGCGATTATGCGGTGCTGCCGGTGCTTGGTCTGGCGCTTGCTCTGGCTTTGGGAATGGCGGCATTCCTGCCCTTGCGCGGCCGCAATCTGCGCCGTGTGCCGACCGCGACATGGGGCATGGTCTGCGCGCATTTCGGGGTAGCGGTGGCGCTGTTCGGCATGGCGAGCGAAAGCGCTTTCACCTCCGAACGGCTTGCTGCTGTCGCTCCGGGTGACACGGTCGAAGTGTCCGATTGGACTATCCAGCTTCAAAGCATTGACCCGGTCGCAGGCCCCAACTGGACCGCAATGGAAGCTCGGCTGTCCGCCACGCGCGGCGATGGCGAGCCGACTATCCTCACGCCGCAGGCCCGCAATTTCTGGTCCCCGCCGCAGCCGACATCGGAGAGCGCGCTCATCACCCAGTGGGATGGGCAGCTTTACGCGGTGATCGGCGATTCCGCCGGCGTCGATGCGAGCGGCAATGAACGCTGGCAGCTACGCGTCTGGTGGAAGCCGTTTGTGCCCTTCATCTGGTATGGCGGATTGCTGATTGCGCTGGGCGGCGTCCTGTCGATTGTGGGCCGCGTCACCGTCGACCTCAAACGCCGCAGAGCCACCGTGCGCGGTGATAGCCGCCGCGAAGAGCTGGACGCGCTCGAGGCGCAAGATGATGCAAAACCGGAGCCTGCCGAATAATGCGCGCCCTCTATTTCATCCCGCTTGGCCTGTTCCTGTTTTTCGCAGGTTTGGCCGCCTACATGCTGGTCGAAGGCCGCGATCAGACGATCCCGTCGCAGATGATCGCCGAGCCGCTGCCCGACTTCGCTCTGGAACCAGCGCTGGAGGGAATGCCGGGGGTCGCCTCTACGGACTTTATCGGCGGTGAGCCGCGCCTGCTCAACATCTGGGCGAGTTGGTGTCTCCCTTGTATCGCCGAGGCTCCGCATCTCGAACGGCTGAAAGAAGAGGGCGTCGAGATTGTCGGCATCGCCGTGCGCGACCGGCCCGAAGCGGTGGCGGATTTCCTCAGCCGCTATGGCAATCCCTATACGCGGATCGGATCGGACAATATCTCTTCGCTGATGATCGAGATCGGCGCGTCGGGCGTGCCGGAAACCTATGTGATCGATGCGGCGGGCAATATCCGTTACCAGCATATCGGCGATGTGCGGGCTGAGACTGTGCCGCTGCTGCTTGAGCAATTGGAGCTGGCGCGATGATGCGCTTGGTTGTCGCCATTCTCGCGCTGTTTGCGGTTCCGGTACTGGCGCAATCCTCCATGCCGCCTGCTCCCTACGCCTACACCCAGCTCGAAGACCCCGCGCTCGAAGCGCAGGCGGCCGAGCTAATGGGCACCTTGCGCTGCCTCAAATGCCAGTCGCAGAGCATCAATGACAGCGACGCGCCGATGGCGGGCGATATGCGCCATCAGGTCCGCTCGCGGCTGCTGGCAGGCGAGAGTCCGGACGAGATCCGCAGCTGGCTGACCGCGCGTTACGGCGATTATGTGAGTTACGAGCCGCAGGTTTCCTCGACCACATGGCCGCTTTTTGCGATCCCTGCCTTGCTGCTGATCGTGGTGGCGCTGATCCTGCTCCGGCGGCTGGGCAAGCGGCGCTCCGACGGGGAGGTGGCGGAGTAATGGGCGGCTGGCTCGCAATCCTGTCGCTCACACTGGTGAGTTTCGCCATAGCGGCCTTCACATTGCGCCTGCCGCGTGAAGGCTTCGCGGTGTTCGGCGCGGTGCTGCTGTTCGGCCTTGTTGGCTATGCATGGCAGGGCCATCCGGATCAGCCGGGCGCTCCAAAAGAGCCGGACCTTTCAACAGATCAGGAATCGGGCGAGGGGATGGTGACGGCGCGCCGCCAGCTCTTCGACGAAACCCGCGCAAAGCCCGATTACCTTGTCCTGTCGGACGGCTTTGCAAGGCGCGGCAAGTTCAGCGATGCAGCGGGGCTGCTGCGACAGGGCCTCAACGACAATCCCGACCATCTCGAAGGCTGGCTGGCGCTCGGAATGGCTCTGACCGGCCATGCGGACGGGGTCGTCACTCCAGCGGCTTTCTATGCCTATGGTAAGGCACGCGAGTTGGATCCGGCCAATCCGGGGGCGGACTTCTTCCTCGGGATTTCCTTCCAGCAGACCGGCCAGTTCCGCGCGGCGCGCGACACATGGGCGCGGTTGCTCGCGAACTCACCCGAGGACGCTCCGTGGCGACCAGAGATCGAGGCGCGTGTCGAACGGCTCGACCAGATGATCGCCAACGCGCCGATGTTGCAATAGGCCGCTGCGGGATGCGCCACACCGCGCTGTTGCAGGGGTTAGCCCGCAGTGCTAGGGCGCGCGACCTTGGCCGGGACGACGCGAATGCGTTCCCGGCGCCTGAGGACAATCGCGATTCATGAGCGACACCGCCGCATCACCTTCAACTCCGGCACACCAGCCGCCGACTGACGGCAAGAGCCACAGCGCGTCCAAGACCGCGCTGGCAGTCGGCGCGATCGGTGTTGTCTTCGGCGATATCGGCACCAGCCCGCTCTACGCGTTTCGTGAGACCTTCGTCGGGCGCGGCGAGGTTCAGCTTGATCCTGCGCATGTACTTGGTGTTATCAGCCTTATCTTCTGGTCGATGACTCTGGTTGTCGCCATCCAGTATGTCACGATCCTGATGCGCGCCGACAATAAGGGGCAGGGCGGCAGCCTCGCGCTGGTCGCGCTGATCAGCCGCAGCCTTTCCAAGTCGAAATATGGCTGGATCGCAGTGCTGCTGGGCGTGTTTGCAACGTCGCTATTCTACGGCGACTCCATGATTACGCCGGCAATTTCGGTGCTTTCGGCGGTCGAAGGGCTGACCGTGGTCGACCCCGGATTACAGCAATATGTGATCCCCATCGCGCTCGGCCTGCTGGTGTTCCTGTTCGTCATCCAGAAACGCGGCACGGCCAAGGTTGGCGCACTGTTTGCGCCGGTGATGATCGTCTATTTCAGCGTCATTGCGACATTGGGCGCTTGGCAGATATTCCAGACGCCTGATATCCTGTGGGCGCTATCCCCGCATCACGCGGTCAATTTCTTCATCCTCGACGGCTGGTTCGCCTTCCTCGCGCTGGGGACTGTGGTGCTGGCGGTGACAGGCTCCGAAGCGCTCTATTCCGACATGGGGCATTTCGGGCGCGGGCCGATGCGTTTGAGCTGGTTCGGCTTTGTCATGCCGTGCCTGCTGCTCAACTATTTCGGGCAAGGCGCGATGGTCATCGGCCTTCCGCCAGAGCAAGCCGCCGAAGCGATCCAGAACCCGTTCTTCTTCCTCGCGTCGGAAGAATGGCGCCTGCCGCTGGTGTTCCTCGCCACTATTGCCACATTTATCGCCAGCCAGGCGGTGATTTCGGGAGCCTTCTCGATAACCCAGCAGGCGATCCAGATGGGCTATATTCCGCGCCTCAACATCCGTCACACTTCAGAGACAGAAGGCGGTCAGATCTACATTCCTGCGGTCAACTGGGCGCTGATGATTGCGGTCATCATTCTGGTGCTTACCTTCCAGAACTCCTCCAACCTCGCCAATGCATACGGCATTGCGGTGACGGGTGCGGTCACGATTGACACGCTGCTGATGGCGGTGCTGCTGATCGGCGTGTGGAAGTGGAAGTGGTGGTATGCCGCGCCGGTCGTGCTGCTGTTCCTCATTGTCGACGGTGCCTATTTCGCGGCCAACCTGACCAAGGTTCCTGAAGGCGGCTGGTTCCCGCTCGCAGTCGGCTTCGTCGCATTCCTGATGCTCACCACCTGGGCGCGCGGGCGCAAGCTGATGCGCGACCGGATGAGCGAGCACGCGCTGCCGATGAAGATTTTCGCCAAGTCGGCCAAGAATTCCGCTCTGCGCGTGCCGGGAACGGCGATCTTTATGGCAAGCTCTACCGCCGGAGTTCCGTCAGCGCTGCTGCATAATATCAAGCACAACAAGGTGCTGCATGAGCGCGTGGTGATCCTCACCGTCGACATTGCCGACGTGCCCTATGTCGATCCGACCAAGCGCTGCGAATACACCGATATGGGCGACGGCTTTTATCGCGCGGTGCTGCATTACGGCTTTATGGAAGAGACCGACGTGCCCACTGGCCTCAAGCAGATGGAACAGTGCGGCGGCGAGTTCGACATGATGCACACCAGCTTCTTCCTCTCGCGGCAGACTTTGCTGGCGAGCGAGAATCCTGGAATGCCGATCTGGCGCGAGAAGATCTTCGCATGGATGCTGAGGAATTCAGCCAGCGCGATGGACTTCTTCAACCTGCCAACCAACCGGGTGGTCGAACTGGGCAGTCAGGTCGAGATTTAGCCGTTCAGGACGGAGCCGTGTGCGAGTGAGCCCGCGATCACTGGAACCGCGAAAGCAGCCTTTCCAGCTCGGCAATCCGTTCGATCTGGCGGCTCTCGACACAGCTGTAGGAACTGCATTCGGCCTTGACCGAATTGAACCATTCGCGTTGCCCTGAATTGAACGAGCTGAGGCTGCGGCCATTGTCCTGCACCTCTGTCCTCAACTGGCTGAGCAGCTCACCCATGCGGCGCGCGCGCGCGTCCAGTTCGGGGTGAGCGCAGATTAGGTATTCGGTGTCCGTCGCAGCGCCAGCACAGGCCTGAACCACACGGCGAAGCGGTTGCTGAGTGGCGGGGGCAACGATCACTTGCGACGGAGCGCGGGTTGGGGCGACGGTCGGCGTGGGTTGCGGCACGGGTGTCGCTTGAAGAACCAGATCGGTCGGCCCTGACGGTCGTGAGGTGGGGGAGGGCGTTGGCCTAGGCTCCGCCTCTTCGCCGGTTTCGGAGGCAGGATCGTCCTCGAGCGTATCTGAAGCCGCGTTCTCTGCGGCAATGGAGTCGGCGAGGATTTCTGCATTGCTCGGCTCATCAGTGCCCCCGCGCAGGGCAAAATACCCGGCAAGTCCCAGCGCCAACACCAGCGCTCCGATCAGAGCGGGTATCAGCCATTTGCGCTCGGTGCTCTCAGGGGCCGCAACACTCTCGCTCAGCCCGTTGCCAAGTGTCGCAACATCATCGGCCAGTTCGGCCGGCGCACCGGCATAGAGCCGCACCTGCGCCGCCACACGGTCCATCACCGCCTCGCGCCGGTCGATCCAATCGATCCATTGCGAATCCGCCAGATGATAGGCCAGCTCGCCCGGGTCGATCGCCTCTAGCCGCAGGGGTATGATCGGGCGGCCCGCACTGTCCCCCAGGATCAGCTCGCGCTTCACATGGCGGCTTTTGTCCGAGTTTGAGCAGAACAGCAGCAGCACCGCCGCGCATTCGTTGATCGCTTGCCCGATTGCGCTGTCAAACGGAGCGCCCGGCGGCACATCGCGCGGGGCAATCCAGCAGCGAATGCCGCGCTCGGACAGCAAGGCCTCGACCTGCTGCGCAATGTCGTATTTGCTTGAGTGGTGGCTGACGAAGAGTTGCGGTGGTGTGTCTTCGGCCATCTCGTCCCCTTTGCGCATCGTTCGAGGGAGAGGCTAGCGTATTGTCCCTAGCGAAGCCAGTAGTGCAGCGGGCTCGCGGGTCATCCTGGCTGCGGAGCAGCGTCTGCCGCAGGCGCTTGGGCTTCGCCCTCGGCTTTCGGAGCAAAGATCTGCGCCACCGCCACGCGCGCTTTTTCAAGAGCCCTGTCAAAGCGCTCCTGATCC
Source organism: uncultured Erythrobacter sp. (assembly GCF_947492365.1). Taxonomy (NCBI): domain Bacteria; kingdom Pseudomonadati; phylum Pseudomonadota; class Alphaproteobacteria; order Sphingomonadales; family Erythrobacteraceae; genus Erythrobacter; species uncultured Erythrobacter sp. Next base: position 500,048 of record NZ_CANLMB010000001.1, read on the forward strand.
ACGCCAAGCGCGCCGGCGTAATCTTCCAGCCGTGCGGTTTCGGCCTCGTCCATATTCCCGTCGGCCATTGCCACCATCGCCATGCCCGTCACCGCCAGATCGGCGTCTTCCCAACTTACGATATCTGCGACCGAGGCCAGTTCCTGAGAGATATCACCGCGCCCGGAAATCATCTTTGCGCTCATATCGCGGATCGTGTCTTCGCCCAGCTCGCTGCCAAAGACAGAGCGGCTGACGACACGGATCATGCCGACCTCTTCCTCGTCCAGTTTCCCGTCTGCTGCGGCCATCGAGATCATGCTGCGCAGGATCACCGAGGTTCCCGCAGCCTCGACCTGTTGCGGTGTCAGTTGCTGCGCCTCGCCTTCATCGCTGCCCTGTGCCAGCCCCATAACCATCTGGATGCCGCCAAACAGGATCGCGCCCCACGCGAGCACATAGTTGCCGCCCCCTTCAGCCGCCGAATAGGTCGCAAAGGTGACGAACAGCCCGCCAAAGAAGAAAAGCGCGCCGATCAAGGTGTTCGAATTCATTTGGATGTCCCCCCAGACATGTGTTGTCGGGAGGGATTGTTGCGCCGGTTGCGGGCCGCGTCAAGTCGGGCGGTTAGTCTTACGCGCCGGTGCTTTCGTCCGCGCTCTCAGGCGCGTCACCTTCGTCATCGATCGCCAGCCCGTGTTTCAGCAGCAGCGGTATCTGTGTGAAAGTAAACAGAAAACTCAGCGGCATAAATACCCAGAGCTTTGCCCAGAGCCAGCCTTCAAAGCTCATTTTTGCGACCAGAACCTCGTTCAGGACGGCCAATGTGAGAAAAAACACACCCCAATTGCGCGACAATTTGAGCCAGCCCTCATCGTCAACGCCTTCGAACGCGGCTTCGAGCAGGATCTTGAGCAATGCGCGCCCCGTGAAAAATCCGATCAGCAGCGCGACGCCAAAGCCGGTATAGATAATGGTCGGCTTCATTTGTACGAAACGCGGATCGCCGAAAAAGATTGTGAGCGCGCCAAATCCGACGATGAGCGCGGTCGAAAACCACAGCATCGGCGAGATCTTACCCAGCCGCCATTTGGAGATCAGCAAGGCAGCAACCGCGGCGACCATGAACGCGCCGGTGCCCTTCATGATCGCGAGCAATTCGCCCGCTGCACTCGGCTCGTCCGGCGCGGTGAAGCGGTAGACGCCAAGGAACACCAGCAGGGGCCCGTAATCGACCGCGACATTGATCCAGCTGGATCCGGCTTTTTTCGCTTCTGTGTCAGCCATCAGGCCACCCCTGCAATAACGCGCGCCACCAGATCGGGATCGAAGGGGCGCAAATCTTCCATCTTTTCGCCAACGCCAATCGCGTGGATCGGCAGGCCATATTGTTCAGCCGCAGCGACCAGCACGCCGCCGCGCGCGGTGCCGTCCAGCTTGGTCATGATCAGGCCGGTAACGCCAGCGACTTCCTTGAACACGTCGATCTGGCTCAAAGCGTTCTGGCCGTTCGTGGCGTCGAGCACGAGCACCACATCGTGCGGCGCGTCTTCGTTAAGGCGGCCCAGCACGCGGCGGATCTTGGAGAGCTCTTCCATCAGCTCTTTCTTGTTCTGCAAGCGTCCTGCGGTGTCGACCACCAGCGCGTCGATCCCGGTGTCGGTCGCCTGCTTGACCGCGTCGAACACGATAGAGGCGGGGTCGCCGCCTTCGGCACCGCGGACGATGTCCACGCCTGCACGCTCGGCCCAGGTCGCAAGCTGGCCGATTGCGGCAGCGCGGAACGTGTCGCCGGCTGCGAGCAAAACGCCGTAATCGTCCTCGGTAAAGAGGTGCGCGAGTTTGGCGATGGTGGTGGTCTTGCCCGATCCGTTGACCCCGATAACGAGGATCACTTGCGGGCGGGGAAAGGCGGTAATTTCAAGTGGCTTTGCCACGGGGCGCAGGATCTCGGCGATTTCCTCTGCCACCGCTTCCTTCAACTCGCGCTGGGTGATCTCGAGACCAAAACTTTTGTCCGAAAGCCGCTGGCGAATGCGGCCAGCCGCTGCAGGGCCAAGGTCGGAGACGATCAGCGCATCCTCGATATCATCGAGCGTCGCATCGTCGAGCCGCGTGGCAACGCCGGTAAGGTTCGAACCCAGCCGCTCGGATGTCTTGCGAAACCCGCCCAGCAGTCTGTCGGTCCAGCTTTTGCTCATGTGAGAAGGCCTTCTTCGAGCGATTGCGTTGTGATGGTCGTGATCCGTCCTGCCGAAGTGCCTTCGGGCAGGCGAATGCGGGCGTAATTGGGTGCATAGCCGGTGCCGTCGCGTTCGGCGAGGACGGGCAGCGTTTCGCCCACAAGCCTCTGCAGCCAGGCCTCGCGCTGCGCAGCGACGGCTCCGCGCAATTCGGCGGCACGCGACTTTACCAGAGCGCGGTCGACCTGCGGCATGCGTGCGGCGGGCGTGCCTGGGCGCGGCGAATAAGGGAAGATGTGGCCATGGACGATGTCCAGTTCCTCGATGATCGAAAGGTTGGCCGCATGATGCTCGCCCGCTTCGGTCGGGAAGCCTGCGATGAGGTCCGCGCCAATGGCTATTTCGGGGCGGCGCGCTTTGAGCCGCGACACCAGTTCCACCGCGTCGGCGCGGCTGTGGCGGCGCTTCATCCGCTTTAGAATGAGGTCGTGCCCGTGCTGGAGCGAGAGGTGGAGGTGCGGCATCAGCCGCTGCTCGCTGGCGAACAGGTCGAACAGGCCATCGTCAATTTCGATCCCGTCGAGCGAGGACATGCGCAGGCGTTGGAGATCGGGGAAGGTGTCGAGCACCGCTGCTACCAACGCTCCCAAAGGCGGCGTGTTAGGCAGGTCGTGCCCCCAACTGGTCACATCGACGCCGGTCAGCACAACCTCCTTCGCGCCCAGATCAAGGTGATGCTCAACCTCGCGCAAGACCTGCGGGATCGTTTGCGAACGGCTTTTCCCGCGACCCTGCGGGATCACGCAAAAGGTGCAGGCATGGTCGCAGCCATTCTGCACAGCGATAAAGGCACGGGTGCGCGTTGGGGGAGGGGGCGCTTCGGGCAGCGGCACGTTCCACACACGCGGATCGAGTTTGCTGGCGTTAGCGATCAAGCCGTCGACTTCGGGCATGTCGGCGAGCTGCTCGCGCTCGATATCAGCTGCGCAGCCGGTGACGATCAGGCGCGCATCGGGACGCGCGCGGCGGGCCTTGCGGATAGCTTGACGGGTCTGGCGCACCGCTTCGGATGTCACTGCGCAGGAATTGACCACCACCACATCGCCCGCATCGGCAAGCATCGCGGTCATCCGCTCGCTCTCGGCGATGTTCAAGCGGCAGCCCAGCGAGATGACTTCGGGTTTGAGCGGGGACTTTAGGTCGGTTGGGGCGTTCACGCGTAATCGTCCCATTCGAACGAGCCGCGATAGCTCTCACTTGCTGGGCCGGTCATGCGGATGGTGCCGCCCTCGTTCCACTCGATGGTGAGATCACCGCCGGGCAAAGTCACGCGCACAGTGTTTCCGGTAAGGCCCTTGCGAATGGCCGCGACCGCAGTGGCGCAAGCACCGGTCCCGCAAGCCCGCGTCAGCCCCGCACCGCGCTCCCACACATTGAGGCGCAGGTGATCCTCTCCCACAAGGCTCGCCACATTGACGTTGATGCCTTCGGGAAACAGCGGGTCGCGCTCTATCAGTGGGCCAAGCGCAGCGAGGTCGATGATCTCAGTGTCCTCGACGAAAAACACGACATGCGGATTGCCAACATTGACGGCCATCGGCGTTTCGAGTTCGGCCCAGCCAACCGGCATATTCGCGGTGTCCATCGCATAGCCAAGCGGGATTGCGTCCCAGTCGAAACGCGGCGTGCCCATATCGACGCTCGCGCCGCCGTCTGCCGGTTCAAGCGCGATCACGCCGCCTGCCGTTTCGATCTTGGCCGCTTCGCCATGAAGCAGCGCCACAGCGCGGCTGGCATTGCCGCAGGCTTCGACTTCGCCGCCGTCGGAATTGAAGATGCGCATGCGGAAGGTGTGGGTCTCGCTCGGCTCAAGCAAGATCAGCTGGTCGCACCCGATCCCTTCGCGCCTGTCAGCGAGCGCGCGGGCGACTTCACCCGTCATGGCAGGCAGCGTCCCGGAACGCTCCGGCGCACGCGCATCGAGCACGATAAAATCGTTACCCAAACCGTGCATTTTGACAAAGGGAACCCGCATAGCGGCCTGCATCTATGCACCCACAGCGTCAGCGTCCAGCCCCGAGTCAAACCCTGCACGCGCTACAAAGCGCGCCGGGTGCTATAGATTGATGATCTTGGGCAGTTCGGGCGGGCCGTCAGATGTGTCTTGCACGTCAGGCTGCACCGGCGTTTGGACCGGCTTGGCATGCGGAGCAAGCTTGCCCGATATCGCCAGCCGCTCGCGCACCTGGGCACCGTTTTCCGGCTTGCCATATAGATAGCCCTGCCCCTTGAGCTTACCCATCTTCTTCAGCACATTGAGGATCGTTTCATCCTCAATTCCCTCAGCCGTAATCGGCAATTCCAGTCCGCGTCCTAGCGACACAATCGCATCGACGATTTTGGAATTGCTGTTGGGATCGTTGAGCTCGCTGACGAAGCTGCGGTCAATCTTGAGCCGGTCAAACGGCAGGGTGCGCAGCTGTTCGAGCGAGGAATAGCCGGTGCCGAAATCATCGAGGCTCACCCGCACGCCCTGATTGCGCAGCGAAGTGATGATCGAGCGAACCATCCCGATATTCTCGTGCAGGGAGCTTTCGGTAATCTCTACTTCGAGGCGGTGAGGCGGGAAATTGTGCTTCACCAGCATCTTAAGCAGTTTCTGCGCAAACCACGGATCGCGCAGTTGGATCGGTGAGATGTTGATCGAAAGCGTCAGTTCCTCGGCCCAATCGCGCGCATCTGTGAAGGCGCGTTCCATCAGCTGATCTGACAATTCGGTGATGAGGCCGATTTCCTCAGCCACCGGGATGAAGATTTCGGGGCTGACAACGCCCATTTGCGACGATTGCCAACGCGCGAGCATCTCGAACCCGACCAGCTCGCCGCAATCGAGGTCGACCTGTTGCTCATAGAACGGCACAAATTCGCCGTTGAGCAATCCGCTGCGGATGCCGGTTTCCAGCTCGTTGCGGAAACGAAGTTCGTTTTCCATCGTCGGTTCGAACCAGAAAAAGCGGTTCTTGCCCTGGTTCTTGGCGCAATACATCGCAATGTCAGCGCGCCGCATCAATGCATCGGCGTCAGTCGTCTGCGAGGAGAGCTCGCTCTGGTCCTCATCGCTGGAAAGGCCGACCGAAATGGTTGCATCGACAGTCAATTCGCCAAGCTCAAAAGGCAGCGAAACGCGTTCGAACAGGCGGATGACCAGATCATCGATCTGATCGCGGCTGACCGGATCGAAGCTTGCGACGAAGGCGAATTCGTCACCGCCTAGTCGTGCCAGACTTGCATTGGCGGGCAATTGGTCCCGAATGCGTTTGGCCAGTTCAACCAGCACCGCATCGCCTGCCGTATGACCATGAACGTCGTTGATCTGTTTGAAATTGTCGAGATCGATCATGCAATAGGCGACTGCGAGACCCTGCTCCTTGGCGTCGGCGCACAGGCTTTCGGTCGCGCTCGTCATCGAACGCCGGTTAAGGCACTGGGTCAAAGGATCGGTCTCTGCCAGCTCGCGGGCCAGCTCTTCAGCCTGACGGCGTTCGCTGATCTCTTGCTGCAATTCGCGGTAGCGGCGCCAACCGAAGATGATCAGCACCACATTGAGCAGCAACGCATTGACCAGAAGGTGATCGGGCGCTCTGCCGGAATAGAACACCGCATTGATCGCCTTGGGCAGAACCGATGAGCCGGTTGCAACGAACAGGATGATCGCAGCCGCCGCAATGCCGAGCGCGACCAGATCACGGTCAGCGTTGCCCAAGCCCTTCGTCGCGATTTTTCCAGCCACAAACGCCACCTGCCACCCGGGACAGGCCCCCTTACTTCTTGCAATCAGGCCACATATCGCTGAGCAAATTGAAAATAGAGTTAATGAGGAAAGGGCGCTTGCTTGGGGTTTTACCCTAGGCCGGGGCGCTCTAGGTGAGCAAAACCATTCATCAATGCGCGCGCCTGAATCGCGCGGGAGAGAATACGTGGCGAATTACTGGCTGATAAAATCCGAACCCTTCAAATATAGCTGGGACGATCTCGTGGCTGAGGAGGAGGGCACGTGGGACGGCGTGCGCAACTATTCCGCACGGCTCAACCTGCGCGCGATGGAAGTGGGGGACGAAGCGTTCTTCTACCACTCGCGCGAAGGGCTGGAGATTGTCGGCATTTGCGAGATTTCGGTCGCAGACATTCTCGATCCCACCGATGAGACCGGCAAATGGGCGGCTGTTAAGGTTAAGCCCAAGCGTAAATTTGAACACCCTGTTTCGCTTAAGGCGATCAAGGCAGAGCCGCGCCTCGCTGGTTGCGATCTGGTGCGCCTGTCGCGCCTCTCGGTCGCCAGTATCAAGCCTGACGAATGGAAGTTGATCTGCCAGATGGCGGAAGGTTAAGCCTTCGCGCGCAGCCCGCTCACTGTCGCGCCGCTGGCCGCAAGCTGTTCGACGTCTATCTTCATGTGAATGAGGCGCAGACCGGCGCGCTCCTTTGCTTCGGCGAGGGCGTCGGTGAATTCCTGCGTTGTGGTGGCGCTCGCGCTCCAGCCGCCGAATGCAGCGCCAAGGGCTGCAAAATCGGGGTTGGAAAGCTGAGTGCCGGACACGCGGCCAGGATATTCGCGCTCCTGATGCATCCGGATCGTGCCGTAGGCGCCATTATCCACCACCAGCACGATCAGGTTCGCGCCGTGCTGGACTGCGGTGGCTAGCTCCTGCCCGTTCATCAGGAAGTCCCCGTCGCCTGCAACCGTGACGACGGTGCGGTCCGGATAGCGCAGGGCCGCTGCAACGCCCGCAGGCACGCCGTAACCCATCGCGCCAGAGGTTGGCGCAAGCTGGGTCGGGTATCCGGCATAGCGCCAATAGCGGTGCCACCATCCGGCGAAGTTGCCTGCGCCGTTGCAGATAATCGTATCAGCGGGCAGCGCCTCGCGCATTGCAGTTACACACGCCCCCATGTCGAGCGCGGGCGGGTTTTCAGACGGTGTGTGGCTCGCCCAATCCTGCCATTCGCGGTGCGCCTCGGCCCCCGCATCGAAGGGGATGATCGCATCGTCCTCCCACAAGGCAGCGGCTTCGGCGAATTCGTCGACAGAGCAAGCAAGCCCCAACTCGGTCAGATAGACGCGCCCGATTTCGTTGGGATCGGGGTGGATATGGATCAGCAGCTGGTCGGGGTGATCGGTTGCGGGGAAGGAATAGCCGTCAGTGGTTGCTTCTCCCAACCGCGCACCGACCGCGAGCACGAAGTCGGCTTGCTTGACCCGCTCAACCAGTTTGGGATTGGGGCCGTAGCCGAGATTGCCTGCATAGACAGGCGAGGCCGGATCAATCGCGTCCTGACGGCGGAACGCTGTGGCGACCGGCAGGCCGACTTTCTCCGCGAATTGCTGGAAGTGTTCGCGCGCCTTTGCGTTCCAACCTGCGCCGCCGATAATCGCGACCGGGCTTGCCGCATCCTTGAGCATGGCGAAGATCGCCTGCATCGCATCGGGGCAGACCGCTTGCGCAGGGCGCGTGACCATCGGGCGCGGCTTGATCGCGGCGTCGACGTGGTCGCACAGCATGTCTTCGGGTAGAGCGAGCACAACCGGCCCCGGACGGCCGCTCATCGCGACAGAGTAGGCGCGCGCAACATATTCGGGAACGCGCGCAGGATCGTCGATCCGCGCCGCCCATTTCGCGATCGGGCCGAAGAACGCTTCGAAATTGACTTCCTGAAAGCCCTCGCGGTCGCGCATCGGACGCGCGACATCGCCGACAAACAGGATCATCGGCTGCGAATCCTGGTGCGCGACATGGACGCCGATAGAGGCATTGGTCGCGCCCGGACCGCGCGTCACAAAGGCGACGCCCGGACGGCCCGTGCCGCCTGCTCCGCCGGCTGCGCTCATCGCGCCGTCTGCGCAGGCCATGAACGCCGCGCCGCCTTCCTGCCGGCACACCACCGTTTCGATATCCGTCCGCTCATGCAGAGCATCGAGCACCGCCAGAAAGCTCTCGCCCGGAACCGTGAAGATGCGGTCGGTGCCCTGTTCTTTCATGCAATCGACCAGCAATTCAGCGGCGGTCTGGGTTGGATTGGTCACGCGGAAATTCTCCTGAGGGAGGGGAGGAAGAAACGTATCGGGCGCGATTAGCGGGACGGTGTTGAGCTTGCAAATGCTGTCTCGCCCAGCGTCTGGCAGTGCGCTTAACCAATTAACCCAAACTGCCGCTAACTGTGCCGTTTTTGGGCAAGGGAAAGGCGGCTCTCGTCAGAAGTTAAGAATTCGTTAACCCGCTCACTCATGACTATTGCAAGCCTCATCAGCGCCGCTTTTGCCAGCTCAAAACCGCACGCACCACGTCGCCGCAGCCTTGTCCTCACAGATGAGAGTGCGCGCCACCCGTTCCGCGCGAGCCTGCCGCCGCATGTCCGTGCGAGCTTGCTTGATATTCCGGCAGAGGATCTGTGGCGCCTGACCGCGCGCGATGTTCGCGGTGCGGCGAGCGTTTACTTCGCCACTTTCGCTGCGGTGCTGGTCTTCATCCTGTAAGCGGCTAGGCGGGGTTGGTCTCGCCAAGATTGGCGGACGCTGCGTCTTTTTCCGCTTTGTAGAGCATATAGCCAAGCCACGCGGAAACGACTGTCATCGCCCCGGCGAGCAGCAGCTGGTCGACGACCGCAATGCCTACGCCTGCAAGAACAATCGCAAAGACTGACCCGATCACCATCGCCAGCGAGTTGACGATATTGTTCGCCGCAATCGTCCGGCTGGCTGCGTCGTGTGCGCAGCGGGTTGTGAGGAACGCATAGAGCGGCACGACAAACATGCCGCCCGCCGTCGCAATCCCCAGCAGCGTGAGTGAAAGCGGGATGGCCAGCGGCTCGAGTATCCATTCGCCAACCGGCAGCAATTCGCCGCCCTCATTCGGAATCCACGCCTTCGAAACCAGGTAAAAGGCGACGAGGAATCCCCCCATCACGACCACTGATGCTGGCGAATAACGCGCGGAAACCTTGCCCTTGAGCAAGGCGTTGATGCTCACCGACCCTATCGCGATCCCGATCGAGAATATGACAAGGAACAGGCTTGCCACCTCTTTGGAGGCCAGCAACTGGTTCTTCGCCAGCGGCGGGAACATGATGAAAAGCACCGCGCCGATGGTCCAGAAAAAGCTGATCGCGACGATGGCGAGCCAAATCTCGCGATTGTGCATCGTGTCGCGGATCAGCTTCCAGCTCATCACCAGCTGATCGGCAAAGGCGACAAGCGGGTATCCGAGCCAGCGAAGCGGCTTGCTGCGCACTTTCTCCGCATATGGCTCAAGCAGCGGATAGTGCATCTCGTAATCGCTCTGCGGCGGCGCATCAGGCACGTAGCGCGCGGAGAAATAGCCGACGAAAGCGGTAATGATGACGAGGATCAGCGCGATCTCGACCAGCAGAAAACCGGCAAGGATCGTGCCTGCAAGGATGGCGATATAGGTGCCCGCCTCGATCAATCCGGTGCCGGGCAGCACTTCCTCTTTCTTCAGGTGCTGAGGCAGGATCGCATATTTGATCGGCCCCAGAAACGTCGATTGCACCGCGGCAAGAAACACCACGAACAGCAGCAGCGGGATAGCGATGGTGTGAACCGCAATCCCCTTCCACGCGAGGAACAGGCCAATCGCGCCAAGGCTCGCCCAGCCGATCTCGCACAGCTTCACCACCCGGATGATCGCCGCCTTGTCGCGCGTATCAGCAAGCTGGCCGGCGAGCGCGGAGAGCAATACGAAGGGCATGATGAATAGGACCGAGGCAAGGCCGCTGATCAGCGTCTCTTGCTGCTCGTCATTATAGATCGACCACACGACGAAGAAGACCACGGCGTATCGGTACAGATTGTCGTTAAAAGCGTTGAGGAACTGCGTGACCATCAGCGGCAGGAAACGCTTTTGTCGCATCAAATTCGTCGAAGTTGTCATGCGATGGAAAGCGCCCGGCAATTCTCAGGAGCCTTTGACATAGCGATGCCGCCGCTGCGCACAAGGGTGATGATTGGGAGTTGCGAGCATTGTGCAAACGCAAACGGGTTAGGGTTTTGCTTGTGCGCGCCAGCGGGCTAAGGGGGAGGGCAGACATGCTTACACTGCCGAACCTCCTTACCCTGTCGCGCATATTCGCGGTCCCGCTGCTGGGCTTTTTCCTGTGGTGGCCCGATTGGCAGCTCGGTTATCTGATCGGGTTCCTGCTCTATTGTGTGATCGGGATCACCGATTTCTTCGACGGCTATCTGGCGCGCGCGCAAGGGACGGTGTCGAAGCTTGGCATCTTCCTCGATCCGATTGCCGACAAGATCATGGTCGCCGCCGTGATCCTGATTCTCGCCGCGCAAGGCTATATGAGCGGGCCCTATGTGGGCGACCTTCACGTCATTGCGGGTCTGGTGATTCTGGTGCGCGAGATCGCGGTGTCGGGCCTGCGCGAGTTTCTGGGCGGGATTCAGGTGTCGGTGCCCGTGTCGAAGCTCGCCAAGTGGAAAACGACCTTCCAACTGGTTTCGCTGGGCGCGCTAATCCTGGGCGGAGCGGTGCACGGACAGCCCTGTCAGGAAGTCGGCGATATGTGCAAAACAGTCGCCGAAAGCTGGATCCACCTCGTCGGCCTTATCAGCCTATGGAGCGCTGCTGTGCTAACCTGCGTGACCGGCTGGGACTACCTGCGGGTCGGGCTGAAGCATATGGATTAGGCAATCCGTCACCCCGGACTTGATCCGAGGTCCCGCTTCTCGCCAATTCACAGAGTGCAAGAAGTAAGCGGGATGCCGGATCAAGCCCGGCATGACGGATTTTTCAACCCGCTCGCAATTCCTCTGCCAGCAGCTTGAAGTCCTCTCCCCTTGGCGAGTTCTTGCGCCAGATCAGCGCGATTTCGCGGCTTGCGGCCTTGCCTTTGACGGGGCGGGCGACGACTTGGGTGTTCGCCAGAATGCCTGCCTCTATCGCCATTTCGGGAAGCATAGTCAGGCCCAGATCGTTGTCGACCATCTGGACAAGCGTGTGCAGGCTGGTGCCGATCATGCTGGCCGATGCGCGCAGTTCAGTGCGGTTGCAGGCGGCAAGCGCGTGGTCGCGCAGGCAGTGGCCGTCTTCGAGCAGCAGCAACCGGCCGCCATCGATAATGGCATCAATCATGTCGGGCGAAATCTGCGCTGGCGGATCGCGCGGATCGTCCTTGGGGAAGGCCACGAATAGCGGGTCATCGGCAATATGCTCGATCTCGGCATCGCCGGTGTCATAGGGCAGTGCCAGTAGCACGCAATCGACCCGCCCGTGGCTCAGCGATTCGATCGCATCCGCACTGGTTTCCTCGCGCAGCATCAGTTTGAGATCGGGCCGCTCGCGTTTGAGGCGGGGCAGGATGCGCGGCAGCATGAAGGGGGCGATGGTCGGGATCACGCTCATCCGCAGCTGGCCGGACAGCGGCTTGCCCGCAGCCTGCACCAGATCGGACAGTTCCTCAGCCTCGCGCAGCAGACGGTTGGCCTTGTCCACCACTTCATCGCCGAGCGCGGTAAAGCGCACGACCCGGCGCGAGCGTTCAACCAGCACCACGCCCAGCAGCGATTCCAGCTCGCGAATTCCAGCCGATAGCGTCGATTGCGAGACAAAGCTCGCCTCCGCCGCGCGGCCGAAATGCTTATGCTCGTGCAGCGCAACCAGATATTGCAGCTGCTTGATGGTGGGGAGATAGGTCGACACGGGTGCGAGCCTACTCCTCCGCGAGCGCTTCTTCCATACTTGCCTGCATATCGTCGATATGGGTCATGGCGAGTTTGCCGCCGCGCACAGCGAAAGCGAGCTTGCCTTCGACCAGTTCGAGCGCGTCCTTGCCGAAGACTTCGTAGCGCCAGCCTTCGAGCACTTTGAGCTCGCGCACACCGGCGGCGAGCGCTTCCATTTCGTCGGCGCGGGTGAGCAGGCGCGAGGCCACGTCGATCTCGCGCGCGCGGATTTTGAGCAGGAGCTTGAGCAGGTCGGCCACCAAAGCGCCTTCTTTGCCCAGCGGAGCGCCGCGCTTCATCTTTTCGGGCATCTCTTCCTTGGAAAGCGGCTCTGCCTCGGCGATCACCTTCATCAGGCGCTTGCCGATATCATTGTCTTTCCAAGCGGAGGAAAGCCCGCGCACCTTGGCCAGATCGCCCTGCTTTTTCGGCGGGTGCGAGGCGATGTCGGCGAGGGTTTCATCGCGCATGATCCGGCCGCGCGGGATATTCTTGTGCTGCGCCTCGCCTTCGCGCCATCCGGCCAGCGCCTTGAGCCGCCCGAGCACCTGCGGATTGCGGCCCGTCTGCCGGATACGCTTCCAAGACGTTTCCGGATCGACCAGATAGTTCGATACTTCGGCGAGCTTTTCCATCTCCGCATCGAGCCAGTTGCCGCGGCCCGTCTTGATCAGTTTCTTGAGGAGCTTGGGAAAAATCTTCGACAGATGGGTGACGTCGCCGATCGCATATTCGATCTGGCGATCGGTCAGCGGGCGGCGGCTCCAATCGGTGAAGCGCGCGCCTTTGTCGATCTGGATATTGAGCCAGTGATCGACGAGGTTGGCATAGCCGATCTGTTCCGACTGGCTGACTGCCATCATCGCGATCTGCGTGTCGAAGACGGGATGCGGGGTGCGTCCGGTGAGGTTGACGATAATTTCGACATCCTGACCGCCCGCATGGAAGACTTTGAGCACGTCCTCATTGTCGGTCAGCAGGTCGAGCAGCGAGGTCAGGTCGATGCCGTCAGCCAACGGATCAATCGCGGCGGCTTCTTCGGTGTTGGCGATCTGCACCAGGCACAATTCCGGCCAATAGGTGTTCTCGCGCATGAACTCGGTATCGACCGCGACAAATTCGCTTTTCGCCAGCCGCTTGCACAGGTCGTCGAGGGCTTCGGTCGTGGTAATCAGGTCATGTATTTTCATGTTCTTATCTGTCTCGTTTGAGCGGAGTGCCGCTCTCGGGCCACCAAGGCCCCTTAAAGGAATAGAGTGCGCGACTTGACAAAGTGCAGGCCATGCCCTGTTAGCGCGAGCGCTTTCTCGCGGTGCAAACGTGCCCGCGAAACGCCCGCGCGCCCTTAGCGCCATACCTTTATGCAGGACAAGAGTTTAGATGCACGCCTATCGTTCCCACACTTGCGCACAGCTTTCGGCTGAAAATGTCGGCGAAACCGTCCGGCTTTCGGGCTGGGTCCACCGCAAACGCGACCATGGCGGCGTTTTGTTCGTCGATTTGCGCGATCATTACGGCATCACCCAGATCGTTGCCGATGAAGATTCGCCCGCGCTCGCGGTGTTCGAGCGGCTGCGCGCCGAATCGGTTGTGACGATTGACGGCGATGTGAAGGCTCGCACGCCTGAGACCGTGAACAAGGATCTGCCGACTGGCGAGATTGAAGTGTTCGCGCGCTCGATCACTGTGCAGAGCGCTGCTGAAGAGCTGCCCATGCCGGTCGCGGGCGAGCAGGACTATCCTGAAGACATTCGCCTCAAATACCGCTTCCTCGATTTGCGGCGCGAAACGATGCACCGCAACATCATGCTGCGTTCGAAGGTCATCACCTCGCTGCGCCAGCGGATGATCGACCAGGGCTTTACCGAGTTCCAGACCCCGATCCTGACCGCGTCGAGCCCAGAGGGCGCGCGCGACTTCCTCGTGCCCAGCCGGATGCACCCGAACAAGTTTTACGCGCTCCCGCAGGCGCCGCAGATGTTCAAGCAGATGCTGATGGTGTCGGGCTTTGACCGATACTTCCAGATCGCGCCCTGTTTCCGCGATGAAGATCTGCGCGCTGACCGCAGCCTTGAATTTTACCAGCTCGATTTCGAAATGAGCTTCGTCACGCAGGAAGACGTGTTCCAGGCGCTTGAGCCGGTGCTTGCAGGCACGTTCGAAGAATTTGCCGACGGCAAAACGGTGACGGCAGGCGGCACTTTCCCGCGCATCCCCTATGCCGAAGCGATGCTGAAATACGGCACCGACAAGCCCGACCTGCGCAACCCGCTCGAAATCAGCGACGTCACCAGCCACTTTGAGAAATCGGGCTTTGGCCTGTTTGAAAAGATCGTTGGCGGCGGCGGTGTGGTGCGCGTTGTGCCTGCGCCTAAGACCAACGAGAAGAGCCGCAAGTTCTTCGACGATATGAACAACTGGGCGCGCTCGGAAGGCTTTGCCGGCCTCGGCTATGTCACCCGCAAGGGCGGTGAGTTCGGCGGTCCGATCGCCAAGAACCACGGCCCGGACCTGATGGCTGAGCTTTATAACGAGCTTGGCCTTGGCCCCGATGACGGCCTGTTCTTTGCCGCTGGCAAGGAGAAAGACGCCGCCAAACTCGCCGGTGCCGCGCGTACGCAGGTGGGTGAACAGCTCGGCCTGATCGAGGAAGGCTGCTTCAAGTTCTGCTGGATCGTCGACTTCCCCATGTATGAGTGGGACGAAGACGCGAAAAAGGTCGACTTTTCACACAACCCCTTCTCGATGCCGCAGGGCGAGATGGAAGCGCTGGAAACCATGGACCCGCTCGACATCAAGGCTTGGCAATATGACATCGTCTGCAACGGTTATGAGCTTAGCTCGGGCGCGATCCGGAACCACCGTCCGGACATTATGTACAAGGCCTTCGAACTGGCAGGCTATGACAAGGCGACCGTCGACCGCGAGTTTTCCGGCATGATCGAAGCGTTCAAACTGGGCGCGCCGCCGCACGGCGGTTCGGCGCCGGGGATCGACCGCATCGTGATGCTGCTGGCCGGCGAGGAAGCAATCCGTGAAGTGATCGCTTTCCCGATGAACCAGAAGGGCGAAGACCTGATGATGGGCGCTCCGTCGCAGGCCGAACTGCCGCAGCTGCGCGAGCTTCATTTGCGTCTGGTCGAACCGCCGAAGAAGCAGGCTCCTGCCGAAGGTCAAAGCGAAGGCTAAGGCCGCACAATCCTGACCGGCGCAATCCTGTCAGCCCCCTTGGGAAGACATTCAGTCACGATACATTGTCCCCGCGACAGTCTGATGATGGACTTGAATAGGGGGCAAACCATGGGTGCATTGTCGAAAATTGCCAAAGCCGCGCTGGCAGGTTGCGCCGCGATTGTGGCTATGCAGCCGCTTGGTGCGGAAACCATTCCGGTCAGCGGTGTCTATGCTCCTGATGTCGCGCTTCCTGCCGATATCGAGTTGATTGTCATCGAGCGCTTTCGCGGCGATGTGGGTTCGGATGTCGAACTTGCGCTGACCGAGGCACTGGGCAATGTCATAATCCGCGGGGAGCCTTGGTTCGAGCTCGCTCGCCCGCGTGATTTGCGCGATGCGGTTGTCGAAGTCGAAGGCAATGACGGGACCATCCACACCGTTCCGCTGGTCGCCGATGCCGAATTGCGCGGGACGGTCCGCAGCGAAGTGATCGAGCGCCGGGTCGATGACAAGGTCGAGCGCGAATGCGTCGCCCGCGATGAAGACGGCGATTGCATCGAGCGGCGCGAAGTGCGCATCGAATGCCGCGAGATCTCGGTGAGAATCGACCCGCGCATTCTGCTGATCGCGCAGAATGGCGAGCAACTCTATTCGCAAAACCGCTCGCGAACCGAGGCGGAGCGGTTCTGCCTCGACAGCTATTCGGTGCCCTCCAGTCTGGACATGGGCAACGCACTGATCGCGCGGCTGGTTGCCGATATTCGCGGCGACCTTGCTCCGGTCCAGTCGCGCCGCAATATCCGCGTGATGGAAAGCCGCAGCGATCTGAACCGCGCCGACCGCAGACCATTTCGCGATGCAGTACGCGCAACCAATGAGAGTATCGAGGCGGCTTGTTCGGGCTTTGAAGCGCTGGAGGCGACCAATCCTGCGCATGTCTCGGTGCTGTTCAATATCGGGCTTTGCTATGAAAGCGGAGGCGAGCTGGAACGCGCTGCCGACTATTATTCGCGCGCGCTCGAAGTGGATCCGGACAAGGATTACCCGCGCGACGGCATGCGCCGCATCCGCAGCCGTGAACAGGCCGAGATCATGCTGGCGGAGCGCGAGGCGCTGTAATTCAGGCACTTAGAGCGAGCTTGCAGAAAATATTATCCGCGCCGACTGACGGAAAATCGCAGAGATTTCAGTCGCATGGACCTTGACCTGCAATCCAGCCCAATTGCGAGCCGCATCTTGACTTGCGCTTAATCGAACCGATCTTTAGGGCGATTGACAGAATTTCTAACCCCAAATTCAAGAGGGAAACACATGAGCGATACTGCCGACCGCGTGCAGAAAATTGTCGTCGAGCATCTCGGCGTCGAAGGTGACAAGGTCACTCAGGAAGCAAGCTTCATTGATGATCTGGGCGCAGACAGCCTCGACATTGTCGAGCTGGTGATGGCGTTCGAAGAAGAATTCGGCGTGGAAATCCCTGATGATGCGGCCGAGAAAATCTCGACCGTGGGCGATGCCACGAAGTTCATCGAAGAGAATAAGGGCTAATCGCCCTCAGGAAACCCGCGCTTGCACCAGCAGGCGACGGGCACCTGACCGACAGGCCCGAGCCCTTTCTTTCGAAAGGGTCGCGGGCCTGTAGTGTTTCAGGAAGAATTTCGGGATCGGGCAGGCGTCAGACCTGCCGCAAATCCCGCTCAGGCTTTGGAGTAATTGCATGCGCCGCGTAGTCGTAACCGGACTTGGTCTTGTCACCCCGCTTGGCGGAGATGTGGAGACCTCGTGGAAGAACCTCATCGCCGGCGAAAGCGGGGCAGGGCAGATCACCAGCTTCGATCCGTCCGACCAGAAATGCACCATCGCTTGCGAGGTAAAGGGCAAGGACCACCCCTGGGGCTTTGACGCGGACAAGCGCGTCGATGGCAAGATCCAGCGGCAGGTCGATCCCTTCATTATCTTCGGCATAGACGCCGCCGGACAGGCGATCGAAGACGCCGGTATCACCGACCTCACCGATGCGCAGAAAGAGCGCGTTGGCTGCTCGATCGGTTCGGGCATTGGCGGTCTTCCGGGGATCGAGAAGGAATCGGTCAATCTGCATGAACGCGGACCGGGCCGGGTTAGCCCGCACTTCGTCCATGGCCGCCTGATCAACCTCGTCACCGGACAGGTCCAGATCAAGCACGGCTTTATGGGCCCCAACCATGCAGTTGTGACGGCCTGCTCGACCGGCGCGCACTCGATTGGCGATGCCGCGCGCATGATCGCAATGGACGATGCCGATATCATGATCGCGGGCGGGGCAGAGAGTACCGTCAACCCGCTCGGCATTGCGGGCTTTGCACAGGCGCGCGCGCTCAACACCAGTTTCAACGACCGCCCGAAAGAGGCGAGCCGTCCCTATGACAAGGACCGCGAAGGCTTTGTCATGGGCGAAGGCGCAGGCGTCGTCGTGCTTGAGGAATATGAGCACGCCAAGGCGCGCGGCGCGAAGATCTACGCTGAAGTCACCGGATACGGCTTGTCGGGCGATGCCTATCACGTCACCGCCCCGCATCCCGAAGGTCGCGGCGCGGAACTGGCGATGCGCATGGCTTTGAAGAAGGCCGGACTGGGCGCGGGCGATATCGACTATGTCAACGCGCACGGCACCTCGACCATGGCCGACACGATCGAGCTGGCTGCGGTGAAGCGCGTGCTGGGCGATGATCTGGGCGGCGCTTCGATGAGCTCGACCAAGAGCGCCATCGGCCACCTTCTGGGCGGTGCAGGCGCGGTTGAGGCTGTGTTCTGCATCCTCGCCATCCGCGACCAGATCGTCCCTCCGACGCTCAATTTGCACAATCCCGATGACGGCACCGAAGGGATCGACCTTGTGCCGCACACGGCGAAGAAACGCGAAGTGCGCAGCGTCCTCAACAACAGCTTCGGCTTTGGCGGGACCAATGCCTCGCTGATCATGCAAAAGGTCGATTGAGGCGATGAAGAAGCTCGGCCTGTTACTGGTCGGCATAATCGCACTGGCTGCAACCGTGCTGGTCGTGCTGCCGGGTTTCCTCGGCGAAGCGACAATCGAGGAAGAAACGCCGTTTCTGATCCCCGCAGGTTCTTCGCTGAGCGCGGTGGCGGATGATCTGGAGGCGGCGGGCCATATCACTTCGGCAGACGGGTTCCTGCTGCGTGCGCGGCTGTTCGGCTCTTCCGACCCGATTCAGGCAGGCGAGTTCTCGCTGACGCCGGGCATGTCGCAAGGTGATATCCTTACCGCATTTCAGTCCGGCGATGTGATCCGCCGCTTTGTGACGATCCCCGAAGGCATGCCCTCGGTGCTGGTGTGGGAGCGGCTGATGGCCGAAGACCTGCTCACCGGTGAGATCGCGGTCCCGCCCGAAGGCTCGATCTTGCCTGACACCTATGCGTTCGAACGCGGGCAGGACCGCGGCGAGCTTGTCGAGCAGATGCAGGCCGCGATGGACCTTTATCTGGCCGAACAATGGGCCGAACGCGGCGATAATATCGCGGTAACAACCTTGCGAGAGGCGCTGGTTCTCGCATCAATCGTCGAGAAGGAAACCGGCACACCCGAGGAACGCGGCACGATTGCGGGGCTTTACTCCAACCGTCTGCGCACTGGCATGATGCTGCAAGCCGATCCGACAATCATCTACCCAATCACGCAGGGCAAGCCGCTGGGCCGCCGCATCCGCCAGTCGGAGATCGCGATGGTCAACGGCTACAACACCTACACCATGCTCGGCCTGCCGCAGGGACCGATCACCAATCCCGGGCGTGAGAGCATCGCTGCGGTGCTCAACCCCGAGGATCACGGCTACCTCTTCATGGTCGCCGACGGAACTGGCGGGCACGAATTCAACGCGACGCTGGATGGGCATAACGCTGCTGTCGACAAGTGGTTTGCCCTACGCCGCGAGCGCGGAGAGATGGATTGAGCGCGAAGTCGGAGGGAATGGTCTGTTCGCGGCGATGCGCTAGGCGGTCCTCGGCGTTTCAAAACAAGTTACGCCGCGAGCGTGCAGAGATGGAATAGGCCGCCGTCGCAGCAAGCACAGATGCCGAACCCCTTCATCCTCACTGCCGCCCTGCCAAAGGGCATTCATGACTGGGCCGATGGTCTGCGGCGAGAGCATTTTCCGCCGGAGCGCAACCACCTTCATGCGCATGTGACGATGTTCCACTCTTTCGCGCCGTCGCTGCTGGACGAATTGAAGGACTTCCTGCCGCGTATCGCCGCCGAATTCGCTCCGCCAGAGGCGCATGTGACCGGCCTTATGGACCTTGGCAAAGGCACAGCAATCGCACTGAAGAGCGAACCGCTGATCGCGCTGCGCGAATTGATTGCGGACCACTTTCACGGCAGCCTCACCGCGCAGGACCTCCACACGCCGCGCCCCCACATCACGATCCAGAACAAGGTCAGCAAGGAAGAGGCGCGGGCTTTGCAGGCGCAGCTCGCCCCGACGATCGAGCCGCGCACATTCGCTTTCCCCGCGCTCGAGCTGCATCTGTATCAGGGTGGTCCGTGGGAGCTGGTCAAACGCTGCGCATTTCGCGGGAGCGAGCGGTTGTAGTATAGACTATTGTGTAGCCGTGCGCGGGCGAGCGCCGGTTTGCGATTGGGGAAAGCGCGAATGTTCGAAACAGGCAATTGGCTGGGCTGGCTTGCGGGTCTGGCGCTTATCGCGGCGATGATCCCGCATCAGGTCCGCCTTATCCGGATTTGTGCTCTGGTTGCCGGTGTTCTGGCCGTTGTGCATTTTGCGATCCTTGAAGGACTGGGCGTGGGATTTCTGCTCGCGGTGGCATTTCTCGCCGTCAACGCCGCAAGGATGTTCGAACTGCGCCGCCGTGCGCGCAGCGGGGTGATGACGCGCGATGAGCGCGAGCTGTTCGACCATGTGATGCAGATCGAGGAACCCTCCAACCAGAACCGGCTGCGCGATCTGATGATGTGGGAAGACGTCGAGGTTGGCATTCGCCTGATCGAGCAGGGTCAGCTCGACCCGCCGCTCATCTACATCGCCAGCGGCCGCGCCCAGATCGAACGCGATGGCGCCATCGTCAGCGAATGCGGCGCGGGCGAGTTTTTGGGCGAGATGAGTCACATTTCGGGTGAACGCGCGAGTGCAAGCGTCACCGTGACCCAGCCGATGCGAATGGCGCGGCTGGACCGTGATGCGCTGGGGCAATTGGCAGGCAGCCTGCCCGAGATCGGCAAGGCTCTGGACCGCGCATTCAACCGCTCTCTGGCGGTCAAAGTGCTGCGTATGAACGAGAGCGCGGCCTAACATACGAAACACGGCTTGACCCCTGCCTGCCTGCGCCCTAAATGCGCCGCTCGTTTGAGGCCGCAATGCCTCGCGAATCCCGTTAGTAGAATGCAAGCGGGAGGCTCCCAGGGGCGATCTTGGTGAGGCGGAGTAGCTCAGGTGGTTAGAGCAGCGGAATCATAATCCGCGTGTCGGGGGTTCAAGTCCCTCCTCCGCTACCAGATATTGCCCGTCCGGGTAGCCAGAAGATCTCTGAATTCAGCACAGCACCCTGAAACATCAAATCGTGACTTGCGCGAGCCGTTCATGCTCGCGGCCGGTGCGCCGAATTTACGCGCGGCCTAAGCCTTCATTCGTTCGCTGCACCAAGTGTACCTGCGCTCGAGAATCCGTCGCTGCATTACGTAAAATCTGGAAACAGGATTGTGCATGTTTTCACTATGTGAGCCCACCTTAGCTGGATGTCGTGCGCTTTAGGCGGGCGCTCAACGCAAGGGGCGGGCCGAATAGTGCGAGACTTTTTCGACGATGGATGAGTGACCAAGTGCCTAATGTCTCTGCTCCCGCAATCATCTTCGCATTTGCGTGCGTCATTGTGCTCGCCTTTGCCGGATGGTGGCGCAACCGGCGCAAGCTGGAAGCAGACTGTCAGCGCGTGATTGACGCGTTGGAGCTGGCCAAAGGCGGCGAGTCAGCGAAAATGCAGTTCGAATTCGAAACGACGCCGTTCCGCAATGTCGCGGCGGCTCTTGGGGCGACGGTCGAGGCCACGCAGTCGCGGATCAACGATCTGGTGCGTGCGTCCAGCTACGACAGATTAACCGGGATACTCAACGCTGGAAGCTTTCGCCATTCGTGCAAGAGGCTCCTGTCGGAATCCGATGGAAAGCCCGGCGATGGCGTATTGCTTTATATCGACATCAACGACTTCAAGCCGATCAATGACAATCTCGGCCATGACGCGGGCGACGAGTTTCTGCGCGTGTGCGCCGAACGGATGACGATCACTGCAAATTCTTTCAAAGCAGGCAAGTTGGCTGCCCTGCTAAACGATCAGGATATCGATAAGCATTCGGCTTTCGCGGGACGGTTGGGTGGGGATGAGTTTGCCATCTTCCTGCCCGGACAGATCAGCAATGAGGAGGTCGAAAAATTCGTCTTCCGCGTTCAGCGTGTAGTGGGCGAACCGTTTCACGTGGGCCAGCATGCACTGAGCGCAAAAATGTCGATCGGGGTCGCCTATGCAAGCGAGCACCACCATTGCTACGACAAGCTTCTCGCGGCCGCAGACACCGCGATGTATGTGGCCAAGTCCAAGGGCAAGGGGGGGCACGCCATTTACAAGCCGACAATGCGGCAGAAAGGCGAGCGGGTTCTCGATCAGGAAGTCGCGATTCGCACTGCGCTTCAGAACGGCGAATTCCGTCTGGTTTTTCAACCGCAGCTCAATCTACGAAGCGGCACGATCGATTCCTGCGAAGCGCTGGTGCGCTGGCAGCATCCGCAGCTTGGGCAACTAAGCCCGGACAAGTTCATACCTTTTGCTGAGAAACACGGACTGATTGACGACATTGGCGACTGGGTAATTCAGGAATCCGTTCGCAGCGCGTCGGAATGGCGGCAGCGCGGGATCGACATGCGGGTGGCAGTCAACATCTCACCCAAGCAGTTCAGCCGGGTCGAGTTGATCCCGTTCGTGCGCGCCTGCCTCAAACGCTATGAACTGCCCGCCAAACTGATTGAGATGGAGGTCACTGAGGCAGCGATCATGGACAATGACGATGTCGCGCTGGAACGGATTGCCGGCCTGCGGCGCGACGGCGTCCAGATCGCGCTCGACGATTTCGGGGTCGGCTTTTCGAACTTTGCCCAGCTCCTTTCGCTGCCTTTCGATCACCTCAAACTTGACCGGTCGCTGCTTGAAAAGAGCCTTTCAAGCAGGCGCCGCCGGATGGTTCTATCAACGATCATGGATCTGTCTGAAAATCTGAGTTTCAAGGTGGTTGCCGAAGGGGTCGAGACCACCGGGCAGCTGGCGCATCTGCGCAAAATCAATTGCCATTTTGCGCAAGGATATCTGATCGCAATGCCGATGCCGTTCGATGAGCTGTGCGCATTTGCCTCTGCGCCTAAGGGCAAACTCGGAGCCATCGCGGCATAAGGCCGCAACCATCCCGACCTAATAAAATACCGAGCATCAGCGATTTGGCTGTCCCTGCGATTTCGGGAAATATTATGGCGCGATCAATCTGTTACCTCAACGTACTTTTGGCCATGGGCATTGCGCAACCTGCTCTTGCCGAAGCGCATGGTGCTGATCTGACATCGCCGGTCGAGGCACCTTTGCTTGCACTCGACGACGGAGCCGCGGCCTTTGACTTGCCTGCCAATGCGATGCCGGAGGATGTCATTGAAGACGAGCCGTTTGCGGATGCCATGACTGCCGACGATTTGACGCCAGTTGCGCAAGATGAACCTGACGGGACTGACCTTTTTGGCCTTTCGCTGGAGGAGTTGTTGTCGCAGGAGGTTACCTCTGCGGCCAAGAAATCGCGCCGCATCGCCGATTCAGCCGCGGCCATCACAGTCATCACCCAGGACGACATTATGCGTTCTGCGGCGCGCACCGTGCCTGACCTGCTGCGGATGGTTCCCGGCATGGAAATTGCCGAAGTCCAGTCCTCGGCGACCTCGGTCTCCTCGCGCGGATTTACCTCGCGATTTGCGGCCAATCTGCTGGTGATGGTCGACGGCGCGGCGATCTACAGCACTTCGATCTCGGGCATGTTCTGGGATCAGGCGCTGATCCCCTTGCAGGACATCGAGCGCATCGAAGTGATCCGTGGACCGGGCGGAACCCTGTGGGGCAGCAATTCGATCAGCGGTATCGTCAACATTATCACCAAGCAGAGCATCGACACTCAGGACATCCGCCTTAATGCCAGTGTCGGTACGTTCGATATTCGCGGCGAAGTTGGCATCGGGCGCCAGTTTAACGACGAAGTCGGTGCGCGCATCTATGGCAGCTATCGCAGGACCGAAGGGCTCGATTCCCGCTTTGGTTCGGTCCCTGATAACAACTGGGAAGGCGGCCTGGCCGGCGTGCGGGTCGACTATGCACCTAGCCGCGATGACAATATCGTCGTGCTATTCGAATTGTCCGACGGCAACTTTATGGAGCGGCTCGTCGATGTAAGCTTCGATCCGTTTACGCCGGTTTCCAGCATCGTGGCGCTCGACAATGTCTTCAGCGCCACCCACGCACTGGCCCGATGGAATCATTCCGGCGGCGAGGATTTCGACCTTACCGTCCAAGGCTATTTCAATTCGCTTTCTCGCACCGAGTTCGAAGCAGGGATAGACCGCGATCTCTATGATCTTAGCATCGAGGGGCGCTGGCGCACCTCGGACACGCATGAATTCAATTTCGGCGTTGCCGGTCGAATTTCGCACGATCATATCGAGAATGCGGAGGCGCTCTCGTTACCGTCGTCGACAAACAATGACCGGTGGCTAAGCGGTTATCTGCAGGACGATATCACGCTGCTGCCTGACGTGCTGCGGCTGACAATCGGCTCGAAGTTCGAGTTGAACAATTTCACCGGAACCGAGATTCAGCCGAGCGCCCGGATATTCTACCGCTTTGATCCGGATCATGCGGTCTGGGCGTCTGCCTCGCGTGCAGTGCGAACTCCGCTGCTGCTTGCGCGCGAAATGGTGGGGCAGATTGATCTGGTTAGGGAGATCCCCGGATTTCCGGTGCCAGTTCCGATCCGCACGACACTGAACGGCAATCCCGACGCCGAAGCGGAGGAGGTGCTTTCATTCGAAGCAGGAATTCGCGGATCGCTGGGTTCAGGTTGGTCTTATGACGCAGCGGCCTTTTATTCCGAATACAACAAGTTGGCGACATCGACGGCTATCGCGCAAACACCGATTATCGTCCCGCCTATTCCGGTGCCGGTGGGCATCAGAATAGACAATACAATTACCAATCTCGGGGCCGGTACGGGCTATGGCATGGAGCTTTTGCTGAGCGGTCCGGTTGCGCGGTGGTGGCAGCTCGACCTGTCCTATTCCTATCTAGACCTCGATCTAGAGACCGGACCGGAAAGCTACATTCTGTTTGGTGGCGATACCTCGCCCAAACATCAGTTCCGGCTGAATTCGGCGATCGATATAGGCGACCGCCTCTCTGTCGATGCGTTCGTCCACTATGTTAGCGGAGCGTCGAGTGGGCGCCGCGATGCCTATACCGATCTTGATATCCGCGCGACATACCGGGTCAGTTCGCAGGTCGAGATGTCGCTGGTTGGGAGCAATCTTCTCGACGGCCGGCGGCTGGAATTTTTCCAAGACACGCTACCGCTTGAAAACTTCTACGTGCCGCGCAGTGCCTATGTCGAAGCGCGCCTGCGTTTCTGACGGCAGTGAGAATGAGGTCGATCATAAGTCGATGCGTCCTGATTGGGCTGGTAGGTATCATCTGCGCAGCATCAGTCCTGTTCACGCCGACTGTTGCCCATGCGCAGGACAAGTCGCGGGTGCGCGCAGCGCTCGTCTATAACATCATCCGTTTCGCCCGCTTTCCGGATGCGGGCGACACGCTGGTTCTTTGCGCTCTCGCCAGCGATCAGAGTGCACCGCACCTGCGCGCGATTGAAGGGCGCCGGGCGGGCAGTCAGCGGATCCGCGTGTCGTTACTTTCCAGTGCACGGCAAGTGAGCGGCAATTGCGATATCGTTTATCTCGACAGCGCATTGCCTGACACGATCAGACCGGCGCGCGGGCAATTGGTGATCGGCTCTGCGCGCAATTTCGCTGACCGTGGCGGGATGGTCGGGTTGATCGAATTCGGCGGTCAGGTTCGCTTTGTCATCAATGATGGCGCCGCAGGCAGAGCCGGGGTGCGGTTTAGTTCTCAGCTATTACAACTGGCGGCGAGGGTAATCACATGATCAGTTCTATCCTGCCGTTCCGAAAGCTGGCGAAACAGCCGTTTCGAAAAAAACTGACTTGGATCACCATGGCCGTCACCGCGGTCGCGCTGCTTGTGTCATGCGCAGGCCTGATCGGCGTCCAGTTGGTTTACGAGC
Source organism: uncultured Erythrobacter sp. (assembly GCF_947492365.1). NCBI lineage: Bacteria > Pseudomonadati > Pseudomonadota > Alphaproteobacteria > Sphingomonadales > Erythrobacteraceae > Erythrobacter > uncultured Erythrobacter sp. Next base: position 525,513 of record NZ_CANLMB010000001.1, read on the forward strand.
GCAATAAGACCGACGAACAGAATTATCAGGTCGCTGAAGTGCTGGCGTCCAATCTGGGCGCGGCAATTGTTTTCGAAGACAGCCAGACGGCCGATGCGATCACCCATTCGGCGCGCGCGGTGCCGAGCGTGGTTCTGGTCCAGGTGCACGCCAGCGGTTCGCAGGCGCTCAGCACCTATGTCCAGGCCGATCCTGAAATGCTCGAAACGCCGCCTGATCCTGAGGCGCTAATCGCGCAGACGGAGGGTTTCCTGAGCGATTATGGCCGCTACTCGGCCCCGGTCATGGTCGATGAAGATGCAGTCGGGTCGCTGGTCGTGGTCTATAACTACCGCAGCCTTGCAGCGATCGCACTCGATGTGTTGCCGGTGGCGATTGTTCTCTTCCTGGCCTGTCTGGTGATCGGTTTTGCTGTATCTAACATACTGAAAAGGATGGTATTCAAGCCGCTCGACGGTCTGACTGCGTCGATGAAGTCAATCCGAAGCTCCGGCGATTTGCAGGACCGCGTCGAGTATTCACACGATCCCGATTTCGATACGATCATTGGCAGCTATAACGCGATGCTGGACGAGATCGAGGCGCGAACGGTCGAGCTGTCGCACGCGATGGATCAGCTCGCGGTCGCCCGCGACGAAGCGGAATATGCCAATATCGCAAAATCCGCATTCCTCGCTAATATGAGCCACGAACTGCGGACCCCGCTAAACGCCATCATCGGCTATGCCGAAGTGCTGCAGGACGATCTCGCCGAAGCCCATATGACCCGCTCTGTCGAGGATGTGAGCTGGATCTATAGCTCGTCGAAACAGTTGCTCGAACTGATTAATAGCTTGCTCGACCTATCCAAGATCGAGGCTGGCAAGATGGAGCTCGATGTGCATTCGTTCGACCTTCCACTGCTGATGCAGGAGGTGCAGGCAACCCTCCAGCCGCTCGCGGACAAGCAGGGCAACACACTCGAAGTGACAATCGATGGCGGGATTGGGCTGATATCAAGCGATTCCAGCAAATTGCGGCAGAGCCTGCTCAATCTTGGCAGCAATGCCTGCAAATTCACAGAGAACGGGTTTGTCGGGATCAATGTACGAAGCGCAGACAGCAACCTCATCATCACGGTGTCCGACACGGGGATCGGGATGAATGAAGAAGTTGTCGCACGGTTGTTCCAACCTTTCGAACAGAGCGATTCTTCGACCACAAGGCGCTATGGCGGCACCGGACTTGGGCTTGCGCTGGTAAAGCACTTTGCCGAGATGCTCGGCGGGTCAGTGCATGTGGACAGCGACGAAGGCTATGGCAGCACCTTCACTATGACGGTGACGCGCAACATCAATGCCGACACCGAGCCTTCTACCGACGTGCAGCCGAACATCGAGGCCAGCGCATCTTGTTCAGATCAGGTGGCCAAAGATGACAACCGGCCGGTGGCGGTGATCATGGAAGACGAACCGAGCGCGGCGCAGCTTTTGCAGCGATTGCTGCGGCGTTCTGGCTATCGCTGCCTGGTGGCTAGCGAAGGCAAAGCGGGGCTGCAGATCGTCAGGGAAACTCGCCCCGACATCATCCTGCTCGACATCGACCTGCCGGTCCTCAACGGTTTTGAGGTGCTCGAAGCGATCGGACTGGATGAAGAGCTCAAGGCGATCCCGACCGTTGTCGTGAGCGTTGATGACAGCCGGCGACGCTCACTCGCGCTGGGTGCCAGTGATCACCTTATCAAACCTTTCGACACCGAGGATATGGAAGCCATCCTCTCGCTCTATTCGGGGAAACGAAGCGGGCGGATATTGCTGGTTGAGGACGATCCCGCAACCGGCAGGCTTTACGAAAACGGCCTGATCCAGTGCGGCTTTAAGGTCGATCGTGCAGTCAATGGCGATGAAGCCGCCGATTGGATAAGCTCTAACAACTACGCAGCCGTCGTAACAGACCTGCAAATGCCCAAAAGCGATGGTTTCGAACTGATCAGGCGCATTGCCGATCTGAGCGCCTCCGAAGCGCCGCCTGTCCTGGTGGTCACAGGCAGCCTGCTCGAACCCGAAAGACAAAGGCAGCTCGAAGCGATGGTCTCCTCAGTCCACCTCAAATCCGGCCTGACACCTCGTAACCTTGCCGGGAAGATAACGGAGCTGCTCGATGCCTGAAGATCGCCCCGAAACAACTCCAATTGGCAAGCATGAAAACCCACAAGGAAGTGCCATGAATTTCCAATCGAGTGAGATTGCGCCTGCAAAAATCCTGATTGTCGATGATGTCGAAGCCAATCTGCAGGTCGTGCGTCGACGTCTGGCCTGCGCGCAATTCGATCTACACTCCGTAAAATCCGGTGCCGAGGCGCTTCGTTTCATTCAGGAGCACAAGCCCGACCTCGTGCTGCTGGACTTTATGATGCCGGAAATGAACGGCATTGAGGTGTTAAATGTCATCCGAAAAGAATGGGAGCTGGCAGAATTGCCGGTCATCATGCTCACTGCGCGGGCAGAATCTGCAGCGCTGATCTCGGGGCTTGAAGCGGGTGCGGATGACTACATTTCGAAGCCGATCGATTTCAGCGTCCTCAAAGCCCGGATCGAAACCCAACTCAGCAAGGTGAAGTCGAAGAAGAGCCTGCGCCAGGTCAATACGGCGTTGGACGAGCGAGTTACGATGCGCGCGCTCGCATTCGACCAGCTGCGCGAAGAGCTGGAAAACGAGATCACTCTTCGCAGGAAAGCCGAACGCGAACTTGATCGTCTCACAATGGATAGCGACAATACCGGAGCTGCGGCTCCGGAAGGAGTGGAGAAAACCGCAGTCGACGTTCAGCCGCTTGTGGAAATCGTGGACCGGATCATTCGAGCGGTGAGCGATGGAAAGCCCGTCAATCAAGCGCTTCTTTCATCGCTAAAATTCAAGTTGCTGGAATTGGGCTGACATCGAATCCTGCGCCAACTTAGCTGGGAAGCGGAGTTGGCATGGCTGCTCACCGGCTCACGTGCCAGCTCGATCCGCTCGATCATAGCGGGCGCAGCTTCATGGGTGCCTGAGGCGACGCAAGGTGGGCAAAGCGGCCCACTTATCCCCGGCAAGTTGCTGCAATCTCCGAGCTTATTTGACGCCGCCGGATTGCCTTGCAACAAACGGCCCACAGTTCGACCTGACCGTCACAGCAAGGGAACTCTCAAGCGATGAACGCCTGGCGCTTTGCTGTGGACCGGGGAGGCACCTTCACCGATGTGGTTGCGCTGACGCCCGATGGACGGCTGGTGACGGACAAGCTGCTTTCGGAAAATCCCGATCACTACGCCGATGCGGCAAGCGAGGCTGTGCGCCGCCTGATGGATCGGCATGGCGAGGCTCCGGTGGCGGAACTGCGGATCGGGACCACGGTGGCGACCAACGCTTTGCTGGAGCGCAAGGGCGAGCGGCTGGCGCTGGCGATCACCAGCGGCTTTGGCGAAGCGCTGCGGATCGGAACGCAGGCGCGCCCCGACATCTTCGCCCGTCACATCGTCCTGCCTGAGCAGCTGCCCGAGCGCGTCGTCGAGATCAGCGAGCGGGTCAGCGTCGACGGCGATGTACTCACCGTGTTGGACCAGGCTCAGGCCCGCAAGCAGTTCGAAGCGCTTCGGCGGGATGGCTTCGATGCGATTGCGATTGTGCTGGTCCATGGCTGGAAGCACCGCGACCACGAGCGGCGGCTTGCCGAGCTGGCGCGCGAGGCAGGCTTCAGCCAGATCAGCACCAGCCACGAGGTCGCGCCGCTTATCCGGTTGATCCCGCGCGGCGATACAAGCGTGGTGGACGCCTACCTCTCGCCGGTCCTGCGGCGCTACACCGATACGCTGAGGGCGCAGCTGCCCGTGACCGATCACCTGCGCTTCATGCAGTCGAATGGCGGACTGGCCGAAGTTGGCGCCTTTCGCGGGAAGGATGCGATCCTCTCCGGCCCAGCAGGCGGCGTGGTCGGCATGATCGCGGCGAGCGAACCTTTGGGGCACAGCAAGCTCATCGGGTTCGACATGGGCGGGACCAGCACCGATGTCGCGCATTACGCCGGCGAGTTCGAGCTGACCGGTGACAGCGTCGTCGCAGGCGTGCGCGTCGCGGCTCCGATGATGCAGATCCACACCGTTGCCGCCGGGGGCGGCTCGATCTGCTCCTTCGATGGTGCGCGATTCCGCGTCGGTCCCGAAAGCGCGGGCGCTGATCCTGGCCCTGCCTGCTACCGCAAGGGCGGGCCGCTCACTGTCACTGACTGCAACCTGTTCCTCGGGCGTATCGACCCGGCCTTCTTCCCCAGCGTGTTTGGCCCCGGCGGTGACGAGCCGCTCGACCCCGCAGCCTCGCGCGCCGCGTTGGAGGCAGTCGCAGCGGCGATGCCCAAGGGACGGTCGCTGGAAGAGATAGCGCAAGGCTTCCTCGCCATCGCGGTCGACAACATGGCCAATGCCATCCGCAAAATCTCGGTCGCACGCGGTCATGACGTCACTGCCTATGCGCTCGCCTGCTTCGGCGGAGCGGGAGGGCAGCACGCCTGCAAGGTGGCTGACCAATTGGGGATGGAGACGGTGCTGGTCCACCCGCTAGCCGGAATGCTCTCCGCCTACGGGATCGGCATCGCACCGGTGAAGGCGATCCGCGAGGTCAGCCTTGTGCGTGCCTTGGGCGAGGGCTTCGCGCGGGAACTGGAGCGGTTGCAGGAGGATGCGCGCGCTGCGTTGTTGGCGCAGGGGATCGGGGAGGACGCCATCACGCTCGATCCGCGCGCAAGGCTGCGCTTTGAGGGGAGCGACTCGCTGCTGACGCTTGCCTGCGAAGACACCGCTGCGATGGATGCTGCCTTCCGAAAGCTCCACCGCCAGCGCTACGGCTACTCAGACGACACTGCCGCGATCATCGTTGAGGCGCTCAGCGTGGAGGCTAGCGGCAATGCGGGCGGGTTGGGACAGGCTCAGGCGCAACCGCAATCTGTTTCGGGCGAAGCCTCGGGGGAGTGGCCGACGATCGAGCGCGCTGCGATGGCGGCGGACGAAAGTGTTAACGGACCTGCGCTCATCATCGATCCCGGCTCGACCACTGTGGTCGAGGAAGGCTGGCAGGCAGCACTCGCGGACGAAGGCACCCTTGTCCTGACCCGCACGGCGGCTCTGCAACGCGAGCGCGCGGCTGGCACGCAAGTCGATCCGGTGCGGCTCGAGATCTTCAACAACCTCTTTATGGCCATCGCGGAGGAGATGGGCGTCGTCCTGCAATCCACCGCGACATCTGTGAACATCAAAGAGCGGCTCGACTTCTCCTGCGCGCTGTTCGACGCGGAAGGCGCGCTGATCGCCAACGCGCCGCATATCCCGGTCCATCTCGGCTCTATGGGCGACAGCATCGCTCGCGTGGTTGAGGCTCGCGGCGCTGCCCGCGACGGCAGGGGCTTTCGCCGCGGCGATGCCTATGTGCTCAACGATCCTTATCGCGGCGGGACGCACCTGCCGGACATCACCGTGATCGTGCCAGTGTTCTACTCCGAGAAAAGCGCCGAGCCGGATGCCTTCGTCGCCGCGCGCGGGCACCATGCCGATATTGGCGGGATCGCGCCTGGCTCGATGCCGCCCGAAAGCCGCACGATCGCCGAAGAAGGCGTGATGATCGACAACCTCCTGATGGTCGATGAAGGTGTGTTTCAGGAGGATGCGGTGCGCGCGGTTTTGGCAGGTGCAGAGTATCCCGCCCGCGCGCCTGATCGCAATCTTTCGGACCTGCGCGCTCAGCTCGCCGCCTGCACGCGAGGCGCGGAATTGCTAACTGCGGCTGCGCATGATCAGGGCGGAGAGGTGGTCGCGGCCTATATGCGCCATGTCCTCGCCAATGCAGAGGAAAGCGTGCGGCTGCTGCTGGGCCAGCTGGAGGATGGCGCATTCGCCTATGCGATGGACAATGGCGCGAGCGTGCGCGTCGCCATCCGCATCGACCGCAATGCGCGCTCCGCCGTGTTCGACTTTACCGGTTCGAGTGATCAGCTGCCCGACAATTTCAACGCCCCGCGTTCGATCACGCGCGCAGCGGCGCTCTATGTCCTGCGCACACTGATCGACGATGTGATCCCAATGAATGACGGGTGCTTGCGGCCCGTCGAGCTGATCGTCCCCGAAGGCTCGATGCTCAATCCCCGGCCCGGCGCGGCAGTGGTTGCTGGCAATGTCGAGACGAGCCAAGCGGTCACCGATGCGCTGTTCGCGGCCACCGGACGCCTAGCGCCGTCGCAAGGGACGATGAACAACTTCACCTTCGGCAACGCGCAGCACCAGTATTACGAGACGATCTGCGGCGGCTCTGGCGCTGGCCCGGACCATGACGGGACGAGCGCGGTGCAGACGCATATGACCAACAGCCGCCTGACCGATCCGGAGATCCTCGAAACGCGCCTGCCGGTGCGGCTGGAGCGCTTTGCGATCCGGCGCGGTTCCGGAGGCGAGGGGCGTCATAGGGGCGGTGACGGGGTTGAGCGGCGCGTCACTTTCCTTGAAGAAATGCGCGCAAACATGCTCGCCAATCGCAGAAAGGTGCCGCCGCGCGGGATCGCTGGCGGCGAAGACGCGCAAGCAGGGCGCAACTGGGTAGAGCGCACGGATGGCACGCGCGAAGAACTGAGCGCGACGGCTTCGGCCAATATGCAGCCGGGCGACACATTCGTAATTCTGACTCCCGGAGGCGGGGGCTTGGGCACGCGGGAAGGGGACAACACATAATGAGCTATCTGCCATTGCTGGGCATCGTGATTGTCGTGATCGGCTTTGCACTGCGCTTTAACCCGTTGCTCGTGGTTGTAACTGCGGCGCTAGCGACTGGGTTGCTTGCAGGACTCGATTTCGTGGCTGTCGTTGAGGCCCTGGGCAGGGCATTTAATGACAACCGCTTCATCTCGGTCACATGGATCATCCTGCCGGTTATCGGCCTGCTGGAACGGCATGGTTTGCAACAACGCGCGCGGGCCCTGATCGAAAGCGTGCGCGGGGCCACCATGGGCAAGCTGCTGGTTCTCTACCTCCTGTTCCGGCAGCTCACCGCTGCTCTGGGCATGAAGGACATTGGCGGCCACCCACAAGCTGTGCGGCCTCTATTGGCGCCGATGGCTGAAGCGGCGGCGGAGAAGTCGCACGGGAAACTGCCCGAAGAAGAACGTCAAAAAGTCCTCGCAATGTCCGCCGCGACCGACAATGTCGGGCTGTTTTTCGGTGAAGATATCTTCTTCGCAATCGCCTCCATCTTGCTGATACAAGGGGTTTTTGAAAGCTCTGGTTATCCGTTAACGCCACTCGAACTTTCGGTCTGGGCAATCCCCACTGCGATCTGCGCTTTCTTCATTCACGGTTGGCGGATCACCGCTTTGGATCGCCGTTTGGCGCGGGTGCGAAGCGAAGTCGGGGAGGGCGCAGCGTGATAACCTATGAATGGCTATACTGGCTGGCTGGCATTTTCTTTGCCTTATGGTCAATTCTTAGCTTGCGCGATCAACGCATTGGAAATGCGGTGTTTTGGGGACTGCTGTCGGCGAGCTTCTTCTTTGGTTCGCACCTGTCTGATCTCGCCAATGGCGTGCTGGTGCTCGCGTTGGTCGCGATTGCTGGTGTGGGCGGACTGGCCCGCAGCGAGCCGGAAACCACGACCCACGAAGAGCGAGAAAGATTATCAAATAAGCTCGGTAATAGATTGTTTTTACCAGCATTAATTGTGCCCGTGACAGCGGTGGCGGGTACGCTTCTCTACAACTTTACGCCTTTGTCAGAGACAGGCTTGTTCGCCCCGCGCAAGGAGACCTTGTTGCTGTTTGGAGCAGGCGTTGTGGTTGCTTTGATTGTTGCGATGGCGTGGCTGAAGGCGCCTGTTGTTGCGCCGATTGAGGAGGGCAGGCGGCTAATCGATTCAATCGGATGGGCTGCGATCTTACCACAGATGCTTGCAGCTCTGGGTGCGGTTTTCGCAATTGCTGGAGTGGGAGACATCATTGGCGGAGCGGCGCAAGCTGCAATCCCCGAAGGCAGTGTCTTTCTGACTGTCGTGGTATTCGCGCTCGGGATGGCGCTGTTCACCATCATCATGGGCAATGCCTTCGCGGCGTTCCCTGTGATGGCCGCAGCAATCGGGATCCCACTCTTGGTTGAGACTTATGGCGGCAACCCGGCGGTGATCGGCGCGGTGGGGATGCTGGCCGGATTCTGCGGGACATTGCTCACACCGATGGCGGCTAACTTCAACATCGTGCCCGCGGCCCTGCTTGAGCTGGACGATCAGAACGGCGTGATCCGCCAGCAGATTGGCACCGCAATTCCGCTTTGGGTGTGCAACGTTGTGATCATCTATGTGGGGGCATTTCTGCTGTGGGGCTAACCGAAGACATTGCACGCCGTTTTGCCCGGATAGCGCTGGGCCATGTGGCGCAGGAATATCCCAACAAGCTCGAGCATGTGTTGGGGGCGGACGCTGACGCGCGCACACCGCGCGATCTGCACCCTTGCTTCTTCGGCAGCTTTGACTGGCATTCCTGCGTCCACAGCTGGTGGACGCTGCTGACTTTGCGCAGGCTCTATCCCGATATGGCTGAAGCCTCCGATATCGATATGCTGGCCAACGCGACCTTCACCGAGGCGAAGCTAGACGTCGAGCTTGCCTATCTGGAGCGGCTGCATTCGCGGGGCTTCGAGCGGCCCTATGGCTGGGGCTGGCTGCTCGCACTCCATCACGAAGCTGCGCTGCATGGGGACCGTCCGTGGGGTGCCAGGCTGGAACCGCTCGCGCGCGCCTTTGCTGCGAGGTTTGCCGATTATCTCCCGCTACTCACTTATCCGATCACGGTCGGCACGCATGGCAACACTGCCTTTGCGCTGGTGCTGGCAAGCGAATGGGCGGAGGGCCGGGATCCCGCATTGCTTGAAGTGATTTCGAGATGGTCGTCCAAAGCGTTTGAAAGTAAAGTTGATTATTCGGGATGGGAACCTGCAGGCGACGAGTTTCTCTCGCCCGTCCTGATTGCGGCGCTGCTGATGAGCCGAGTGATGCCACGCGGCGAATTCGCGCCTTGGTTCGACCGGCTCGTCATCGCCAATGGCTGGATCGAGCGCGAGTGCCACCCTGTCACCGTGTCGGATCGCAGCGACGGCAAGATCGCGCATCTTGATGGCCTAAACCTCAGTCGTGCATGGTGCCTGCGCAGAATCGCCTCAAGCCTTGCGGACGAGGCTGCCTTAGCGCTGCTCGAAGATCGCGCAGGCGCTCATCTAGAGGCGGCAATGCCGCATGTGGCGGGTGATTATATGGGTGAGCATTGGCTCGCGAGCTTTGCGCTGCTGGCGCTTTGCGCGGACTCATAGGCTTCGCGCTGAAGGCGAATCATGCCCGAAAGTTTGAGGCGAACGCTGTTTCCTGCCGCGATGGGCCTTCGCCGCTCGATTGACCGATTGGTAGATTATTCGAAGGGTTACAGCCTTTTTGGCCGAATTCGAAGCCTCGATTAACCACGTCAAATTGCAAAACATTGTATCCAAAACCGCAGAACTGCGCGGTTTCGGCCCAACCGCTAACGGCTTGATAACCATTAACTCGTATCCGCCCTAGGTATGGATACGCAGAAGATATCAAAGTCGCTTTTCGCCGCACCTGTTGCGGCGTTGTTTACACTTTCCGCCCCGGCGCTCGCCGATGGCGTGGATGCAGGTACTCTTATCGAGAACACTGCAACCGCGACCTATGACGATGGCGACGGGCCGCAGACGGTTGATTCGAACACCGTCGTGGTGCGGGTGGATGAGCTGATTGACGTCACCGTGACGTCGCTCGACAGCGGGCCGATTGGCACGTCGCCGGGCGAAGCGGTGCTCACTTTCGAAGTGACCAACCAGGGCAATGGCCCCGAGGCCTATGAGCTGACCGCCAATCCGGCGGTGGCTGGCAATGACTTTGATACGAGCGTCACCAACATCGCGGTCGATACCAATGGCAACGGCACTTACGATCCGGGCGTCGATGAAATCCTGACCGCGCCTGAGACCACTCAAGTTCTGGCCGCGGACGAGACGCTGACGGTCTTCGTCATCGTCGAGGTCCCGGTCGATGCCACCGATGGTCAGGCAAGCGATGTCGAGCTGACTGCAGAAGCGGTTACCGGAACCGGGGCACCGGGCACGGTGTTTGCGGGTCAGGGCGTTGATGGCGGCGATGCGATCATCGGCACAACCGGTGCGGATGACAGCGCGATCGGCACGCTGATCGTGGGCATCACCACGGTTGATCTCGACAAGAGCGTCACCGTTGTTGATCCGTTCGGCGGCACCAGCGCCGTTCCAGGCTCGATCGCGACCTTTACGATTTTGGCCAATGCTCAGGGCAGCGGATCGGTTGACGATCTGGTTGTCACCGACGCGATCCCTGACGGCACGACCTATGTCGCAAATTCGCTCACCCTCGATGGCGGCGCGCTCACCGATGCCAGCGGCGATGATGCGGGTGAAGCATCCGATGCGGCCGGCATTTCGGTTGATCTGGGCACCGTCGCAGGCGGCTCCAGCCACTCCATCACATTCGACGTCACGATCGATTGAACCAACTGATCAGTTGAGGAAACAGACCCATGAATATTCTCAAGAAAATGGCCGCAGCTCTGCTGATTGCCGGATCTGCGGCAATGCCAGCTGCTGCATTTGCGCAGAGCCCGGTTACGCTTTCGGGCGATGTGAAGGCGGTTGAAACCTCGGTCGATGCCGATGGGAATGAGACCACGCAGCTGGTCGCGCCCGATGTCATCGTGCCAGGTGATCGCCTCGTTTTCGGAACCGACTACGCCAATAATGGCGCGGAGCCGGTCGAGAACTTCGTCGTCACCAACCCGCTTCCCACCGCAGTGCGCCTCGCTCCAGATGCCGCTGCCGATCTGACCGTCTCGGTCGATGGAGGCGCAAGCTGGGGCACGCTCGCCGAACTCAGCGTTACTGCAGAGGACGGAACGAGCCGCGCGGCGACCCATTCGGATGTCACGCATGTGCGCTGGACGCTCGCGACGATTGCGCCGGGCGACAGCGGACGGCTCGAATACCCCGCGATAATCCGCTGAAAAATTTCACAAAATCTTCCGTCGTAAGACGGTTGGTAACCGCCATGTCCCGTGGGCGGTCTGAAGTCACGGGCGCACGCAGAGGACCACAACAATGAAACGAACAACCCAGCTGCTGGGTGCAGTTAGCGCGGTAGCGCTAGTTGCAATGTCCAGCACGCCGGCCTTGGCAGTCGGGACAACTGCTGGTGATACCATCACCAACAATGTCTCGGTTTCCTTCCAGGTTGGCGGTGAAGACCAAACCGCTGTTACTGACAGCGATACCTTTACAGTTGACCGCGTCATCGACGTCAACGTCAACTTCACTGGAACGAGTCCGGAATCGGTCTCGCCCGGCGAAGATAACGTTGTCCTCGCATTCGACGTGACCAACCTGTCGAACGACGTCGTCGATCTTGATCTCAGCACCGTCCTGACCGGCGGCACTGCGGCGAACATCGAAAACATCGAAATCTATCTCGATTCCGATGGTGACGGTGTTCTGGATGCAGGTGAACTGGCCGCAGGCCCGATCACCTTCCTCGACGAAGTGGCTGCCGATGACGGTACCGGTACCGAGACTATCTCAGTCCTCGTCGTCGCCGACATCACCACTGACGCAGTGAACACTGACACGTTTGACATCGTGCTGGTTGCAGACGCGCATGAAGATGGCGGCATTGGCGTTCTTGGCGCCGAAATCACCGCTACTGCCGGTGCAAACACTGCTGGTGTCGATACCGTTCTTGCCGATGGTAATGGCGGTACGGGCGAAGAAGCCGACAATGACGGCGCCTTCTCCGATCAAGGCCAGTTCGAAGTGGCAGGCGCTGAAGTCAGCGTCGTCAAGTCGAGCCGCATCATCAGCGACCCTGTCAATGGCACGACCGATCCGAAAGCAATTCCGGGTGCTGTTATCGAGTACTGCATCGCGGTCTCGAACGCTACCGGCGCTGCTACGGCAACGTCTGTCAGCGTGGCCGACGATCTGCCAGCTGACGTGACATTCACGGCCAGTGACTTCGGCATCTTTGTCGATGGCACCGCAACGATCGACACTTCGGGCGCAACCCCGGTGGCGACATGCGCTGGCGGCACCGATGGTGAGGGCACGACTGCTTCCTACACCGCTGGTGGCGGTACAGGTGGTCTTGACCTCATCGCTGGCACGCTCAGCGATCTCCCGGCGAGCACCACGCGTTCGCTCTATTTCCGCGTCACGATCAACTAAGATCTGAACGGTAGGGAATAGACTTTGCGTGTGTCCCCCTCTTTGAGGCGTCTGGCGGCAGCACTTTCAGTAGTGCTGCTGCCATTTGGCGTGCTCGAAGAGGGGGCGTCCGCTCAGATTAATGGCTCTCAGGGTAATGGTACCGAAGTTATCGGCACGATTTCCAACACTGCTGAAGCCACTTACACGTTCGTGGGTCGCCCGGTGCGGACCCCGAGCAATACCGTGACACTGGATGTCACATCTCCACCCCCTTCTATTCGCACATTCCGTCCGGCTTCGACCGGCGGTGTGGACCTCGATTTCCGTGCGCCGATTTGCGCGGCATCGGGTCAGAGTGGACAGGGCACGGGGGGCACCGGGAATACAAGTATCGAGCTTGCGCCGCTGAACGACGCGGTCGAACAAAGCCAGATTGTCCGTGCAGGGCAGGTTCTGGTCTTTGAAGTGACCGCCCTGGCTGCCAATCTCGATCCCAACGCCGCCGATAGTCTCGAAATCACACTCACGACCTCTACAGGAGACCGTGAGACGGAGACGATTTTCGAAACCGGGCCGAACACCGGCGTTTTCGTAGGCCAGATCGATACTATCCGCATGCCGCCGAGCGTTGCGCAGGGCGATTGCCGCCTCAGCATCGTCGATGGCGCGGACATTACGGTCACCGCGACACTGCCGGGTGATACGACGGTCATCGTCGAGACGCTGGTTGATGTGCTTGCCGATCCGTTTGGTGTCGTTTTCGACAGCGAAACCGGCCAGCCGGTCGATGGTGCGGTCGTGACTTTGATTGATGTCGCCACCGGCCAGCCCGCAACGGTCTTTGCTGAAGACGGTGTTACCTCGTGGCCTTCAACGGTAATTTCGGGGCAACCGATCACCGATGGCGCTGGCAATGTGACCGATCTGGGGGCGGGCGAGTTCTGGTTCCCGCTGACATTCCTCGGCACCTATCGCCTCGAAATCACGCCGCCTGAGCCTTACACAGCACCTTCCGTGGTCAGCCCGCAGGATCTTGCGCGCCTGACCCGCCCGGATGGCCGGGGTTTCGTGATCCTCGACGGTTCTTATGGCGGTGCTTTCACGCTGACCGATCCGACGCCGGTCCAGATCGACATTCCGCTGGATCGACCAGGTCAGGATATCGGTCTTGTCAAAACCGCATCGCGCCAGCGTGTGCAGCCTGGAGACGTTGTTTTCTACTCGGTGACTGCGCGCAATGACGATCCCTCGCGCCCGCGCCGCAATGTGGTGCTGACCGACACGCCTGCGAGCGATCTGCGCCTGCGTCCTGACTCCATCCGCATTGACGGTGTTGAAGCACCTGATGCGGTCGAAATTGCTGCCGATGGCCGCCAATTTACCATTTCGCTCGGCGATATCGAAGCTTCGGGCTCGCGCCGTGTCACATATGCGATGACTGTGCGTTCCGACGCGGCTCCGGGGCGTGCGCTGAATGATGTGCTTGTGATCGACAGCCTTGGTCGCACCGCTCGCACCAGCGTAGCCGTTGATATTGAACGCGAATCCATTGCGGACCGGATGACGATCATTGGCCGGATCACCGCTGGACCCTGTTCACTTGACGACCCACGTCCAGGAATTCCGGGTGTGCGCGTTGTGCTTGAGGACGGATCCTACGCGATCACCGATGCCGATGGCCGCTATCACTTCGAAGGCGTTGTCCCGGGTACACATGTCGTCGCTGTGTCGCGCATGACGCTGCCGGAAGGTGCGGAGCTGGTTGATTGCCACCGCGATACCCGCAGTGCCGGTTCGACTAGTTCGCGCTTTGTCATTGGACGCGGCGGAAGCCTCGTTGTTGCTGACTTCCATGCGACAGTTCCCGAAGGATATGAAGCGCTTGCCGATGCTTCTTCACAAGCCGAAACACGTCCTGACGGTGCTGGCGCGCGCGCTGTTGACGCGATTGCTGGTGGTCCCGCACAGCGCGGCGCGCCTGCTCTCGACGCAGAAACGCTGACTGAAGCGGGTGTTGCTGAAAGCACTGCGGAAGCCGCTGCATCCGCCGAAATGTCCTATGCGCCCAACACGGACTGGATTGCGCTGGGTGATGGCGAAGACGGCTTCCTGACGCCTGGGGTGACCGCGAACCCGCGTGCTCCGGCTATCCGCGTCGCTATCCGTCACCGCAAAGGCCAGACCGTGATCCTGCGCGTTAACGGCGAAGAAGTGAGCGGGCTCAACTTTGATGGCACTCTCAATCCGGAACGCGGCCAATTTGCTGTCAGCACATGGCGCGGCATCCTGCTTGAGAATGATCGCACCGTACTCGAAGCCGACATCGTCAACAGCTTTGGCATGGTGTCCAAGACCTTCACCCGCGAAGTGTTCTTCACCACCACGCCTTCGCGCGTTGAGATGGTGCCGGAACTGTCGAACCTGATCGCTGACGGGCGCACCCGTCCTGTGGTCGCAATCCGTGTTCTCGACCGGAACAACCGCCCGCTGCGCGCCGGTGTTTCGGGCAATTTCACGCTCAACGCGCCGTATGAGAGCGCCGAGCAGATTGACCGCCAGCAGCTTAATCAGCTCACCGGCTTTGCCCCGACGTCGGCCCGCTGGGTTGTCGAAGGCACGGACGGCATTGCTCTAATCGAGCTTGCCCCGACCATGGTCAGCGGCTCGCTGCGCCTCGACTTCCAGTTCAACGATGGCGAGCTTGTGCGCGACCAGCAACTCGACGGCTGGATTGAACCGGGCGATATCGAATGGACCATTGTCGGCCTCGCCGAAGGCACTGTGGGTGCGCGTTCGGTCGCCGAGAATATGGAGCGCGAAGGCCGCTTTGACAGCGATCTGGGCGATGATGCGCGCGTTGCGCTCTATGCCAAGGGCCGCGTGCTGGGTCGCTACCTGCTGACGCTCGCCTATGACAGCGCCAAGCAGCGTGAAGATCAGCGGGTGCTCGGCACAATCGACCCGCAGGCCTATTACACCGTTTTTGCCGATGGCTCGACCCGCCGCTTTGACGCTGCGAGCCGTGAGAAGCTCTATGTCCGCATCGAAACCTCGACCTTCTACGCACTTTATGGCGACTTCGAGACGAGCTTCGACCAGACAAACCTTGCGCGTTACAACCGCACAGCAACCGGTGTGCGCGGTGAAGCGCGCGTGGGCCAGTTCAAGGCGACTGCCTTTGCTGCTGAAATCTCCAGCCGCCTCCAGCGCGACGAGATCCAGGGGCAGGGCATCACCGGTCCGTATCAGCTTTCGAACCGCGCAATCCTTGCCAATAGCGAGCGTGTGACGATTGAAGTGCGCGACCGCTTCCGTTCGGAACAGATCGTTTCGAGCCAGACGCTCACGCGCTTCCTCGACTACAATATCGACCTGTTCTCCGGCACGATCACCTTTGTCCGTCCGGTTCTGAGCCGCGATGAGTTTCTCAACCCGCAATTTGTCGTTGTCGAATATGAAACCGAAGGTCAGGGCAATGCCGAGCTGAATGCCGGTATTCGCGCCGACTGGACCAGCGCCGACGACCGCATTCGCATCGGTGTGAACGCAATCACTGACAAGGGCGAGGGCGCCCGTACAGATCTCGGCGCGATTGATGTGCGCGCACGCCTTGGCCAGAACACAGAGCTGCGCGGCGAATACGCCATGAGCCGCCGCAATGGCGAGAATGCAACCGGCTGGATTGCCGAAGTGCAGCACCAGACCGGCAAGCTCGATGTGCTCGCCTATGCCCGCCAGCTCGACGCCGATTACGGTGTGGGCCAGCAAAACGGCGTGGAGCTGGGTCGCCGCAAGATCGGTGTCGATGGCCGCGTATTCCTCAACGACAATCTCAGCGTGATTGGCAGCGTGTGGCAGGACGACAGCCTGACCGACAGCTCGCGCCGCCGCGCTGCGCAGGCTCAGGTGAACCTGACGCGCCGCAACACCGATGTTCGCCTTGGCCTGTCCTACTTTGACGACCTGCTTGCTGATGGCACGACCAACACTTCGACTGTGCTCGAAGCCGGCGTGACACAGCGCATGCTCGACAACACTCTGGAAGTGTCGCTCGCCACCTCAATCGCGCTCGACAGTGCCGAGAGCATCGACCTGCCCGCACGTCACCGCGTTGGAGTGCGCTATGCGCTGACCCGCAATGTGCGCCTGGTCGGCACTTACGAGATCACCGATGGCGAGAATATCGACGCGCGTCAGCTGCGCGGCGGTATCGAGGCAACCCCGTGGCAGGGTGGTCAGATCGTCACGACCTTGGGTCAGGAAACTATCGGCGAGTTCGGCAACCGCACCTTTGCAGCATTCGGCCTTGCCCAGACGCTGCAAGTATCGCCGGAATTCACGATCGACGCGACGATTGACGGCAATCGCACGATTGGCGGCACGCCGAACTCGAGCGACCTTATCAACCAGCTCCAGCCTGCCGCGAGCGGCGGTCAGCTGACCGGCAACCAGCAGTTCGAAGACTTCACCGCCTTCACGCTGGGCGGCGCATGGCGCAAGGACCGCTGGAGCGTTACCGCGCGCGGTGAATATCGCGATGGCGAACAGGCAGACCGCATGGGCGCAACCTTTGGCGCGATCCGTCAACTGGGCGAGGGCAGCATTGTCGGCTCTGGCGCAACATGGACGCGTGCCGAAGACGAAAACGGCCCGACCACTGAGATTTTCGATGCAAGCATCGCATTTGCTCACCGTCCCGACTCTTCGGAAGTCGCTATGCTGGGCAAACTCGAATATCGCAGCGACCGCGTAACCGGCGGCGTGGCTGGCCAAGCTGGCGGCGCAGGGCGCACCGCGTTGATCGTTGATGGCGATGCAACTTCGCGCCGTCTCGTAGGCAGCTGGTCCACCAACTGGAGCCCACGCGGCTGGGACGAAGACGAGTTTGGCATCGAGCACCAGACCCGCCGCGACGAATACACCTTGTTCCTTGGCGCGCGTCACAACTTCGACGAGTTCGAAGGCACCGAGTTCTCCGGCACTACCGTGCTTGCCGGTGTCGACTTCCGCCTTGGCGTGACTGACAAGATCGAAGTCGGCGCAAGCGGCACTGTGCGCGCCAACCTTGAAGATGATGTGACCAGCTATTCCTATGGCCCGACCATTGGCTTTGTTCCGGTCGAAGGCATGTTGCTCACCGTCGGCTATAATGTCGAAGGTTTCCGCGATGGCGACTTCTCGGCGGCGCGCAACACCGATGAAGGCCTGTTCGCCAGCGTTCGCTTCAAGTTCGACACCGACACATTTGACTTCCTTGGTCTGGGAGGTCGTCGATGAGCGATACAAGTGTTTTCAACAAGGTAAACCCCTTGTTTACCATGAATAAGTACGCAAGCCAGATGAGTTTGACACGGTTGCAAATCCGGATTGAGCGCACGCTTCTCATCGCCATTCAGGCGGCAATTGCGCTGCTGTGTCTGGCATTTGCGCAACCTGCCATGGCGCAGACCACCAACACTTATGTGGTCACCAATGACGGTACGATCAGCGGCTCCACCCCGTGCGGCACGCCGCTGGTGCGCAACTTCGTTGTCGGCGACAGTTTTACGGTTGCGGATGTCGATCTGGGCTTCTTCGCGACGCACACTTGGCGCGGTGATATTCGCGTGACCCTGCAGGCACCCGATGGCACGCGAGTACAGCTGGTCAATGGTGAGACGAACAACACCAATGGCGACAATATCAATGTCCTGCTGGACGACGACTTCGCCACCGTCGTCAACTCGACCAACATTACCGTCGCGCATTCGACAGTCGCTCCGCCGCCTTTCGAAAACAACCGCGCGCCTAACAATGCTCTTTCAGCGTTTAACGGCGTAAGCAGTGCAGGCACGTGGCGCCTCGAAATCTGCGACCTGTTCACGGGCGCTGATGATGGCATCTTCCGGCATGCTGAGTTGTATTTGACGTCTGCAGTCCCAGCCAATTTCGCCGATCTGTCGCTGACAAAAGCACTGGTGGGATCGCCGCCGGTTCAGGGCGGGAGCGTGACATGGCGCCTTACTGTGACCAACAACTCGGCTTCACCCGACACGGCCACAGGCGTTGTGGTGAATGACAATCTGCCCACCGGTTTCACCTTTCTGTCCGCAAGCGGAGATGGCAGCTTTAACCAGGCCAGCGGCGATTGGACTGTGGGCTCGCTTGCACCGGGTGAAAGCAAGACAATCACCTTGCAAGGCTCAATCTCGAGCGCGGCGGGCACGACGATTACCAATACTGCCGAAGTCGTTGCATCGAGTGAGGTCGACAGCGATTCCACCGTGAACAATGGCGCGACGGGCGAAGACGATTTCGCTTCGTCATCTTTCACCGTGCAAAGCGGTCGTTCGCCGGGTGTCCCGCCAATTTTGTCCTGCCCGGCGGGGCAGTCTGTGTTCGATTGGGATACGATACCTGGCTGGACCACCGGGTCGACCAACAACACCTATGCGTTTGCAAGCTTTGGCAACATTCAGTTCCAGCTTTCGAATGACGGCGCATTCCTCAACAGCGCCAATTTCGGCGGACAGACGCCGACCGTCTTCAACTATTACACGGGCGGCATTTCCCCTGCTGAAGACAGCCTTCACATGCTCGCCGATCAGGCCAACCAGTCGGGCGATGTGACGATTGTCATCACATTGCCGCGTAGCTTCACCGGCCTGCAATTCTCGATCTTTGACGTCGATTTCGGTGCAAACCAGTTTGCCGACCGGGTTCAGGTTACCGGGACCAATAGCGGCGCCAGCGTCACGCCGACATTGACCAACGGCAATGTCAACTTCGTCAGCGGGAACGTGGTAATCGGCGATGGGGCTTCGACTGAAACACAGCCATTGGGCAATGTGGTCGTGACCTTCACACAGGCTGTAGACACGATCACGATCAGCTATGGCAACCACACCACGGCGCCGACCGATCCTGGTCAGCAGGGTATCTCGATCCACGATATCAATGTCTGCAACCCGTTCACCACGTTGAATGTGAGCAAGGTCAGCTCGCTCATCTCCGATCCGGTCAATGGCTCCACGAACCCCAAGGCCATTCCTGGCGCGACGGTGGAGTATCTCATCACCGTCACCAACACCGGCGGCGAACCGGCTGATGCGGATAGTGTCGTGGTCTGGGACGATGGCCCTGCCGATGCCAAGATGTGCCTGATCACGCGAGCGGCAGGGCCTGTCATCTTCGCTGATCCGGGGAGCAACTCGGGGCTGACCTATGGCTTTACCAGCCTCGCAGCGACAACGGATGACGTGGAATTCTCCAACGATGACGGGGTAAATTTCAATTATACGCCCACCGCTGATGGCGATGGCTGCGACAGCGCGATCACCGATTTCCGGGTGCTTCCGGGCGGTGCATTCGGCGCCGGCGGCAATTTCACCGTCACCGTGCGCTATATTATCGAATAGATAGGTTCACGCGGCGCGCCATGCTCTGCTAGCAGCGCGTATATGAGTGACTTGATTTCCAAAGCCAAAGAAGCGGTGCAGGCCTCGCGCGCATACTCTGATGGAGTGCGCGCCAATCTGACCGATGAGTTGTCGGGTGCCGACAGTGACGCCCTAACGCAGGCCCAGCACAGGCTCCATGGTTTCGCCTGGATTGCGAGCACTTTGGCAGCTTTGGAGGCGACCTGTGACTGGGCGGCACGGTCGCACAGTGCGGGGCGGTTTGGCGAAATCGAAGAACTGACATTGCGGATCGGCTTTGGCGAATATTGCGCGCAGCTGGTTCACGGCGTGGCGATGAGTGCGAGCGAGATCGTCAGACCCGAAGCTCTGGGCGCGAGCGGTGCTGCGGAGGCGCTCGCGCGCGACCCAGCGGTCAGCGCATTCCTTTCCGGCGGCAGCACACCCGAAACCCGCGCGCGGCTGGCGCAATTGCTGGGCGAGGGCGCGCGGCCTGACGAGGCTTTCGGTGACGAAACGCTTGACCTTGTGCGCGAACAGTTCCGCGCCTTTACCGAGGCCAGGATCACACCCTTCGCCCATCAGTGGCACCTCGACGACGCCTTGATCCCCGATGCTGTCGTTGCCGAAATGGCCGAGCTGGGGGTGTTCGGCGTGTGCATAGACGAGGAATATGGAGGGCAGGGCCTCGGCAAGCTCGCCATGGCGCTGGTGTCGCAGGAGCTGTCGCGTGGATGGATCTGCGCAGGCTCGCTTGGCACACGTTCGGAGATTGCGGGCGAGCTGATTGGCGAGAACGGCACACAGGCGCAGAAGACGAAATTCCTGCCCGGCATTGCCGACGGCTCGATCCTTCCCACGGCGGTGTTCACCGAACCTGACACCGGCAGCGACTTGGCCAGCGTGCGCACCCGCGCGCGGCGCTCTGGGAACGGCTGGCAAATCGACGGGGCAAAAACATGGATCACCCATGCAGGCCGCGCCGATCTGATGACGCTGCTTGCGCGCACCGATCCCGACCAAGCAGGGTATCGCGGCCTGTCAATGTTCCTCGCTGAAAAGACGCGGGGCAGCGGCGATGAACCATTCCCCAATCCCGGCATTGACGGCAGCGAGATTGAAGTGCTCGGCTATCGCGGAATGAAGGAATATGCACTCGGCTTTGACGGGTTCGCTTTGCCCGAAGATGCGCTTCTCGGCGGGGCTGAAGGGCAGGGCTTCAAGCAGTTGATGCGCACATTCGAAGGCGCACGTATCCAGACTGCCGCGCGTGCAGTCGGCGTGGCTTGGAACGCCTTCGACCTTGCGCTGGCCTATGCGCAGGACCGCAAGCAGTTTGGCGGGCCGCTGACCCAAT
Organism: uncultured Erythrobacter sp.; assembly: GCF_947492365.1. NCBI lineage: Bacteria > Pseudomonadati > Pseudomonadota > Alphaproteobacteria > Sphingomonadales > Erythrobacteraceae > Erythrobacter > uncultured Erythrobacter sp. The sequence goes on from NZ_CANLMB010000001.1 coordinate 546,542, forward strand.
TCCCGCGCGTTTCAGACAAGATCGCATTGATGGCAGTCGAGATCGTGATGGCGCGTGAGCTTACCTATTTCGCCGCTCGTCAAAAGGATCGCGGGAACCGCTGCGATATCGAGGCGGGGATGGCAAAACTGCTCGCCGCCCGAACCGCATGGAGTGCAGCGGACAATGCGGTGCAGGTGCATGGCGGTAATGGCTATGCGCTCGAATTCCCGATCAGTAGAGTGCTGTGCGACGCGCGCATTCTCAACATCTTCGAAGGCGCCGCCGAGATTCAGGCGCAAGTAATCGGCAAGGGGCTGCTGAATTCGCAGCGCAGCTAAGGAATGTCAGATCACGCGTCTGGGGGCGGGTACTACGTCCTGATAGGTCCCTGAACTGCGCGCCAGATGGGTTTGCAGGTCGACATGTTGCGGCCTGCCGAGCCGCCTCGACAAGACTCGATGAACCCGGGCTGTGAGCACCTGAGGGTCATAGGGCTTGCGCACAAAATCCTGCGCGCCGGCATAAATCGCCTGCGCTTCGTCATCCTCGCCGCTCATTGCAGTGAACATGATGACGGGTAGGTCATAGAACCGCTCCGAACCGCGCAATTTGCGCAGCAGCGAGATGCCCGACATTCCCGGCATGTCCTGATCGAGCAGCAGAATATCGGGACGGCGCGTCGACAGCAGGTTCCACGCCGCTTCGCCGCTTGTCACCCACCCGCAGGCATGACCAGCATCGATCAGGGTTTGCGATGCCAATTCGGCAATCAGTTCGTCGTCATCAGCGATGAGAATGTGAGCCATGGGAGATGTCCATATGTCGGGCGTGTAATATTCGGTTGCATCTGCTGTAGCGATGGTTCTCCAAGCACAGCTTTGCGCGCTCCCCCGCACCTCTACCTAGGGCCGCTACGGGGCGGTGCTTGCCGCGCGCCGGGCGGAGTGCCACTGAGGTCCGCGATGATTCGACAGTCCCGACCCAGCCCGTTCCTCGAAACCGAGGGTATCCACAATCTGCGCGACTATGGGGGCTACGCCGCCGCCGACGGTGCGCGGATCAAGGCCGGGCTGCTGTACCGCTCCGGACAGCATATGGAGGCGACGGGCGGCGATCTCGACACGCTGCAAGCTCTTGATATCCGGACGATTATCGATTTTCGCGGAGAGAGCGAACGAAGCAGTTTTCCGTGCCGTCGCCATGCCGATTTCAACGCCGATGTGATCGCCTATGATGGCGAAACGACCAGCTCGCCTCCGCACGAAGGTGGCTGGGACAAGACCGATATGACTGCCGAGAAGGCACGCGCGCGGATGATCGCGGTCTATACCCGCATGCCGGTAAATCCGGCGATGATCGATATGTTCACGCGCTATTTCGAGGCTCTGGACTCTCGCGACGGTGGCAGTTTGATTCATTGTTTTGCCGGAAAGGACCGCACCGGTGTCGCAGCGAGTCTGCTGCTCCACGTGCTCGGCGCGCATCACGACGATGTGGTGGGCGAATTCCTGCTAACCAATGATGCACCCACGCGCCATATCCTCGAACGCCAATCGCTCCCACGCATGGAAGCGCATTACGGCGAGATCGAGCCGGAGGCGGTGCGCAACCTGATGGGTGTGCATGCCGAATATATCGAAACCTACTGGGCCGAGGTGACGAAGAGCCACGGATCGGTTGATGCCTATCTTGCCCAAAGATTAGGTGTGGATGAGACAAGGAAAGCTCGCCTGCGAGAGCGCTTGCTGACGTGACAAGCGGCCACGCACCCCCCATATCCTCACCCGACAATTGACGCACAGAACAAGAGATACAACCATGGCTACCCACCGCACCAAGATGCTCATCATCGGCTCCGGCCCGGCAGGATACAGCGCCGCGATCTACGCTGCGCGCGCCATGCTGGAGCCGATTGTGGTTCAGGGCCTGCAGCCCGGCGGCCAGCTGACCATCACCACCGATGTCGAGAACTATCCCGGCTTTCGCGAAGTGGTGCAGGGCCCGTGGCTGATGGAGGAGATGAAGGCACAGGCCGAGCATGTCGGCACGCGCATGATGTACGACATCATCACCGAGGTCGATTTCGACAATGGCTCTCCCTATCGCGCAGTGGGTGATAGCGGCGACGAGTACATCGCCGACACCGTCGTGATCGCGACCGGCGCGCAGGCCAAGTGGCTTGGCGTTCCGGGCGAGCAGGAGCTGGGCGGCAAAGGTGTGTCTGCCTGCGCGACCTGCGATGGCTTCTTCTACCGCGGCAAGAAGGTTGCGGTGATCGGCGGCGGCAACACCGCTGTCGAGGAAGCGCTCTACCTCACCAACCATTCCGACGATGTGACCCTGATCCACCGCCGCGACGAACTGCGGTCGGAGAAGATCCTCGAGCAGCGCCTAATGAAGAACCCCAAAATCTCAACGCTGTGGAACAAGACGGTCGAGAGCTTCGAAGCGGGCGAGAACGGAGCGTTGGGGCACCTAGTGCTCAAGGACACGCAGACCGGTGAGACCTCGACGCTTGAGGTCGACGGAGCCTTCGTCGCCATCGGCCACGCGCCTGCGACCGAACTGTTCAAAGGCAAGCTGGCGATGGATGCGGGCGGCTATCTCGATGTCGAGCCGGGCACTCCCAAGACCGCGATCCCCGGCGTCTTTGCTGCGGGCGATGTTACCGACCATGTCTATCGTCAGGCGGTGACGGCTGCGGGAATGGGCTGCATGGCTGCGCTCGATGCCGAGCGTTATCTTGCCGCACGTGAGGACGAGCTGGAGGCGGAAGCGGCAGAGTAAGGCCGCTTCCGCATCAGCGCATTCAGCGTCTGGCGAACACCGTCCCTATTTGAGGACGATTAGCGCCGCCATCGCGATCAGTGCAATCAGCACCAAGCTCGACAGGGCGAAGAGCACGAAGCGCACCATCACCTTGTTCGCGGTAACCTGAACGATCGAGTGCACGATGCGCAGGCCGGTGTAGATCCACGCCAGAAACGCCGTCATGCCGTCACCTGCTTCGAGCAGTGCGAGGCTCAGTGCGACTGCGTAGAAGACGGTCGGCGCTTCGTGCAAGTGGTTGTAATTGTGGGCTTTCCACTGGACGTGCGCTGGCAGAGTACGATCAAGCGATGCGTCGGGATCGCTCACCAGCTTGTCCACATCGACCTGCGCCTTGGTCATAGCGGGGATGCGCGTTGCGTACATCCATGCCCACATCACCATAGTCCAGATCATCAGCGCTACCGCCGGCTGCAGGATATCCATTCCGGTCATTGTTGCATGTCCTCTTAATCGGGTTTTCTATTGTGCCGAGCCGGTATCAGGCCAAGGCGTTCAAGCAAAGGCGGTGGCCATAACTGCGCGCACCGCCAGCACGATCAGTGCAATAGTGCTTGTAATGAACAGCAGGAAACGGATCGGGATCTTGTTGAACAGGATCTGCCACAGCGAATGGACGATCCGCAGACCGACATAGATCCACGCCAGCATCACATCCAGCGCGCCTGCTCCGACAATCGCGAGGATCGCTGAGACCGCGTAGAACAGGGTGGGCTGTTCGTGCAGGTGAGTGTGGTTGTGCGCAGGCCAGTTGGCTTTGTCCGGGATCACGCCTTCGAGATCGTTGCCGCGACCGCCTCGCTTGGCGGTGACAGCCGACTTGTCCTCCAGCTTGGCGATCGCGCCAAAGCGGCTTGGGATGATCCAGAACAGGACGATCAGCGTCCACACCACCAAAACGGCTGCCGGGGCTAACATCTGGGCTTGCATATCACTGTCCTCTCTTGACTGTTATTGCGCGACTACCTGTGAGAGCGCGGATGGATTGTCAATTGCAACTGTTTGTCTCGATTTGCTCCGCAATCGTCTCGGCAAAGCGCGCAGGGTCGGCATTGCCTCCAGTGATCATGATGACGGTGCTTTCATCCACCGACACCTTGCCCGCCAGCGCCGCCGCCAATGCCGCTGCACCGCCCGGCTCGATCACCAGTCGCAGATTGGCATAGGCCCAGCGCTGCGCATGGCGCACTTCGTCATCGCTCACCGTCACGCCCGGTTCGGCCCGGCCGCTGAGCAGGTCGAGATTGAGCTGCTTGGTCACATTTGGCTGAAGCGCATCGCAGATCGTCGCCGGAGCAGGGTCAGCGACTTGCACCAGTTTGCCCGCGGCGAGCGCCTGTCCGACCATGTCCCACCCTTCGGGCTCGACCACATGGATCGCCGCACCGGGGCAGGCGAGGCCGAGGCCAGCCGCCAGTCCCCCGCCGCCGCAGCAAGCGATGATGCGCGAGGGCTCGCGGCCCAATTGCTGCTCTATCTCTACGCCAGCGCTGCCTTGCCCCTCGATCACCCACGGATCGCCGAATGCGTGGACGAGCACGCCGCCTCGCTCCTCGATCAGTCTGGCGGCAACCGCGTCGCGATCCTCGCCGGGACGCTGGTAGAGCACGACCTCGGCGCCCAAAGCGCGCGTGTTGTCGAGCTTCACCTGCGGCGCGTCATGCGGCATCACGATGGTCGCACCGATCCCCAGCCGCCGTGCTGCCCAGGCAACCCCTTGCGCATGGTTGCCTGACGATACCGCGACCACTCCGGCGGCGCGCTGTGCTTCGGTCAGGTTGGACAGGCGCCACCAGCCGCCTCTGATTTTGAACGCGCCGATGGGTTGCAGGTTCTCCGCCTTCACATGCGCCGTAACGCCGCCGATCTCGACCGGCAGCAACGGGGTGGGCGGCAGGATGCTGGCGATGCTCTTGGCCGCCGCAGTCACGCCGTCACGGGTCGGGAGCCGTGCTTCAACCATGCCCTTGCACTCCCATGATACGCCGTAACATGGACCGGATGTTACACGGTCCTGGGGAAGAAAAATCCCGCAGAAATCCGCGAGTTTGCGCTTCTGGAGCAAGAAAGCGTGTTGGAATTGTGTGAGCCATGACGTGACTATGCCTCACCAAAGCGAAGTAGGAAATGCTCGCGCGATTGAGGCTCCACAATCATTGCCCTAAAGACGCGCGCAAGAATCACATTTGAAAGGCAGTCATCCATGTCGAAAGTTCTGGTTATCGGGGCAGGGGGCGTCAGCTCGGTCTGCGTCCATAAAATGGCCCAAATACAAAAGACGCAAGCCGGTATCTTCTCCGAAATCCACCTCGCCAGCCGCACGCGCTCCAAATGCGATGCGATCGCGGCGAGCGTCAAAGAGCGCACCGGAGTCGAGGTTGCGACATACGAGATCGACGCGGAAGAAGTGCCCGCAATGGTCAATCTCATCCGCAAGGTGCAGCCCAGCCTCGTGGTCAATCTCGCGCTACCTTATCAAGACCTGCCGATCATGGATGCGTGTCTGGAGGCGGGCGTGCACTATCTCGACACCGCCAATTACGAGCCGAAGGACGAGGCAAAGTTCGAGTACAAATGGCAGTGGGCCTATCATGACCGCTTCAAGGAAGCGGGGTTGATGGCGCTGCTCGGCTCTGGCTTCGACCCCGGCGTGACCAGCGTCTTCACCATGTGGCTCAAGAAGCACAAGCTGAAGACCATCCGCACGCTCGACATTCTCGACTGCAATGGCGGCGATCACGGTCAGGCTTTTGCGACCAACTTCAACCCCGAAATCAACATCCGCGAAGTGACCGCACCCGCGCGGCACTGGGAGAACGGCGAGTGGGTCGAGACGCCCGCCATGCAGATTTCGACCGAGTTCGATTTCGACGCTGTCGGTCCGAAGAACGCCTATCTCATGTATCACGAGGAGCTGGAAAGCATCGCCAAGTTCAATCCCGAGATTGAGCGCGCGCGCTTCTGGATGACCTTTGGCGATGAGTATATCAAGCACCTCACCGTGCTCCAGAATGTCGGCATGACGCGGATTGATCCGGTGCGCTATCAGGGCAAGGATGTCATCCCGCTGCAATTCCTCGCCGCCGTATTACCCAAGCCAGAAACTCTGGGCGAAACGACCAAGGGCAACACCAATATCGGCTGCATCGCGACCGGCGAAGCGCTAGACGGCTCGGGCGAAAAGACGTTCTACATCAACAATATCTGCAGCCATGAGGCCGCGTTTGAAGAGACAGGCAATCAGGCTGTGAGCTACACAACCGGCGTGCCCGCGATGATCGGCTCTGCGATGATGGTGACCGGCAAGTGGTCGGGAGAGGGCGTCTTCAACATGGAAGAAATGGACCCCGATCCGTTTATGGAGATGCTCAACCAGCATGGCCTGCCGTGGCAGGTTAAGGAGCTCGACGGGCCGGTTGGGTTTTGATCCGCGAAGCCCAACCCTCTGACGCCAGCGCAATTTGGGACATCATAGGTCCAGTCATTCGGACGGGTGAGACCTACACGATTGACCGCGACATTTCTCGAGAATCCGCGCTCGCCTATTGGATGGACGGCGGCGGACATTGCTTCGTCGCCGAAGAGGCTGGCGAAGTGCTGGGGACCTACTATCTCAAACGCAATCAGGCGGGCGGCGGAAGCCATGTCGCCAATTGCGGCTATATGGTCGGCGAAGCGGCGCGCGGCAAAGGCATTGCACGTGCGATGTGCGAGCATTCGATGCAAATGGCGCGCGAGCTAGGCTTTGCCGCGATGCAGTTCAATTTCGTGGTGTCGACCAATATGGGCGCAGTCCGCTTGTGGGAAAGCCTTGGATTTGAAACCGTCGGACGCCTGCCAGATGCCTTCGATCACCCTAAAGCGGGGTATGTCGACGCATTGGTCATGCACAGAAAGCTGTAAGCGATGGAAAACAAATCTGGCGATACGCTTCTTGAAGTCGTGATCGGCAACATTGTCGAATTGCGGCTGGATGCGATCGTCAATGCGGCGAATTCCTCACTTCTTGGCGGAGGCGGGGTCGATGGCGCTATCCATCGCGCAGCTGGGCCAGACCTGGTGCATGAGTGCAGATTGCTGGGCGGATGCAAAACCGGCGAGGTCAAAGTCACCAAAGGCTACAATCTGCAAGCTCGTCACATCATCCATACGGTTGGACCTGTCTGGCAAGATGGGAACAGGGGTGAAGAGGTGTTGCTGGGGCGATGCTATTCGCGTTCGGTTGAGGCCGCGGTGAAATTGGGCGCTCGCTCCGTCGGGTTTCCTGCCATCTCGACAGGGCGGTACCGGTTTCCGTTGAGCAAGGCCGCTAAGGTCGCGGTTCTATCTGTGAAGGCTGCGCTGACCGACAATCCCGGAGCAATCGAAAAGGTCGTGTTCGTTTGCTTTGATGATGAGGCGGGCGCTGCATTCGCACTGGCTCTCGATCGATATTAGCCGGTGCTCGCAAAGTTAGCGCGGCGCGGGTTTCTCTCTTTTGACCTGAGTTAAGCGCTCGCTTAAGCTTGCGCCTATGGACGCCGCCCGAACCAAGCAAAAGAAGCCGCAAAAGCGCACACTCGAAACCCGCGCGGCAATATTGGCTGCGGCCGAGCAATTGTTTGCAGAGCGGGGATTTGCGGCGACCGGCGTTCGCGATGTGGCAGAGGTTGCGGGCTGCAACCAAGCGCTCGTTTCGTATCATTTCAAGGGAAAGGCGGGGCTGTATGATGCGGTTCTTGGCGAAGCGATGCAGAGCTTTGTCGATGTCGCTGGGTTGCCGCCGTCTGACAACTCACAACCGGTCCGCAATCTGATCCGTGGGTTTGCCAGCGCGATCAGCGCAAGGCCTTACCTCGCGCCGATTTTGATGCGCGAATACATGAACCCTGATCGGCTGCTTGATCCCGATAGCGGGGCGATGTTGCGGCAGTCGATGGGATTGACCGAGCGGATGATCGCGTCCTTGCCCGATAACGCCCCAGCCAAAGCTCTCGACGCGCAAACAGTTCATCTCACTGTGCTTGGGCCGATGCTACTTTTCCTCATTGCCGCGCCTGTGCGGGAAGCGCTGGCCAAACGGGATCCGACCGTCAAGACGCCCACGCTCGAGACATTCGCCTCGCACTTGGCCGATATGCTGGAGCCTGCGCTTGAGTAAAAATTAAGCGCTTGCTTAAAATAAAGCCCACGTGTATTACCTCCGCACTACACCAACACGGAGGAAGTGGATTATGTGCGCAAGAGCGATCATCTTGGCGGGCCTCGCAGCAGGGGCGATAACGGCCGCAGCGATACCGGGAGTAGCCATGGCTCAAAGCAACAATCAGGTCGAAAGCGCCGCGGCGCTGAGCGATGCGGATATCGAGCGGGCGGATGCGATACTTCGCGAATTTGCCGATGATTATGTGAATGATCCGATGGCAATCAATTCGACATTTGGAATCAGGCTGGGCCAACAATGGTGGACCGTCTCAGTTGCTCGCCGCGAAACCCCTTCGGCGCGCGGCCGGCTTACCGATCACACATTCGGACCGCATGAAGTGTCGCTCACTCGCGGCAGGCCCGAACGCCCGACCTGGGGTTTCCGCATTGCCAGTCTCGACGTGCTTGAGAGGATTGCGAGCGGCGAGATCAATGCGGGCACGGCCGCGATGCAGAGCTTCGGCAGCGATCGGGTGGGTGTTGAAACCGGCGACATGCGAGGCTTTGAATCAACGGCGGGTGACGAGGCCGAGATGTATCTCGCACTGTCGCATTTTTTCACCAAGGGTAAGCCGGAGGTCACGCGTTTTGGCGCGGCGAATGCGCTGGTGACCCATGGTGCGCCAACAACCGCCTTGCACATGATGAAAGGCTTCAGGATCCTGTTCTTTTCGCTGCCCCCTGATGGAGAGGTCAATTCCGACCCGAGGCTCGAGGTCGGGCAGATGCCGAACCTGTTCGTAATTACGAGCGGAACCGGCGTGATGCATTCCGATGACGGGCCCATCCGCCTGGAGGCAGGGATGAGTGTGTTTGTTGCGCAGTTTGTGAAGCATCAATTTGTCAATGATGGCGACGAGCCGCTCGAAGGAGTGCTGGTGCTTTACGGCGACAATTCTGACTTTGCTTTCGGCACATCCTATCCGGCCTATCTCGAAGATCTCAACAGCTGGAACCGCGAATATGAATTCCGCAAACCGCAACCTGAAGAAGAGACAAGCCAATGATCGCGCGCAAGACTGCATGGGGGCTTTATGGCGTATTTCTGCTTGCCTTTGGTGCATACAAATATCTGATCGCAGCACCGCCTGAGTTCTCGATCGGATATATGGTTTCGGTCGCGATCCTGGTCGTCCTAACCGGAGTAATTCCCTTTGTCGTTGCGGCGTGGCTGGCAGGCAAGATGCCGTCGCCCGCCGGGCAATGGGTAGTTGCGATTGCGGTCGCGCTGATCGTCTGCTGCGCCGGATATGCCAGCTATTGGGCGCTTTTCATCGCTCCGACCGGAGCTGATGTTCCAATGCAGGCAGTCGCTTTGCGCGGGATATATCCCGGAGCGATCGAAGGCATTCTCGCCGGACTGCTGGCAGGATCGCGCAAGAGCTGAGCTCTTGCCATGGCTGACACGAAGCGGCTTCGCTGGGTGCTTCCAGCGAGGCCGCTTTACGTTTATGGGCCTGCTCCATGGAAACCAAAGCCGGCAATCCGGGCGCTTTCGCCCAGTTCGATCTGTCCCGTGTCGACAGCCCTGCCTTTGTTGTCGATGCGGCGAAAATCCGCAGCAATTGCCAGGTGCTGGCGGGCATTCGGGACGAAGCGGTGTCGGACGGGGCAAGCATCAAGGTGTTTGCCGCGCTCAAGGCGTTTTCCATGTGGTCGACCGCGCATGTCATCGGCGAGTATCTCGACGGGGTTTCGACCAGCGGCCTATGGGAAGCGCGGCTGGCGAGCGAGTTTTACGACGGCGAGATCGCAACCTATTCTGCCGCGTTCAAGCCGGAAGAGCTGGACGAGATTTGCAGGCTGTCAGACCATGTGATCTTCAACTCGCCCAGCCAGATGAAGCGCGCGGCGCTCATTCTGGATCAGGCGGCGGTGACGGGCGGGGATGTCAGCGTGGGCCTCAGGCTCAACCCGATGGTCCCGACCGGCGAAGTGCCCAAATACGATCCCAGCGCCCCCGGATCACGGCTCGGCTTTCCGATTGATCAGCTGACCGAGGAGACGATGGAGGGTGTCGAAGGCATCCATTTCCACAATCTGTGCGAGCAGACGTTCGAGCCGCTGCGCGCAACATGGGACCGCGTTTTCGATGCGATTGAGCCGTATTTCGGGCAGCTCAAATGGATCAATATGGGTGGCGGGCACCACATCACCCGCGATGACTACGAGCGCGATGAGCTGATCGAGTTCCTGCGCGACGCGGCGGCGGATACGGGCGCGGAAATCATCCTCGAACCCGGCGAAGCGGTCGCGCTGGATGCGGGCATTCTGGTTGGCACTCTGCTCGATACCGGCTTCAACGATGTGCCCATCGGCATCACCGATATCTCGGCCACCTGCCACATGCCCGACGTTCTCGAAGCGCCGTACCGCCCCGCGATGCTGGGCGAGCTGAGCGACGATTCCGTCCCGATCCGTCTGGGCGGACCGTCCTGCCTCGCTGGCGATGTGATTGGCGATTACCGCCTGCCGGTCAAAGCCGATCCCGGCGCGCGTTTCGCCTTCCTCGATCAGGCGCATTATTCGATGGTGAAGACCAACACTTTCAACGGCGTTCAGCTGCCGAGCATCTGGCTTTGGGACAGCGAAACCGATGCGCTCGAATGCGTGAAGCGGTTCGACTATGAGGACTTTCGCGACCGGCTCAGCTAGGCTGGCGCGCGAATGCTATCGGGGGAGCTTTGGAAATGTTGAAACTTGGAATCACCGCCGCGGCTGCTTTGGCGCTGGCGGGCTTGGTCGCAGCACCTGTTGCCGCGCAGGGATATGACGCGCAGACCGTAAAGCTGTCAGTGACGACCGCCGATCTCAGCGCGGTTGTCGGATCGCTGGGCCATGAAGTGCTCGAAGTCGATGAAAGCGAACAGATGGTGGTCGCGCGCGCCAAGGACGGGGTGACTTATTTCCTCATCGGTACGGCTTGTAACGCGGACGGCGTGTCGGGCTGTCAGGGCATCATGATGCAGGTGCGCTACAACCTGCCTCCCGAAGTGACCTTTGAAACTCTGGCCGAGGCGAATTTCAAGTATGCCGCGCTCAACACCTGGGCCGATTTCGAAGAAAAGACGCTTGGTGTGACCCGCTATCAGGTGCTCGATAATGGCGCGACGATGGCCAATATCCGCGCAAATGTGGCAGTGATGCTGGACCTTGCCCCGGATGCTGCCGGGATTGCCGCGGGTGGCGAATAGGGGCCGCTAAGGCCTGCCGCGAGACTCTTTAGAAAGCACCCGCCCGCGTTCGTTCTGGTTGATCGCGGTCGCAAGCCGCGCCATCGCTGCAAATTGCTCGGCGGTTTCGGCGGCGTGCTCGGCGTCTTTCTCAGCCTTCATCGATCCGCTTTCGAACATATTGCCGCTTTCAATCGCGATGATGACTTCTCCTTTGCGGAACAACGCGCGCACCGCATCGCCGTTAAACACCCGCTCCAGCGAAAGCAGATGCTCGACATAGCTGGGATGGATTAGGACGCGGGCTTCGACCTGATCGTCGCTCCAGACCTCGAACACCCCTTCGAAATCGGGGTGGACCTGATCCACATAATCCAGCCTATGGTCGCCAAATTCGGCATGGTCGGCGCGCCCACCAAAGCCGAACCATTTCTTGTGCTTGCCCTTGCGCTGCAAAAGCGTGGTCGAGTGGAAATTGCGGCCAAAGCCCATGGAGATGATCGCCCCGCGAAACACCGTGACCCAGCGGCGGTTCTTACCCGAACCGCGCCGCTGTTCGAGATGCGCCTCGTAAAGGTTGAAAGGGTGGCCCTCCAGCTCTCCAAACCAGCGGTCTTCCTGACTGTCTCGCTGGTAGGATGGCAGCAATCCATAGCGCCGCGCGGCTTCATATTCCTCGCCCGGCACAAGGTCATGCTCGTAGGATATGCCAAGACTACGCGCGATCGCGGAATTGATCCCGACCTTGATCGTCTTCTTGGCCTCGTTGATCGGAGCATAGCCCCAGGCGAACACGCCAAAACCGATAAAGCCCGACAGGAAGAGGCGGAACATGCCCAGTTCAAATGGCATGAACAGGATAAAGGCGATCACCGGCAAGGCGGCAATTCCGGCGTAAAACCAGCGATTGCGTGCCTTTTTCGTGGCTGCGTCGCGCATTGCCTGCTGCTGGGAAAGCCATTCCCCCAGCTCTCCGCTCATTAGACTTTGGACATCCGCGTGCATTGGCCTGTCTCCCCCCTTTCCCTTAACCTCTTACTGCTACTATAAACGCAGGCCGTAAAGGAGGGGTGGATAATGGGATTTCTTGGATTTGGGCTGATCGGCCTGTTGGTTGTGATCGCCGTTATGGTGATCGGGATTTACAACAATCTCGTCGGATTGCGCCAGAATGTGCGCCAGGGAACCGCCGATATCGACGCGCAATTGCGCCAGCGGCATGATCTCATCCCCAACCTCGTCGAAAGCGTGAAGGGCTATGCCGGGCACGAAAGTTCCACCCTCGAAGCGGTGGTTGAGGCGCGCAATGTCGCAGCCAAGGGATCGCCCGACAGCAGCAGCGAGCAAGGCCTCAAAATCGCGCTCGACAACCTGCTGGCACTGGGCGAGGCCTATCCCGACCTCAAGGCCAGCGCGAATTTTCAGGAGCTTCAGCGCGAGCTAGCCGATATCGAGGACAAGCTCGCCGCTGCCCGCCGTGCGCTCAACGCAGCGGTCGCGCAGTTCAACACGGCGCGCGAGAATTTCCCGGCGGTTCTGTTCGCCGGAATGCTCGGATTCCAGCAGGCTGACTTCAACCAGCTCGACGATAGCGAGCGCGGCACCGTGGATCAGGTTCCCAATGTCGGTTTTTGATTGCGGCTGAACATTTTGGCGCTATATGCGCGTCTCTTCTGCCCCAAGGGACTAACCGCAAGGCAGGCTCGTAACCGTTTGGTCGAACACTGAACCATTAGGGGGTCCCTTGAGTTGCACATCTTTCCTGATGCCAAGACTGTAGCGCGGGCTCGCCAGCCCGACGAGCCAGTCATCCTCAACCGCCCGCACGCCGCGACGCGTGCTGCAAAGTTCTTTGCCGAGAAGTTTCCCGGCAAGGTGCTCTATGCGGTGAAGGCCAATCCTGCTCCCGATCTGATCGAAGTGCTGTGGCGCGCGGGCGTTACGCATTACGACGTCGCCTCGATTGCCGAGGTCCGTCTGGTGCGTGCTCTGCTGCCCGAGGCGACCTTGTGCTTCATGCATCCGATCAAGACGCGCGGCGCGATCCGCGAGGCCTATCACACCCACGGCGTGCGCACTTTCAGCCTCGATTCCATCGAGGAGCTGGAGAAGATCGTCGAGGTGTGCAGCGATCCGGAAACGGGCGAACCAGCAACCGATCTGCGCCTGTGCGTGCGGCTGCGCGTGTCGAGCGAATATTCGGAACTGTCGCTTGCCAGCAAATTCGGCTGCGACCTGCTCGAAGCGCCCGGACTGCTCCAGAACGCGCGCCAGCATTGCGACTGGCTGGGCGTGTGCTTCCATGTCGGATCACAGGCGATGAGCCCGTTTGCCTTTGTGCAAGCGCTCGACCGCACCCGCGCTGCAATTGCGGAGGCGAGCGTTGTGATCGACATGATCGACGTGGGCGGGGGCTTCCCCAGCATCTATCCCGGCATGGAGCCGCCGCCGCTGGAGGATTACTTCCAGATCATCCACCAGCACTTCTACGCGCTGCCGGTCGCCTACAATGCAGAGCTGTGGTGCGAGCCGGGCCGCGCATTGTGCGCCGAATATTCGAGCATGATCGTCAAGGTCGAACGCCGCCGTGCGGGTGAGCTTTACATCAATGACGGCGCTTACGGCGCGCTCTACGACGCGGCGCATGTGGGCTGGCGCTTCCCCGTGGCCGCGCTCGAAGGCGATCTGCGCGACCCCCTAGAGGACTTCGCCTTCTACGGCCCCACCTGCGACGACGCCGACTACATGGCCGGCCCCTTCGCGCTGCCCGGCGACATCCAGGCAGGCGACTATATCGAGATCGGCATGCTCGGCGCCTACGGAGCGGCAATGAAGACCGGCTTCAACGGCTTCGGCGATGCAGAGGTCGTTGTGGTCGAAGACGAGCCGATGATGAGCCTGTTCGACGGCAGCCGCGTGCGGCCCGAGGCGGATAATGTGGTGAGCTTGCGCTAGGTGCTCCGCTAGCCGCTCGAGATGCTTTTAAAGCTCGCGCACCCGTGCGGTCCTCGGATCCACTAGAAACAGTCGTCCATGCGTATCACCCAGCAACACCTTGCCAGAGGTACGAGCGTGCCTCTTAGCGTGTTTGGTGAGGCGATCGGCGGGCCCAAGTGGCAGACGCGCATGACAGTAAAGCGTGAGTTCTTTATCGTGATGCAGCTCAAAGCGCGGCCCTGAACGTTCGTGACTGCGTATTTCGATCTTGCCATCGGTCACCACCGCAGCCGAACGATCGAGGTCGCATGGCACCAGATGATCGATACCTTCGTCCCGCGCACGCTTGGCCATGGTGAGGCGCACTTGGCGCTCGGAATATTCGTCCCATTGCTGCACGGCCAACCAGGCATTGTCTTTTGACAGCGGAGCCATGATGGATCCCCGGTCTTGGCTCCACGCCCAGAGCATTGGTGGATTAGGCTGGCCGGTTTGGCCATTCTCGCCCGGCCTTAGGATGAAAGTCTCAAGATCACCGCTATCAGTGAACTTCCAGAGTTCGATTATACCCAGCCGGTCGGGGCTTACATCCACTGTTGCCCAAGATGCGCATTTCAACCCGTGACAAAAGGCGATTGTTTGCAGCCTGTCCGTGAGCGAGCACGACCATAGAAACTCGAACTCAGGCTCTTGCGTAGTCATCCTCGCTAGACTGAGCGCGCCGATTCTGCCGCCCACCTGAACCATCCAGCCAAGCTCATCGGTGATGTCGTGATGCGCTTTCAAGGCGAGGCTACCTATTTCGCGCATTGTGCGTGAAGCGGTGTCGAAGCAGCTCACGATGGTTTGTGCCCCGAGGCCTTCGCGCAGGATCAGCACCTTGCTTCCCTGTCCAACGGGAATAATCGCGCTCGGCTGCTCAAAGCGTTCACGCCAGAGCATCGCGCCATTCTTGTCCATCAATTCGAGAAAACCTGAATCCCGCCATGCCAGAATGGTTCCGTTCCCAAGCACGCACGCTCTTGTCACCATCGGTTTTTGAGCGGCGAGGGGAGGTACGGTCCATTCGCGCGCTGTCTCTTCACTCGATTTGATCAAGCGGTTCAGCTTGGTCAGATCTCTCGCCAAAACGCGGTGTCCCGCCATGTTCAGCAATTGGCCCAAGGCGTCGAGATCAGGCGTTTGCAATTGACTGGAACCTTGCCGGAGCAGGCACTGGCCTAACTGCTCGAGCAATGTGGAGCCGGGACCCGACCAGAAAGTGTTCTGCTCGGGAGATTTGCGCAGCGCGAGCCGCCGTAAGGACGTAAGCACACCCAAAAGATCGTCGCCGCCCCGGTCGTCCTGCGTCGCATCCTGCAGCCGGTCCAGCGCCATGTCGAGCAGCTCATCTCCCGTCGCACGCAACCGCTCTGGAAATTGTTCTAGCGGATCGGGGTGCTCGAGCGTGCAAGTCAGGAGCGCGCGCGCAACGGCCTCGGCGGGCAGATTCGATCCTTGCGATGCGACAAGAACTGCGCCGAGCCACGATCGGCGCAGCGCGAGCAGGGTCGTATTGGCCCCAATCTGGTTGGCGAGTTCATCGGTCACTTGCAACGCGCGTAGCACCTGTCCGCTGTCAATCAGCGCTTCGGTCCAGGCCTTGATCACGTCGATGTGGAACACGGCGTCCTTCTTGCGGCTTTGTTCGACCAGAGCCTCAAAACAACCCGCCCGAACGGCCAAAGCCAACGCTTCTTGCTTGCGACCTGCCTCGTAAAGCAGCCGAACAGTGATTGCCGGATTGACCTTGCCAGCTAGCGCCAGTTTGAGCGCCTCATGTGGAAGCTTTGCTTTTTCGAGCAGCCGGACCGCCTCTTCGTGTTCGCCCAGAAGCTGCGAATAGATAAAGGCCGCGCGGCGCAAATCGCCATCCTTCTCCAATTGTTCGGCCAGTTGAAAATAGCGCTGCCGCAACTCCCAGTCCTGGCCGTCGCTCAGGATCGGCGCGCCAAATCCGCTATCAACATAGTCGAAATCGAGCGTTGCGCGCGCGCTGGGCAGCTCGCGTGGATAGATTGTGCGCTTGTGCTTCGATCCGGGCCGATTGTTGCCCAGCCGGAATGCCAGCTTGAGCGCTTCATCAATTTGCCCGCGCGCCATCATGCTTTCGAGCTGTTTAACTCGTTGGCTGACTTGGCGGTGAACTGAGCTGAACGGGTTCTTCCAAGCCAGCCAACCGAGAAAATTTTCAAAGAGGCCCGGGCCGCGTTCGCGCGCTGAATCGTGGGATGCGGAGCCATATGAAATGGCACCGCCAATCAACCCGCCCAGAAATCGCAGCAACATAAAACCAACAAAGAACCCGGCAATGGAGAGGCCAAGCACTTTCAACCCTGAGACGAGCACAGCGACCACGACGAAAGTGGCCAACAGGATCAGCGCAACTGTTGCAAGCCCCGCGAACACTTTCCAGATTCGCGGCCAGGTTCCGGCGAGATACCAGCCGAGCCGCCGCATGTTTTCACCGAAGGCCGATGGACGCTTCAGCCCTTCGCGCAACTCGCCAAATGGGTCGGGATCGCTAAGCTCTTGCGATTTCAGCAACCGCGCTGCGAGGCTCTCACTGATCGCGCTGCCGAATGGCTGGGCCGCCTTTCGCGTCTTGGCACGGTTGGCGTCAGCGCTGGCAGCCCGATTGTCGCTCTCATTCGCGGCGGCATCAGGGATAATGGCAGTGTGGATTGCGACCTCGGGCATCTCCCAGAGCTGCGTTCGCGGGACGGAACGAAGCAGGTGCAGCGAGACGCGCAAGGGCTGACCTGACCACCACAGCTCCACCGCGCGCACAGAGGCCGCATTCGCAGCATTGCTGCTCTTTGCATCGATGCCAGCGGCCGCCTCGCCATCGTCCTTGAAATAGCTTGTGAGCACTCCGGGCTTGGCAAGCGCCAAGGGCAAGGCCTGCGGGTACATCTGGGCAAGGCCTGATTTCGGCCTGCGCAGTTCAACAAAGGTAATATGGAACCGGTTTTCGCCTTGTTCGACATACCCTTCGGCAATGCGAGACACGTCATCCCTGATCGCCTTCAGTGCGGAGATTTGCAGGCTGCCGGGTCCGATGAAAGCAAGCCCAAGGCATGGCTGCCGCGCACCGAATTTGATGATCTGCGGAGGCAGCGGCGGCATGGTCGCAATTGCGCGCTGGGCTGCCCTGCTGAAACCTTGGCGCCCGGTTGTCCGCGCGCTTCGCGATGATCGCGTCACTCTCATGAAGCGTCCTTAACGCGCAGCAACATTGCCTCGTCTGCGATGGCGGTGAGATCAAATACTTCGCGTGCATTGTGTGCGTTGGGCCGCTTATAGCGTAGCGAAATCATCTCTTTGGGTTCACCAGAAAGGCCGACCTTAATCGCCAGCAATTTGGCGTTCCGCTGTGCGATGCGAACAATCCTGTCGGCATCTTCTCCCAAGTCGATAGGGCGAGTTGTACGAACTCGAGTGCCATCGCGATAACGAACCGCCTCGATCGTACCTTCGCCGCCGATCCGCGCGTCGGACCACAGTAGCGCGTGGACTTCATTGTTCTTGATGTTGATCGAAAGTACACGTTCACCATCATGAGTTTGAAACGGAAGCTCTGCATCCGCGTAAGCCTCGGATGAGGCTGATTGGCCGAGTGCAAACCAAGCGCCGGCACTTTGTGCGTATGCGAATTTGGTCGAATCGGATGACCAGACCATATCGTGGAATCGGACCGGCATCGCTTCGAGAGCGGGGCGATATCGCGCCACCAATTCTTCGTCGCGGTGCCGCATGACTTGCAAGAACGACATGGAGGCAGTTGAATTGTCGATGATGAAATGCTGCCCGGTGGACAGGAGAATCTCGGGCACTTCGGGTTGCAATAAGTTCCCTCTTCGATCGAGCCGATAGCGTGCACCTAAGCGACCAAAAACGTCGAGTGAACCGCCGTGGTGGAAATCATGATCGACTATGCCCGGTAGAGCGTAGTCGCGAGAATTGAGCAAATCATCACGAGCGTGAACTCGGTGGGAAATGTAGCTGCCCACATGCTCTTCGCTTCGAACGGTTAGAACGAAAAGCTGAATGGCGAGCCTGTGCTTCTCTCCGGCCTGGCGTAATAGAACGAGTTTGAGGACGTTCTTTTCAATATCGATACCTGCAATTCTTGCGTCTGCGGGCAAAGGCGCAAACCAGTTCCACGTCTCTCCTTCATATTGGCCGAGCCGTCGCACCAGCAGGCCATCGGACAAATGGATCACAAGATAATTGCCTGCAAGCACCGTTAGATAGCGCGGCGCCCACCCCTCCATCCGCGGGGCTTGCGAGGGTTCGCGGTGGTTTTTCTTGGAGTGCGAAGGGGCCGGGAAGGGGCGCTCAAGCGCGGATAGGCATTTTTTGTCATCAGCCAGCGCAATCAAGCCATGGGCTTGCTCGCGAAAAGCCTTGCGCACCGTGATCTCCACCTCGCGCGGCTCATTCTTGATATGCGGTTTGAGGACGAAGCTGAGGTGGTTGGGCTCCTGCGTGGCAACAGCATCTTGCGCGCTGTATTCGCGCCCGGACCCGATCACCCAATCGGCGTGATCGGGCCGGCTCGATTCATCCGTGCCAGTCTCAGCATCATCCCAGACTTGACGTGCAAGAGCGACGTCGCTGGCGGTTGCTTCGCGAAAAGCGACCGTGCGCAGAAAGCGCTTTACCGAATTGACCGAGAGCCCCTTGAACCAGGTGATCTCACCGCTTGAGGGAAGGAAGCACCATTCAAACCGGCCACCGCGTTGTTCGGCGACTCTCGCCAGAAAGAACAAAGCGGCGAGTGCTATCAGGCGCGCATGGCCGATGATTTCAGGGCCTGCTGAGACGATCACTCTCCAGACTTGCTTCGCGCCGGGATCGGCATATTGGCGGTCATGAAACAGCGTTTCTGCCTCGGCCAAGCGGCGGAGGAATTCGATGGGAGCCTCGGATTGGAGCAGCAATTCGCTTTGCAGAATATGCTCAAAGTCGCCGCGATTGGTCAGACCACTCAGCCCTTCAAATTCACCGCGCGGCGCATCATCTATCGAAGCCAGATTTCTGGCGAACATTTCGAACTGCGCCAATTGACCGCGCAACACTTGCGCCAAAGCTGGCGAAAGCTGGTCGAGCAGTGGATTGAACGGCGCATAAGCCGCCGGAAGAACCGCGTCTGGCGGGGATTGGTCGACCTCGCTCATGCGTTGAGCATCTCGCGTCGCAAGTGGACGGGGTAGATATCGACCTCGCTCGAAACAGCCTCTTCAGCGGCAAAGCGCGGCACAATTATTGCTGGCGAGCGAAAGCCCGTCTCTTGTGCCAAACGGCCCAGCAATTGCGCTTTCATATCATCGGGTACCGCTAGCTCTGAGCCGACGGGAAAATACCATCCCGGTTGAGCCTGATAGAGCGAGAGCGCCCCGGCAATCCTTGGCACAATCGGGTCACTCGTGCCGGGCAATGTCCCAGCGAAGATCGCGGCCCAACCATCACCGCGCGCGGCGGGCAGGCTGCGGATGAGCGGAGACTTCCCCTCTAAAGCGGTCTCCATCCGAGTGTGAGCATCGCTGCCTAGAAGCAACAAACCATCGACGCGCTGGAGGGGATCAGTTCGCCGCCACTGCATCACTCGGCTGCTGGCACGGCCTGATCGCCATCGGATGCATTGGCTCCGATCACTCCATTCGATCGCTCTTCCAAAGCGCCTTCTATCCGCTTGCGCAGATCGGCAAGATCATCGGGCAGTGTTTCTTCGGAGAAAGCTGCATCGATACTGGTGAGCAAAGTTTCGAGCCGGACCAGCCAAACTTCGCCCTCGCGCTCGGACCATGGTCCTGGGCGGGCGTTGAGCAGCGCCTCCGCTTGTCCTTGCAGCTGTGCTGCATGGGCGGACAGGCCGTGGATCGCTTGTTCAACACTGCCAGCCAGAACCGGATTGCGGCTTTCGGCGAGCTCAGCATGGAGCAGATCGCGCAGCTCCGCCTGCCGCTCGCGCGACTGGACCAGAAAGCTAACCGGCCACAGGTCCTCTAGACCTGCTTTGTCGCTCCCGCGAAGCAAAGCCGCTGCGGCGATCAGCTTTAGCCCTTTGACCAGTTTGCGATCTGACATCGGCACACCGAGCAAGCGGATCTTGCGCACAATATGCGCATAGGCCTCGCCTATGTCAGAAACGTCGACTTCAAGCGCTGCGCTTTGGAGCGCGGCCAACACTTTGCGATCCAGCGGGGCGAGGTCGTCTTGCGCGCGCTGAGCTTCTTTCCATCCCGCATCGAGCAAAGCTGGGAGCTGCTGATCCGGCACAGGATCGACAAACATGGTGAGCAGGAACCGATCAGCGAAAGCTGCCAGAGCGGCATCAGTGGGAAGCTCGTTTGAGGCAGCGATGCAGGAAACCAGGGGAACCTTGGTCTCGAACTGGCCGCGCCGATAGGTCCGCTCATTGAGGATCTTGAGCAGTGAGTTGAGAATCGCGGTCGAGCCGAGGAAAATTTCGTCGAGAAACGCGATTTCCGCTTCGGGCAGCATGCCCTTTGTCACCGGTCTTACTTCACCGTCGCGCAACGCGCCAAGATCGAGCGCGCCGAACAGCTCACCAGGCTCGGTGAACCGCCCGATCAGATATTCAAAACTGCTTGCATCGAGCGCATTGGCAATCGCCTGAACCGCGGCAGACTTGCCAGTGCCGGGCGGACCGATCAGCAGCACATGCTCCTTTGAAATCAGGCCCAGCATCACCAGCTCCATCAGCGATCTGCGCGCCACAAAACGGGCAGAAAGCGCATCGAGATGCTGATCAATCAGTTCAACGGCTTTGGAAGTATTGATTGAAGTCATCGGCCCCGCTTCAAGTCCTGTGTAAGAATTTCAAGGGCTAACCCCCGATCTCGTAGAAGACAACAGGACTCGGCTGATGACTGCCCGATCGATTTCCCTAGCAGCTGTACCGACGGCAATTAAGTCGTGCAGAAAGCGGAGGCTCACCCAAACCCTACAAACGTCGCAGCCTCGCCAACTTCGCGGCGTGTGATCTTCACCGGGTTTGCGGGGAAGTCTTCATCCGGCCAGCCCATGGCGACCGCTTTCATGATCACCTGATCGTCGGGAATACCGGCATGTTCGCGCACGACGGGGCTTTGCATGATGCCTTGCGAGTTGATCACGCAGCCTAGCCCGCGCGACCATGCGGCGTTGACGAGGGCTGTGGTGACGGCTCCGCAATCGAAGGCGGTGTCGTCGCTGCCTGACAATTCCTTGTCATAGGTCACGATCACGCAGACCGGCGCGTCAAACTGGCGGAATCCGCGCAGCACCCAGTCTTGGCGTTTCTCCTTGTCGTCGCGGCCGATCCCCATGGCCTCGAACAGCTGGATCGCGCAGCCGACCTGCCGGTCGCGGTGTTTGCCGGCGAAAGGTTCTCCGCGCCGAAATTCGCGGCTGTCGGGTTCGCCTGCGAGAATGCGCTCGGTGTTGCCCTTGCGGATGCGGTCGAGCGGTTCGCCGGTGATGACGTGGAAGTGATAGGGCTGGGTGTTCATCGAGGAGGGCGAGCGCATCGCCAGCCTGAGAATTTCCTCGATCAATTCCTGCGGCACCGGCTTGTCCAGATAGCCACGGATCGAGCGCCGGGAGAGAACGACCTCGTCATATTTCTGGTCCGGATTGCCGCTCATATCAGTCTGTCCTTTAGTGCTGTTTCATGGAGGCCTAGCGCACGCGCAGGCATGCGCAAAATACGCTACGGAAGCGGGCGCTCGATTGGTGTGCGGGGAGGGCGTTCAGGGCCGGAAGTAGGGTTTGTCGCCCGCAATCGTCACCCGCTCCATCACGCGGCGCGCGGGGAAGTAGTCGGACACGGCGTTATGCTGGCACACGCGGTTGTCCCAGAACGCGACCGATCCCGGCTTCCAGCGAAAGCGGCACTGGATCTCGACATCCCAAGCGGTCTTGTAGAGGTGGTCGAGCAGCCACGCGCTTTCTTCCTTGGAAAGCCCCTCGATATGGCTGGTGAAGCCATTGTTGACATAGACCACACGCTCGCCGGTTTCGGGATGGGTGCGGATCACCGGATGGCGCATCGGAGGGTACTTCTCGTGCAGCTCCTCGGGTGATTTCTTCAGACGGCGGGCGAAGACGCGGCTGATATCGTGAACCGCCGTCAGCCCTTCGCAGAAGCGCTGCATCTGCTCCGACAAGCGCTCGTAAGCGAGGTGCATATTGGCGAACAAAGTGTCGCCGCCCACATCGGGCACTTCGCGCGCGAGCAGGATCGAGCCAAGCGAAGGCTCCTCGCGCCATGTGACGTCAGAGTGCCAGTTGTTCTCCTGCCCCCGGCTCTTTGGCCCATGCGCGATGCGCAGGACTTCGGGATTGGGCTGATCCTTGGGGGTGGCGGGGTGGACCTCCAGCTCACCGAAGTGACGCGCAAAGGCGATGTGCTGTTCCTGCGTCAGATCCTGATCGCGGAAGAAAATCACGCCATATTTGAGCAGCGCCGCGCGGATCTGGTCGATGCTGTCCGCAATGTCCGAAGCGCCCAGATCAATCCCGAGTATCTCCGCCCCGATGGCAGGCGTCATCGGACGAATGTCGAGCGTGCCTGTGTCGAGCGCGTCTTTGTCTATTGGGCGGTCGAAAGTGATGGCCATTGTTCTCTCCCTCGGGAGGGAGTGTGGGCTAACAAAAATCAGTAATCAACCGACCAGTGCACGAACTTCGGCGAAGCCGTTCCAATCCGGGTCGTCGAATACCTGCAGATCAAGCGGGTAAGGGCCGAGGCCACGCAGGCTCTCGCTGAATTCTGTTTGGAACGCACCAACATCAGGCGTGTAGAATCGCCACTCACGCGCGCCGTTGTGCGTGATAATTGCGACACAAGAGCCCCACCATCCAGCATCGTCACTGGCGTCGAGAACGGGATCTTCGAACTCTCCCATCGATGCTGTTGTTTCCGAGGTAGGCAGTCCGTTCATTTCATCGGGATTGTAGGCCCAACGCACGATTACCAATTTGTCGAAGCGCTCGCGATCTGCCTGCGTCGGTTCGCCGGTGCGATAGCGCATGAAAATAGGACCATCGAGCGTTGCGCCCTGTGCAACCGTCCAATCATCAGTAGGAAAAATACCCGATTTGCTCATGCCGCCTTCGCGAGTTCCAGATCGAGTCGGTCCCAGATTTCCACCAGAGCGCTGGTCAGCTCGTCCATCATCGCTTCGGTGTGGGCGGGGCCGGGGGTGAAGCGCAGGCGCTCGGTTCCGCGCGGCACGGTGGGGTAATTGATCGGCTGCACATAGACGCCGTATTCGGCGAGCAGAATGTCGCTGATCTTTTTGGCGCGGGCAGGGTCGCCGACCATTAGCGGCACGATATGGGTGACGCTGTCCATCACCGGCAGACCGGCTTCGGCGAATTTCAGCTTGAGCATGGCGGCAGCGCCCTGCTGCGCGTTGCGCTCTACGCTGGACGACTTGAGGTGCTTCACCGAGGCGAGCACGCCCGCAACCAGAACCGGCGAGAGCGAAGTGGTGAAGATGAAACCGGGCGCATAGCTGCGGATGCAGTCGATCACGCGGGTGTCGGCTGCGATATAGCCGCCCATCACGCCGAACGCTTTGCCCAAAGTGCCTTCGATAATGTCGATCCGGTCCGCGGCGTTGTCGCGCTCCGAAATGCCGCCGCCATGGTCGCCATACATGCCGACCGCGTGGACCTCGTCGATATAGGTGAGGGCGTTGTATTTTTCGGCGAGGTCGCAGATCGCGTGGATCGGGGCGATGTCACCGTCCATCGAATAGACGCTTTCAAAGGCGATAACCTTGGGCGTTTCGTGGTCTTCGGCGGCGAGGAGCTCTTCGAGATGCGCCATGTCGTTGTGGCGGAACACACGCTTTTCACAGCCCGAATTGCGGATGCCAGCGATCATGCTGGCGTGGTTCAGCTCGTCGGAGAAGATGATGCAGCCCGGCAGCAATTTGGCCAGCGTTGAAAGCGTTGCGTCGTTCGAGACATAGCCGCTGGTGAACAGCAGCGCGCCTTGTTTGCCGTGCAATTCAGCAAGTTCACGCTCCAGCTCGACATGCAGGTGGGTGTTGCCGCCGATATTGCGCGTGCCGCCGCTGCCTGCGCCGACATCGTGCAGCGCTTCTTCCATCGCATTGATCACCACATCGTGCTGACCCATGGCGAGGTAGTCGTTCGAGCACCACACTGTGATCGGTTTCGGTCCGTTATGCCCGTGGAAACAGCGCGCATTGGGATAGGCACCCTTGTTGCGCAGAATGTCGATAAAGACGCGGTAACGGCCTTCTTCGTGAAGGCGGTCAATCGCGGAATCGAAGATCTGGTCGTAGTTCATTTGTCTTTGCCCTGGGCTTTCGCCCCGTCCTTTTGGGACGACCCGTAATCCGGGCTCTCCACGTCCACATCCTGTGTTCCACCGGTCATACAACCCCCTGATGACCGAGCGTTTAGCTGCCCGCCTGTTTAGCAACCGTGCCGTGCATTTCCACCGCGATCTTTGCGAATGGTTTGCAAGTTAAGCGGGCGAAAATGTTGCTGAAAGGAGCGATTGGAAGTGCCGCCCGCGCTCTTCGAAATTGGCATATTGCGAATGGCTGGGCGCGGCGGGTGACAGGAGGATCACGTCGCCGGGCTGGGCAGCGGCTTTGATGCGCTCCATCGCCTCGACAAGGTCGGCGCACACGGCGGCTGGGATCTGCGGAGCCTCGCGCGCGAGGTCTTGAGCGATCCTCTCGCCGGTGTGAGGGAGGAGGTAGGCGTGTGCGTCGCCTCTCTCGCCAAGATAGCGGGCGAGCGCGCGGTAGTCCTGCCCACGGTCGCTGCCGCCTAGGATCGCGTGGATGCGGCGATCAGGGAAGAGCGCGAAGGCGGCCATGGTCGCTTCGGGAATGGTCGAGATCGAGTCGTCGACGGCAGTTATGCCTTGCGGGAGATCGAACAGCTGAAGCCGGTGCGGCAGGTCGCCATAGGTGCCAAGGTCAAGGGCGAGCGGATCGTCGATCAGGCCCAGTTCGAACGCAACCGCAGCCGCGCCAGCGAGATTGCCGATATTGTGGCTCCCGCGCGGGAGTGTTCCTCTGATCTGGACCGGTGCGCCGTCGAATGTGAGCGAGCTGTCCGTTTCTGCATAGCCACTTGTGCCGTTGAACCATGTTACGTCGGGAAGCCCCGCGAGCCGCTCGCGCAAGCCCTTGTCGCGGGCATTGGCGAAGACCCGCGTTTTCGGATCAATCGACGCGAGGCGGAGCTTGGCAGCGTAGTAATCCTCGACGCTGCCATGCCATGGAACATGTTCGGGAAACAGGTTGGTGAAGACCGCAAAGTCCGGCCCATGGGCAAGGTCGGCGCATTGGTAGGAGGACAGCTCCAGCACGGTCAGATCCTCGCCCGGCTTCTGCGTCAGCGCAGGCACGCCGCCATTGCCGAGCAGCTGCGACTTTGCGCCTTTTGCTCCGGCAATGTGGTGGAGCAGCAGCGAGGTGGTGCTCTTGCCCTTGGTCCCCGTTACCGCAACGGTGCGCTGCGGCGCGTTGGCTTCAAACCACAGATTGGTGCCCGAAGTGAAGCGTGTGCCCTTGGCCTCGCCCGCCGCGATTTCAGGGCGGATGATCGGCACGCCGGGGCTTTTGACGATGAGGTCGAACGCGCTTTCGCTGATCGCGGTGCGCGCTGCGTCGCCGGTCAGCAGCGGAATACCGGGCAGGCTTGCAGGAGCTTTCTCCGCGTCATTGTCGCTCAGCAAAGTCAGCGCGGCTTCGGGCTGGGTTTCGAGCAGATGACGCACCGCCGCTTCGCCATCGCGGCCCAGGCCCCATATGCCGATCTTAGGACTACCCTGCGGCATAAGCGTGGATCAGGTCGCGGAAATGAGCGGGCAGTGGAGCTGGCTCGGGGGCGAGGATTTCGGCCATGCCGCGCTCCAGCTCCTCATCGCTGACCTGTAGTTCGGCGGCAAGTTTGCGCACAATTGCGGTGTCTTGCCAGACCGGATCGCGCGCTAGCAGCGCCAGCGTCAACGCGCTCTCGCGTTCCTCACCCACGCAGTCCCACGGCTTGTGCAGACCGATCCCCATCAGATCGCGATAGCCCGCTTCCTGCGCTGGATCGTCGAGCAGGTTGGCAGGGAAAATGCCGAGGAGCCGCTCGGGCGACATTGCGGGTGCGAGCAGCAGGAAGGTGAAGCGGCACTTTGCACAATCGCCGCACCACAATGCATCGGGCCGGTCCCGCAAGGCGAAGGCGCGGTTGCAACTGGTGAAGACCGTGTCGAAGTCATCGCGCTTGGCAAAAGTCCGCGCAATATGCGGCTCTGACAGCGGGCGCAGCAGCGAGAAATAGGCGAGGTCAGGGTGGACTTCACGTGCGATCAATGCCGCGAAGTCTTCCTCGAAAGCGGTGCTTTTGGAGAATTGGTGGTTCACCTCGCCCTCTGCCCCGATCAGCGTTGGCTCGTCGGCGGAGCGTTCGTTGGAGAGGATGACGTTGCCGTATCCGTGCACCAGCGCCGCGATCACCGCGATCAGGCTGACGATGGCGGTGATGGGGACGTGGCCGTTGAACGTGCCCGGTTTCTCGTTCCATTCGAACAGCAGCGGGTCGAGGCTGCGGGTGACTTTGATCAACGGCTTGCCAGCAACCTCGGCAGCGCCTGTCATCGGACCGCGCGGGTTCACGGCGAAGAGCGCGAAGTCCTCTCCCGCCGCCTGCATCGCCGCGAGGCTGACCAGCGAATCCTTGCCCCCGCCGATGAGCACCAGCGATTTGTCCGAAGGTATCGGAGCGGGCGAGGACGCATCCGCCACTGCACCGCCGCCGGTAAAGTTGAGCCGGTCTCCCAGAGTTAGCTCGTTGCGATGCGCGAACTCAGCCAACCCCCAGCGATAGGTGTCTGCGACGAATGCGCGGGCCTCTGCGGATAAAGCAAGCCCGCCGAAATCGAGCCGTTTGGGGGCAAAAAGTTTGTAATAACTCACCCCCGCAACCGCGCTCAGCAATGCCGCGGCCAGCTCGACTGCTGCGAGTGTCTCAGACGGCAAATCGGCAAAACTGGTGTGAAAATCGAGCCGCTCGGTAAATTCCGGCCCGCCCTCGAACGCATAATGCAGATCGAGCGTCCCCGCTTCGGCCGACAGCGTAAAGCCTCCAAAGCGGAAACACTCCGGTGCCGGGACCGGATTTTGTGTGGCAGGATCAGCTTTGTCGGGCATTGTGGGCGGTGAATTTCCGTTTCTTGGCCGTCGGAGCGACCCCAAGCGCAGTTGACATATGTTACGTCAAAGCGAAGCGTCTAGTCCTACACCGCAGATTATGAAGAGATTCGCCCGATGTTTGATGACTACGCCTTGCTTCTGGCTGCTTTGCTAGGGTTCTTGGCAGGCTCGATACCTTTCGGCCTGCTGCTAACCAAAGCCGCTGGCCTGGGCGATGTGCGCGACATCGGCAGCGGCTCCATCGGTGCGACCAATGTTCTGCGCACAGGCAATAAGGGGCTGGCAGCGGCTACGGTTTTGCTCGATGCGGCTAAGGGCGCTGTGCCGGTGCTTCTCGCGTCGATCCTTTGGAATGGGTGCGAGGCCTGCAGTATTTTTGGCTGCCAACCGGCAAATCCGCAAAAAGCCGCGATGGCGCTGGCGGCAGTTGGAGCGGTCGCCGGGCATTGCTTCACGCCGTGGCTTAACTTCAAGGGGGGCAAGGGCTTCGCAACCGCAGCAGGTGTGTTGTTGGCCCTCGCATGGCCGGTCATGCTTGTCTGCGCGGCAATCTGGGCGCTGACTTTGGCGCTGGGCAGAATCTCTTCGGTCGCGTCGATGACGACGGTGTTAGCTGCACCTTTGGTCGCTTGGGCGATGGGTTACCCAATTCACTTTTGGCCGCTGGTCGCCATCGCGGCCATCGTCCTGATCCAGCACAGAGCCAATATCGGCCGGTTGATGCGCGGTGAGGAGCCTAAGGTAGGCGGCAAGTCTTGATAGGGCGCTTTATCCCATGAACGAGCAGGGGTCGCAGCCAAAGCTCAGCCAAACGGAGGCCTTCGCGCGCATCCGCTTGCTGCGCTCGCCCAATATCGGCCCTGTCAGCTATCGCCAGCTGCTTGCGCGGTTTGGGACAGCGGCAGATGCGATAGAGGCGCTCCCCGATCTCGGCAGTCGCGGCAAGGTGCAATACCGCCCTGCGCCGGTCGAGAAGATCGAGCGCGAAATCGAAGGCGTGCGTGCAGCCGGTGCGCGCTACCTCTTCCACGATCTGCCCGACTATCCTGCCTTGCTGGCCGAGCTGGATAGCGCCCCGCCGATTGTCACTTGCCGCGGGCGGCTTGAACTGGCGAGCGAGCCTTGCGTCGCGATGGTCGGCGCGCGCAACGCTTCGGCGGCGGCGACCAAGCTTGCGCGTGAATTCGCCGCCGAGCTGAGCGCGGCCGGTTTCACAGTCGTCAGCGGGCTGGCGCGCGGGATCGACGGCGCGGCGCATGAGGGCGCGTTTCCCGCCACCATCGGCGTGATCGCAAGCGGGATCGACATCGCCTATCCGCCACAGCACACAGAGCTTCAGGAACGCATCGCCAAGAAAGGCCTGTTGATCGCCGAACAGCCGCCGGGCACTGAGCCGCGCGGACGGCACTTTCCTAGCCGCAACCGCATCATTGCAGGGCTGGCGAGCGGAACCGTGGTGGTCGAAGCCGCGCCCAAATCCGGCTCGCTCATCACCGCAAGGCTGGCGGGCGAGGCGGGCCGCGAAGTCATGGCGATCCCCGGTTCCCCGCTCGACACCCGCTCGCAAGGCTGCAACCAGCTGATCCGCGACGGCGCGGTGCTGGTGAGCGATCCGGCGGATGTGATTGAGCTGCTCGAAAGCTTCACCGGAGCGCCGCGATCGACCTATCGCGTTGCCGAGCAAGGGGCCGATTTCGACTATAGCGAGCTGGAGAGCGCCGACATCGCAATAGGCGCGAATGCAATTTCCGGCCTGCTTTCAACCGCTCCCATTGCACTTGATGAACTTGTGCGCCAATCGGGGGCAGAAGCGGCTGCGGTGCATATGGCCTTGCTCGAACTGGAACTATCCGGAGAGCTGGAGCGGCACGCGGGCGGGGCGGTGAGCCTGACTGGTGCAAACAGGGACGACTAAAGACACATGCCATTTATCCAGACCCGGACGGCGGATATCGGGGCTCTCTTCACAGGCACTTTCCGTGAGCTGTTCGAGATCAAGTTCGAACTGCTCCTCTATTTCGGATTCTTCATTGCAGCCGGCATTATCTCGGACATGGATGCACGGCTTATCGCGCCAATCGCGATTGTGACGACGATCGGATATTTCGCGGGCCAGTATTACCTCTATCGCGCTTTGCTCGGAAAAACGGTCGGCGGGTATGATCCGAGGTTCAAGGTGTTCAGTTTCACCTTCATGGCGGTGATCCTGTTCTTTCCGATCATGTTCGGGTTAAATCTCTTCTACATTCCCGGCCTGCTGCTCGCCGCAAAATGGGTCATGGCGCCGACTTATCTGGTGGCGGAGGAGATCGATCTGCTCGATGCGATGGGATCGTCATGGAGCGCGAGCAGCAACAATCTGCTGCCGCTGTCGGTTGTGTTCACCTTGCTCTGCGTGGTCTGGGTGTTTGTGTTGGTGATTATGATAGGGCTGGCCGACACGTTCGGAGGGTACCGCTCCGGATTTGGCACCAGCTTGACCGGCGTCTGGCTCGGCATTCATACCCTGCCAGTGATGCTGATGGGCCTATCCGTGACCGCCTACAAGCAGCTCAACAATTCGATCGAGGATGTGACGGCGGTGTTTGAGTGAGAGACCTTTCGCATACCCAGTCCTTGCTAATCGCTGCGCAACAACAGATTGGGCGCCTCGGCGCGCTGGCAATTGCGGGATATGTGGCGGCTGCGACTGCAATCTACTCGGTTGCCGATTCCTACTACTACAATGAAGACTCACTTTATTGGCTCACCGCGATCTTTGTTTGGGGGCTAGGCTACCTGCTGCTGGTGCATCTGATGCGGGTGAACGGGCCTGCTGGTGAGCAGCACTTTGGAGGAGTAGGCGGATATTTTGCCCTCGGGCTATTCGCGGGGATCGCGATTGTAGTCGGAGTGATCTTGTTCATCATTCCCGGTCTTTACCTGATGATGCGCTGGCTGCCTGCTTATGCGAGATACCAGCATGCAGGGACGGATGTGGTTGGTGCGATGAGGTGGAGCTGGGAGCACACAGAAGATATCCAGCTGGCGCTCTTCCTTGCTTTGATCGGACCGGTGCTGATGCTGGCAGCGGCTCTGACATTTAGTATAGCAAATGCTTTCTATCTCCACGATATCATCGACCCGACATCGATCTGGCCATTTTGGGTGATCAATCTGCTCAGTTCGCTCTCGGTCGCCTGGACGCAACTCCTAGGCGTCGCCGCCTACCGAGTGATCCAGCGTCACCACTCCGTCCCTGTCGAAACATTTGAATGAGGCTTGACGGCCCGCAAAATCCCGTCCCACTCTCGCGCGTACGTACACACGTAAGGAAATCAGACCTCTCTCATGCAACTCGTCATCGTTGAATCGCCGGCAAAGGCGAAGACTATCGAGAAATATCTTGGCGGCGACTTCAAAGTCCTCGCTTCGTATGGCCACGTCCGCGATCTGCCGCCCAAGGATGGCAGTGTTCGTCCGGACGAGGACTTTGCGATGGACTGGGAGCTGTACCGGGACAAGCAAAGCCGGTTCAAGGAAATCGCCGATGCTGCGAAAGGAGCCTCGCGGCTGGTGCTCGCAACCGACCCTGACCGCGAAGGCGAGGCGATCAGCTGGCACGTTCGCGAGCTGCTGAAGAAGCGCAAGGCTCTGCCCACGAAAGTGGACCGGGTGACGTTCAACTCGATCACCAAGAAGGCCGTGACCGACGCGATGGCCGCCCCGCGTGAGCTCGATCAGCCGCTGATCGACGCCTATCTGGGCCGCCGCGCGCTCGATTATCTGTTCGGCTTCACTCTCTCGCCGGTTCTGTGGCGCAAGCTGCCCGGCGCGAAATCGGCGGGCCGTGTCCAGTCAGTCGCGCTGCGTCTGATTGTCGAGCGCGAGCGTGAGATCGAAGCCTTCAAGCCCGACGAATATTGGTCGGTTCTCGCCAAGCTCGAACACGATGGCACGCCATTCGATGCGCGGCTGGTGCGCTTCAAGGGTGAGAAGCTGGAGAAGCTCAGCCTCGGCCAAGAGGGCATTGCTAACGAGGCCAAGGCTGCGGTCGAAGCCGGTCGCTTCACGGTCGAGGATGTCGAGAAAAAGCCGCTTAAGCGCAATCCGCCGCCGCCTTTCACGACTTCGACCATGCAACAGGAAGCTGCGCGCAAGCTCGGCTTTTCTGCCAGCCACACGATGCGGCTCGCGCAGTCGCTCTACGAAGCGGGCGCGATCACCTATATGCGGACCGACGGCGTGCAGATGGATGGCAGCGCAATTGCCGCCTGCCGCCACGCCATCGCGGAGCGCTTCGAGGCGAATTACTGCCCCGAAAAGCCGCGTTTCTACGCCACCAAGGCCAAGAACGCGCAGGAAGCGCACGAAGCGATCCGTCCGACCAATTTCGGCCAAGACCGCGCCGGTTCGGGCGATGAGGCAAAGCTCTATTCGCTGATCTGGAAGCGCGCCATGGCGAGCCAGATGTCCACCGCGCAGCTGGAACGCACCACCGTCACCATGCGCGAGGCAACCGGTCAGCACGAGCTGCGTGCGACCGGTCAGGTTGTGGTCTTCCCCGGCTACTTCGCGGTCTATCAGGAAGGCTTCGACGACAAGGACGAGGATGAGGACGGCCTGCTGCCGCTGCTCAAAAACGGCGACGTTCCTGCCAAGAACGCGGTGGAGGCGAACCAGCACTTTACCCAGCCGCCCCCGCGTTTCTCCGAAGCGTCGCTGGTCAAGCGGCTCGAAGAGCTCGGCATCGGGCGTCCTTCGACCTATGCCTCGACCATCCAGACTTTGCGCGACCGCGAATATGTACGGATGGAAAAGAACCGCTTCTTCGCCGAGGAATCGGGGCGGCTGCTGACCGCTTTCCTCGAACGCTTCTTCCCCACCTATGTCGCCTATGACTTCACCGCGGGGATGGAGGACGAGCTCGACACGGTTTCGGACGGGCGCGAGGATTACAAGGTGTTGCTGTCAAAGTTCTGGGCTGATTTCAAACCCAAGGCCGACGAGGTCATGGAGAAGCTGCCTAGCGAAGTCACCGAAGTGCTTGACGAGTATCTCTCCGACTTCCTCTTCCCCCCGCGCGAAGACGGCAAGGATCCGCGTTTCTGTCCGCTGTGCGAGCAGGAAGGGCGCGAGAACGGGCGCTTGAGTCTGCGCGGAGGGCGCTTTGGTGCCTTTGTGGCGTGTCAGAACTATCCCGAATGCAAATTCACCCGCCGCTTTGCCCAGCCGGATGCGGATGGCGGCGATGGCGGCGAAGATGGTCTGATGGGCCAGCACCCCGAAACAGGCGAGGACATCCACCGCAAATCGGGCCGCTATGGCCCCTATGTGGAGATGGAAGAGGACGGGAAAAAGAAGCGCGCTTCGATCCCCAAAGACCTCGATGAATTCGATCTGGAATGGGCGGTCAAACTGCTTGGCCTGCCGCGCATCGTCGGCGCGCACCCTGATACCGGTAAAGAGATCGAGGCCGGCCTGTGGCGCTATGGACCAGCGGTCCGCCACGAGGGCACCTATGGCAAGCTGCAGAACACGCGCGAGATCTTTGACATCGGGATGAACCGCGCGGTTGATCTGCTGGCGCAGTCCGCCAATCGCAAAGGCGGCGCGCGCGGCAAGGCTGAACCGATCAAGACGCTTGGCGAGCACCCGACCAGCGGCGGCGAGATCAAGGTCATGCCCGGGCGCTACGGCCCCTATGTCACCGATGGCACCACCAATGCGACGATCCCCAAGGATGTGAAGCCGGAGGACATCGAAGCCGCCGCCGCAATCGAACTGATCGACGCGCGCGCAGCCAAGGGCCCGGCCAAGAAGAAGCGCAAGAAAGCCGCTCCCAAAAAGAAACCGGCCGCAAAAAAGAAGGCTCCGGCGAAAAAGAAGGCGGCCGCAAAAGACTGATTTGCGATGGTTTCCCAAAGGTGAAGCTGCGTTTGTAAATCCTTTAGTATTAGCCCCTAAACCTGCTCGCAGGACCAGGGACCAATGCTGTGATCGAAATCGAAGTCCAGAACGAAACGCACCAGACGCAGGAGCGCATCCGCTTTTCTGCGGTTCCGCGGATTGGTGAGGGCGTACGCCTGCGCGAACCCGATGGAATGTGGGCGAGCTATGACGTGCTCGACGTGTGGTATCAGAAAGCCGATTATGGCGATGTCTGGATGCCCTATCTGCACATCTGCATGACACCCGGTGAAGCCGGAGCGAGCGCAGACGAAGACGTCGAAGAACATGATCATGGTGTGATAAATGAAGGCCAGTTTGCCTCGCTCGCCGGGGAGGCAGAACCATTCAAAATCTAATCAAACGCACTACGGGCCCGCACAAACACGCGCAGAAACCTGACAGCAAGTCGCTCGCAGAGCGGCTCGCCGATGCGCGAGATGCGGGTGAGGAATTGCCTGCGGGCACCGTGATCGAAACGCCCGAGGATGTGCTCACGGCGCTGGGCATTTCGGCCAATGAGGCGGATATGCCCGAAGCCGAAAGCGAAGATGTCGATGCGATTGTCCGCGCTGCCAAGGCGATGCGCGACGGCAAGAGCATTACCGAAGTTCAGCAAGCGGCGGCCAAGGTCTGCCTGATCGTCGATGACAGCCGCGTGATCCGCAAAGTCTCGTCCAAAATCGCCAAGAGCATGGGCTATGTCCCGGTCGAAGCGCAAGACGGCACCGAAGCGCTCGCCCGCTGCAAACGCGCAATGCCGACATTGGTGCTGACCGACTGGAACATGCCCGAAATGGACGGCATCGAATTCGTCCGCCAACTGCGCGCAATCCCAACTCCCAAAGCCCCGACGGTGGTATTCTGCACCTCGAAAGGCGAGGTCGCCGACATCCACGAAGGCATCAGCGCCGGCGCCGATGATTACATCGTGAAGCCGTTTGATGAGGCTGCTTTGCGGGCGAAACTGGAGAAGCTGGGGCGGGGGTAGTTTGTTTCGAACTACTTGAACCCGAGAGCCACCGCAAAAGCTCCTCCGACGAATAACAAGCCAGAAATCCAACCGGGCACTGGCGCAGCCCAACTCCATTTGGACACCTTGCTCAACCTAGCAAGAATCTGGTTTTGTTTGTCGATGTCTATACCCAGCCCAGCCTCAACTTCAGCCCAGTATTCGACAAGGTCGGCAAGTGGATCAGACATCTGGTTGTAGATCTCTTGGATAGCGGTGCCGCTAATGAGTGCGAAGACCAGTCCAGATGCAAATAGACTGGCTGAAACCTCCGGTGTCGAAAGCTTATCCGCGGTGTTGAGAATCGTTAGAACTCCGCCAGAATTGGCGGCAAAGAGGCTCGCGGTTAGCCACTTGGACATACCAGCGACCTGATCGACTGCGATTTCAAATTTCCGTTGTGCGCGTTCTTTCTGAATTCGCCCAATGTCAGAATTATCCAACGCAACCGAGCGCATCCCACTTGAGACTGTTTTTCCGACGTTACTCCGCACTTTGGACATCACCGAACCCAATCCAGCCCCATCTCTTCAAAGACCTCCTTGTCCTCGCTCCACCCTTCGGAGTGTTTCACATGCAGGAAGAGGTGCACCTTCACACCCAAAATCTCGCTCAATTCCAGTCGTGCGGCCTCGCCGATCGCCTTGATGCGTTGGCCGCCTTTGCCGAGCACGATGGGCTTCTGGCTGTCGCGCGCGACCACAATTTGCTGGTGGATTTCCAGACTGCCATCGGGGCGCGTCTTGTATTGCTCGGGCCGCACTGCGCAATCATAGGGCAGCTCTTCGTGGAGCTGGGCGTAGAGCTGTTCGCGGGTGATCTCGGCGGCGAGCAGGCGCTCTGAGGCGTCCGAGACCTGATCTTCGGGATACATCCACACGCCATCGGGCATCATCTTGGCGAGCGCTTCCTTCATCTCGGGAACACCGTCACCGCTGAGCGCGGAGACGAAGAAAATCTCGGCAAAATCGATCCGCTCACCTAGTTCCTGCGCAAGTGCGAGCAGCGGTTCCTTCTTCGCCTTGTCGACCTTGTTCAGGACCAGAATCTTGCGCTCGGGCCGCTTCTCCAGCGCCTCCAGCAGCGGTTCCAGCTCGTGGCGGCGTTGCTTGATCGGATCGATGATGAGCAGCACGGCATCGGCGCTTTCCGCGCCTTCCCATGCCGCGCTCACCATCGCGCGGTCGAGGCGGCGGCGGGGCGCGAAGATGCCCGGCGTATCGACCAGGATCATCTGGACTGTGCCGAACAGTGCAATGCCCAGCATTCTTGCGCGCGTAGTTTGCGCTTTGGCACTGGTGATGGCGACCTTCTGGCCGACCAACTGGTTCACCAAAGTCGATTTGCCCGCATTGGGCGCACCGATAACCGCGACAACGCCGCACTGTGTTGGAGCTTGATCCATGCTCACCCGAATTCCTCTAAAAATGCTTTGGCGGCGAGCTTTTCGGCTTCGCTTTTGCTTGAAGCGGTTGCCTGCGCCTCGCCGACCTTGTGGATGCTGACCGCGACGGTGAAGCGGGCGGCGTGGTCCGGCCCGCTGCGGTCTGTGATTTCGTATTTGGGCATCGCGCGCTGATTGCCTGCGGCCCATTCCTGAAGCGCGCTTTTGGGATGTTTGGACTTGCCCGCATTGCCCGACAGCTCGCCGTCCCACAGGCGGTAGATAACATCGCGCGCGGCGTCATAGCCATTGTCGAGGAAGCTCGCCCCGATCAGCGATTCCATCACATCGCCAAGGATGTTGTCGCTATCCGCGCCGCCATCCTCGCGCGCTTGCTTGCCGAGGCGGATGTGGTCGGACAGTCCGATTTCGCGGGCGATGCGCGCGCAGGTCGCACCGCTGACCAGCGCGTTGAGGCGCTGCGAAAGCTGGCCTTCGTGACTGCCCGATGCTCGGTAGAGCCAGCTTGCCACGGAAAGCCCGAGCACGCGGTCGCCGAGAAATTCGAGCCGCTGGTAATCGGCCTCGTCGCTGCCATTGCGCGATCCATTGAAGCTGCCGTGGGTGAGCGCTTCGATCCAGATTTGCTCGTTGCCAACCCTAAAGCCGGTAGCGGCGAGCCAGTCGCGGGTTTCCTGGGTGAGATCAGTCATGCCTTCACACTCACAGCCCGGTGCCAATCCGGCTCCAGCGCGCGGCGGTGAACCACGTCCAGGGCTTGGCCCATTCGGCAGAGCCGTCGGTGGAGAACATGATGACCGCAGCTTCGCCAACCAGATTTTCCTGCGGGACAATCCCGACCGCATCTCCGCTGCGCGCCTCGAACCGGCTGTCGCGCGAATTGTCGCGGTTGTCGCCCAGCACGAAGAAATGGCCTTCGGGAATGATCTTGGGCGGGTAGCTGTCGGAGGGACGGTTGCCGAAATCGAGCACGTCGTAGCTGGGTCCGCCGGGGAGCGTTTCGCGGAAGCGCGTGTAGCGGCACACAGCCTCGCCATCGGCGTTGGTGGCTTCATCGCCGCCCCATGCGCAGCCTGTGTTGACCGATATCGGGATTTCAAATTCTGCCATCGGTTCGCGCGGGACCAGCTCGCCATTGAGCATGATCTGACCGTCGATCATAGCAACGGTGTCGCCCGGGACCGCGATGACGCGCTTTATGTAGTCGGTCTCGTCGACCGGGTGTTTGAAGATCACCACATCGCCGCGCTCCGGCTCGCTGGCAAAGATCCGTCCGGGGATCAGCGGCGCGCTGAACGGCAGCGAATAGTCCGAATAGCCATAGGACCATTTGGCCGCGAGCAGATAGTCGCCGTTCCACAGGCGCGGCAGCATGCTTTCCGATGGAATCGAAAAAGGCGAGAAAACAAAGCTGCGGAACAGCAGCACGGCAAACAGCAGCTTGGCGAGGAACCAGAGGAAGCTCATAAAGCTCTCAGGCTGGTCTTCGATTGCGCTTGCGTTATCTGGGGACGCGGGGGCGGCGGCAGGAGATTGGGTCTTAACATTCATCACCGCTCCCCTTACTCGCGCACCTGACCTTGCGCAAAGGGGATTTGCCCATGAGTAAACAAGCTGACCGAAAGCCCTTGTGGGACCGCCTGAAGGCTCTGCCGCAGCCGACGCTGACCGAATTGTTCGGTGCGGATGAGGCTCGGGTGGAGAAACTCAGCCAGCGGCTCGACTTTGATCTGGGCGAGCTGGGGCAGGTCGGCATGCTGCTCGACTGGTCGAAGACGCATCTGGATGATGATGCGCTGGCGGTGTTCGAGGAGTTGACGGATCGCGCAGGCTTCGATGCTTCGCGCGAAGCTTTGTTCAGCGGCGGTATTGTCAACCCGACCGAAGGACGCGCGGCCACCCACGGCGCGATGCGCGGCAGCGGGACCGAGGCGGATGTTGAGGAAGCCGAGGCTCTGCTCGCCCGCATGGGCATGCTGGTCGAAGCGGTGCATCAGGGCGCGTTCGGCGATATCAATCACCTCATCCATATCGGCATTGGCGGCTCTGCGCTTGGCCCCGATTTGGCGGTCGATGCGCTGACCCGCGACCTCAAGCTGGTCGATGTGCATGTGGTATCGAATATTGACGGGCTGGCGCTCGAACAGGCCTTTGCCGCCTGCAACCCGGCGACAACGATGATCGCGGTCGCGTCAAAGACCTTCACCACCACCGAGACGATGACCAATGCGGCGAGCGCGCTCAAATGGCTCGGCGATAACGGCGTCGATGATCCCAGCGGGCGGGTGATCGCGCTCACCGCCAATCCCGAAGGTGCGGTCGAGTGGGGCGTGGACGAGACGCGCATCCTGCCGTTTCCCGAAAGCGTGGGCGGGCGCTACTCGCTTTGGTCGAGCATCGGATTTCCGGTCGCACTGGCTGTCGGCATGGAGGATTTCAGCGCGATGCTCGCCGGTGCGCAGGCAATCGACACGCATTTCCGCGAGGCCGAGGGACGCGCGAACGGTCCGCTGCTAGCGGCCTTTGCCGACCTCTATTACACGCGCATTCGCGGATGCCAGACGCGCGCAGTCTTCGCCTATGACGAGCGGCTCGCGCTGCTGCCGGACTATCTCCAACAGCTGGAGATGGAGTCGAACGGTAAGGGGGTGACGGCGGGCGGCGAGCCGGTCGATCAACCCACTGCGCCGATAACATGGGGCGGGGTGGGGACTGACGCGCAGCATGCGGTGTTCCAGCTGCTCCACCAAGGCACGCATTTGATCCCGGTCGATTTCATCGCCAGCATTGCGCCGGGTGACGAACTCGACCCAGCGCATCATCGCGGCCTTCTGATGAACTGCCTTGCGCAAGGCGCGGCGCTGATGGCGGGCAAGGCGGCCGACGATCCCGCGCGCTCCTATCCCGGCGACCGGCCCAGCGCGACGATCCTGCTCGACGATTGCGACGCGGCGACATTCGGCGCACTGATCGCGTTCCATGAGCACCGCACATTCGCGAGTGCCGTTCTGATGGGCATCAACCCGTTCGACCAGTTCGGCGTGGAGCTGGGCAAGGCGATGGCAAAGTCGATCGGCAGCGGCGAGGGCGCGTTCGACGCGAGCACAATAGCGCTGATGAAGGTGGCGGGATTGCGGGCATAGAACCAATGCTGATTCAAGGTGCGTTCAGGATCGGTAGTATAAAGCTGAACGAAGTGCTGGAGGGAGCTTGATTGCAATTCTGACCAGAACGATTTTTACCGATTCTCGGTCCGAAAAGTCGCAAGAGGGTGCTTTTGTTGCTCTCAACCATCGCCACCGGCACGCTTGTTTCGCGCCCGCGCAGCATCCGAGTCGAATTTGCAATCTGGCGAATTCAGCGTAGTTTCGCGCCGTCGCACATGCCTAATCCCGAGTAAAAGGCCCACTTGATGAACCGCATTTTTTTGATGTCCGGTCTAGCCGCCGCGCTGGCTTTCACAACTGCTGCAATGGCGGCAGGTGGTGGCAGCGGGGACCATGTGGAAGACCTCGATGTGGCGCCTGACGCCGGTGCTTCTCCGGTGCGGCTTGTGTCTTGGGACGGCGATTTCGAGCTGCTCACAACCTCTCGTCGCCTGCGCATCTGGCGCAGCCATGTGGCCTATCGCATGACGGTGGATTCCGAGGGCAATGTCACGAATTGTGAACTGACCGAGAGCTTCCGCCGCGCCTATATAACGCAGCGGCTGTGCGCGATTCTATCCGAACATCACACTTTCGAACCGGCGCTGGATGACAGCGGCATGCCGGTTGAAGGCACCTATACTGCACAGATCTCCTATCAGGAAATACGGGATCGGATGTAGGATTGGCGCGTTGGTTTCGTGTCTGAAGTGGACGGGAACTGGTGATGAACTCGATACAATCCGGCAGATTTTTGACCCATGGCCTCGCGATTGGAGCGATGCTTGGCGCAGTGCTTTGCGCCGAAGCGGTGTCGGCTGAAGATGGCGCGGGCTGGCGAGCCGTGCAAAGGAGCGATGCCTGCGCGCTCGAATTCGCAAACACCCCGCGCGACGTCGCGTTTTCGCTCAGGCAACATATTGATTCCTACTCGCTTCATGGCGATCTGATTGACGCGCTCGACCTGGCCGATGGAGACGATCCTCCAGAAATTGCCGTCAGGATCGGAGAGGGTCGTGTCCTGCTTGTGGGACCGCCGGAGAGTTTCCAGAGGACAGGCTATCCTGACCCCTTTGCCGCGATCTATGAACTGGCTCAGGGCGAGGATGTTCTGACGCTGGAAATCGCAAGCACAGCGCACGAATTCTCGCTCGATGGCTTTGCAGAAGCGCAACAGGACATGATCGAGTGCGTAACAATTCGCCGCGCGACTAATGGCGCTCGGGGGCCGGTTTTCGTATCCTTTGATGGCATGACTCAGTTGGCAGCAGAGGCATCGCGCCAACGCCTTTTGTCGCAGGAACTTGGCTTTACCTTGACAATTGGCCCCGATGGCACGCCGACCGAGTGTGAGCTGACCCGCGATTTCCGCCGCCGCGCAACCGAAATTGCGCTGTGCCGTCCGCTGCTCAGATATATGCGATTTGAGCCAGCGATCAATCAGGATGGCAACCCGACAACTGGTCGCTACTCAAGCACGATCAACTTTCACATGTGGATGAAAGAAGACGGATATCTGCAACCGGAATATCGCTAAGCTTTACATTAACGCCGCGCCGCGCCATATGACCACCGACCGAGGCCATGCAGGCTCGCGTGAAACGACGGCGCTAACTATCCGTCGCGGCCCGCCTCGAAACAAACCTTCCAACAGCTTCCCTATTCACGCGGGCGGTTTTTAACCCCGCGCTTCGCACGCCCTCTTGGCGCGTGCGCGTCGCAAATTATTGCGAGTACAAATGACTCAATTCGACGATCTCGGGCTGTCACAGCCCGTTCTTCAAGCTCTTGATCTCAAGGGCTATTCCACTCCCACGCCGATTCAGGAACAGGCGATCCCGCCGGTTCTGGCTGGGCGCGACCTGCTGGGCATTGCCCAGACCGGCACCGGCAAAACGGCTGCATTCATGCTCCCCAGCATCGACCGGCTGCGCGAGAGCGACAAGCAAATTCCGTTCAAATCCTGCCGCATGCTGGTGCTGGCCCCGACGCGCGAGCTGGCGATGCAGATCGCTGCCAGCGCCAAGGATTATGGCGCGCTCGCAGGCCTCAAAGTGCAGTCGATTGTCGGCGGCACTTCGGTCAATAAAGACCGTAACAAGCTGCACCGCGGCACCGACATTCTGATCGCCACGCCGGGCCGTCTGCTCGACCTGATCGACCAAAAGGCCTTCAATCTCGGCTCGGTCGAAGTGCTGGTGCTCGACGAGGCAGACCAGATGCTCGACCTCGGCTTCATCCACGCGCTGCGTCAGATTAACAAGCTGGTGCCCAAAGAGCGCCAGACCCTGTTCTTCAGCGCCACCATGCCCAAGGCGATCAAGGAGCTGGTGAGCGGCTATTGCAACAATCCGGTGCAGGTGTCGGTCACTCCCGAAAGCACCACTGCCGAACGGGTCGAGCAATATCTCTTCATGGTCCAGCAGGACGAAAAGCAATCGCTGCTCGAAATGATCCTGTCGGGCCGCCACAAAGTGCCCGGCGATCTTGAGCGTGTGCTGATCTTCACCCGGACAAAGCACGGCGCCGACCGCGTTGTGAAAAAGCTCGAGCGCGCAGGCATCAATGCCAATGCGATCCACGGCAACAAGTCTCAGCCGCAGCGCCAGCGCGCTCTGGACGAGTTTCGCCGAGGCAAGACCAACGTGCTGATCGCCACCGATGTCGCCGCGCGCGGGATCGATATTCCCGGCGTCAGCCACGTCATCAATTACGAGCTTCCCAATGTTCCGGAACAGTATGTCCACCGCATCGGACGCACCGCGCGCGCGGGCAAGGACGGGGTTGCAATCGGCTTTTGTGCAGAGGACGAGCGCGCATACCTGAAGGATATTCGCAAGGTAATCGGGATTGAGCTGGACCGGCTTGCGCTTCCTGACAATTTCCGCGCAGTGGTCGAAGGCGTGGGGCCGACCAAACCGGCTCCGCGCGGCCAGACGCGGGTTTCAACCAAGAAGATCAAGCCCAAGCCTGCCGGAAAGCCCAAACCTTCAGCGCCCAAACATTCCGCACGCAAAGGTAGACCCGGAGGCGGACGCCCCGGTGGCGGCGGCCCCGGCGGACCCGGCGGCAATGGCGGCGGTCAGCGCCGCGGTGGCAGAGGTCGCCGCGGTGGTTCAGGCGGCGGATCGGGTGGCGGGGGTAGCCCCCGCTCGGCCAATGGCTAAGCAATTGGTTGATACGACTTTTTGCAAACAGCCATGTGCAACCTAATCGAAAATTAAGCATAAGGCCTCTAACTGGCGCCTCACCCAAAGTCTGGCGCAATTTAGGGGCCTTTTCGCGCGATGATCCGTACCGACACCACTCTGATTATCGGGGCCGGGGCCAATCGCGAGATCGAGATGCCCGACGGGCCTGATCTGATGGCCAAAATCGCTGCGGGTTACGAGTTTGAGCGGCTCGATTCCGAAGTAAAATCGCGCGATCTTGTCGCTCTGGCGGCCTTGTTCCACGAAGTCTCGGACGAGCTGGGCCTGACCTATGACGAGCTGGTCGCAGGCGCGACTGCGATCCGTGATGCGACTTTGGTAAGCTCCTCGATTGACGCGATCCTTGAACAATACGGGCATGACAAGGCGGTGCTCGCGGCGGGCAAGATCGCGATTGTCTATTACACGCTTCAGGCAGAGGCGAAGTCGACATTGGCCGCAGAACCACGCGCTGCGGGCGAACTGCCACTGCGCGGGACCGAAAACTGGCTGTTCCAGCTCGGTCAGCTGAT
This sequence comes from uncultured Erythrobacter sp., assembly GCF_947492365.1. Taxonomy (NCBI): domain Bacteria; kingdom Pseudomonadati; phylum Pseudomonadota; class Alphaproteobacteria; order Sphingomonadales; family Erythrobacteraceae; genus Erythrobacter; species uncultured Erythrobacter sp. Next base: position 589,112 of record NZ_CANLMB010000001.1, read on the forward strand.
CGTCAAAGGCGTGCCGCGCGCCAAAGCGGAGGAATGCTTCGAAAAGCTCTCCATCGTCTGTTTCAACTATGACCGCGCGATCGAGCACTACCTGCCATGGGTGGTCCAGCGCGCGTTCGGCATGAGCTACGAGGAATCGTGCGAACTGGTCGCGGGCCGCCTTCGCATTGTGCACCCTTACGGTGTTGCAGGCCGCCTGCCGTGGCAGGGCGATGAGGAGAACGGCGCGAACTGGGGCGATGAGAACCCCGAAAACATCGTGCGCCTGTCAAAGCGCATCTTCACCGCCAGCCAGCGCGCCGGATCGCGCCAGTTCCAATCCTATCTGCGCGCCGAAATGTCGCGCGCGAAACGCCTCGGCTTCCTTGGTTTCGGGTTCGATCCCATGAATGTCGCCATGCTCTTTGGCGAGCTGGAGCACGACAATCCCGACATGCTCATCAGCCTCGTCGATATTGGTGAGATCGAGCAAAAGGCTATCCTGCGGCTCATCTATCGCCTTACCGGTATCACCGATGAGGGGCTCATAACGCTGGAAAACATGAAAGCGTTTGAGCTGCTGCGCGATTACGGACGCTTCCTCGAAAGCTGATCCGTGCCAAGTCCTGTGTAACCCTGTTGCCCGCTTGATCGAACGTCCCCATAGACGGACCCATCAAGAGGAACTGACATGGCCGACAGCGAATACGATTACGACCTTTTCACCATTGGTATCGGCTCTGGCGGCACACGCGCCAGCCGTGTTGCCGCCGCGCATGGCGCGCGGGTAGCTGCTGCTGAGGAATACCGCGTTGGCGGCACCTGCGTCATTCGCGGCTGTGTACCTAAGAAGATGCTCGTCTATGGTGCGCATTTCGCCGAAGACCTCGAAGATGCGCAACAATTTGGCTGGACCATCGAAGGCAAGAGCTTTGATTGGGTGAAACTGCGCGATCATGTGCAGAAAGACATAGACCGACTCGAAGGGCTCTATGGCGAGACGCTCGACAATCACGGGGTCACCATTTTCCGCGAACGGGCCGAGATCACAGGCGATCACGAAATCACGCTCGCAAGCGGCAAGGTTGTCACCGCAAAATACATCCTGATCGCCACCGGTGCGCGCCCGCATATGCCCGAATTCGAAGGCAATGAGCACGCGATTACATCGAACGAGGCGTTTCACCTCGACCAAGTGCCAAAGCGCATCCTGATTGCGGGCGGCGGCTATATCGCCAACGAATTTGCCGGAATCTTCAATGAGTTCGGCAGCAAGGTGACGATTGCCAACCGCTCGGACGTCATCCTGCGAAGCTATGACCCGGCTCTGCGCGACCGATTGCTGCAGATCTCGCTCACTAAGGGGATCGAGTTCTGCTTCAACACCACGTTCGAGTATGTGAAGAAGCAGGATGACGGCACGCTGCTGGTCAAGATGACCGGCCATGACGAACGCGTCTTTGACCAGGTCATGATTGCCACGGGGCGCGCACCCAACATCGATGGGTTGGGGCTGGAGAAAGTCGGCGTTGAGCTGGGCGACAGGGGCGAGATCAAGGTCGACGCATTCTCGAAGACCAATGTTGATTATATCTACGCGGTCGGGGACGTGACAGACCGCGTACAGCTTACGCCTGTCGCAATCCGCGAAGGCCAGGCCTTTGCCGACAGCATTTTTGGCAATGTCGAACCCTACGCGGTCGACCATTCGTGCATCCCGAGCGCGGTCTTCAGCCATCCGCCGATTGCTTCGGTCGGGATGACAGAGGGCGAAGCGCGCAACGCGCTAGGCAATATCCGCGTCTATCAGTCGGACTTCCGACCGATGAAAAACGTGGTCGCGGGGCGCAACGAGCGCGGGCTTTACAAGATGATCGTGGACGCCGCGGATGATCGGATTGTTGGCATTCACATGATCGCGCCCGAAGCACCTGAAATCATGCAGGCCGCAGCGGTCGCTGTGAAGGCGGGGCTGACCAAGGCAGACTTCGACGCCACCACCGCGATCCATCCGACGATGGCAGAGGAGTTGGTGCTGCTCAAATAAAGCGCCTGCGAGGGGGAATTGATGGACGTATCGGGCAAGGTAATCCTGCTCACCGGTGGCACAGCCGGGATCGGGCGCGAAATGGCGTTGCAGCTGAAGGCGAAGGGGGCCGAGGTCATCGTGACCGGTCGCAACCCTGAGCGGCAAGCGGCTATGCGCGAGGCCGGTTTTGAAGTGATCGAGGCCGACCTTTCCAACGCCGCCGGTGTCGACGCACTGATTGCGGCATGGGGTGCGCGCGATCTCGACGTGCTGCTCAACAATGCGGGGCAATTGATCGAGCATGATTTCCGCAAGGGCGCGGTCGATGCTGACCTGTCCGATGAAGGCATCTACGCCAATTTCTCCGCGCCGATCCGGCTGATTGCGGGCTTTATGGAGCGTCTCAAGGCGCGCAAAGAGGCGGCGATCGTCAATGTGACATCGGGCCTCGCGATTGCTCCTGCTGCGCGCCAGCCGGTCTATTCCGCGACTAAGGCGGGCCTGCGCTCCTACACGCTTTCGCTGCGCGAGCAGCTCAAAGGCACCAATATCAAAGTGATCGAAGCGCTGCCGCCGGTGGTCGATACGCAGATGAATGACGGCAATCCGATGAAGAAAATGCCTGCCGATGAATGCGCACGCCAGATTGTCGAAGCGCTCGAAAAAGGGCGCGACGAGGCCAATATCGGCATGACCAAGGCGCTGCGCGTGGCGGAATCGATTTCGCCTTCCCTGGCGCGCAGTGTGACGCTGCGCTTCTGACCGGCGATCAGCGATTTTGATACATTGACGCTGCGGCGGCAGTCCGGCAACGACCTTGGCAACACGACACGAAGTCAGGGGCTTTGAAACGAATGTCTGCCAATATCGCCGAAATGGAACGCCGCCGCGCAGCTGCCAAACTGGGCGGCGGTGAGAAGCGCATCGCTGCGCAGCACGCCAAGGGTAAGCTGACTGCGCGCGAGCGGCTCGATGTGCTGCTCGACGAAGGCAGCTTTGAAGAGCTCGACGCCTATGTCGAACACGATTGCGTCGATTTCGGCATGGCTGACCAGAAGGTTCCCGGCGACGGTGTCGTCACCGGCAGCGGTACGATCAACGGCCGCCTCGTCTATGTCTATTCGCAGGATTTCACCGTCTTCGGCGGCTCGCTGTCGAAACGCCATGCGGAGAAAATCTGCAAGGTGATGGACACCGCGATGAAAGTCGGCGCGCCTGTGATCGGCCTCAACGATTCCGGCGGTGCGCGCATTCAGGAAGGCGTGGCCTCGCTCGGCGGATATGCCGAAGTGTTCCAGCGCAATGTGCTCGCCAGCGGCGTTGTCCCGCAGATCAGCCTCATCATGGGGCCGTGCGCGGGCGGGGCGGTGTACTCGCCTGCAATGACCGACTTCATCTTCATGGTGAAGGACAGCTCCTACATGTTCGTCACGGGCCCCGAAGTGGTGAAGACCGTCACCAACGAAGAAGTGACGCAGGAAGAGCTCGGCGGCGCGATCACGCATACGACCAAGACTTCGGTTGCCGACATCGCCTACGACAATGGCGTCGAGACGCTGCTCGCGACGCGGCGGTTCTATGACTACCTGCCGCTCTCGAACCGCGAAGAGGGGCCGGTGGTCCCGACCAGCGATCCGTGGGATCGGCTCGAACCGTCGCTCGACACGTTGATCCCCGACAATGCGAACCAGCCCTATGACATGCACGAGGTGATCGCGAAGGTGCTGGACGAAGGCGACTTCTTCGAAATCCAGCCGACCCATGCGGCGAACATCATCTGCGGCTTTGGCCGGGTCGAAGGGCGTACTGTAGGCGTGGTCGCGAACCAGCCGATGGTGCTGGCCGGCGTGCTCGATATCAACTCGTCGAAGAAAGCCGCGCGCTTTGTGCGTTTCTGCGATGCGTTCGACATTCCGCTGGTGACGCTGGTGGACGTCCCCGGCTTCCTGCCCGGCACCGCGCAGGAACTGGGCGGCATCATCAAACACGGCGCGAAACTGCTCTTCGCCTATGCCGAGGCAACCGTGCCCAAGATCACGATCATCACCCGCAAAGCCTATGGCGGCGCCTACGACGTGATGGCGTCAAAGCACCTGCGCGGCGACCTCAATTACGCCTGGCCCACCGCCGAGATCGCGGTGATGGGCGCAAAGGGCGCGGTCGAGATCATCTTCCGCCAAGATCGCGGCGATGCAGAAAAGATCGCCGAGAAAACCAAAGAATACGAAGACCGCTTCGCCAACCCCTTCGTGGCGGCACAACGCGGCTATATCGACGAAGTGATCTACCCGCACTCGACGAGGCGGCGGATCGCGCTGGGTCTAAGGAAGCTGCGGACCAAGGTGTTGGAGAACCCTTGGAAGAAGCACGACAATATTCCTCTCTAATGGCTGAACCTATCATCACTTCCGGCGCGGTTCTGGTTGGGACTGCTGCTTGGTTTGCTAACCGGATTTTTGGTCCTTCAGCGGACGTTGTTGGAGACTCGCTCAAGGCATATTTGCAGAGTCGGGTCCCAGCAATCTTTGATGTTGCCAGTAAGATGGCAGAACAACGAAATGTGGAGATTGCGCCAATAAAGCCCGGCCTATTGGCCCGTCTCGTCATGGATGCGTCATTCTCTGACGACGCGGAAGATATCACCAGATGGTGGGCCAACCTCTTCATTGATGCGTCGCAGTTCGGCTCGAATATCCATGCGGTTTACTCGGATATGATGGCGTTGATCGGCCCAGACGAAGCGAAGGCATTAGACGAGTTCGTTCGTGCGTTTGAGAATGGGAAGTTCCCCGCTAGCATTAGCTTTTCCGGTGCTGACGGGGCCGGAATTGATCTAATGCGAGACGATTGGCTAAGAAAGAAGCTAGGGCAACCTCCGTTCGCTAAGAGTAGAATTGAAGCTCTCGAAAGGGCGATGGATGTTGGCGATTTGCCATGGCCAATACGCTATACGTCTTGGCGGATTCCGGTCCAAGGCGCTAAGGAAACGACCTACTGGGAAGGTAAAACCAACCCTTGGTATTCCGAGAATCGAAATGCCCTAGTCATATTGTCGCGAGCTGGGATTTTACGAGATGGACTGGTACAGCGTTCGGTCTTTGGTGGCGACTACACTATACGAACTGTGGAGCTTACTCCGTTAGGCATGGACTTCTATAACGCTTGCAATCCTGAGGTCATCGAACCATGAAACTAGGCCGTCTCAACCATATCGGCGTCGCAACGCCCTCTATCGGGGACTCCATCGCGCATTACCGCGATGTGATGGGCGCCACGCACATCCATGAACCGTTTGACTTGCCCGAGCAGGGGGTGAAGGTCTGCTTTGTCGATACGCCCACTCACTCCGGAATGAACGGCACGCAGATCGAGCTGATCGAGCCATTTGACGATACCTCTCCGATCAACGGCTTCCTCGCCAAGAACCCGGCGGGCGGGCAGCATCACGTCTGTTTTGAAGTCCCCGACATCGCCGCCGCGCGCGCGGAGTTCGAGGCAATGGGCAAGCGCATTCTCGGCCCCACGCGGATCGGAGCGCATGGTACGCCGATCTTCTTCGTCCATCCCAAGGATATGCAGGGCATGCTGACCGAGATCATGGAAACGCCCAAGGACGGCGCGCACTAGGTCGCACGGCGCGTCAGATGAAGATCGGGCGCAGGTCGATCCTTCCGCGGCCATTGGTCGCATCGGTCCCGGCAGGCCCGACATCCACCGCATTTTCATAGAGCAGCTGCAACGCTTCGGCCGCGCTCACATTGCGGCCGCTCATCACCACGGCGATCGCTCCGGCAATGTGCGGCGCGGCGAAGCTCGTCCCTGAATCGCGCAGGAAGCTGGTCGTGTTCCCGGGTGCGAGGATTGTGCTGCGAGCACCGCCGCCTCCGGGCACGAGCATATTGGCGCCCGGTGCGAGCAGGAAAGCGTCCTGTCCCCCGGCTCCTGCTCGCGGCGAAAAGAACGCGATCTCGCCGCCCTGATTGCTTGCACCGGCAAGGACCATTCGTCCCTGAAACGCCGGGTCGGCGCCGAATGCGGCCGGCAACAGGACGATGTTCTTCTGGGCATCGGCGCGCCCGTCAAAATAGTTTCCAAGTGCCGTTACGACCACCACACCCGCATCGGTCGCGCGGCGAATGGCATCGAAAAGCAGGTTGCCGGGGTCTTCGCGCACACCCAGCGAGAGACTGATTACAGAGGCTCCGTTGGCCACTGCATAGTCGATTGATTCCGCCAAATCCTTGTTGGTATGAAGCGGGAAATCGTCGAGGCTGGGGAAGCCGAAACCCGCATCCGCGCGGATGTAGAGCAGCTCTGCGCCGATCGCGACGCCATGCGCGCCGACGCCGTTGCGCGTGCCCATCGCGAGCGTCGCGCATTGCAGGCCGTGCGCCCAGCGATTGTCGCCCTCTACGATGTCCCCGCGCTCGTCATAGATAGAAGTGGAGGACGAAGAGACCCGCTTGAAGACCTCGGGGTGATTGGTCTGGTTGCCCACATCGATCACCGCAATCGTCACGCCCTGACCGAATGCACCGCGCGAATAGGCAAGCGATGCGCCGATCTGTTCGAGCCCGTAATTCTGCTTGTACTCGGTTGATTCCCAAGCGAGCGCAGTCGCATGACCCGGTAGGGCTGGCGGATCGGCTGGTGGAGGATTGCTGACCGGCGTGATCAGCACTCCAGGCTGGCAGGTCTGGTTCTGAAACTCAATCGTGCAATTGGACGGGGTCGGCGTGGGAGTTGCTCCGCCACCGACAGGCGGCGGTGCCGGCGCGTCTTCGCCGCCGCATCCGGCGAGCGCGAGCGCCAAGGCCATAACTGAAGTCGCAGATTTCATGGCGCCCCTCCAATTCAATAGCTAGCATCGAGCGCAATTCTGGCGCAAGCAGGCGATCAAGATATTCACTTCGTAAAGGTTGGCATCTGGCGCGGTCTGCGCAGCTTTGCCTCCCGACCAGCAACGCAATTGGAGAGATCTTTGTCCTACGAAACCATCCGCGTCGACCGCGAGGGTCCGCTGCTCACCATCACGCTCAACCGTCCCGAGCGGCTCAACGCTATGCCCCCGCAAATGGCGGACGAAATCGGGCAGGTGTTCTACGATCTCGGTGATGCGCGCGCGGTGTTGATCACGGGCGAGGGCAAGGGCTTTTGTTCAGGCGCAGACCTTTCCGCGCGCAGCGATGACAATCCGCTGATGGGCAAGGGCGGCAGTCATGAAGCGCTGAACAACCACTACAACCCGGCGGTCAGCCACCTGATCCGCGCGTCGGTCCCGGTGATCTGCGCGGTCAATGGACCGGCGGCGGGGGTGGGCTGTTCGCTCGCGCTGGCGGCGGACTTCACGCTTGCGGGCCGTTCGGCCTATTTCCTTCAGGCCTTCGTCAATATCGGCCTTGTGCCCGATGGCGGATCGACCTGGCTGCTCGCCCGCGCAATCGGCCGCGCCCGCGCCACCCGCATGATGATGCTGGGCGAGAAGATCGGTGCGGAGCAGGCAGAGGAATGGGGCCTGATCTACAAATGCGTCGATGATGCGAGCCTGATGGACGAGGCGCGCGCGCTGGCCACAAAGCTCGCAAACGGTCCGACGCTGGCCTACGCCCATATGAAGCGCAACATTGCGACCGCGCTCGACGGTTCGCTCCAGCAGGTTCTGCTTGCCGAAGCCGAAGCGCAGCATATTGCGGGCCGCACCGCCGACGCGAAAGAGGGCGGCAAGGCTTTCCTCGAAAAGCGCAAGGCCGAGTTCAAGGGAGCTTAGCCGCGCGCCCCTTTCGCGCCGCGCAATTGTGTGATTAGAGGCCTGGCATGACCGACAAACCAACCCCTCAAGACTGGAAAGCCCTCGCCGACAAGGAAGCAAAGGGCCGCGATCTCTCGACTGCGACGCCCGAAGGCTTCACTGTAAAGCCGCTCTATACCGGAGAGGATCACGCGGATTTCGACCCTGGCCTGCCCGGCTTCGCGCCGTTCACACGCGGGGTGAAAGCCTCGATGTATGCGGGCCGTCCATGGACGATCCGGCAATATGCGGGCTTCTCGACGGCAGAGGAGAGCAACGCATTCTACCGCCGCAATCTGGCGATGGGGCAAAAGGGGCTGTCGGTCGCCTTCGACCTCGCCACCCACCGCGGCTATGACAGTGATCACCCGCGCGTCACCGGCGATGTCGGCAAAGCGGGCGTCGCGATCGACACCGTGGCCGACATGGAGATTCTGTTCGACCAGATCCCGCTCGACACGATGAGCGTCTCCATGACGATGAACGGCGCGGTGATCCCGGTCATGGCGTTCTATATCGTTGCAGGCGAGCGGCAGGGTGTGCCGACCGAGAAGCTGTCGGGGACCATCCAGAACGACATCCTCAAGGAGTTCATGGTCCGCAACACCTACATCTATCCGCCCGAGCCGAGCATGCGGATTGTGTCGGACATTATCGCATACACATCTGCCAACATGCCGAAATTCAACAGCATTTCGATCAGCGGCTATCACATGCACGAGGCCGGAGCGACGGCGGTGCAGGAGCTTGCTTTTACCATCGCCGACGGCAAGGAATATGTCGAAAAGGCGATGGCGACGGGCCTCGATATCGACGCCTTTGCGGGACGGCTCTCGTTCTTTTTCGGCATCGGCATGAACTTCTTCATGGAGATCGCCAAACTGCGCGCCGCGCGCACGCTGTGGTACCGCGTGATGGACGGGCTGGGCGCGCAAAGCGAACGCTCCAAGATGCTGCGCACCCACTGCCAGACTTCGGGTGTGAGCTTGCAGGAGCAGGACCCTTACAACAACGTCATCCGCACCTGTGTCGAGGCGATGGCGGCGACGCTCGGCGGCACGCAGAGCCTACACACCAACGCTCTGGATGAAGCCATCGCGCTGCCCACCGACTTTTCCGCCCGCATCGCGCGTAACACGCAGTTGGTGCTGCAAGAGGAAAGCGGGATCACGCAGGTGGTCGATCCGCTGGGCGGCTCGCACTATATCGAAGCGCTTACCGCGACCCTCGTCGAAGAGGCTGAGGCGCTGATCGCAGAGGTCGATGCGGCCGGCGGCATGACCGCCTTCGTCGCCACCGGAAAGCCCAAGGCCGCCATCGAGCGCGCGGCGGCAGAGAAACAGACCAGGGTGGACAAGGGCGACACTGTGATCGTCGGGGTCAACAAATATCGCAAGGAAACCGAAGACCCGATCGAGACGCTCGACATCGACAATGCTGCGGTGCGCAAGAGCCAGATCGCGCGCATCGCCAAGGTGCGCGAGGGCCGCGACGAGGCGGCGTGTCAGGCTGCGCTCAAGGCTCTGTCAGAGGCAGCTGCGACCGATCCGGCCACGCACAGGGCGGCGATTGTGACCGGCCGCGATGAAAACGATATCCCGCTGCCGCCTTCGAAGATCGCGGAGCTTGAGGCGAAAGCCGACGTCAATCTGCTCGCCAAAGCGGTCGAGGCGGCGCGCGCCGATGCGACTTTGGGCGAGATTTCGGCGGCGATGGAGCAGGCTTTCGGTCGGCACGACGCGGTGCCAAAGCCGGTTAGCGGCGTTTACAAGACCGCCTACGAATTTGACCGCCGCTGGGCGCAAGTCACTGATGGGGTGGACGCGGTCGAGCGCCGCCTCGGCCGAAGCCCTCGCATCATGGTCGCCAAGATGGGCCAGGACGGCCACGACCGCGGCGCCAATGTGATCGCCAGCGCGTTCAGCGACATGGGCTTTGAAGTCGTGTCAGGCCCGCTGTTCCAGACGCCTGAAGAAACGCGCGACATGGCGCTTGCGAAAGACGTCGACGTGATCGGCGCAAGCTCGCTCGCGGCGGGGCACAAGACACTGATCCCCGAACTGATCCGCTTGCTGAAAGAGGCCGGACGGGGCGACATCAAAGTCACAGCAGGCGGCGTGATCCCCCCGCAAGACTATGATTTCCTGCGCGAAGCAGGGGTGCAGGGAATTTACGGCCCCGGCTCCAACGTGATCGAATGCGCAGCGGATATCCTGACACTGCTGGGGCACAATATGCCGCCACTTGGTGAGGGGCTTGAGGAGGCTGCGGAGTGAGCTTTCGAGACAGCAGGGGGCTGACTTTTGGCCAGAAACTCGGCTGTTCGCTGGTCGCTATGGTCGGGGTTTTGGCGACGATCTTTGGGGTGGTTGCATCTGCACTGGGCTCCTGTCCTGATTGCATCGATCGGCCGGTTACGAATGTTCTCTTGTTTCCGGGAACAGTCATTTTCTTCTTGGGTCTCGGGGTTGGGATGATTTGGTTCTTTCGCTGGTATAACGACCGAAAATGACCCTCGGCTTTTCCGTCCAAACCCTCCTCCCCGACGCGCGTGGAGGCGGCAAGCTGCGGATGGGCCTCAAGCCGATCCCCGAAGCCGATTGGCTCCAGCCCAATCCCGACATCGCCACCCGCAAGGCAGCCTTTGCCGCCGATCCGACGCGCATCACCATCTTTCCCGAAGCCGAAGAGCCGGGCGCGGAGCTTGCGCAAATGCTTGGCCTTCAAGGCGGGCTTGCCGAGTGCGCGCAGGCGCATTGGGAGGATATGTGCCTGCTCACCCGCGACGGCGATACCGGCTATCACCGGCTCGTCGGCGCGGCGGTCGCTTTTCCTACCGGCTGGGATCACAATGACCGGATGGGGCAGCGGGTCGCGCAGATGCACGCGCATATTCACGGCTATAGCGAGCAGCTGGCGGACGGCGTCGATCACTTCATGGACAGGCTCGAAGCAGGCCCGATCTTTGGCCGCGCCAACTGGTTCGTTGCTCCCACAAGTGATCTTCACTGGCGGGTCGAGCCGCCCGAACAGGCCTTCGCCCATGTCACGCCAGATAATGCTGGCGAGGCGCTGTTCGTGCGCTCCGAACGC